>NZ_AP014564.1:838812-1438812 GCF_002369955.1 Ichthyobacterium seriolicida
TNTTAGAAGTGATAGCGGCTTTAGTTGCGCTCCTTTTTACCAATTAGTAGATGATTTTGATTTACTATATGTGACAGGCATAGCGAGCAATGAAGTTTTAAAAAGAAAGGTATCTTGGTCAAAAAATGCTGTAAAAAAAATGTATTTAGATCAGGGAGAGAAGCACCAACATTTTATGAGTTTTACGTACAAAGCCAAGAGTTGGCACAAGCCTCAACAGTGCTATTCTAAAGTTGAGAGTACAGGATTAGGGATGAACATAAGGCATTTTTCTAGTAATCTTCCCCAAAAGGATGCTAGAGAAATTTACTTTGACTTTTATGTGAAAAGAGGTGATTCAAGTGAAAATAGAATAAAAGAAGTTAAAAATATGTGTTTTTCTGATCGTTTGTCAAATCATAGTTTTCTTGCTAATTTTTTTCGACTTATGANGAGTAGTCTTGCCTATGAAATGTTTTTATTACTGAAACAGAAGATAAAGAAAACAAGATTTGAAGTAGCAAAAAAATGGTTAATCAGTTCGATTAGAACCTATCTTCTCAAGGTAGGAGCAACGATTAAAATTACCAAAAGGCGAATCTATTATCAGCTATCTAAATCTTTTGTTTACAAGGGTTTATTTCGGGAAATTATTACCCAGTAACGGTTGTTTATTTGTGAAATGAACAACCTTGGGATAGTTACGCCTTGTCGTTAAAAAACCATGTAAAAACACTAAAAAAGAGCATTGTCATCCTAAAAAAAGGTGCAAAAAAACGACAAAGAAGATGAGTTCTCTTCGATTAGTAAAAAAGTTAAGGAAAAAATATCACGTCTAATCTATTTTAGTATGACTATGAATAATGCGGGTTAATGGAATTGAGAATTTTTGGGGACTATGTAAAGTTCGATTATCCAGGTTTAGAGGAGTCCATAAGCACAAGTTTTATTATCATCTAAAAGAGTGTGAATTGAGGTTTAATTATCGAAATGAAAATTTGTATTTTTGTATGTTAAAATGGATAAGAAAAAATCCCCTTAAGTTGTCTTGAACCAAAAAAAATATTAACCAAATTGGAATATTCTAGCAATAGTATACTCATAATAATGAATTAAGTCTTAACCTAAAAATCTGACTATAAGCGTTTTATCTTACTCAAAAACCATTTGCTTTAAAAGAGTTTAAATAAGGGATTTAATTGTCGCAATGAAATTTTATTACATTGGCCTGCTCAAATTGGTAAGAGAGCTTCTCTCTTTGAAGTTGTTCTGAATTAAAAAAATCACTGTAAAAAAATCTTTTTTTTATTCTCATTAAAAGGAAAGTAAAATGTAGCAGCTAAATACCAAGAATTAAAAAACCGCCTCATTTCATTAATGAGGCGGTTTCTTTTTATATGGATACTGTTTATCGACCTAATTATTAAGTTAATCTTCTAGATAGACTTAACAGTAGAATCTTATTATTCTTTTTTGTTGTTTTCGTCTCCTGCTGCTTCATCTTCTTCTACTCCTGCTGCTTGATCTTCTTCATCTTCTCCTCCTTCTTCTACTGCTGCTGCTTCTTCTCCTTCTTGGTCACCTTCTTCTTCTTGATTATCTTCTACTCTTTCTTCTGCTTCTTCTGCTTCTGCTGCTTCTTCGTTTTCTGCTTCTTCTGCTTCTTCGTTTTCTGCTTCTTCTGCTTCTTCTGCTTCTTCTGCTTCTTCGTTTTCTACTCCTTCTTCTGCTTCTGCTGCTTCTTCGTTTTCTACTCCTTCTTCTGCTTCTTCTCCTTCTTCTTTGCTTTTACTTTCGTCTTCATTAACAGCACCCTCATCAACAGCACCCTCATCAGTAGCAGGTTGAGCTTCTTCTTCAGAAGGAGAATCAGTACTAGTTATGCCAGTCTTAGTAGACTGATCAATATCCGAATTGCTAATCTTAGATTCGTTTTCTTCCTTGCTAATTGCCTCTTTACCACAAGAGTAAAAAAAAGATATAAAAAAAATCCCTAAAATGATTTTACTCAAAAATGTTTTCATAATTGTAATTTTTAAAAATTAAAAAAAAGTCATCTTATTGATGACACCGTATAATTTGCAAAATAGATATAATGATTTAAAAAATAAACTTGTGCTATAGCGATTTTTAAATGCCATGCAAACTTATAAAAAATATTTCGAATAAAATAGAGTATTACGTATTTTATTTAAAAAGAAATTTATCTAAAACTTTTTTCATTAAACAGTGTAATCTTTATTTCTCCCTTTGTTTATTGTAAAATAATAAATCAGCAAGCTCTTAATTGAGACTAGAGTCTTTAGAGATTGTGTATTTATTTTAATAATAGATTTTTAATCATCTATTTATCTCAATATAATATGAAATCAAAAATTTTACTTTTTTCTTTATTTGTTTTTCAAATAGCTTTATTTAACTCTTGTAGAAAAGATGGACAAATAAACGGGGAGTTATCAAATATCATGTTTATAACTTCTTTAAGGTTTGAAACTGATAACAGTGAAGATCTAGAATGAGAAGATGTAAAAATCACTTTCGAGTTCTACTAAGGCATCTATGATTGACACTATCGCTTAAAGTGACACTATCCCTTAAAGTGTGTAAAGTTTATATTTAGGATAAAAAAAAACTAGATATTTAAAAAAAACAATTAAAACTTTATACAAATGAAAAAAGAAGATTTATTAAAAGATGAATTCTTAAAGCAATTCAAAACAGGAGAAGATCTGCTATCATTTCTAAAAGATATTCAGAGACGAGGTATTGAAAAGATTCTAGACACTATCCTGAAAAGTGTGTAAAGTTTATATTTAGGATAAAAAAAAACTAGATATTTAAAAAAACAATTAAAACTTTATACAAATGAAAAAAGAAGATTTATTAAAAGATGAATTCTTAAAGCAATTCAAAACAGGAGAAGATCTGCTATCATTTCTAAAAGACATTCAGAGACGAGGTATTGAAAAGATTCTAGAAGGGGAATTAGATTCACATTTGGATTATTCTAAATATGAGCAATCAAAGAATACAAATTTCCACAATGGCTATTCTACAAAAAATGTTAGGACATCATTAGGAGAGAGCAAAATTAAAGTTCCAAGAGATAGAGATTCCTCTTTTAATCCTATGTTAATCCCTAAACGCAAGAATATGGCAGAAGGATTAGAAAATATAATCATCAGTTTTTATGCCAAGGGGATGAGTAACTCAGACATAGAGGATCAAATACAAGAGTTATACAATTTTGATATTTCTACATCTACCATATCCCGTATCACAGATAGAGTGACAAATGATATCATAGCCTGGCAAAATAGACCTCTAGAGCCTGTATATTTGATAGTTTGGATGGATGATATAGTATTTAAAGTTAGGGAGAATTCCAAAGTGATCAACAAGAGTATGTACATCGCTATTGGCCTTGGTAGAGATAGGAAAAAAGAAGTATTAGGCTTATGGTTAGGGAAGAATGAATCCTCTGCCTTTTGGATGAACGTATTAACGGATTTAAAGGCTAGAGGAGTTGAGGATATACTTATCACAGCTACGGATAATTTAAATGGCTTTACCCAAACTATAAAAAATGTATTTCCTGAATCCACAACACAAATATGTGTAGTACATCAAATCAGGAATTCAAGCAGATATGTAGTATGTAAGGATAAAAAGACGTTTTTTAATGACATGAAATCAATATACAATTCCCCTACTAAACAATCAGCTGAGGCTGCCCTAAATGACTTTGCAAAAACATGGGAATCTAAGTATTCCTATGCTGTTAAAAGCTAGCGAGATAACTGGGAGAAATTGTCTGCTTTTTATGAGTTTCCCGTAGAAATCAGGAAAATTATTTACACGACCAACTTGATTGAAAACCTCAATGGAAAAATCAGAAAATATACCAAAAACAAATTGTCATTCCCAACTGATGATGCTGTTATGAAATCTACTTTTTTAGCCCTGAGGGAGGCTACAAAAAAATGGTCCAAACCCATACCAAATTGGGAAATAATCCTGAATCAATTTTTAACTATTTTTGACGAAAGAGTTCGACTATGAATAAAAACAAAAAAATATGTCATTTTTTATTTACACACTTTAAGGGGTAGTGTCCGCTAAATACCAAAAATTAAAAAGCCGTCTCATTAATAAAATGAGACGGCTTCTTTTTATATGGATGCTGTTTATCAGCCCAATTATTAAGCCAATCTTCTAGATAGACTGACCATCAGAATCTTCTTCTTTTTCTTCTTTTACATCGCCTTTTCCCACTATTTCTTCTTTGCTTTTATTTTCGTCTCTATTAACAGCATTCTCGTTATCTTCGTCTTCATTAACAACACTCTCATCAGCAGCAGGTTGAGCTTCTCCTCCTTCTACTTCTTTTTTTTCATCTTCTCCTCCTTCTCCTTGGTCACCTTCTTTTTCTTGGTTATCTTCTCCTCCTTCTCCTTGGTCACCTTCTTTTTCTTGGTTATCTTCTTCTCCTACTACTTTATCTTCTACTTCATCATCTTCTGCTGCTTCATCTTCTGCTGCTTCATCTTCTGCTGCTTCATCTTCTCCTGCTACTTTATCTTCTCCTTCTCCTTCTCCTTCTCCTTCTGCTACTTCTCCTTCTTCTTGGTCACCTTCTTTTACTTCTTCTCCTTCTTGGTCACCTTCTTCCTTGCTATTACTTTCGTCTTCATTATTAACAGCATTCTCATCTTCAGCAGGTTCGACTCCTTCTTCAGAAGAAGAATCGGTACTAGTTACGTCAGTATCAGTAGGATTATCAGTATCCGAACTACTAATCTTAGATTCGTTTTTTTCCTTGCTAATTGCCTCTTTACCACAAGAGTAAGAAAAAGATATAAAAAAGATCCCTAAAATGATTTTACTCAAAAATGTTTTCATAATTGTAATTTTTAAAAATTAAAAAAAAGTCATCTTATTGATGACACCGTATAATTTGCAAAATAGATATAATGATTTAAAAAATAAACTTGTGCTATAGCGATTTTTAAATGCCATGCAAACTTATAAAAAATATTTCGAATAAAATAGAGTATTACGTATTTTATTTAAAAAGAAATTTATCTAAAACTTTTTTCATTAAACAGTGTAATCTTTATTTCTCCCTTTGTTTATTGTAAAATAATAAATCAGCAAGCTCTTAATTGAGACTAGAGTCTTTAGAGATTGTGTATTTATTTTAATAATAGATTTTTAATCATCTATTTATCTCAATATAATATGAAATCAAAAATTTTACTTTTTTCTTTATTTGTTTTTCAAATAGCTTTATTTAACTCTTGTAGAAAAGATGGACAAATAAACGGGGAGTTATCAAATATCATGTCTATAACTTCTTTAAGGTTTGAAACTGATAACATAATAAACTCCTTTGAATCCAGGTTAATTAAGTAAATTATTAATCGAACTCAGGTTTTCAGGTTCAGCAATGGAAAATCTATTCAGCAAGCATCCTACTAAATCCAACCCTTAGGAGGACGGACTGTAAATTAAATTCTGTCTGATATCAATTTATATAATCTTTGTTGAAAAAGGTATAAACTCTGTTGGCCTTTACCTTGCCGAGAATTTGTTCCAATTCTACTAGAGATGAGTTTTTTATCTCCGATACAGATTTTAACTCTCTGAGTAGTTTCATCTTAGAATTTTGTCCTATTCCCTCTATCTGATCTAATTCGGATGAAATAGCTCTTTTGCTTCTGACATTTCTGTGATGTCTTAAGCTAAAACGATGTGCTTCATTCCTCATTTGCTGTATTACCTTAAGAGTATCAGAGTTTTTGTTTAGATATAATGGTATTGGATCATTTGGGAAAAACAATTCTTCTAATCTCTTTGCTATCCCTATTACAGACACAGAATTATGTATATCTAATTTCTTCAAACTCTTTACAGCAGCGCTCACTTGTCCTTTGCCTCCGTCTATAACAATTAGCTGAGGCATTTTGCTATCCTCGTGTAATAGTCTGCTATAGCGTCTGTATATTACCTCTTCCATAGAGGCAAAATCATCGGGGCCTAATACCGTCTTTACATTGAAATGTCTGTAATCTTTTTTAGAAGGTTTAGCGTTTTTGAAAACTACACAGGCCGAAGTAGGACTATTGCCTTGTATATTAGAATTGTCGAAACATTCTATATGTATTGGCCTTTCACTTAATTTCAAATCCACTTTCATCTGTTCTAATATTCTGTTAGTATATCTATCTGGATCTACTATCTGTGTCTGTTTCAATTTTTCTTGCCTGAAATATCTAGCGTTTTTATAGGACAGATCCAAAACTTTTTTCTTATCCCCTAATTTAGGGACAGATATTTTTACATTATCATCACCAATATTTATTGGAAAAGGAACTAGAATATCTCTGCTGTGAGAGTGTATTTTTTGTCTCATTTCTGTGATTCCAATCTCTAGGAGTTCTTTGTCAGATTCTTCTAATTGTTTTTTAATTTCTAAATTTTGAGAGTATGTTATAGTTCCGTTAGAGATTTTTATAAAATTTATGTAAGCGTAGTTACTATCTGAATAGATCGTGTATACATCTATATTTTTTAGCTTAGGATTTACAATAGTAGATTTGACCTGATGGGTCTCTAAAAGATGTATTTTCTCTTTTATCTTTTGAGCTTTTTCAAATTCCATCTTTTTAGCATAATCTTTCATCATCAGCGTGAAATTTTTATGAGCTATGCTATAATTACCTCCTATTATATCCCTAATAATTTTTACATTCTCAAAATAATCTTGATTTGTCTCTAATCCGCAACAGCCTCCATTGCAGTTATCAATGTGATATTCTAAGCAAAGTTTAAAACTTTTCTTTTCTATATTTTCTCTTGTAAGTTTGTGATTACAGGTTCTAAGGGGATATAAATCTCTGATTAAATCTAAAATATTTTTTGCCATTTTAACAGAAGAATACGGTCCGTAATATTCACTTCCATCTTTTATCACTTTTCTAGTTATAAATATTCTTGGGAACTCTTCTTTTTTTATACATATCCAAGGATAGCTAGCATCGTCTTTTAGTTTTACATTGTATTTGGGTTGATATTTTTTTATCAGAGAATTTTCTAATAAAAGAGCATCTAATTCAGTTTCTACTACTATGTATTTTACATCTCGGATGTTTTTTATTAAGAGGAGTGTTTTTTTGTGATCGTGAGTTTTAGTGAAATAAGAACTCACCCTTTTCTTTATGTTTTTGGCCTTTCCTACGTAGAGCAATTCTTCTCTATTATTGAAAAATTGATATATACCCGAGAGGGCTGGTAGGGTTTTTATTATTATATCTATTTTCTCTGTGGCCACATTCTCAGTAAATAAAGCTATTTGAAATACTCAAAATATGTTAAAAATAGTTTTTTTTAAAAAAAATAATTCACTTTTTGTCAACGAGATAAATATTATTCAATATTTATTTGGGTTAAGATATTTGGGGTGTTTTTCGTCTTGTTGTTCATCAGCATTAATTCCGCTATAAATCCAGTTAGAAATAACATAGAACCCAATATCATACTAGTTAAGGAAATATAAAACCAAGGATCGTTTACAACTAAAATTGTAGGAGCTCCATGGTATATGGAACAAAGCTTTGAAGCGCCTATATAAAAAGCTCCTAAGAATCCTATAAAAAACATCAATACTCCAAAGGTCCCGAAGAAGTGCATAGGCCTTTTACCAAATTTGTGTAGCACCCATAGGGATACTAAATCTAAAAATCCATTAATAAATCTACTTGCGCCAAACTTAGTCTTTCCGTATTTCCTGGCTTGATGTTTTACTTCTTTTTCAGTTATCCTATCAAAACCTTGTAGCTTAGACAATACTGGAATGTATCTATGCATTTCTCCGTATACGTCTATGCTCTTTATGACTTCTGATTTATAGGCCTTTATTCCACAGTTAAAATCGTGAAGTTTTATGCCTGAATACAGCCTGGCAGCCCAATTAAACACTTTGCTTGGAAGAGTTTTTGTCAGAGGATCTTTTCTGTTTTTTTTCCATCCAGAAACTATATGGTATTCTCCTTCCATTACTGTTTTATATAGGTTGTAAATCTCTTCTGGATTGTCTTGTAAATCGGCATCCATAGTGATTACTACATGGCCTTTGGCTTTGGCAAAGCCCACATTTAGAGCCTGAGACTTGCCTTGGTTGAATCTAAAACGAATACCTTTGACCTCTGTGTCTTTTTTTGAAAGACTTTCTATAATATCCCAAGAATCATCTTTGCTGCCATCATCTATGAAAATTATCTCATAAGTCAACTCATGACTTCCCATAGATTCTTTAATCCAATAGTAAAGTTCTGATATAGACTCTCTTTCATTTAGAAGAGGTATAACTATGGATATATCTATATCTCTTTCCATTAATATATATGGATATTCTAGTCGTCGTTCATGGAATTCATGAACTCTTGATTGTCTTTAGATTTTTCGATCTTGTCTTTTAATGACTCCATAGCCTCTAGAGGATTCATATCGTTTAGGTATTTTCTTAAAATCCACATTCTCTGTAGAGTTTGTTTATCTAGTAGTAGATCGTCTCTTCGAGTTCCAGAAGATATTAGGTCTATGGCCGGATATATTCTTCTATTAGCTATTTTCCTATCCAATTGTAATTCCATATTACCAGTTCCCTTGAATTCTTCAAAGATTACTTCATCCATTTTAGAGCCTGTATCTACAAGGGCTGTAGCTATAATAGATAATGAGCCTCCACCTTCTATATTTCTAGCAGCTCCAAATATTCCCTTAGGTTTATGCAAGGCCTTAGAATCTACACCACCAGAGAGAATTTTTCCAGAAGCTGGAGAGACCACGTTATAAGCCCTAGCCAGTCGGGTTATAGAGTCGAGTAATATAACCACGTCATGCTTACATTCTACCATTCTCTTTGCCTTTTCTAGTACTATATTTGCTATTTTTACGTGTAGTTCAGCTGACTCATCAAATGTAGATGCTATCACTTCTGCATTTACACTTCTTTTCATATCGGTGACCTCTTCAGGTCTTTCATCTATGAGTAAAACTATTTGATATACTTCGGGGTGATTCTCAGCTATAGTATTAGCTATTTCTTTTAAAAGTATGGTTTTCCCTGTTTTAGGCTGTGCTACAATCATGGCTCTTTGTCCTTTCCCTATAGGAGAAAACATATCTATAATTCTTGTAGCAGTAGTACTTTTCTTTCCATCTAGGTTCAACTTCTCCTCTGGGAAAAGGGGAACCAAATGTTTAAAAGCTATCCTGTCTCTCACGGCATTAGGATCGCAACCATTTATCTCATTGACCTTTATAAGAGGAAAATATTTCTCTCCCTTTTTTGGAGGTCTTATAGTTCCTGTAACAGTATCTCCTGTTTTTAATCCAAATAACCTGATTTGAGACACCGATACATATACATCATCTGGAGAGTTTAAATAGTTGTAATCCGAAGAGCGTAAAAATCCATATCCACCCTCTTGCATAATCTCCAAAACTCCCTCTGTTGTCAGAGTTCCTGGGAATTCATATTCGCTTTCGCCCTTGTTATTTTTAGGATTGTATCTGCTTCTTTTTTGAGGATATCTAGATGTCTCTTGTCTGTGGTTCGTATCTATTTCCCGATCGACAGTATTCTTGCTTTCTGTTACAGTATCAGTCTCATCTGTTTTAGAGTCAGAATTATTATCTACTCTAGATTCTGAGTGATTTTTGTTTTCTATTCTCACACGGGGATTATTTTTTCTTTTTACGACAGTATGGTTATCATCTAGATTATTGTGACTTTCATTTGTATGATTTGGTTTTTCTGTCTTGATTTTTTCTAGTTTTAAATCAGAACTATTTGCCTCTGATTGAAAATCCAATATGGAATAAATAATATCTTGTTTGTTCTTTTTAGAATATTTATTTAAACCTATTTTTTTTGCAATAGCCTGCAATTCTGGAAGAGTCAACACCTCCAAGTCTTGTTTGTTAAACATATTTAGCTAAAATTATCGTACCGTATTTAAATTCACCCAGCATGAGTAGTTTAGTAGAAAACTAAACCATTTATATATACTTTTGCGTTCTGTTAGATTTTGGTAGCAAGAAAAAGACGCGCTACTCAGACAACAATACGCAAATGTATAATATTATTTTATATAAAAAATATTATTTTCTCGCTATATCCCTGTTATTAGTGCACATCATGGGGTATTTCGACTGGTGGATATCATTTTATAGCCTGAGAGTATTCCCTTTTGTTTCGGAGGTTTTAAGGATATTGTTTTTTTACATACCCTTTTCAGTTGGCGATCTGTTGGTTTTATCTCTTGTAATTTACTTGTCGTACTTATCGTTGATGTTGTTAGCGATGTTCTTAACTCGTAAGAGTGGAAAGGAAAAGCTCTTGTATAGATTATCTTTAACTCTGACTATTTGTTATGTCTCGTTCTATGTGTTATTCGGATTTAATTACAAAAAATCATTCTTAGGCCAAGGCCCCAAATATTCAAATGAGGATTTGATAAATCTCTGTCAATATCTATTAGACAAAACCGTTGAAATGCGAAGTGGAATAGAACAAGATACTCAGGGAGTGAGTGTATGTTCATCAGACATACCTGAATTATTTTCAATGGCTGAAGATAACTTTAGAATTTTAGGTGAAGTAAATTCTATATTCGATTACAAATATCAAAGTATTAAGCCTATTCTGATTCCAGAATTACACAGTTACTTAGGCAACTTGGGATATTACAATCCATTTACTGCAGAGGCTAATGTAAATACCGAAATTCCAATACAGAAATTACCTTTTGTAATTTGTCATGAAAAAGCACATCAGATAGGGATCGCTTCAGAGAGTCAAGCAAATTTTATAGGATTTAAGGCGAGTGTAGCATCTGATAATATTTTCTTTAGATATTCAGGATACCTATGCGCTCTGATATATTCTATTTCAGATTTAAAAAGAAGAGATAGAGATGAATTCGATCTTTTATATAAAAATTTAGAGCCTGGAGTGAAAAGGGACATTCAACACATAAATAATTACTTCTCTAAGTATTCAAAAAGTATATTTTCAGTGATATCTAGAAAAATTTACGATTGGTTCTTAAAGTTTAACAGCCAAAAAGAGGGGATCGAGAGTTATAATGGAGTGGTAGCCCTTTTGATAACAGATATGAAACAAGACGTGAGTATATTACAAAGATTATGAGAGTACATTTTATAGGGATAGATGAAAATATTATATGTGATTTAGCCATAGCCTTAAAAAGAGAGGGAATAGGAGTTACTGGTTCTACCGACTCTTATGATGAACTTTCAGAGTCTGTTTCATCTAGTTTAGAAAAAGAAGGAATCCTTTCGGATATCCATAATTTCAACAAAAATAATATCTCAAAGGAGATAGATTACTTAGTCTTAGCCACAGATATTAAAAGTGATAACATAGAAGTCGAACAAGCCAATATTTTAAATATCAATACATACTCCTATTGTGATTTCATATATGAATATTCTAAAAACAAAACTCGTATTGTAATAGCTGGCTCTTCTCAAAGAGCTAATATCATATCTATGATTCTACATGTTTTACAGTATAATGATATAGAAATCGATTATGTATTATCAAAGGGAGTTAAAGCAAATGTATCTCTAACTTCACACAATAATTTTATACTTATAGAAGGTGATGAGTATTTGTCGTATAATAATTCTTCCAGTATCAATGCTTATAAGCCTAATATAACTCTTTTGAGTTCCATAAATTGGGAGTATAGTGATACCTTTAAATCTTTGGAGGATTACCTAGAGCGATTTAAAGCACTTATAGATAGTATAACATATGGCGGTTGTGTAGTTTATAATAGTCAAGATAATCTGGTGAGCGGTATATGTGAATCATCTACTAACTTCATAAAAAAATTTCCATATAGAGTTCCAGAATTTTCATTTAAAAAAGGCAATTATTATATAAATACCTTCGAAGGTGAAGTGCCTTTAGGGATAAAAGATGAATTTGATTTACTAAATATAGAAGCTTCTAGGCTGATATCTAATCAGATAGGAATAAACGACAGTGACTTTTATGAAGCCATTATATATTTTACAGTTTAAAAGTAATTGAACTTACTTTAAACGAAATTTAAATTTTTTATTTTAATCATTATGTAACTTTTTACATACCACTATCGTATATTGGGTAGTGAGTGACTAAGGGTTAAATCCAAATAAATATCCTCGGCGTCAGACTGAGGAGAGTAATAAAAAAAAATAATGAGACAACTAAAAATTACAAAACAGGTAACCAATAGAGAGACAGCCTCTCTAGATAAGTACCTACAAGAAATAGGAAGGGTGAGTTTAATCACTGCTGAGGAAGAAGTAGAGTTAGCACAAAGAATAAGGGCTGGAGATGAGGCAGCTTTAGTAAAGCTAGTAAATGCTAATTTGCGTTTTGGGGTTTCAGTTGCTAAACAATATCAAAATCAAGGACTATCTCTGCCAGATTTGATTAATGAAGGTAACTTGGGACTTATAAAAGCTGCTAGGAGGTTTGATGAAACTAGAGGCTTTAAATTTATCTCTTATGCCGTGTGGTGGATTAGACAATCCATATTACAAGCACTAGCAGAGCAATCTAGAATTGTTAGACTTCCTCTAAACAAGATAGGTTCTTTAAACAAGATAAATAAAACTTATGCTGCCCTAGAGCAGCAACACGAGAGAAAACCATCTGTAAGAGAAATAAGTCTGATCTTAGACATACCAGAAGAAGATGTAGAAGCATCTATGCGTAATGCTGGGAAACACGCATCGTTAGATGCGCCTCTAGTAGAGGGAGAAGATTCTACCTTATACGACGTGTTAGGTTCAAATGAATCTCCTCTTCCAGATAATGAATTGTTATACGAATCGTTAAAAATAGAGATTAAAAGAGCTCTATCTACTCTTACAGATAGAGAGGCTAGCGTAATAGAATATTATTTTGGACTCAACGGGGAACATCCTATGACCTTAGAAGAAATCGGAGAAATACTAGAATTGACGAAAGAAAGAGTCAGACAGATAAAAGAAAAAGGAATAAGGAAATTAAAACACGTATCTAGAAGTAGAATATTAAAAAGCTATTTAGGGTAGTTTTAAAACAAAACAACAAAAAGCGCAAAGTGGTTCAAGGCAACCTCAAAGAGGTTTTTCTTGGATCCACTTCAAGCAAATAAGAATACCTATTTTCATTACAAAATGAATAATGTAAGGGTTTATACGAATATAAACTTTACACACTTTTCACGATAGTGTCTGTTGTTAATAGTGTTGCTTAAAAAGTGTGGGTGCCCTTCGTTACCAAACAATTCTATAGATGCTTCCTCTAATTTGGCTTCTGTAAATTTTGTACTCATTTTATCCTAATTATTTATGATAACATTTTATCGTAAGACCCCAGTTGTTCAGTTTCATATTTTGAGAAGCTGATATCTAATTTGTTCACTTTTTCATCATTTACAATTTTGGTTTTATCTACAATTACTTTGAAATCATTGTTTAGCCAATCTGACTGCCATAATATTGTATCATTATTAGTTACCTTTTTGCATAGGTTACTATTGTAGGTTGTATCTACATCGATTTTGAGTGTTAACCTTTGCAACCAAACATTTAGGTAGTTTGTATTAGGAAGCTGACTGAACTTGTTTTTGATTTTTGAGATTATTTCCTTGCGTTCATTTTCATTTTCAATTTTGACAATCAAAAAGCTAATAGAGCCTGTTACTAAAGGGTATAAACGAGGATTGCTGTATGCTAAATTTATTAAGATACTTATCAAAACTTCTGGATTTTGAATCTCTTTAATTACCTTTTTATCTTCATATTGTTCTTTGGGTTCTTCACGTTTTTGTAGCCAATCTAAAAAGAGTTTTACTTCCTTATAAAGTGTACCAGAATTAGGGAATTTTTGACCTAAAACATAAAGCTGTAATAACCATTTTTGTATGTTTTCAGTCTTACGCTTGTTATAAATCCAATGGATTTTATCTTGTTTTAAAGCTCCCAAAACTAAATCGTTGTTATCAATTGTTTTTTGGCTATTAACCTTGAAATTTAATTCTGATAAAACCTCTGATAATTCTTTAGCTATAAGCGAAGCGTTTTGAGGATTTGCAGTAAAAATTCTATAATCGTCACGGTATCTTATGATTTTGTAATCTGTGATGTTCTTATCAATCAATTTTTCCGTCAATTGTAAGTCTGCATAACCTAATACCATTTCAGCTATAAAATCCATTAAGACTGAACCTTGAGGTATTCCATTGGTTTGACCATTAGACATATCCTGAATGCGCCAATCAATAATATTACCTATAAAATCTTTATTTTTTCTATTCTCAGTTTTTTTAGCTTTTTCTTTGGTATGTAACGCCCAAACTATGCTATGTGTGTAAAGGGAACCATAACAGTCTGCAATATCTAAATGTAGAACGTGATTAAATTCTAAAGCTAATGTTATAGAACGTTGCTCAACTTTGTTCCACCATTCGTAGATTTGATTTTCTTTTGCTGATTTATCTTCAGTATTTAAAACAGGAATACTATGGCATTCAATTTTAGGGTTTTGTGCATAGCCTTTAAAACAGTCTGTAATGGTAGTCCAATGGTTTTCTTGAGTAATGCTATGAATAAGATTAACATAAATAGCAGGATGAATTATTTCAAATGGTCGCCAAGCAAATTTTCCGTCTTTATTGTGTAGAATCTTATAGTTTACACCTTCTGTATCTCTTACCTTTTGAGCTGATTTTATTTCCTTTAATTCTCTTCCAGACAATTTCTTGTCAAGAGTATTTAGCATCTCTTGAAAGGTTATATAATCTGGTAATTCTACAGAAAAATATTTACTCTCTTCAAGAAAGTAAGCCTTAGCTTCTGTATGGTCTAAATCTAAAACTGTTTTCATATAGTTGCATTTTCAAGTTCTGTATTTACTACAACACCTCTCATTAATACTCGACAAATGGGTTTTGTACTGGCTTTTAATTGCTCATTGATACGTTTGCATAAACTTTACACACTTTAAGGGATAGTGTATTTATTTATGTACGTCTTGTGTGGCTAGAAACTGGGTTTAACTTTTAATAATGTCTGGTTTTTAACTCAATTTATTAATCATTTTAGCTTAACATCTCCAAAAAGTCGTATTCACTTATTATAGGAATATTTAGCTCGTTGGCTTTTTGCAGTTTTGCAGTTCCCATATTTTTTCCCCCTATTATAAAAGAAGTATTTTTAGATATAGCTGAAGTGTTTTTTCCGCCATTTTGTTCTATCATATTTTTTATTTCTGTTCGTTGAAGTTTTTCGAAAACACCTGAAATCACAAAACTTTTACCTCCTAATACATTAGTATCTAATTCAATAGGGTTCAATTCACTTTTCATTTGTATGCCGTATTCTTTTAAACTATTTATCAGAGCACAATTCTTCAAATCACTGAAATAGTTTAGAATGCTAATAGCTATCTTATCTCCTACATCGTCTACTTCTATCAAATCTTCAAAGGTCGTTTTTGATAAAGTGTCTATATCTCCATATTGTATAGCGATTTTTTTAGCTAATGTCTCACCTACATGTCTTATGCCAAGAGCATACAGAACTCTATGGAATGGAACTTCTTTAGATTTTGAGATTCCGTTTATGATGTTCTGTGCGGATTTTTGTGCTATCCTCTCCAGATTGATTATATCTTCTTCTTTCAAGGCGTATAAATCAGCTATATCTCTTATAATATTTTTTTCAAAAAACAGATCTATAGTTTCACTTCCCAAACCATCTATATTCATGGCTTTTCTGCTTATAAAATGTTCTATCTTGCCTTTTATCTGAGGAGGACAATAATCTGAATTAACACAGTAATGCTGACTTTCATTCTCTCCTCTAACCAAAAGGGAATCACATTGAGGACAACTTTTTATAAAAATGGTAGGAGTCGAATCAACGTGTCTCTTAGAAGTATCCACACTGACTATTTTAGGTATTATTTCTCCTCCTTTTTCTATACAGACTGTATCTCCTTGTCTTATATCCATTTTACTTATAAAATCTGCATTGTAAATGGAAGCCCTTTTTACAATCGTATCGGCTAGGATGACAGGTTCTAAGTTAGCCACAGGGGTTATGGCTCCTGTTCTGCCTACTTGATAATCTATGCTTTTTAGCAAGGTGATTGCTTGTTCAGATTGAAATTTATAAGATATAGCCCAACGAGGAGATTTAGCCGTAAATCCTAATTCTTCTTGATGGTTGTAATCATTTACCTTTATGACTATTCCATCTGTGTTGAAATTCAAGTCTTTGCGCTTTTGATCCCAATATTTCACAAAGTCATAAACCTCATCTATATTATTTGCTAGTTTAGAAGTATCTGGCAATTCAAATCCCCATTCAACGATTTTTTGCAATCCTATGTAGTGTTTGTCAAAAGTCAGACCTTCACCTAAAACATGGTATACAAAACATATTAAAGGTCTTTTTGCCACCTCCTTACTGTCGTGTAGTTTTAGAGTGCCAGAAGCGGCATTTCTAGCATTTATAAAAGGTTCTAAATCATTATTTATACGATGCTCATTTAGTTTTTTAAATCCATCTTTACTCATTAAGATCTCACCTCTAACTTCTAGATCTTCAGGAAAATCACCTTTTAATTCAAGAGGAATAGAATTTATGGTTTTGACATTGTCTGTAATATCATCTCCCTGAACGCCATCTCCTCTGGTTATAGCTTTGTATAATTTGCCTCCTCTATATAAAATACTTACGGCAACTCCATCGTATTTTAACTCACATACATATTCCAAATCATTTTCTATAACTTTCTTTACTCTAATATCGAATTGTTCTAGCTCTTCTTTAGAGTAGGTATTTGACAAAGAGTACATCTTTCTTTGATGAACTACAGTTTTAAATTTTTTGTTTACACTTCCTCCTATTCTCTTTGTGGGGGAGTTGACATCTTGAAATTGAGGATATTCTTTTTCTAATTCTTGAAGTTCTTCTAGTAATTTATCAAATTCGTAATCTGAGATAACTGGAGAGTCTAAGTCGTAATAGTAATGGTTATGCTCTAATAGCTTTGAAGATAATTCTCTTATCCTTTTTTCAACACTGGTTATATTCATATATTTACTGGCTTTTCTCTTATGTGGCAAAGGTAATGAAGATTGTTTCCAAGAATGTATTCCCAAAATAAAAAAGTAGTTAAAAGTTTATGAAGTTCAATCTTAAACTCTTGTTTGGTTTAAGCCGCGCCGCAAGGAAAATATTGGACTTTTGGATATATAAAAATTTCCATGTATCTCTATCATCTACCTCTTTGTGTGCCTTGACTCTCAAAGAATTTTCTGGCTCTTATGATCTGTATATTTTGGTTTTTGTATTTTTTTCTACACTTCTATCTTATAGATTGTCCAGTTTAGATTTAATAAAGAATTACAAACACTTAAAATCTATATCTAGAACGGATATATTTATTTTAGTCCTTTCTCTTGTTATATGTCTGGTTGTATTCTTCGAGTTAAAGGCAGATAGCATCTGTGTATTATTTCCTTTTGCAGTTTTATCATTATTGTATTCAGCTCCTTACAGAGGCAATAGGATAAGAGAAATTCCATTTGTGAAAATATTTTTGATATCCGCATCATGGACAGTGGCTACAGTTGTATTTCCATTTGTAGAATTAGGAATAAGGATAAATTTTATCTATCTATTACAGATATTTTTATTTGTATTTGCCATAACTATACCCTTTGATATAAGAGATCTAAAACTAGATGATGCTTCTATGAAAACCATTCCTCAAGTAGTAGGTAAATGCCGAGCTGTACTAATTTCTATTATCGCCATTGTGATATCTATTTGGCTTTTTATATATCAAAATATAATAAGCGCTGATCTATTGACTATTGTAAATGTTATTTTAGTATACGTATTGGGTTGTGTGCTGATATATTTTTCCCCTAGAAATAGAGGGAGATATTATTTCTCTTTTTTTATAGAAGGGTTGACTATTTTAATGTTTTTATCACATATCTCTGTATAAAGAAGTATTTTTGTTTGCCCAAAAACTAAATAATATGCAAGAAGATACCCCCCTTATATTAGTTACAAATGACGATGGTATAACTGCTCCTGGAATACGAAACTTAATATCTATTATGAATGAAATAGGTCAGGTTGTAGTCGTGGCTCCTGACAAACCCCAATCAGGCACATCGCATTCTGTTACTGTGAGAGATATTTTACGAATAAGAAAACAGAATGTTCCGAATAATTCTCATATAGAGTACAGTTGTTCTGGCACTCCAGCCGACTGCGTTAAAATAGCTAAAAATGAAATTTTAGACAGAAAGCCCGATTTATGTGTTTCAGGTATAAATCACGGTTCTAATGCGGCTATAAATGTCATCTATTCTGGCACCATGTCTGCGGCTATAGAGGCGGGGATAGAGGGGATGCCTTCTATAGGTTTTTCTCTTATGGACAAAGACTGGAATGCTGATTTCAAACCTCTGGAAGAATACATAAGAATGATTACAAAGACTGTTTTAAAACAAGGGATTCCCAGTGGAACAGTATTAAATGTGAATTTCCCTAAAATAGATAATATAAAAGGCGTCAGGGTATGCAGGCAATGCAAAGGTAGTTGGAAAGAAGTATTTGAAAGAAGAGTAAATCCAGCTGGAGACACTTATTATTGGTTAGATGGGGAATTTGTAAACTGGGAGAACACCGATAATCAAGATACAGATATATCGCTGTTAGACTCTGGATACGCTACAGTAGTTCCTGTCAAGTTTGATATGACTGACTACAATGCCATTCCAAAATTAGATTTTTTAAACATAAATTCTGAGAGTAGCGTAAACCCTGAGAATATTATGCATATGTCTTAATTAAAAATTTATTATTTTTGACCCCAATCGAAGTAACCTCTAGCGATAGCCGTACATGTTGCTCGATGGTATAAAATAAAAAATAAAAAATGGATTTATTAAAATACGTACAGGATTCTTACGTAAAGGAGAATGAGATACCTAATTTTTCTTCAGGAGACACTATAACTGTAACTTACGAAATCAAAGAAGGTGTTAAGACACGTACTCAGTCTTTCAAAGGAGTTGTGTTACAGAGAAGAGGTAGTGGCACTACCGAGACATTTACTATTAGAAAGATGTCTGGAGCTGTAGGTGTAGAGAGGATATTCCCTATAAACCTGCCTTCTATAAAGAGTATTGAGCTTAATAAAAGAGGTCTTGTTAGAAGAGCTAGAATTTTCTATCTGAGGGAATTAACAGGTAAAAAAGCTAGAATAAAAGAGGATAAAAGAAAACCTAAAGCTTAAAAAAAGAATATCCTAATACTCAAAACATAAGTTTATAAAAAGATAAAGCATCCTAAAAATATTTGGGGTGCTTTTTTTAATTACACCATATGGCACTTTTAAAATCTATCTCTGGAATCAGAGGAACTATAGGGGGAAAGGTTGGGGAAAATTTAACACCATTAGATGTAGTAAAATTTGTTTCGGCATATGGAACACTTTTAAAAAAAGACAATCCCAATAAAAGATTAAAGGTAAATATAGGTAGAGATTCTAGAGTCTCTGGAGAGATGATAAGGCAATTGGTAGTCTCTACTCTCCAGGCTTTTGGTATAGATATAGTAGATTTGGGATTAGCTAGCACTCCTACAGTTGAAATATCTGTTTCTATAGAACGTTCTCAAGGAGGTATTATAATCACAGCTAGTCATAATGAGAAAGAATGGAATGCTTTAAAATTCTTAAATGAAAAAGGGGAATTCTTGACTTCAAAAGAGAGTGAAGCCCTTTTAGAGTTAGCCCAACGAGACGATTTTGTATTTTCTACAATAGAGGATTTAGGAACATATAGAAAGGACGACACTTATTCTCAAAAGCATTTGGATGGAATCTTAAAACTTCCTTTGGTAAATACAGAAGTGATAACCCAAGCCAATTATAAAGTTGTGGTAGATGGCATTAATTCTGTAGGAGGTATTATAGTTCCAGATCTTTTGAGGTTATTGGGAGTGAGCGATATAATAAAATTAAACTGTGATCCTACAGGTCTTTTTTCACATAATCCCGAACCGCTAGAAAAAAATTTAGAAGAGGTTTCTAAAAGGGTGGTAGAAGAGAAAGCTGATTTAGGTATAGTTGTAGATCCTGATGTAGATAGATTAGTCTTCTTTAATGAGAACGGTTCTATATTCGGAGAAGAGTATACTCTAGTGGCTGTTGCGGATTTTGTCTTGTCTAAGACAAGAGGGGCTGTCGTATCTAACTTATCTTCTTCAAGGGCTTTAAGTGATATAAGTAAAATATACAATTGTGATTATTATAGCAGTGCCGTTGGAGAGGTAAATGTCGTAGAAAAGATGAAAGAGACAAAGGCTGTAATAGGAGGGGAGGGTAATGGAGGCGTAATATATCCAGCTTATCACTATGGAAGAGATGCTCTAGTTGGAATAGCTCTTTTTTTAACACATCTAGCTAGTAAAAATCAGAGTATGACTGCCCTTAAAAACACCTATCCAAAGTATGCTATGATCAAAGATAAGATAGAATTATCGCCAGATCTGAATATAGATGAGGTTATGGGTTATTTAAAAAATAAATATTCCTCAGAGAAAATAACCGATATAGACGGAGTTAAAATAGATTTTTCAAAGTCATGGGTTCATCTGAGAAAATCAAATACTGAGCCCATAGTACGAATATATGCAGAGGCTGTAAATCAATCCCAAGCAGATGAATTGGTAAAGAAAATAATCGGAGATATTAAATCGTATGCATATATCTAAATATTGTTTATTCTGTTTTTGCAGGATTTTAGCAGTGTCAATATAGTTCGTATTATTTCATACCTTTACGCTTTCTTAATCTTTAAAAACTCATTCCTATGTTAAAAAACAATACTAAAAAATTCTTGTGTGCAATTTGTATTACACTTTTAAGTTCTTGTTATTCTCATACCATGATACATGGTAAAGGGCCCCAAAAAGGAATAGATACACATATAACAAATCATTATTTAATGGGTGGTTTGGTCCCTATTCATGTGCCTAATCCGTATGATAAAATATCGGATACTGAAAAAGATTTTTCTATAAATATTCAAGTGAGCTTTGTAGATTTTTTAGTACGTGCTTTGACAGTAGGTTTTTATACCCCAACAACTACAACGATTACAAAATAATTAATGGGTCAAAAAACTCTTTTAAGTTATCTTAATCTTATGAGGTTAAAAAAGATTTAATTCCCTTTGTTTTTTTATAAATTTGCGCAGATTTTTACTTTCATCTAAACTAAAAATAATATGTATCCAAAGGATTTGTATGAGCCTATGAAGTACGATTTGGTAAAACATGGTTTTGAAGATCTTAAAACTTCTGAAGAAGTAGAGAAATTTATGAGTAAAGAGGGGCTCAGTATACTAATTGTAAATTCAGTTTGTGGTTGTGCTGCAGCTAATGCTAGGCCAGCTGTCAAAAATTCTTTAAATAGTGTAAACAGACCTAAAAATCTAGGAACTGTTTTTGCTGGGGTCGACAGAGAGGCTGTCGATATGGCTAGAAAATATATGTTGCCATTCCCTGCTTCTTCACCATCTATAGCAATTTTCAAAGATGGGAAATTGGTTCATATGATAGAAAGACACAATATAGAAGGTAGAGAGATGGAAGATATAACATCTGATATAGTTTCTGTGTACGATAAAAACTCTTTTTGAGATAAAATTATTCACATAGTGGTTTAATAATTTTTTATATTTAATTGTAGTTTTTGCAAAAAAGGAATTAAATTTGCACACCTCAAACGATGAGGTGCATTTTTTTGCTTTTTAATTTTATTAGGAAGTTTTGATTATTGCTTAGGCGTCTTAGCTCAGTTGGTAGAGCAGAGGACTGAAAATCCTTGTGTCCCCAGTTCGAATCTGGGAGATGCCACTTTTACTTTTCTCTTTACGCTGAGACGAGATTTTGTTCTTCAATAGGAAGATAATTATAATAACCCTTTTAATTCTCGTTAAGCTTTTTTCTAAGTTCTCTATAGAACAAGCAGTATTATATTTTAGACTCGAAAAATTTCCCTGGTGAGCTAGTTATTAATCCCTTTAACTCCAAATTAAACATGATGTCTAGGATTATATGAGATGGTTTTTTAGATAGTATTACTATTTGGTCTATTTGCAATTTTCCTTTGCTTTGTAGCAAGGATATAATATCCTCTTCATCTTTATTCAAAGATATCTCAGTAGGTTTTATTTGAGTGTTATCATTTGTGTAACAATCCCAGTTTAGATGTTTTTCCATATCCTCATATGAATAGAATATATTAGCCTTATTCTTAGATATAAGCCAGTTGCAACCTTGACTGTATAAATCTGTGCTTCTGCCTGGGACAGCAAATACTTCTCTATTGTAAGAATTAGATAAGTCTGCTGTTATAATAGCGCCTCCTTTAAGAGGCGATTCCACTACTACTATTCCTTCGCTAATGCCTGCTATTATTCTGTTTCTTTTAGGGAAATTTTCTCTTTTAGGAGAAGTATAGAAAGGAAATTCTGTAATTAGTAATCCTTTTTCGGCTATTTCCATTGCTTCCTTGTAATGTGCTTTAGGATATATTTCATTTAACCCATGACCTAGAATAGCCACGGCTAGTAAATTGTTATTTAAAGTTTGCTCATGTGCACATATGTCTACGCCATAGGCCATTCCACTTACTATTACTAGGTCTTGTCGTTTTATGTCTCCTATGATTTTTTTGCAAAAATCTCTTCCGTAAGAAGTCATTTTTCTAGTGCCTACAACACTCAGTATTTTCTTTTTGTTTATGTCAATATTTCCTTTTGTAAATAATAAAACAGGAGCATCGTGACAGTGTCTCAGATTCTTAGGGTATCTCTTGTCTGAGATAGTCCATATGTCAATGTTCTTTTTGAGAGATATCTCTATTTCTTTTTCTGCTTTTACTAAAGAATCTTTACTTTGGCGGGTCAAAGAGTATATAGCTCTTTTGTTTATATTGGGAATCTTGTACAAGTATTCTTTATTTTCTGAAAATACTTCAGATGCACTTCCACAGGCTTCTATTAGTTTTCTAGCTGTGATATCACCTATGTCTTTAGAGAATTTTAAAGCTAGGGTATAGAGAGTTTCATTATTTGCCACTTTAAAAGATGTTATGATAAAAAACAGATTCTACAATCCGCAATTTATTAAAAAATACTTCCTAAGGGGCAGAGGGGTATTTTATTTTTTTATATCCCCATCTATATTATTCAGGCTCTTGTTAGAAGTGTCTTTTGATTTATGAGTGTCGCTCATAGTGCAAGTAGAATTGAAGATTGCGCCTTTTTCTATGGCTATTTTAGGTGTTTTTACATCTCCAGTTATATTGGCTGTAGGTTTTATATATAAAAAGTCTGATATTATCAGATTGCCTTCTACTTTCCCTTCTATGCTAGCTTCATTAGAATTGATATTTCCTTTTATAGAGCCTGATTCGCCTAAAATTACTTTTCCCTCACAGGATATATCTCCTATTATGCTTCCATCTACACGGATATTAGATAAAGAAACTATACTTCCTTTTATGGTAGTAGTTTCACTAATTTTATCCACTTTGTTTTCCATATCTATTACCTTTTTCTTAGTTTTTTCTTCTTTATTTAAGAACATTGCTTTTTTACATTTCTATTGTTAAATAGCCAAGATTACCCTGATTTTATATAGGCGAGCAAATATAAATCTTTATTTCAAGGAGCATTGCATAAAGTTTATCTGACATATAATTGCGTGTGTTTAGATAAAGTTTTCATGAACCCCTGAGTTAGAACAATCTCCAAAAAAAAACATGTTGCCATTGGCTTTGAGTTAAAATAATTCTAGTGTTTGTAGCGACTTATTTGACTCAATTTTACCAATTGAATTCAGATTGTGATTTAAAATTTTTTAAATGAACAATTTTTCTAAATTTGCAGACTTTCCAAAGTTAATTAATAATGAAACTGACTTTTATTTACTTAATCCCTCTCATGGGAATTTTAGGTTTGTTTGTTATGACTATCAAGTCATTGTGGGTGAATAAGCAAGATGAGGGAGATAAGGATATGGCTGAATTAGCAAAGTACATAGCCGATGGTGCTTTAACATTTTTAAAAGCAGAATGGAAGATATTGAGTTATTTCGTATTTGTGTCTTCTTTGTTATTAGCTTATTCTGGTTCCTTAGTAGAGGAATCACATCCTTCTATAGCTATATCTTTTATCATAGGTGCTGTATTTTCAGCTTTTTCAGGTTATTTGGGTATGCGTGTCGCTACTAAGGCTAATGTTAGAACAGCACAGGCTGCTAAGACATCTTTGGTTAAAGCCTTCAAAGTTTCATTCACAGGTGGTTCAGTTATGGGTTTAGGCGTTGCCAGTCTTGCTGTTATAGGTATGGGGAGTTTATTTATAGTCCTTTTGAGCATTTTTGTTCCTGAGAGTGCCATAGCAACGAGTATAGAGATGAAGACTGCTATTGAGATTCTAGCTGGTTTTTCTCTAGGAGCTGAATCAATAGCCCTTTTCGCTCGTGTAGGAGGGGGTATTTACACTAAGGCCGCCGATGTGGGGGCTGACTTAGTAGGTAAGGTGGAAGCTGGAATTCCAGAGGATGATCCCAGAAATCCTGCGACTATAGCCGATAATGTGGGGGATAATGTGGGTGACGTTGCAGGTATGGGAGCGGATTTATTCGGATCTTATGTAGCGACTATACTAGCTACTATGGTATTAGGTCAAGAAATAAGTGTGTTAGATAATTTTCAAGGTATGTCTCCTATATTGTTGCCAATGTTGATAGCGGGTGTAGGGCTTTTGTGTTCTATAGTGGGCATGTTGTTTGTAAGCATAAAAAAGGAACAAGGCGATGTTCAAAAAGCTCTCAACATAGGTAATTGGATTTCAATTTTATTGACTGTTATAGGCTCTTATTTTTTAGTCTGTTACATATTGCCAGATAAACTTTCTCTTAGATCTTATGAATTTACATCTATGGGAGTTTTTTGGGCAATTGTAATCGGTTCTATTGTGGGCGCTCTTATGAGTTGGATTACTGAATATTACACAGTTATTGGTAAAAGACCTGTTAATTCTATTGTTCAACAATCCTCTACAGGTCATGCTACAAATATAATAGGAGGTCTTTCTGTAGGTATGGAATCTACGGTCATTCCTATTATAATTCTATCTGTTGGGATTACCTCGTCGTATTATTTTGCTGGCTTGTATGGTGTGGCTATAGCTGCTACTGGAATGATGTCTACTACTGCCATGCAGTTAGCCATAGATGCTTTTGGCCCTATAGCTGATAATGCTGGAGGTATAGCTCAAATGAGTGGTTTGCCTAAAGAAGTTAGAGATAGGACAGATATATTAGATTCTGTAGGAAATACTACGGCTGCTACAGGTAAGGGGTTTGCCATAGCTTCTGCGGCTTTGACAGCTTTGGCATTATTTGCAGCTTTTGTAGGAATGGCTGGTATAGACAGTATAGATATATATAAGGCTCCTGTATTAGCAGCGTTATTCATAGGGGCTATGATTCCATTTATTTTTTCTTCTTTATCTATAGCCGCTGTAGGTAGAGCTGCTATGGATATGGTAAATGAGGTTCGTAGACAGTTTAAAGAAATACCTGGGATAATGGAGGGTAAAGCCATGCCAGAATACGATAAATGTGTAGATATTTCTACTAAGGCTTCTTTGAGGGAGATGGTTTTTCCTGGGGCAATAGCTTTATTAGTTCCCGTATTAGTTGGTTTTGGACTAAACGGATTTTTTAAGGATGTTTCTTCAGCTGAAATATTAGGAGGTTTATTAGCAGGAGTTACAGTCTCTGGAGTGCTTATGGGCATATTTCAGAATAATTCGGGTGGAGCTTGGGATAATGCTAAGAAATCTTTTGAAAAGGGAGTTGAGATAAATGGAAAGATGGAATACAAGGGGTCAGAGGCGCATTCGGCCTCTATTACTGGAGATACTGTTGGAGATCCTTTTAAGGATACTTCAGGTCCATCTATGAATATTCTGATTAAATTAATGTCTATAGTATCTTTGATTATAGCGCCACATATAGGAGTTATCTCTAATGAAGATTGTGAGAGTAGTAAAAGAAACAGAGGTGGTTGTAAACAAACTATAGAACTGAATGCTCAAAAGGTTACAGGATGTTGTAAAAAAATGTCACCAAAGCATGGGTAATATTTTTATAAAAAAAATCTGTTATTGAAAATAAAAGTATTAGATTTGCCGCTTCTAGCTACTTTTTAGCTATTAAAATTGTAATAAATAAAATTAAATTATCAAAGAAAACATCTATGAAAAGAGTCAATTTTAAGTTCCTTTTTGCTACATTTCTTGTTTCTATGTCTCTTCTTTACACCAGTTGTGCTAGTTTAGATCATCTTGGCAAAGATTTTTATTCAGTGACCCCAGATCCATTAGAAGTTCATGGAGGAAAGGTTAAGTTAAACGTAACGGGTAAGTTTCCGTCTGAAGTCTTTAATAAGGACGTTATGATTACCTTAACTCCTGTTTTAAAGTATGAGGGCGGAGAGGTAAAGTATGAGCCTGTATCTTACCAAGGAGAGGAATATCCAGGTAATGAAGATGTAGTCCCTTATTCTACTGGAAAGGAAATCACATATTCTGAAGAGATAGAATATACTTCTGCTATGGAGTCATCTTCTGTAGAAGTAAGAGTTGAGGCTAGTAAGGGCGGTAAAGTCGTAAAAAATGATTTTAAGCCTATAGATTTGGCTAAGGGTGTTATAACGACTTCTCTTTTAGTAGATAATTATCCTAAGGCGTTACTGGCTCTTAGTAATTTCAAAAGGATAACAGAGCACTCTTTAGAATTCAAGGTTCATTTTCCTGTTAATTCTTCTGTTATAAAGAAAGGAGAATACAATTCAAGTGATTATAAAGCATTTATTAGTTTCCTTAACAAGGCTGCAAAGGATGCCGAAAAGCTTAAAATAATGTCTATAGAGGTATCTGCTTATGCTTCTCCTGAGGGAGAACAGACCCTTAACAAAGACTTGTCTGCAGATAGAGGTAAGTCTACTGTTTCTCTTATAAATAAGGCCGTAAATAAATATAAAATAGTTGGTATAGATCAGTTATTAACTTATGTGGCTAATGGTGCTGATTGGGATGGGTTAAATAGATTGTTAGAGGAGACTCCTATAAAGGATAAGGAAGTGATAAAAAGATCATTAGACGAAACTCCTTTGTTAGAAAATAAGGAGAAAACTTTATCTAGCTTGGCAAACACATATTTAGAATTGAAAAATAAAGTTCTTCCAGCTTTAAGAAGAGCCAATGTGGTGGTTAAATATAATTTGGTTGGGAAGTCGGATGAGCAGATGTTAGAAATGTCTAAAGATGCTGATGGTTTAGCTGCGTTGAGTGAATCTGAAATTATGTATGTCGCTAGTGATTTACTTTCTGATTCTAATGAGAAATTAGAAATGTACAAGAAGGCAGAGACCTTGTTCCCTAATAGCAGTGCTATAAAGAATAATATTGCAGTAACCTTATTGCGTAAAGATCAGGTTGATATGGCTAGCGATAAATTGGAGAGCATAAAAAATATAGAAGATTATGTCAAATTTAATAAACTCGCTATAGATATGATAAGATCTTCTTTTGAGGAGAGAGAGAATTCTAAGGATGATTCTGGTTCTAAGGATAGTGATTTAATAACTGCATTTTCCGAGTTAGGTTTCCCAGAGATTAGTTATAACTTAGGTATATTGTATATAAAAATTGGTGATTACCAGAAGGCTGTTGAGAAATTAACTGGGTTCCCTTCATTTAACTTAGCCTTATCTAAGGTTTTAAGTGGTGATTATCAAGCAGCTATAAATGTCATGGAAGGCGGTCAGATTCAACAAACGCCTAAGGTTTTGTATTTAAAGGCTATAGCAGCTGCTAGGTTAGGCAAAAATGAAGATGCTAAAACTTATATAAAAGAGGCTATTGATAAGGATCCTTTGTTGTCTGAAAAGGCTAAAAAGGATTTAGAGTTCAGGGATGTATACAGTACTACTGAAAGTGAAGTTGTTTCTCAGTAGGGAAATAAAAACTTCTGAAATATTGAAATAGTTTTATTGATCCGTTAAACAAAATATGCAGCTAAATTATTTTTGGCTGCGTATTTTGTTTTACTTATTTAAGTAATTCTCTCTATATGAATATTCTTACAGATGAATATTTTATGGGTATAGCCATACAAGAAGCTAAAAAGGCTCTATATAGGGATGAAGTTCCAGTAGGTGCTGTTGTCGTCTTAGATAACAATATTATTGCAAGAGGTCGTAATATGACTGAGATGTTAAACGATGTAACAGCTCATGCAGAGATTCAGGCTATTACTAGTGCAGCTAATAGTATAGGTTCAAAATATCTAACAGACTGTATTATTTATACAACTTTAGAACCTTGTTTAATGTGTGCTGGCGCTCTATATCTGAGCAAGATAAAAAAATTAATATACTCTGCACGAGATAAACAAAGGGGATACCACAGCAAGTACAATATACAATTACATCCAAATACAGAAGTAGAGCACGGTATTTTTGAAGAGATATCAGAAAAGATTATAACTGATTTTTTTAAAAATAAGAGAGTATAGAATAGTTCTATGTACAATAAATCTTATATAATGGATTAGGCCATTTTAGTTTATTTATTTTTTGATTGTAAACAGTTATTTCTAACTATATTTGCCGAGTATTTTTCCTCTGATTTATACAGAGGTTATTTCTTTTCGATTAGCGGGCGTGATGGAATTGGTAGACATGCTAGACTTAGGATCTAGTGCTTCACGGCGTGAGAGTTCGAGTCTCTCCGCCCGCACCCATTTTTGGTTTAGCTTTTTTATCTATCAATTTAGGGAGATATATCATTAAGGTGAATAGCCCTAAAAACCCTATTATCCACATAGACCAGTGTGGTGTTTGTTCTTGTAATTCAGTTTCAAATAAGTAATACATTAGGATAGATAATGTATTGTTTATAAAGTGTATGAGTATACACAATGATAGGTTGTCACTATAAACGTATATATATCCCAATATGCATCCTGAAAAAAGTATCGGCAAAAATGCTTCTATATTTAGATGTAATAATGAAAACATAAAACTACTGATGAATATAGAAAGAGATACTCCCATATATTTTCTCAAATATGTCAAAACTATTCCTCTAAAAAATAGTTCTTCTCCTACCGAGGGTATGATTGCTATAACTAGGATATTTGATAATAAGTGATAAATGCCGCTAGGATGCAATATCAGCTTCATAATATTTTTAGATTCTGTTGCAAGATCGTGTAAAAATGATAGATCATTCGGTATAGGCATCTGTTTATTTAAGAATTCTAAGAATGAATTGCTCAATGCCATAAAAATCACTATTAAAAAACAATATGATAAAAGTGACCATTTGATTTTGTGTAATTTAAAAAATCTCAGTTTAGATTTTTTTCTAAGGTGAATATATAGTAGAGGAGGAATTATAAATATCCCTATAGAATTACAGGCTTGTAATACTTTTATACATATTACATCATTCTTATCAAAGGATATATGTCCGTGATATAAAAATATTATAATGTAACCTATACAGGAGAATAGTATCCAAGAAATAAGTAGGATAACGACAAACTTAAATACTTCTTTATTAAAAAGCCTAAATAAGTAATTCACAATTCTATTTGCAGTATTTTAATAAAACTACTTTGACCGATAAAATTTTAGTAAAAATATATATTTTAGATTCTATTTGTGTACAGGGTTTAGTCATAGAATTTATATTTGTTTAATCAATTGCATTATGTAGTCTAATTCAGAAATGTTTTTAAAACTCACTTTCGTTTTTTAGTGGCTTTAGTTTCTCTGTAAACCTGAGTTCGATTAATAAACCAAATTAAGACGGGCATTGCCGACGATTGGGTATTTGATAGAGGTTTTTTTTAGGCGAAAAGCTGTAAGCGATAAGTCCAGAAATGATATTGGACAGAAAATTAGCAAAACTTCTATGTCTAGAATACTCTATCTGACAAATATTTTTAAGCTGATCATTGATGGTTTCTATGATTGATCTCTTTCCGAGTAATAGTTTATCAATCATTGGCATGAGGGCATTTTTCATGTTATTTTTAACTGAGGTAATCAATTCTACGCCTTTTTCAAAGAGATTTTTTCTTAAATCTTTGCTTATATCCTTTGTCACCAAAGAGTTTACCAAATATTTTAGTCAAAAAAACGCTCGTTTTTTAATGGCGTTCTATCATTCTTCATTAGCTCTTGTGATGCAAAAATTTAGTATTTCTCTTCGGTCGTTTGTGACGATATGAAGTTTAAATCCATAAAACCAGCCTATCGTTGATTTTCCTATATTAGCAATGCCTTTGAATACCTTATTTCTAACACGAATCGGAGTGGAATCTACGAACGAAATACCAGTACATTTTCCTAAACAGAATGTCTTTAAAAACAAGGTAAGAGGTAATAAATTTTGTTGCATTAATTCTACAAATCTGGTGTATGATACGATTTTAGGGAATTCTTTAGTCATGTGTTTTTGTAAATAATTCAAATAAAAATACTTGAAATTTCTCATGCTACTGTGTTGAAAAATAATCATTATGGTTATTATTTCGCTAGAGCTCATTCCACATGGGCGTTTTGATTTATTCCCCAAAAGTGCTTTATCAATAACTTGAGAATATTTTTTACAGAATTCATCAACTAAACAAAATATTTCTGTGATTTTCGAGCAAGTTATCATGCCTGTTTTTTTTAGAATTAAAATGTTGAATTTTAGAGCGTTAAATTACTCTAATTCCATTGTTTTTATTTAATTACCCTAAGTGATTATTAACCCAGATTATTCACGGTTATATTTCAATGTTGGGTATAAGTGTTAATTTTAAAGGGCTTTAACCAAAAACAACCATTTTATATAAAGCCCAAAAGTCAGGAATTGAAGTACATTATTTAATCTGAATTAGATCAGAAATACTTAGTAAAACAATATTTTTAACTTGAAAAAATCATATGACTATGAATAATCCAGGGTTAATCGAACTCAGGTTGTAAAGCTCTAAATTTCTCATTTGACAAATCAGGATTTCCCATAGTTAAATGAGCTCTTTATTCTGATGCTCTATTTAGTTTTCATCCCAAATATATTTTTCTCTCACTGAGAGCAATAAATTGTTCTTCTAATTGGAGTGTTTGTCAATTAAACTCATATTTAAGTTTTTTATTTAAAAACCTACAAGGGTAGCTTTAAGTTTTGTATCTTAGCCGCTAATTAAGTAGATTCCTACAAGGGAAAAAATAGTATTGGGATTATAACATTAACAAAAGATATGAACTTAAATTTTAACAGATTCCTTTTGGGAATATTTTTTATCACTGCGGTATATTCTTGCAATAAGAAATCTAAAAAAATAGAAAAACGTGACAAGAACAACTCTATTACTAGTTTTAAACTAGAGGCATTAAAAAACCCTAATATAATGGGCAGATCTGATATAGAAGCGCAAATAGTTAATTCCCCTATGGGATCATCGATTTATCTAATCTTATTGCCTAGTGGTGTTGCTACACCCCCTAGTTTTATGAATAGTATCACCACTCAAGCTAGTACTTCTAGTGCTAGTGGCGTTGGTAGCGCTGGGGGGACTGGAGTTACTAGCATAACAGAGCCTACTATTCCTGCTATCAATACAGAAGATGTGCTTAATGTTCTCAAGGCTAATAGTTTTACTCCTACGATTGTTGTTTCACCTAAGGCTAAGATATCCCCTGATACTGGAGTGCCTCAAGCTCTATCTAAAATTGTTTTAGCAAAAGGGGATAATAAATATCCTAATCTAGAACGGTCGGGTGTAGAGTATACAGTTACAGCTGAGAGTGAGGATGTTGATACTTTTAGAGTTATTGCTTTGCCAGCTTTTAATATTGTCATACCATTTAAAACTAAAATCTCTACTTCTGCTAATAGCGAGAATATTGAAAATACTGTTACTGCTCCCGCTTCTTTAGGTGGTGCTGGTGGTGTCGGTGGTACTGGTGGTACTGGTGGTGGTGTTGGTGGTACTGGTGGTGGTGCTGGTGGTGGTGCTGGTGGTGGTGCTGGTGGTGTTGGTACTGGTACTGGTGCTGGTGCTGGTGCTGGTGCTGGTGCTGGTGCTGGTGCTGGTGCTGGTGCTGGTGCTGGTGTCACTACTACTATTCCTCAGATAGATGTTTTTTCAACAAGTGTTGATAATCTTAACGAGATTATAGAATTTGGCTCTCTAGATAAAGCTGTTTTAAAAACTAGTGTTGGCGAATCTGTGACTTTAAATGGTATAACTGTAGAAACCGTTAGTCCTCTATCTTTTCCAGGTGTGACAATTAGTAAATTTCCAACTAGTGCTACTTTCACAAAGAAAGGAAGTAGTGGACAAGACGCTCGCACTTATGAGGCAGATCTTCCAATCTCTTATACGATAAGTTCAAAAAAGTTCACAAGAACTTATAGGGCAATTATATACAAAAAAACATAGTTAAGAGGGTTTTAGCTTTTTTCAATCTTTGATTATTTAGCGTGTTCTATTTATTAGAATGCGCTTTTAGTTTAATTCGCAGGGGTGTTTTTTATGTCCCTGTTTTTTTTAGCCTATCTCAAAAACTTGATACCTGAGTTCGATTAATAATTTGCTTACTTAAAACAGCCGAAAGCCTTGAATTAACTGGGATTAAAGAGACTCGTATTTGTAATAAATTGAATGTTTTTTGCGCGAAAATTGTTAATTTTCTATTAAATCGTCTCATAAACACACAAAAGAGCCAAAAACTAAAGGGGTGTTTCCTTAAATCCGAATAAAACCAAAGGATTCAAACGTCTTTATTAATCGAACTCAGGTTTGATGTGTTTTACTTACTTAACGCTAAAAGCAGCGTATAAAAAAACGGCTATAAGCCTATATAAATCAAGCGTTAGTGTAAATTAATAATGATTAAATTATTTTCTTAAAAATGGTTGTTTCCTTTAAAATTTAGTTTGTAAGCTTGCAATCAGTTTTTCGAAAAAGATAGAGGTCTGCATATAATAAAATTTTGTTTAAAATTATTTTAGCAACTTCGTTTGGGTTGTTTTTTGTGATTCTGATTTATGGTTGAGCGATATTTGTCGTTTGTAATTAGCTTTTAAAATAAAATAAATATGAACTTAAAGTTTAATAAAATCCTTTTAGGTATGATTTTTGTGGGAACTATGTTATCTTGTGACAAGAAAGATAAAGTAGAAAGGAGTGACAAGAATCAGATTACTTCTGTCAAATTAGAGAAAACCCTTAATGCTTCTCTAGGAATAAAAGGAACAGAATTAGCAGCAAAAGAAATTACTGCTGGAACTAATAAGTATTATATCGCTTTATTAGCTAATGGAGCTACAATAGATAATACTACTAAGGTTAAGCCTACAATAGCTATCTCTGATAAAGCTACAATAGATCCTAAAAATAAAATAGAGCAAACTCTTGGAGTTGTCAAGCCAAGTGCTGCAAGTCCTGACCTATCCCAATCAGGTGTAGAATATACAGTTACAGCTGAAGATGGTACTAGTAAAAGTAAGTACAGAATTATTGCTTTAAAAGCTCCTAAGGGTGTTAACGCAACTCTAGCTAGTACTAAAGCGCCTGCAGAGGGCAATACTGCTATCGATGCAGATGTTGATGCTACAGCAGTAAGTAATAGCGATGAAACAATAACCTTCGGGGGGTGAAGATGGGTTGTTAAAAGCAGATACTTCAAGTCCAGTAACTTTAAAATTAACTATAGCTACTACCGCAGGAGATATTCCTGCTTCATTTGGCATTACTCTTGAAGCATTTAAAACTGAGGGATATGTATTTACAGCAGATAGCCAGAATGCTAATAAGTATACAGCTACTATCCCTTTTGTATACAAAAAAGGCAGTATTGTCTTGTTTACAAGAAATTATACTGCTACTATATATAAAAAAGCAGCCCAAGCTAACGGCAACGGCCAGTAATACTAGTTAGTCTAAGTAAGTAATATTGAGATAGATTTTATATCAAAGTATTTCAATAAGAAGGAAGCCGTCTCATTAATGAAATGAGGCGGTTTTTTAATTTTTGGTATTTAGAGCTACATTTTAGTTTCTTTTTAACCCGAATTGTTCATAGTTATATGAATTTCTCAAGTTAAAAATATTGTTTTACTCAGTATTTCTGAGTAATTATCAATCTAATTCAGATTATAAATAATGTACTTTAATACTCCACTTTTGGGCTTTATGTAAAATGGTTGTTTTTGGTTAAAGCCTTTTAAAATTAACACTTATACCCAATATTAGAAATATAACCGTGAATAATCCGAGTTAACAAGTCTTCATCTGCCAATAACAAGACCACTTGTTTGAAAATATCTTTAAAAATGGTCTTGAGTTTTTTACTATGCAAGCGAACAATGGTATTGTGATCTACTACCTATTGAGCTGAAAGTCACATATAAATGATGTTTTCACGCATTGCCTTGTCAATTTTTCTTGAAGAATAGGTATTATCCATGTAGGCATAATACCATTACTTTGAGCATCATCTGTTCAATCACGCCATTGGCAACTTGCGCAGGATGATCTGCAGGAATCAATTCTTAGATACTAGGTGGAAAAAGCCAATTTTGTCGTTGGTTGTAGTTCCTGAAATTTGTATTCATACTATTTGATTATCAATCAGTTAGTGAGATAAACTAACAGATAAAAAAAACTACACTTTTAAACAAAAAAAGCTGCCTCGGTTTTGAGACAGCTTCGTTTTTTTTCAGAACTAACTTTATTTATATAGACTAATTTTTATCTGTTCTCCCATCTGAAAACTAAGATTTAAAGCTTTAGCCCTGGCTGAGGCAGCGAAGTTCTTAGTTCTATCGCTGTATAAAATACCACGTGAAGAGTTTATGAGCAGACCAATATCGCTATTAATCCCATATTTGCAAACTTGGGATAAATCTCCACCTTGCTCACCTATTCCAGGTATTAAGAGAAAGTCATCAGGAACGATACTTCTTATATCAGAGATATATTCAGCTTTCGTAGCTCCAACTACAAACATCATATTTCCATGGACATCCCATTTTTTAGCAGTCTCCAAAACCCTTTTGTACAACTCTTGAGAATTATCCAAAATCTTGGTCTGAAAATCATAAGCTCCACAATTAGAAGTCAACACTAAAATTATAGTGGTTTTATCTCTATAGGATAAAAAAGGACTTACAGAGTCTTCCCCCATATATGGACTTACTGTAATTGCATCAAAATTGAAATATTCAAAAAAAGTTTTAGCATACATTTTAGAAGTATTGCCTATATCTCCTCTTTTTGCATCTGCTATTGTAAATACTTCTGGATAATGAGTGTTTAGATAATCCATAGTCTTCTTTAAAGACTCTAATCCACTTATACCTTCCGCTTCATAGAAAGCTATATTTGGCTTATAAGCCACAGCAAACTCATGAGTAGAATCTATTATCTGTTTGTTAAAAGCAAAAATAGGATCGTCTAATTCTAAGAGATGAGGTGGAATCTTAGATAAATCCGTATCTAAACCCACACACAAGAAGGATTTCTTCTTTTTAATTTGCTCTACTAAGAGTTTTGGAGTCATTTTTTATCAACCTAAAAAGTCTTCGTCTTCTTTTAGCTTTTCCATGTTTTCTGCTATTTTCAACGATTCTGAAAATTTTTCTATATCTCCGTTAATCACATCTTGAAGGTTGTATACAGTCAGTCCTATTCTATGATCCGTAACCCTTCCTTGTGGATAGTTATAAGTCCTTATTTTAGCAGAGCGGTCTCCAGAGACCACCATAGATTTTCTCCTTTTAGAATCTTCTTCATTCTTTTTCTGTAGCTCCATTTCGTATATTCTAGAACGCAATACATTCAAAGCCTTATCAAAATTCTTAAGTTGAGATTTTTGATCTTGGCACTGAGCCACTATTCCAGTTGGAATATGGGTAAGCCTCACGGCAGAATAAGTCGTGTTGACAGACTGTCCTCCAGGACCTGAAGAACAGTATAAATCCTTTCGGATATCTTTCATGTTTATCTCTACATCGAATTCTTCTGCTTCGGGAAATACCATCACCGTAGCGGCAGAAGTGTGAATTCTACCTTGTGTTTCAGTTTGAGGAACCCTTTGAACCCTGTGAACTCCTGCTTCAAATTTCATGGTGCCATAAACGTTTTCTCCAGAAATACTAAATACTATTTCTTTAAAACCACCCATAGTGCCTTCACTGAAGTCTATTAGTTCTGTCTTCCAATTCTTAGTCTCAGCGTGTTTTATGTACATTCTATACAGATCTCCTGCAAATATAGCAGCCTCATCTCCACCTGTTCCTCCTCTTATCTCTACCATAGCATTTTTAGAGTCTTCCTCATCTTTTGGAATCATGAGAATTTTTATCTCTTCTTCCATAAGAGATACGTTTTTATTTAACTCATCCAATTCCTCCTTTGCTAACTCCACTAACTCTTGATCCGTTCCTTCAGAGATAATCTGCTTTGCCTCATCTAAAGACTTTAACAAGGCCTTGTATTCATTGGCTGCCTCTACCAGTTTAGATAATTCCTTATACTCTTTATTTAGCTTTATATATCTCCTAGAATCTGTGATTACAGAAGGTTGAATGATCAGATCTGAAATTTCATCAAATCTATTTTGTATGGAGTTTAATTTATCTAACACTGAGTTTGTTAATTTTTATTAGGCCTTGGCAAAATTAATTTAAAAAAATGTCATGAAAATAGGCGTGAGTATTTTGACTTGAATTCCTGCTAACCTGAGTTTGATTAATTACTTGGAAATACTCGATAAAAACGATAGATTTAACCTGAAAAAATCGCATGACTATGAATACTCAGGGTTAAGTTGTCTTGAACCTTATTTTATAAGGATAAAATGTCATTGATAAAGAGAAATAGATATAATTTAAAATCTTAATCTTTGTGTCATATTTCTATTTTGTTGTTCTAGTTCGTAGTTTTCCTGGACTATTATGATTTCTTGCTCATCAAATATATTGCCAGATCTCCAAGTTTCCAAAGCGATGTCCCAAATCTCTTTATAGCTGTTTCCTCTCTTAATAATGTATTCTGTTTCATTTAAATGGTTTTTGACCATATCAAAGACAAATTCTATAGGTAGAGAGGTGTTTTCTTTTCCATATATCCATATCTCTTGATCTATTCTTTTAACGATTGTAGAGGGAGGGCCAAATACTATATATAACATACCTCTATCTGTTTTCCACCCTTCTTTTGTGTTAGAAAATTTGCGGTTGACATATTCTACTCTATTGTAGTAAGTCATTATTAGCTTTCGTGCTGTCTGTGCTTTCCCATTAGATATGTTTAACCAATATTTTTCAGCTGAAGATTTAGAATTTTCACTTGCTAAGATTTCTTCTATCTCTTCTTTTTGGAGTATGTAGATTAAAGGGAGAGCTATATTTTCTTTTCTAGCTATTAAGGGATAGCCTTCATATGATTTTAAAACAGAAGTTGCCGATAACATAGTAGTGTCTCTTTGTAAGTGGTAAAGACCTATTTTTTCAAAAGTTAACATGCTGTCTGAAAAAACAGTATTTACAGTGTCCCTTTCCATGTTAATAGAGACCGTATCTATGTGATAAGGCGGTGTAGATACTCTTTGATCTATAGGATAAGAACTGATAAATATTTTTTCTCTAGAATTTGGTGTTTTAATTTTAATTTTTTCAGCAGTTATAAAGTTATCAAAACAGATATTTTCTAAACTATCTAGAATCATAAAATTTTCTTTAGAGTTTTTATCCGTCTTATCTACATGAAGTGTTATTTTGTTAGTGTAATTCCTGTTATTGTCTTCCAAAGAAATTGTAAATAAATAATCCTTTCCACGATCTATATTCAAGTCTAGATGTCCACTTATATAGGTATTTGGATTTATCTTCTTTTTTGATTTAGACAAGTCTATTGTCTTTTCGTGTTTAACAATATCAATATTGTCAATTAGAGATATTTGTATTTTCAGGCTGGCACTTGATTTGTAATTTTTTTTATTCGCTTCTTTTTTATACAAAAACATTCCATTCCACACTTTGTAATAGAGCCTGCTCTCAGTATTTGAAATGTGAAATACTTTATATTTCGGTTCTGTAGTTATATTTTTTTTTCTACTGTTAAAAGTATTTTCAATCTTAGTATTTATCTTATCCAGATAAGGATTAGCACTATTGCAACTGCACAATTGTAGAAAAACTATTAAACACAATAATCTATACATAATCATTTATTTTGGCACCTAAAGAGGTACGCATTCATACGTCTCTAGGTATTTCTATCACTTGTAATTTTTGTATATCATCTCCATCTATTATAAAACTCAGCATAGTTCTAACTCTGTGAAATCCAACTTTTCCTATGGCTCCTGGATTCATGTGTAAAAGATCTAATTTTTTATCGTGCATTACCTTAAGAATATGAGAGTGTCCACATATAAATAATTTAGGAGGATTATTATTTATCTCATCTCGTATGCTGCTGTGATATCTATTTGGGTATCCTCCAATATGAGTTATCCACACACTTATTTTTTCACAAAAAAATCTGTTATGCAAAGGGAATTCTCTTCGTATTATATGATCGTCTATATTGCCAAATACTCCTCTAATAGGTTTTATATTTTTCAGTTGATCAGTTACTTTTATATCTCCAATATCACCAGCGTGCCAAATTTCATCAGACATTTTAGCATATTTTATAACAGTGTTGTCTATATGGCCGTGAGTATCTGATAACAATAGAATTTTTTTCAATTTTTCTGGTGTAAATTTTTTATGGTATTCCAAAAATTGGACATTCCAAAATTAAACAATTCAAAATTTATTCCTCATGAGAAGCAATGTCAATTTTTATGTTTTTTTTTTAATTATTTTTGGGCCTCCGATTATAAATCATATAACCTTCTCATAATATTCCAATGTCATTGAATGATGAAATCGCTCTAAAAACTGCAGATTTGCTCTTAGATTCCAAAGCGGTGAAGATATCTACCCAACAGCTTTTCACCTTTAGTAAAATGGATATAAAATCACCTATGTATTGTGATAATAGACTTATACTGTCAGATGTAAATTCTAGAGAACAAATAAAGAGATTCATCGTAGAGGTAGTAAAAGAAAAATTCACAAATATAGATATTATAGCTGGAGTAGCTACAGGTGCCATAGCTATGGGGGTTTTGGTAGCCCAAGAATTGGGCTTGCCTTTTGTGTATGTACGCTCTGAACAAAAAAAACACGGGACAAAAAATCAAATAGAAGGTTCTCTCCCTAAAGGTGCAAGAGTATTAGTCGTAGAAGATCTTATAAGCAGTGGAACTAGTAGTTTAAATGCCGTTAGGGCTTTGAAGGATGTCGGTTCTAAAGTATTAGGTGTAATGGCCGTATTCTCTTATGGCTTTAAGATATCAAAAGATAATTTTTCTGCTGAAAACTGTGAATTACTAACTCTAACAAATTGCGATATTGTATTGAAAAGAGCCATACAGAAAAAATATATAATAGGTGAAGATATAGAAAAGATAAAAAAATGGAAAGACTCTTGTAGTAAATGAAATTTCAACTTTATAAGTGTGAAATGGTATGAGAATAAAGCCGATTATAATTTTATCAATCCTGCTGATTTTAGGTTGTAGCAAAGATGACATTTCTCTTATAGATTTTGTACCTACCAATAGTGCTCTAATATTAGATAGCTCAGATATTAATAATACTTATGATAAATTAAAAGAATCCAAGTTCTTTAAAAGATTAGATAGTGTTGAGCATAAGAAAAATATACTTTCAAAGTATGATTATGCTATTTCGTTTTTAGAGGAATTTCAACATTATACAAAATCTAAGAAATCTATTATGTCTATTATAGATGTAGGCCCTTTAGCATATAGCTATCTATTTATTTTAAAGGCACAAAACATAGCTTATCAAGACTTGGTCAATTACCTCAAAAAAAAAGGAAAAGTAAGCAGTATTATCTACGATGGAATAAAAGTTTTGAATCTGACTTTAAAGGATGATAGTGTTTTTTACTTTACCATAAAAGATAATGTATTGTTTTTTACCGATGAGAAAATCATTGTAGAAGACGCCATAAAAAACCTTAATTCACCTCTTAATGTAATAGACAATCCCAATTTTAGAAAGATATACAAAACCGCAAATCCAAATAGTGAATGCAATATTTATGTCAATTATAAGTATGTCTCTCGTATTTTAAAATGCATTTTTCCAAAGTTCGATCAAGAATTAGAACACTTTGCAGACTGGACAGGATTAGATCTAAATATAGATGACCTAAAAATCACTATGTCTGGATTGACCCGCGGCAGTGATTCTATTCCTATGTTTATAAATATCTTGAGAGATACAGACCCTGCTGAAATAATTATAGATAAAAATTTTCCATCAAACACTTCTCATGCCTGGGTATTACGTATAGGAAAATTAAATTTATTTCAAAAGAAATACAGTAATTATTTAGAGTTACAGGGCAAGCATAATTACATAAAAAAAGCGGGCGATGCATATCCTTTTGAACCGTATGAAATTTTTCACAAATGGTTTGAAGGCCAAATAGCAGGAGTGTATACTAACTCAAAGAATAAAGATTCGGCAGGAGATATGATAGCCTTTGTATCTTCAAGTAATAATGAAAAAGCTTTAGAAGAATTAAGTTCTATAACTGACAAAAATATTATAGAATACAGAGGAGAAAAAATATACATGTTTAAATATGAGAATATATTAAAACACGTGTTTGGAAACTTATACAGTTCTTTGAAAAACCCCTATTTCATTTATCTAGACGATTCAATCGTTTTCTCTGACAATGTGTATCATATAAAAAATGTGATTGACAATAGTCTACAGAAAAATTCTCTTGGATATAGTAAGCAGTATATGGAGTTTAAAAACGATCTATTGAAATATTCTAATATGTTGTTTATAACTAAGAATATAAATATATCTAACAATGTAGATTATAATCTATCTAAGGAGTATAAAAATATATTTAGAGAGTGGAGCGCAGATAGGTTTAATAATTTTAAATACTGTTTTGTACAGGCTTCTGCCGAGGACAAGAATTTTTTTACAAATGTGGTTTTTAATTATTCTAAAAAGAGAGAAAATGAAATCAACCAACTCTGGAGTGTTAAACTAGATAACACTACCTCTTTTGCTCCTCAGTTGTTTGTAAATCACTACACTAAGAAAAAAGAGATATTCATACAAGACGACATGAATACTATTTACCTCATAAGTAATTCAGGGAAAATACTTTGGAAAAAAAATATAAAGAGTCCTATAATAGGAAATATCAGTGTAGTCGACATTTACAAGAACAATAAATATCAAATGGTCTTTAACACTGCTGATAAGCTTTATATAGTAGATAGGGAAGGTAATTATTTAGATAATTTTCCCATAAAAATTCCTAGCACTACACATGGGGTTTCCGTTTTTGATTACGATAAAAACAGGGATTATCGCTTTGTCATTGCTTCGATGAAAGATTTATATATGTATGATAAAGAGGGCAATAAAGTCAAGGGATTTAATTTTAAAGGAGGAAAAACAGATATATCTATGTCACCGACTTTTTTTAGAATAAAAGGCAAAGACTACATAGTGGTCACTAAAAAATCTGGAGGGATAAACATATTAAATAGAAGGGGAGAAGATAGGGTTAAAATCTCTGGAGAATATCCACTGTCTAACAATCCTGTATTTTGGAATCATGATCATTGGAATATAACGTTAAATACAGGAGAACTGTTGATGTTTGACACTTCAGGCAGGACACAAAAGGAAAAGTTACAAACTTTAGATAACAATCATAAAACTCAAAATTTATCTAAGGGACTTTTAATATCTAATGGAAATAAAATATACTTCAATAAAGGGGGCAGACCTCTTGAATATACAATAGATGGATCTGTGGATCATCTCAAAGCATTTGAAATAGGAAATAGTACATACATATCTTTTCTGAATGTAAATAACAATTCAGTTTATTTATTAGATGGAGACACTAATCTTATAAAAGGATTCCCTCTGTACTGTAATTTGCCAGTTATTTTAGATGATATGGATAATAGTGGAATATTAAACCTCATTACGACTACTAAAAAAGGAGTAATATCTAATTATGTAGTACATAATAAGTAATATTTAGTACTCTACATTTTCTACTATTTCTATTCCATAACCTATCAAGCCCACTTTTTTAGTTGTTTTTTTAGTCGCTTTTTTGGTTAATATTTTTATCTTGCTCAGACCTATGCTGTGTATTATTTGGGCACCTATCCCAAAATCTTTTTCATCTTCTTTTAAGAGATCTATCTCATCGTTTTTTAAGGCATTTATCTTGTTATTTATAGAGATAGTATCTTCAGTTTGATTTATATAAATAAAGACTCCTTTCCCTTGATCTTCTATTTTTTTAAAGGCCCTATCTATTTGGGACATGTCTGAATCAGATGATTTTATCAAGGTTAAAAAATCGTTGTTTATAGCAGAATATACTTTCACCAATACCGTTTCATCTTCTGTCCACGTCCCCTTTATAAAGGCAAAGTGGATCTTTTCATTAGTAGTCTGCTGAAAGACTAAGAGCTTAAATTTTCCGTATTTGATAGATATATCAAAGCTGTCTAATTGTTCTATTAAGGAATCATGTTTCATCCTGTATGCGACTAAATCCTCTATAGATATTATTTTTAGATCAAATTTTTTTGCGATATCGAACAGATCTGGCAATCGGGCCATACTTCCATCGTCGTTCATTATTTCTACTAAAACTCCAGCGGGCGTCAGCCCTGCTAGTTTGGCTAAATCTACTGCTGCCTCTGTATGACCTGTTCTCCTGAGAACGCCCCCTTTCTTAGCTCTTAGAGGAAATATATGTCCTGGCCTGATCAAGTCTTCACTTTTAGTGTTTATATCTACTAGAGATTTTATGGTTTTGGAACGATCAGAAGCTGATATTCCCGTAGTGCAACCATCTCCGGCCTTATCTACAGAAACAGTAAAAGCCGTCTCTTTAGGGTCTGTATTTTTTCCTACCATCAAATGAAGGTCTAATTCTGCACATCGTTCTTCTAATAGTGGAGTGCATATAAGTCCCCTGCCGTGTTTTGACATAAAGTTTACCATTTCAGGAGTCGCCATATCTGCTGCAGCTACAAAATCCCCTTCATTCTCTCTATTTTCATCATCTACAACTATGATTATCTTTCCTTGTTTTATGTCTTCTATCGCCTCTTCTATACTATCTAGTTTATGCATTGTTTTTTTTGTTTTTAGTATACCTAATTAATTTTCTAAAAGGGTTGATATACACCTCGATATTAAATAACTTAGAATCGTTTGTAGCTTTTCTAGTCAACCATATTCCAAAAGGTAATAGAAACATCGATGGATACCACACAGCTAAAAATGGAGATAATTTTAATTCTTCCCCCATATGTTGTCCAGATCTAGACATTACGTAGTTGAGTAGAAATATCACAATACCTATTACTACGGGAGCTCCCATGCCGCCTCTCCTAATAATTGCACCTAGAGGCGCTCCTATGAAAAACAACACCAGACAATTAAAAGACAAAGCGTATTTCTTATGTATTTCTATCTCGTATTTTGCCAGTGTGGTCTTTCGATATTTAGCCATCTCCAGTTCCCTTTTTATATCCTCATATTTGCGTCTTATGTTATCTATACCAGTTTGAATTAAATACGTCTGATCTGAGTTTGCTATTCTGCTTTGTAAGCTGTCTAAAGATTTGAAAGTGCTGTTTTTAGGCCATACATTCAAAAAACTAGTCTCATCTATACTCGCTATATCGATATTATCTATTTCACTTGAATTACTTCTGATACTGTGTATTTGATTGTAGTTACGAGTACTAACATCTTGTATTTGCTTTCTGCTTTCGAGTTTAACAGTGTCCATCCTGTCGTAGATTTGAGAGATATTTAACATAGAATACTCCTTAGAGGATATTTCCGAATTTAAGTCGGTGTTTTTAAGCGGAGATAGATCTACGTATAGTATATTTTCTTCGAATTTAGCTTTAGTGAAAGGCCTATTCTTACGCCCTTGTTCTGAATCTACTTTTACGTTTTCATAAATATATCCGTCTTCTAAAGAGAATATCAATGTATTAGTATCATCATCTATTTTCATTTCTCCTCGACTAGCAGTTATAATTCTTTTGTATTTTATTCCATTAGAATAATCATATATAATGACATCTTTTAGCATATTGCCATTTTCCCCATATTTTTTCGATACTCGAATATTGAATCCTTCCACCAAGTTGTTAAACACATTGGGCTTTATGTTTAAAGCTGGCTTTACTCTAGAGATATTCCAGTATAAATTTTTAGACTTATAACTGGAGTAGGGAATGGTGTAATTATAAAATAAAAATGCTCCACAACTGACCAGTAATATAAATATCATTAAAGGACGAATAATCCTATACAGAGACAGTCCTGCCGATTTCATAGCTGCTAGTTCGAATGATTCTCCAATTTTACCCAGTGTCATTATAGATGTCAATAATATGGCCAAGGGCAGCATATCGGGAATCAAACTGGGAATGAAATACAAAACCATTTGTAATATGACAGAAACTTCTAATCCTTTCCCTACGAACTCATCTATATACAGATAGAAAAAACGCATCAGAAATACGAAGAGAGTTATGAGAAATATGGTGACAAAAATCGTTATGAATTTCTTTAATATAAATATGTCTAACTTTTTCACTGTCAATCAATTCTGTTTATAAAGTAATCTTTATATTTTTTTTCATCAAAAGAAAAAGTGTCTTTACCTAATTCAGTATTTGTCTCGAATTTAGTAATCTCTATTGTTGTTTTAGATTTATTTTTATTTATCTGAATAATCTTATACGGGATAATTTTTTCTTTTTCTATAGCTAATAATATGTAATCTATTTCTTTGTTGATATCTTTTTTAGGTGTTAGCTTTATGTATTGTAACAATCGTTTTTGAACTTTCTGCACAATATCCATTTCTGTTTCAAATCCCTTTTTGTAAAGGGTAAATATATTTACAGGGTTGATAGAGCTATTGTCATGGGAGTGATTAGATATGTTTATCTCTTTTTCGGAGTCCATAATCTGATATACTTTTTTTCCATCAAAAAGTTGTATGCTCTCCATAAAGTTTAGTAAGTATTTGTTCTGCTTTAGTATTATCGTACCTTCTGATTCAAACTTTTCAAAATTCTCAGATATGTGCTGTATACGAAAATTTAGAGTGATATTTTCAAAGGACTCTATGTTTTTAGATACTCCATCTAATAATTCTTTTGCTCGAGATGATCTTTTTTGTGCAAATACTAAATGTGTAAACAACAATAAGTAGCAGAAAAAACGCATATTTATTCTATATGAATTTTTCATCTTTTTTTTTGCTATCATTCAAAATGATTTCTAGAGAGTTTATATCTGTTATGAGAACCTGTCTGGATTTACTTCCTTCAAATGGCCCTATAATTCCCGAAGCTTCTAGCTGATCTATGATCCTTCCAGCTCTATTATATCCCAATTTCAATTTTCTCTGTAAAAAAGATGTTGATCCCTGTTGGTTTATAACCACTAATCTAGCTGCTTCTTCAAATTTACTATCTCTATCATCTAGGTCTATGTCTCCTTTTGTGTTTTCTTCTTCTCCTTCATATTCTGGAAGCATCATAGGTTTTGGATATGCTCTCTGGCTGCCTATAAATTCAGTTAGGTCTTCCACTTCTGAAGTATCTATAAAAGCACATTGCAGACGCACTATTTCACTTCCTGAGGAATACAACATATCTCCTTTCCCTATCAATTGATCTGCTCCTCCTATGTCTAATATTGTCCTAGAATCTATTTTAGATGTAACTCTAAAGGCTATACGAGCTGGAAAATTGGCTTTTATAATACCCGTGATGACATTTACAGACGGTCGTTGAGTAGCTATTATAAGATGTATACCTATGGCTCTTGCCAATTGTGCTAAACGAGCAATAGGTGTTTCTACCTCTTTTCCGGCTGTCATGATCAAATCAGAAAACTCATCTATTACCAAAACTATATATGGAAGATAATGATGTCCATTTTCGGGATTTAATCTTCTCTGTAAGAATTTTTCGTTGTACTCTTTTATATTACGCACCATGGCATCTTTGAGCAACTCGTAACGACTATCCATCTCTATACAAAGAGAGTTAAGAGTATATATAACCTTTGTCGTATCTGTTATGATAGCATCTTCAGAATTTGGCAGTTTAGCTAAAAAGTGCCTTTCTATCTTATTGAAAAGAGTCAGCTCTACTTTTTTTGGATCCACTAAAACGAACTTAACTTCTGAGGGGTGTTTCTTGTACAACAAAGAAGTTAAAATAGCGTTTAACCCTACAGACTTACCCTGTCCTGTAGCTCCTGCCATGAGCAAATGTGGCATCTTAGCCAGATCTACTATAAAGGTTTCATTAGAGATTGTCTTGCCTATAGCGCATGGCAATTCCATGGGAGTATTCTGAAATTTTTTGGAAGCCAATATAGATCTCATAGACACTATAGTAGGTTCGCTATTAGGCACTTCTATACCTATGGTTCCCTTGCCTGGAATAGGAGCTATAATACGAATTCCCAAAGCTGATAAGCCTAATGCTATATCGTCTTCTAAGCTTCTTATTTTAGAAATTTTCACTCCTGGCGCAGGGACTATTTCATAAAGTGTTATAGTAGGACCTATGGTAGCCTTTATTTTAGAGATATCTATTTTATAATCTCCTAGGGTCTTTACAATTTTATTTTTGTTCTCTTCTAATTCTAATTCGTTTACAGATATGTCTTCGTTTTCGTAAGACCTCAAGAGGTCTAAGCCCGGAAATTTATAATCGCTTAGTTCTAAATGAGGATCATATTTGCCTAATCTTTGAACTATTTTTTCGGCAATGTCTTCTGGTTCTTCTTCTCTAAGAACAGTTATTTCCATCTCATCACTTGTCATATGGGTTTTGACAGAGTCTGACGACTTATCCCCATCTATTTCTATTTGATCATTTTCATCTGTTTTAACAATAGATAAATTTATATGTTCAGAATCTTCTCCTAATGGAGATTCTATTGTATACTCATTTTCTATAAAATCATTTTTTTTATTTGTTTTTTCTTTAGAAAAATGAGGATTGTCTTTTTTTGATTTTCTGTCCTTTTTTGCGAAAGGATTAAACCTTATTTTAGATGAAAAAGAAAAATTTAAGATAATATATACACAAGCGTAGAAAATCAAAAATAATACTACACCGATATTTCCCAACATAGAAGTCATATACTCGGCCAGAGCATAACCTATTCTTCCCCCTAAGACAGGAATAGATGGCATTAAAAATCCAAAGCTGAGCGATATCCAAAAAGATAGTATGATAGTTCTAAATAGAGTCTTTAAAAGAGGAGCTATTTTTTTCTTAAACAACCACCATACTCCCAAAATGAACATCAAGTAAGGCAATAGAAAAGCAGATATGCCAAAAGAGTTATAAACGAAAATATGCGCTATATAAACGCCCACTTTTCCTAAGAAATTCTTGACTTTCACATTGGAATTCCAAAGGTCTATTATCTGACTCTGATCTTCTTTCCAAAAGATAAAATACGATATTAGAGACAGAGCAAAAAACAGACTGAAAAGTATTAAAAATAGACCTGCTATGGCTTTACTTTTCTCATTTCTTATCTGCTGAAACATATTGTGTTATAATTTGTTGAGGCAAATGTACTTAAATTTATATGGTAGAGTATAGAGGTTAATGTTATCTAAAGGGATGAGATAATTTAAAACCTTAGTTGGACTTAATATTTGATTAAAAATAAATGGTTTATAAATACTATAAAATGCTGAAAATTGACATTATCCGACACTATTCTGAAAAATTTGTAAAATTTATATTTAGGATAGAAAAATCTAGACATTTTAAAAAAACAATTAAAACTTTATACAAATGAAAAAAAGAAGATTTATTAAAAGATGAATTCTTAAAACAATTCAAAACAGGAGAAGATCTGATGTCATTTCTAAAAGAAATTCAGAGACGTGGGATTGAAAAGATTCTAGAAGGGGAATTAGGTTCACATTTGGATTATTCTAAATATGAGCAATCAAACAATACAAATTTCCACAATGGCTATTATACAGAGAATGTTAGGGCATCATTAGGAGAGAGCAAGACTAAAGTTCCAAGAGATAGAGATTTTTCTTTTAATCCTAACAGAATTCATCAATTAGACAAAATATTTCTGTGATTTTGGAGCAAGTTATCATGCCTGTTTTTTTTAGAATTAAAACGTTGAATTTTAGAGCGTTAGATTACTCTAAATCCATTAATTATTTAATTACCCTAAGTGATTATTAATCGAACTCAGGTAACTAATGATAGTGTTATGAAGTCTACTTTTTAGTTCTGAGGAAGGTTACAAAAAAATGCCCCAAACCCATACCAAATTGGGGAATAATCCTGAATCAATTTTTAACTATTTTTTACAAAAGAGTTTGACTATGAATAAAAACAAAAAAATATGTCATTTTTTATTTACACATTTTAAGAGATAGTGTCACCAAAAATTAAAAAAAACGTCTCATCTCATTAATGATATAGCGTCTTTTTTTTTTTGAAATAAGGTTTATATTATTTCAGAGGCTTTTATCAAATATTCGTATTAAGCCAATCTTAAGGTCTAAATTAGTTTGTAAGATTTTTTTATCACATTATGATATAAAATATATAAATTTGCATCTCTCTTTTTAGAAGAGTATACTTTTATATTGCGAAAATAGCTCAGTTGGTAGAGCACGACCTTGCCAAGGTCGGGGTCGCGGGTTCGAGTCCCGTTTTTCGCTCAATTTTTTTAATGCTCGGGTGGTGGAATTGGTAGACACGTTGGACTTAAAATCCAATGATCATTATGATCGTGCGGGTTCAAGTCCCGCCCCGAGTACATTTAACTGGTTAATCTAGTGATAATCAGCTAGTTACAAAAGCAAGAGGAAAAGAAAAAAGCGTATTTATTTTTTTTAAAAAAAGTTTTTTTTCATAGGGTTATAGGCTTCTTTTTTGAAGTGAAGTATCTAAAATTAGTTTTATTTTCTCCTGCCTTTTCTTCTGATCCTAAGACACCCATTTTTCCACTAGTTATCTTTTCAGGTTTTATGATTAGATCGTCGTAATTCTTAACCACGCTAGGGGTGTTATCATCACAGGAGCGCAAGTATTAAAAAGTAGATGCGCACTGTAACCAGGACACTATCCCTTAAGTTGTCTTGAACCTTAATCTATGATCTCGTTCTAGTTTTTCAAGCATGAAAAAATATCCATCAGAGCTAATTTCTGATGATGAAAAAGTTAACTCAATAGAAGTTTTTCTTCTATAAAATAATATGCTTTTACTCCTCATTTTTGAGTTTATCTAAAGTGTGTCTTTTTGGACTTTAACACCTTAACCCGCATTATTCATAGTCATACTAAAATAGATTAGACGTGATATTTTTTCCTTAACTTTTTTACTAATCGAAGAGAACTCATCTTCTTTGTCGTTTTTTTGCACCTTTTTTTAGGATGACAATGCTCTTTTTTAGTGTTTTTACATGGTTTTTTAACGACAAGGCGTAACTATCCCAAGGTTGTTCATTTCACAAATAAACAACCGTTACTGGGTAATAATTTCCCGAAATAAACCCTTGTAAACAAAAGATTTAGATAGCTGATAATAGATTCGCCTTTTGGTAATTTTAATCGTTGCTCCTACCTTGAGAAGATAGGTTCTAATCGAACTGATTAACCATTTTTTTGCTACTTCAAATCTTGTTTTCTTTATCTTCTGTTTCAGTAATAAAAACATTTCATAGGCAAGACTACTCATCATAAGTCGAAAAAAATTAGCAAGAAAACTATGATTTGACAAACGATCAGAAAAACACATATTTTTAACTTCTTTTATTCTATTTTCACTTGAATCACCTCTTTTCACATAAAAGTCAAAGTAAATTTCTCTAGCATCCTTTTGGGGAAGATTACTAGAAAAATGCCTTATGTTCATCCCTAATCCTGTACTCTCAACTTTAGAATAGCACTGTTGAGGCTTGTGCCAACTCTTGGCTTTGTACGTAAAACTCATAAAATGTTGGTGCTTCTCTCCCTGATCTAAATACATTTTTTTTACAGCATTTTTTGACCAAGATACCTTTCTTTTTAAAACTTCATTGCTCGCTATGCCTGTCACATATAGTAAATCAAAATCATCTACTAATTGGTAAAAAGGAGCGCAACTAAAGCCGCTATCACTTCTAATAATTATTTCCATCTCTGGGTGACTCTCACGTATTTTGATAATTATTCGCTTTAAAATACTCACATACCATTTATTAGAATGACTATTTCCTGGGCGGAGTACAGGAAGGATAATCTGTCCTGTTTTTCCATCATGAAAAAATAGTTCATTGTACATGAATTGACTATAATAACCGTTAAACATTGACAATTGTTGACTGCCATGAGTTGGATCATCAGTTGAATCTACGTCAATAACTATTCTCTTACGATCAGATAAACTTGAAACATATTTGTATAACCACGCATCACAAAACTTAAAAACAGCTTGTTTGTCAAAGCTATTCTCAAATCTTGATATAGTAGGTTGAGAAGCCAAATCACCTTGAAGAACATCTTNGAATTAAAGGATCGTTATGTAAATGATTAACATCATNGGCGTCTTCATAGCCTAACATGATCATATAAACCCTTTGTTTTAACTGTTGCTTTCTGGTATAAGTAATAAATCTAGAGTCTCGAGTATCAGGCAAAAGTTTACTGTAATAATGAATCAATCTATGATCTCTTTCTAGTTTTTCAAGCATGATTAAAGATCCATCAGAGCTAATTTCTGATGATGAAAAAGTTAACTCAACAGAAGTTTTCCCTCTATAAAATAATGTGTTTTTATTCCTCATTTTTGGGCTATATTAAAGTATGTTTCTTTGGACTTTAATGCCTTAAAATTAACACTTTATGCGCAATATTTAAAGGGTAACTATGAATAATCTGGGTTAAAATTAATACTTTGTGAATAATATTGAAAGGTAACTGTTCTAAAGACTATTCAGAAACGTTGTATTGAAAGGATGATAGAAGAGGTGTTAGATTTGCATCTGAAATTATCGGTGACCAGCTTAAAAATATTTGTCAAATAGAACATTCTAGGCGTAGAAGTTTTTGGTAATTTTTCTAATAATCCTTATCTCTGGACTTGTTGCCTATAGCTTTTGCCCGAAAAATCTTCTATCAACCTTTTGGCCTTATATAATGTGCATCTTAGCTTGATTTATTAATCGAACTCAGGTTATGAAATAACAGATGGGAAAAACATCAATTAAATCTCATGATCCCAAATAAAAGTTTGTAAGGCAAAAACTAAATAAAATCATTATTGAACTTAAAGTTGTAAGGAAGTCCCTATCTTTGGGGCAAATTTGCAAAGTATTAAATAAAAAGAAAATACTAATTCTCCCACCAATAAAAAATGGAATAATCCTAAATTTTCTTCATACTACCGATAATTAAAAATTGATGTGGGAAAGTTATGAGGGCTAAGGGTAGGGCTAGTGCTTCCACAGGATTAACCATTTACGTTAGAATAGAAAGCATTTATGTCGTTAGTAAAAAAGAGTTACGCAGTTAAATTGGGGTATGACTTTATCACTGAGGAGTATTTGCCCAAAGGTAAGGATGAGTACTATATTAGAGATGAGTCTATAGATATAGATCACTATAGAACTTTGAGTAAGGGAGAAATAGAATCTTTAATTAAAAACGGCAATGAGTCTAATAATTGGGAGGATATTTTCGTTAGTGAAGGCTTTAATGCCTCTATGGTCAAAAACTGTAAGTTTTACGGTAAGATTAGAATAGGCATTTTGGAAGATTGCCATTTGGAATACAGTACTTTAAAAGTTCCTGTGGGGTTATATGACAGTATGATTATATCTTGTGATATAGGTGATAATGTATCTATTAGTAATGTTCAGTATTTATCCCATTACAAAATTGCAAATGAGGTAATTCTATCTAATTTGGGCAATATCCATACGTCTAATCACTCTAAGTTTGGCAATGGCATATTAAAAGAGGGAGAGCAAGAGCATGTCAGGATTTGGTTAGAGATATGTAACGAGTCTAAGGGTAGGGCGGTTTTGCCTTTTGATGGAATGCTTTCTGCCGACGCTTATATATGGTCTAAGTATAGAGATAGAGATGTCTTAATGTCTAAGCTTAAAGGGTTAACAAATAACAGGTATAGTGATAAAAGAGGGCATTACGGAACTATAGGCAATGGTGTTGTCATAAGAAACTCTCATTCGATACAGGATACTAAAATAGGTGATCACGCTTATATCAAGGGGGTAAATAAGATAAAAAACACTACAATTAATAGTAGTATGATTGCACCTTCTCAGATAGGTGAAGGAGTAGAAATGGTAAATGGAATAGTAGGTTATGGTTGTAGAGTTTTTTATGGAGTAAAAGCAGTTCGTTTTATAATGGACGATCACTCTACACTCAAATACGGAGCTAGGTTGATAAATTCTTATTTAGGGGGTAATTCTACCATATCTTGTTGCGAAGTATTAAATTCTTTGATTTTTAATGGTCATGAGCAGCATCATAACAATTCTTTTCTGTGTGCTTCTCTTGTGATGGGACAGAGCAATATAGCAGCGGGCGTAACCATAGGTTCTAACCACAACTCTAGGGCGAATGATGGAGAAATAATAGCTAATAGAGGTTTTTGGCCTGCTTTATGTGTCAATTTAAAACACAATAGTAAGTTCGCATCTTTTTGTTTAGTGTCAAAGGGTTCATATCCTCATGAGCTACGCATAGATTTTCCATTTTCATTAGTTGCAAATGACGAAAGAGAAAACTCACTTAAGATAATTCCAGCATATTGGTTTTTATATAATTTCTACGCTTTGGAGAGAAATTGTAAAAAAATGTATCAAAGGGATAAAAGGGTACAAAAAAGGCAGAATATAGAGTTTGATTATCTAGCCCCAGATACTATAGATGAAATATTTTCAGCCATTGAAAAATTAGAAGAATACATCGATCTAGCAATTGAAAGATCTGGAATAGTTTGTTGTGATTCTAGTGATAAATCGAAAATTAAAAAAGAGTATTTAGAGTCGTCAAAACATGAAAATCTTTATTTAGAGATTTTAGCTGAAGATGTGGAGAATTCTACTAGAAAAGTTCACATTCTAAAAGTTAAAGAGTCGTATAAAATATACAAGGACCTCATACTTCTTTACTCTGTAAAGACAATATGTAAATATTTTTATACTCAAGTGGAAGATTTTGGGGATATACTTGAATTTATAAAATCTACAAATTTGACTCATCAATATGATAAATGGAAGAATATCGGAGGGCAATTAATGAAAGAAAGCGATGTGGAAGACATCATATCTGAAATAGAAAATGGCAAACTAGAATCTTGGGAAGCGATACACGATAAATATTCACTTTTAGGAGAAGGTTATTTAAAACATAAGTTTGAGCACGCTGTCATTTCTCTATTAAAATTATTAGAAATCCAAATGAGTAGTGATCTCAATGCCGATATTTGGAATAATTCTGTCAAGAGAGCTATAAGCGTTCAGGAATATCTGTGTGATAGTGTCATATCATCTAGGGAAAAAGATTACACAAATCCTTATAGAAAAATGGTTTACGACAATACTAAGGAGATGAATAATACTTTAGGCGAGTTGAACCAAAACAGTGTAATTATATCTGTAAAGGAAGAGACCGAGAGTATAAAACAGATGTTTTTAAACAGCATGTGCTAGGTAAATCATTATGACATTTACTTCTAAGAAACATTATAGTTTAGAGGATTTGAAAAGCCTCATGGAGAAATATTGTTCTTATCAAGAACGCTGTCATAAGGAAGTTGAAGAAAAATTATATCAGATGTGTTCAGATAGAACACGTGTAGATGAGGTCGTATTACATCTTTTAGAAAGAGATTTCTTAAATGAAGAGAGGTTTGCTAAGAGTTTTGTCAGGGGTAAGTTCTGCCTGAAAAAATGGGGTAAGGTCAAAATAATATCAGAGTTAAAAAGGAGAAGCATATCAGAACACTGTATAAAAAAGGGATTGGAGGAAATAGACACGAGTGACTACCATAGAGTTCTGATACAGGTTTTAGAAAAAAAATCTATGCAGTTGGGGCAGATTAATCCAGTAGAAAAGAAACACAAGGTTATAAATTATTTAATATCTAGAGGCTTCGAGATAGAGTTGATTCACAGTGTTTTAGATGAAGGACACTAAAATGTAGCGCTAAATACCCAAATTACACACTGTCTTGTGATAGTGTGTAAAGTTAGTTTTAGTTGTTTTAAAAAAAAGCTGCCTCGGTTTTGAGACAGCTTCATAAACTTTACACACTTTACGCGATAGTGTCAGATGGAGAGGAATTATTGAAGTAGTTAATTTTTATATAACTTCGCAGCCTGTCCTTTTTTTTTACACAATGGAAAAATTTAAAAGATATGTTATAACGGCTGCTTTGCCTTATACCAATGGACCTATACATATAGGGCATCTTTCTGGGGTTTATATCCCAGGGGATATATATTCTAGATATTTAAGACTAAAGGGTAGGGAAGTGTTATTTATCTGCGGCTCTGATGAGCATGGTGTTCCCATTACTATTAAGGCTAAGAAAGAGAATGCCACTCCTAAGGAAATAGTCGACAGGTATCATCATGTGATCAAAAAATCTTTTGAAGAATTCGGCATTTCTTTTGATAATTATTCTAGGACCACAAATGATATTCATCATGACATAGCCAAGGATTTCTTCCTTGAGCTTTACGATAAGAACATCTTTATAGAACGTGTATCAAAGCAGTTTTACGACGAAGATGAAAAACAATTTTTGCCAGATAGATATATTACAGGAACCTGTCCCAAATGTAATTCAGACAATGCCTATGGCGATCAATGTGAGAGTTGCGGATCTTCTCTATCTGCTACAGAATTAATAAATCCAAAGTCTGCTCTAAGCGGAAATACTTCTAGTTTAAAAGACACTAAACACTGGTTTTTACCTTTAGATAAATATGAAGATTTTTTAAAAGACTGGATATTAAAAGGTCATAAGGATGATTGGAGAGCCAGTGTATATGGTCAAGTAAAATCTTGGATAGATGAAGGTTTAAAGCCTCGTGCTGTAACTAGAGATTTAGACTGGGGTGTTAAAGTGCCTATAGAGGGTGCTGAGGGGAAGGTAATGTATGTGTGGTTTGATGCTCCTATAGGGTATATTTCTTCTACTGTGGAGTGTGCGAAAGAAAAGGGCATAGATTGGGAGCCCTTTTGGAAAGATAAAGAAACTAAACTAGTTCATTTTATAGGTAAAGACAATATAGTTTTTCACTGTATAGTTTTTCCAGTTATGCTCAAAGCCCATGGAGATTATATATTGCCCGATAACGTTCCAGCTAATGAGTTTTTGAATTTAGAAGGTCGTAAGATCTCTACTTCTAAAAACTGGGCAGTTTGGTTAGATCAATATTTAGAGGATTTTCCAGATAGACAAGATATCTTGAGATATGTTCTCACAGCTAATGCTCCTGAGACCAAAGACAATGATTTTACTTGGAAAGACTTTCAGTCTAGAAATAATTCGGAGTTGGTAGCTATTTTTGGAAATTTTGTCAATAGAGTTTTTGTGCTCACTAATAAGTATTACGATGGAATGGTTCCTGAGATGTCTAATTTAAACGAATCAGACCAATTAATACTATCAAGCATAGAAAAATATCCAGATAAAATAAGTGATTTAATAGAGAAATATCATTTTAGGGAGGCTCTATTTGAATTGATGAATTTAGCTAGGATGGGAAATAAGTATTTGGCTGATCAAGAACCTTGGAAGATATTTAAGACTGATTCAGAAAGGGTAAAGACAATAATCAACATAAGTCTTAGGATAGTAGTGGCTCTATCTGTTTTGTCAGATCCTTTTTTGCCTTTTACTTCAAAGAAGTTAAAATCTATGTTGAATATAGATTTAGACTGGAGTGATATAAAATGTGGCAATAGTATTTCATTTGGTCATAAAATAGGCATGTCAGAGCATTTGTTTAGTATTGTCGATGACAGTGATATTGAAAAACAATTGGAAAAACTCAAATCTAGCAAAAATACAGTGCAATGAATATTAGGGGAGTTATAGATCATATTGTAAAGTGGATTAAAGATTACGGCAATGAGGCTGGGACAAAGGGCTTTGTGGTAGGTGTTTCGGGTGGAATAGATTCCGCTCTTACTTCACATTTATTAGCTTTGACCAAATGTCCTGTAATATGTATGGAGATTCCCATTTATCAAGATAGTTCTCAAGTGGAAAGAGCTCAGCAGCACATGGTTGATTTGTCAGAAAAATTCCCAAATGTCAGGATAGAAAAGGTAGATTTAACATCTACATATGAGGAGTTTTCATCTCTGTTTTCTAATGAGACTGGAAACGAAAATTTAGACTTGGCATTAGCTAATAGCAGGGCTAGGCTCCGCATGACCGCATTGTATTTTACAGCTACTATAAATTCCTGTTTGGTAGTTGGTACAGGTAACAAGATAGAGGATTTTGGAGTGGGCTTTTACACCAAATACGGAGATGGCGGCGTAGATATAAGTCCCATAGCCGATCTGTTAAAATCTGATGTATACGCCATATCTAAAGAGTTAAAAATATCTCAGTCTATTTTAGATGCTCCGCCTACCGATGGGCTTTGGGGAGACAATAGAACCGATGAAAAACAAATTGGAGCATCTTATGAGGAACTCGAATGGGCTATGAAAATAATAGAAGAAGGTAGATCGGATAACCAATTTAATGAAAGAGGAAGAGAGGTTATAGAGATATATAAGAGATTGAATAAAAGTAATAGTCATAAGATGAAATCTATTCCAGTTTGTTTGATCCCTAATCAGTTATTGTAGTTAAAAGTATTTTTGTTATAAAAAAAGAAGTTATGTTAGTTAAAAGAAGATTGTTATCGTTTTTGTTATTGTTATTTATTGCGATTCTTGTAGTTTACAAGAAAGATATAAAACCTGTTTTTGTCAGTGGAGATATCTTATTTCAGGATACTAGCCGAGGTGATATTTCCAAGGCCATAAAGAAGGTTACAGAAGATGAAAATAACTCAAAGAGTTTTTCTCATGTTGGAATTCTACAGATAGATGATAAAGGAACCAAATTCGTGTTAGAAGCTATAACAGAGGGAGGTGTTTCTAAAACTCCATTTGATACTTTTTTAAATAGGAGTTTAACTGATAATGGAGAGCCTAAGGTAGTGGTTTGCAGATTAAAAGAGAAATATAGAGATGAGATAAATGTAGCTCTTGAGTACGGTTCTAAATTGATAGGTTATCCATATGATAATGTGTACACAATAGGTGATTCTATGTATTACTGTTCTGAATATGTATATGAGATGTTACATAACACAGGTGAACATAAGGATATATTCAAATTGAATCCTATGACATTTAAAGATGATGATACTGGTGATTATTTGCCTTTTTGGGTTAAATATTACGACAGTTTAAACGTAGATATTCCAGAGGGTAAATTGGGGTTAAACCCTAATGGGATGTACAAATCAAATAATATTGACTCTATATATTCTTTTTATTAACAGGAATATTATACTGTCATAATGCAATAAATCTCAGTATAGAATCGTGATTTTCAGCACTTTAGTTTTATCGAAAGTTGTTCGAGTTAACTGAATATTAATAGAACTTAGATTATCTATTTTCTATAAATTTTATTTCCTCTAATAAGAGTTCTAATTGCATATTGCTATTGTGAATGTCTTTCTTTAAAGTTTCTAAATTTTGTTTTAGCAAATCATTACGATTATATAAACTCTTTAAACTTTTTTTGAGAATGGCATTTTCTTTTTCAACATCATATAGCTCTTGTTTTAAAAGATTTTTATTGTCTTTCATATTCTGGTACACAGCCTGTGTAGCTGATATGTTTAAAGTAGTAAGACCATCGTAATCTACCGAACGTAAATCTTCTACCTCCTTACCATAAATAAAAACCATATTCTTAGAATCTATCACGTCTTCTGTTAAAAATGTATTAGAATCTATAACTTCTTTTACAATTATTATCTTATCTCCTGTGTTTTCTATGATAACTTTAACTCTATCTCCATTAGAAAAACTGTGTTTTTTTTCAGTGGTAATAATGCTTCCTAAAGAAGAAGCTCTTACAGATTTGGCTAATTCGTATACATCGGGAACGATCCCTCTACTTATATCAATAATTTCCGGGATAGTATTTTCTATCTGCTGAGCTATCACTTTTTTAAAAAATTTATTGCCTTTTTCAATACTATCTACCAAGGTATAATCTGTTATTTCTATTTCTAAAAGATTTTTGAGATCTCTATTTTTGTCTGATACGCCTATTATATTCTTCATACGCCTATCTGATATAGCTATAAAACGTTCATCCGTTAGAATACTTTTATTCGCATATATTGATATCTTATTTTCACTAAATGTAGAATTTAAGCCTTTTGACCCTTTACCAAAATAACTGCTAATATTTATACTATATTTACCATAGTAACCGTTTATATTTAATAAACCATAGCCTTCATTAAAAGTATTTGAAGCATTTTTATTTAAAAACACCCTACCATTTAAAAATGTTTCCTTAATAGTAGAATTCCCTAAAACTACTGTATTACTGCCCTTGCCTTTTGCGTCATAGCCTATAACTATTTCATTTTCAACGTCTGTACTTGAAGCAGTATTTACTCCTAGATATATAGATTTTTTTATATCTAATAACCAAGTACCACCTCCTCTAAGATTACCTGCATTTTTTCCAATAGCTACAGTATTATAAACTCCATTAATACTATCATAATTAATGGATCTATAACCTATGGCTACATTGTAATTACCTTTTAGACTACCCATAAAAGCCTCATCCCCTATGCCTATATTACCAAGCCCTTCTTCATTATGGAAAATAGGAATCCTTCCTATAGCAATGTTATAATGTCCACTAACATTATTATGAAGACTCATATTCCCTATACCTATATTATTAGATCCACTCTCACTGTACGTTAAAACATTATTTCCAATAGCTATGTTATTAGACCCTTGCGTATTGTTTATTAAAGATTCATACCCAAATGCAATATTTCCCGAACCAGTAGTATTTAAATTACCTGATTTAATGCCTAAAAATATATTTTTATTGCCAGTGCCTGCAGAGGTTCCATTACTATTTACTCCAGACCAACGAGTAATTAAATTATCATCTATTTTTATAAGACCAGCATTTATACATTGCCATGAAGTTGTATTAGATATATTATCTGAATTTGAATTTTTAAGACTCTTGTATAAAATACCATTTCCTATAACTATATCATTTTCATGATATCTCATATTATTAAATTTGGTGTAAAATTTATTAGTAGATAGCTCTCCTGATATATTGGCATTACCATCAAATAGCTCGACATTACCAATACTTATATTAGAATCACCATCGTGCATATTAAAATCGCCATTTTCTAATGAAAAACTACCTTTTGCATATGTATTTTTAATATGACTATTTCCTAAAACTATAGTATTATCTCCTTTGCCTATCGCTCCATAACCTACTACTATTTCATTTTTTTCCCCTTTCGACTTGGTATCTGCTCCTAAGTAAATTGACTTACTAGCCTTAGTGTTTTTTATACCAGGATCAGAACTATAATATCCAGAATTATCACCTATAGCCACATTATTACTAATCTCTTCTGATAAAGAAGATGAGGTTATACCACCTAAAGAATTATTACCTATAGCAACATTATTAGAGCCTATATTATTACTGTTTAAAGCATCATACCCTATAGCTAAATTATTTTCTCCACTCTCAATAGAATTGCCAGATCCTATACCCAAAAAGGTATTGCCAATACCGCTGCCTCCAGATTTACCATTACTATTTTTACCAGACCAGAGAGTTATAATATTGTCTAGAGTTTTAGTTTTTATAAGATTGACTAATCTATTGCCACTGATAGCTTCCCAATATGCTTTCTCTGATATAGGAGATTTATTTGTATTAGCATTTTTAAGACTCTTGTATAATATCCCTTCCTTTATAACTATACTGTTTTTGGAATAAGTTCTAGAATTATCCCACTGTGTATAAAAATTACTAGTAGATAATTGGCCTGAAATATTAGCATTGCGAGCTAAATTAATATTTCCACTTTTAATATCTAAATCTCCATTAGTTAGCTCTAAAGCACCGTTTGGGATATATGTATTAGTAATACTACTATTGCCAATAACCACTGTATTATTTCCTTTGCCCTCTGCTCTATAACCTATAACTATTTCATTATCAGCAGTAGCTGAACTAGAGGTAACCTCTTGACCTATATATATAGATTTTTTAGATCCAGTATTAGCACTAGCACTAGCAAAATTACCATGATACGAGCCAGCATTATAACCTATAGAAATATTTTCTACTCCAGTAATATTTTCGGATAAGGCCGAAATTCCAATAGCAATATTTTTTGAGTTATTACTACTTTTAAGAGAATTATCACCCATGGAGATATTATCATTGCCAGTACTATTTGAATTCAAAGCCTTATTGCCTATAGAAATATTCCTAGAGGCAGTAGTCACTTGGCTAATAGATTCATTTCCAATAACGATATTTTCTGAACCTGTAGTTATTTTCTTAGCAGAATTCAATCCAAAGATGATATTATCAATAGCAGTTTTTGTAATGTTTGTCAATCCTTTGTTAAGGCTATTATCCCAATTCATAATAATATTGGGATTAGTTTTGTAAAATGTGAAGATATTCGACCATTTAGTAGGTAATGACTCAGGAGAAGTAGCTTTTTCGTAATTATTTAATGCCGTTTTAAGTGAAAATAAATTGCCGTTATGAAGAACAACATCTGCTATAGAATAGTTTTCGCCGTTCTTCCATCTTTTAGTAATGCCGTAAGTTTCAACAAACTTTTTACCTTGGGTAGGCGATAAAACCATTTTATTATTATCAGTGGTTAAATTATCAGCTATATCAACTACACTTAGCTTTGTATCTATATAACTCTTAAGAACCTTACCCTGATTAGCAGATAAAGCAGAAGATATATTTCTAGTATTTAAATTATCTATAACATTAATCTTAGGGCTATTTGCAGCGTATAAGGCATATGGAATAGACATTAGTTCATATTTTATTAAAAAAGATTTGTCATCATAAAAATTTTTGCCACTCCAATCAATATATGATTTGATATAATAAACGGTATTAGCCCAGTTTAAATTAAATAATTTTAAATTTGAAAAACCACTTCCTTTAACCCCATCACCTATCTTTAGGTGTACCATAGCATTTTTATCAGTTTCTACACTAGGGTGATCTTCTAAATAAACTGTCTGTTCTACACCTTTGATGAGATGACATATAGATATTCTAACACTTATTTTTTTCTCTTTTAATAAGACCTTATCCTTCATAGCCACAAATTGATAGCTTAAATTATGAGGAACATTTTGAGAAATAGACTCTAAACTATACAGTAAAAAGAGCAATATAAATTTAAAAACAATTATGACTCTACTTTCCATGATGGTAAATAACAACCTATATAGACTTAATTAACCCGTATTATTCATAGTTATACTTCAATTTAGGTATAAAGTGTTAATTTTGAAGGGCTTTACCCTAAAAATCAACTACTTTAGATAAAACCTAAAAATGAGGAATAAAAACACATTATTTATAATCCGAGTTAGATTAGCAATTACTTATAAATACTTAATAAAAACGATAGATTTAACCTGAAAATTCATACGATTATGAATAATCAAGGTTAAGTCTTTGCAAGACTATACTTGATAAGAGATAACTAAAAATCATTTGTTTTCCAATATTTTTATTCTTTCAAACATAAGCCTTAATTTATCATTTTTATCTTTAAAATCGTTTTGTAAAGTCGTTATACTCTCTTTGAGAGAAGCACTTTCTTTATTTAAAACTTCTATGTCTTCTTTTAAGGCTACGTTTTTATTTTTTATTTTGTTAATCATTTTTCTAAACGAACTATTTTCATCTTTCATCTCTTGATATATAGCCTGTGTAGCTGATATATTCAGTGTCGTGAGACCATTGTAATCAACAGAGCGCAAATCATTAATCTCCTTGCCATATACGAATACTCTAAGATTTAGATCTAGAATATCTTCTATTAAAAATGTATTAGAGTCTATGACTTCTTTTACGATTACCCCTTTATCTCCACCATCCTCTATGATAAGTTTGACCTTATCTCCATTAGAAAAACCATGTTTTTTATAAGTAGTAATAATACTTCCCAAACTAGATGATTTGCTTACAGATTTAGCTACTTCATATACATTTGGAATAACCCCTTTACCTATACTTACAACTTCTGGAACTATATTTTCTATTTGTTGAGCTATTACCTTTTTAAATGATTTATTCCCTTTTTCAATACTGTCTATCATAGTGTAATCTAGGATTTCTATATTCAGGAGCTTTTTTAGATCTTCGTTTTTGTCTGATATGCCTATTATATCCTTAATGCGTCTATCGGACACCGCATGAAAATAAGATAGTGTTACAATACTATTACTAGCCGATATTGATGTTCTATCTCCTATTAATGCAGTAACGAGACCAGCTAGAGAATTACCACCTCCTCCATCAAAAAAATAGCCACTTTTTTCTCCTTTGATGTCGTAACATCCATTTACATTTAATAGTCCATAGTCTTCACTAAAAAAAGGTGATCCACAATTATTACTTAAAAATACCTTCCCACTCAAATGAGTTTCCAAAATATCGTCATTGCCTAAAACCAATGTATTCGTGCCTTTACCCTTTGCTTCATACCCTATCACTATTTCGTTATCAATAGGCGCTGTTACATCCTTTGAAGATGTATTTGCTCCTAAGTAGATAGATTTTTCACATTTTGTAATACCTGATCCTGAAAAAGATCCAATGGCTATATTATAATATCCATTATTTAAATCTTTTAACGCTTCGTGTCCAATAGCAATATTATATTTTTTAGTATTTAGGTGTAAAGACCTATATCCTATGGCAATATTACCTGAACCAGATGTATTTTCATTAAGGGATTCATAACCTATAGCAATGTTATCATCGTCTTGATTCTTAATGAGAGATTTAGCTCCAATAGCTATGTTTCCAGAGCCTGTATTCTGCATTAAGGATTCCATTCCTATGGCTATATTTTTTTCCCCAGTCGTATTAGTATTTAAAGAGTTATATCCAATAGCTAAATTATTTGAACCGCTAGTATTTGAATTGCCTGATCCAATACCTAAAAACATATTTTTGCTGCCAGTGCCTGCCGAGGTCTCATTACTATTTAGACCAGACCAACGAGTAATTAGATTATCATTAATTTTTATAAGACCCGCATTTATAGCTTGCCACTTAATATAAGATATCAAAGGATCAGCATTGATATTATTTTCAAGACTTTTATATAATATTCCATCCTTTATAACTATGTGATTTCTCAAATAATTTTTTTTATCATCCCAACTAGTATTGAAAGAATTAGTCATTAATTCTCCTTTTATAGTTACATTGCCATTAGACAAACGGAGATTCCCTTTAGTAATATAAAAGTTGCCTTTTGTCAATTCTATATTACCTTCTGTCAACTCGAGGTCTCCATTTGTTATATACGTGTCTGTAGTCTCACTATTACCTAAAACTATTGTATTGCTCCCTTTACCTATAGCGCCATAACCTATAACTATTTCATTCTCAGTTGAAGCTTCATTCGCAGATCTAGTATCTGCTCCTAGATAAATAGAATTTTTAGATTTTGAATTATTGTCGCTAGGAGGACTAGTGCTATAATCTCCTTTATAGCATCCTGCATTATTACCTATAGCTACATTTTTACTAATATCATTTTCATTAGTTGAGTTTAGTTTAGCCAAAGAATTATTACCTAATGAAATATTGCGGCTTCCTATAGTATTTAAGCTTAAAGAGTTCGTCCCCACGGCTATATTATCTGAGCCAGAACCAATGCTATTACCAGAACCAATACCAAAGAACATATTTTTAGTGCCACTTCCCCCTGATTTACCTTTACCATCCTTGCCAGACCAAGCTGTAATTATATTTTCAGATATTTTCTTTAGATTTTCCTCAGATACAGAAGAGCCGCTGATAAGTTCCCAATTAATATTATCTATAGACGGTGATATAGTAGACTTAGGTGACGAAGTGTTTTTTTTGTAGAGATCACCTTGATAAATAATTATATCATTTTGTGAATAAGTCTTAGAAGCATCCCATTGTGTGTGAAAATTACTAGTAGATAATTGACCTGAAATATTAGCATTGCCACTGCTTAAATTAATATTTCCACTTTTAATATCTAGATCTCCATTAGTTAGCTCTAAAGCACCGTTTGGGATATATGTTTTAGAATCTTTATGGCCGATAACAACAGTATTATGTCCTTTGCCTTCTGCTCTATAACCTATAACTATTTCATTATCAGCAGTAGCCGAACTAGAGGTAACCTCTTGACCTATATATATAGATTTTTTAGATCCTGTATTAGCATTTTTAGAATCAAAATTTCCATGATATGAACCAGCATTATATCCTATAGAAATATTTTCTACTCCAGTAATATTTTTAGATAAGGCCGAAATTCCAATAGCAATATTTTTGTTCGCATTAGTAAGTTTAAGAGAATTATTTCCTACGGCAATATTATTATTACCAATACTATTTGAATTCAAGGCCTTATTGCCTACAGAAATATTTTTATATGCCGTAGTTATAGCATTTCCAGACCCCTTCCCAAGAATTATATTATCTGAACCTGTAGATAAAGAATTAGCAGAGTTTAAGCCTAAAACGAGATTATTATCACCCTTAATATTATTAATATCTCTCGCTGTAGCAGAACTATTACTCCAGTTCATAATAACATTGGAACTGATCTTGTCAAAAATAGATAGATTTAACCATTTAGATTTTAGATGCTCTGGAGGAGTATTTTTTTCTGATTTATCCAAAGGCGATATCAGAGAAAAAAACTTGCCCTTTCTAAGAACAATATCTGAAACTGAATGGATTTGATTATTTCTCCATTTTTTCATAACACCATAAACATCAACTATCTTTTTCCCTTGGGAAGCTGACAGAGCTTTTTTATCATTTTCAGTATTTAAATCATCTATTATGTCTCTTTTATCTAATTTTTTATCTATTTCTGCTTTTAACACAGAGCCTTGATTGGCTGATAAAGCTTTTGTAGTACTGTTGGAATCTAAATTATCTATGACCTCTACCTTTGGGCTGTTTTTTGCGTACAAAGCATATGGAACGCTTAATATCTCAGATTTATTTACAATAGCATTATCGTAATTGTTATTAGCATTCAAATCAATTTCTGACTTTATGTAATAAGTTGTATCTCCCCATTGCAAAGAAGATAATTTTAATGTTGAAAAGGCTTCGCCTCTAAGACCATCACCTACGCTTAGGTTCAATAATCCATCCTTATTTGTTTTAATACTCGAATAAGTCTCCGAATACAAGACTTTTTCTTTAGAAGAATATATTGATATACGCACGCTTACAGAATGTTCCTTTATGAGCTTTTGTCCTTTTCTAACAGTCAACTGATAATTTAGTTTATCGGGAAAAGTCTGAGAAATAGCCTCTAAGTCACTCAGCAAGAGCGAGTGTACAAAGTAAAAAGTTAATACAAGCCTAAACCTCATTATCTAAATAATTAACAAATAAAAAAAACATAGATAGACCTCTTTTTAAGAAAATTATTTTTTCTTCAATATTTCTATTCTTTCTAGAAGAAGTTTCAATTTATCATTTCTGTTTTTAAGATCCTTTTGTAGGATTTTTACATTCTCAATAAAAGAGATGTTTTCTCTATTTAAAAGTTCTATTTCTTCTTTTAGAATTGTATTGTCTTTTTTAACCCTATCGATACTTCTTATAAAGAGATCATTTTCATTTTTTATTTCTTGATATATGGCCTGTGTAGCTGATATATTAAGTGTTGTAAGGCCATCGTAGTCCACAGAACGAAAATCGTCTACCTCTTTGCCATACACAAATATCTTCTCGTTGAGGTCTAAAGTCTCTCCTATTAAAAATGTATTATAATTTATAATTTCTTTTACTATCACTCCTTTATTTCCCTTATTTTCTATTATAAGCTTAACTCTATCCCCAGTAGAAAAATTATGTTTTTTATCAGTCGTTATGACACTTCCTAAATTAGAAACTTTTACAGATTTAGCTACTTCATACACATTTGGAATAATCCCTCTGCCTATGGTTACAACTTCTGGGACTATACTTTCTATCTGCTGAGCTATTACTTTTTTAAATGACTTATTCCCCTTTTTAATATTGTCTATCATAGTATAATCTGTGATTTCTATATCCAAAAGCTTTTTAAGATCTTCTTTTTTATCTGATATGTTTATTATATTCTTAATGCGTCTGTCAGATATGGCTTGAAAGTAAGTATTTGTTAAAATACTATTACTGGCATATATAGACACTTCTCCACTAGAAATATTTGTACCTCTTTTTACTGGAAGTATATTGTTTTTAAAGTAAGAGCTTCTATCTCTCTTAGTATAATTACCAGAATACCCATATATATTTAATAATCCATAATCTCTATCTACAAATCTATTTGTCGAATTTGTTCTATTTAAAAACACCCTTCCTTTTAGATAATTTTCTTCAGTATTAAAATTGCCTAAAACTATTGTATTGGAGCCTTTACCAGTTGCATCATTAGCTATAACTATTTCATTTGAGATATTACTTCCATATGATGGACGAGTATTATTTCCTAAGTAAATAGATCCAATAATTTTTGCGCCAGATCCCGAATTTGAGCCTGCAAAATCTCCAATAGCTATATTTTCACTTCCCTGTTTTGAGTCATTTAAAGCTGAATAGCCAATAGCTATATTAAAGCTTCCTTTAGTATTAAGATTAAGAGATTCTAGTCCTATAGCTATATTTCTTGAGCCAGTCTTGTTTTTATCTAGAGATTCGTAGCCTATAGCAATATTTTCTTCTCCTCTTGTATTATCATTGTGACTACTTCCTATGGCTATATTATCCGATCCTGTGGTGTTAGAATTTGAAGAATTATTTCCTATAACTATATTATCCTTTCCAGAAGTGTTTTTTTTTAAAACCTCATGGCCAATAGCCAAATTATTTGAACCAGTAGTAATTTCACCTGAATTAATCCCTAAAAAAAAATTTTCTCTACCAGGTGCTTCTGTTCCATTACTCCCCTTGCCAGACCAACGTGTAATTATATTGTCATTAATATTCAGAAGTCCAGCATTTATAGCCTGCCATTTAGTTGGATCTATTGAAGGATCATAATTTGTATTATTATTTTCAAAATTTTTATACAACGTTCCATCTTTTGTAGATACGAAATCTTTTGGATACTTTGTGGTATTATCCCAGTTGGTATTAAATAGACTAGTTGCTAGCTCTCCTTTTACAATCACATTGCCATTAGATAAAGTAAGGTTTCCTTTAGTAAGGTTTAAATTACCTTTTGTCATGGTTAAATTTCCTTTGGTTATGTTAAAGTTGCCATTTGACACATATGTATTTCCAGTTTTATCATTACCTAAAACTATTGTATTGTTCCCTTTTCCTATAGCGCCAGAACCTATAACTATTTCATTTTCAGTTGAAGATGTATCTGCAGATCTAGTATCCGCTCCTATGTAAATAGAGTTTTTAGATCCAGAATTATTAGAGCTAGAGGAGCTAGGCCCTCTATAACGCCCTGCATTATCACCTATGGCTACATTGCCGCTGACGTCTAATGGAGTAGATGACAACAAGTTATATAGAGAGTTATTGCCTATTGAAACATTACTATTCCCCACAGTATTTGACTTTAAAGAATGATGACCAACAGCTATATTATTGGAACCATTACTAATATCATTACCAGAATCAATACCTAAGAACATATTTTTAGTTCCATCACCCCCTGATTGTCCATTTCCGTCTTTACCCGACCAAGAGGTAATTATATTCGAAGATATATTCATAAGAGTATTAACTGAGGTAGAGGTTCCGCTAATAAGATCCCAATTAGCAGTGTCTAAAGAAGGATTTGAAGAAGAAATGCCTGATGAAGTCTTTTTTTTGTAAAAAATACCTTCGCTAATGACTATATCGTTTTTTGAATAAGCCTTGTTTGCATCCCATATTGTGTGAAAATTAGAAGCGGATAAATTGCCAGATATATTAGCATTACCATTTAAATTAATGTTTGCATTTTTGATATCTAGATTACCATTAACTAATTCTAGAGTTTTAGGCACATATGTCTTGATTATACCTATACCGCCAATTACTGCTGTGTTGTTCCCTTTTCCTTCTGCTCTATAACCTATAACTATTTCATTTTCTGCGGTAGCTGAGCCAGATAAAACCTCTTGCCCTATATATATAGATCTGTTAGATCCTGAATTAGTGTTTTTAGAACCAAAATTTCCACGATATGAACCTGCATTATATCCTATGGAAACATTTCCATTTCCAGTAATATTCTCAGATAGAGCCAAGACCCCAATAGCAATATTTTTGCTCGCATTAGTAAGTTTGAGAGAATTATCTCCTATAGAAATATTATCCCCTCCACTAATATTTGAACTCAAAGCCTTATTGCCTATGGATATATTACTAGATGCGGTAGTTATAGCATTCGCTGATTCCTTTCCAATAACTATATTATTTGACCCTGTAGATAATGAATTAGCAGAGTTTAGCCCTAAAACTAAATTGTTATTCCCTGTAATACTAGTAGAAGAACTGCGATCCCAATTCATAATAATATTAGAGTTAATCTTCTCAAAAGGAGAAATATTTAGCCATTTAGATTGTAGCGATTCTGGAAGAGTGTTTTTTTCAGACTCACTTAACTGAGATTTTAAGGAGAAAAGCTTACCATTACTAAGAGCAATATCTGATACCGAGTAAGTATAATCATTTTTAAATCTTCTGGCAACTCCATAGATATCAACTAATTTTTTGCCCTGTGCAGCTGACAAAGCTTTTTTACTATCTTCAGTAATTAAATTATCAACTACGTAGGTTTTATCTAATTTCTCATCCGCTTTTGTTTTGAGTTTAGCCCCTTGATTAGCTGATAAAGCCTTTGTAGGGCTATTGGAATATAAATTATCCATAACTTTTGTTCTTGGGCTATTGGCTGCATACATGGCGTAGGGAACGCTCAATATTTCTGATTTATTTACAATAGCGTTTTTGTAATTGTTTTGGCCATTAAAATCAACTTCAGATTTTATGTAATAGGCACTGTTCTCCCATTGTAAGGAGGATATATTTAAATCTGTAAATTCTCTTGCTTTGAATCCATCGCCGATCTTTATAGATGCTAATCCATATTCGTTTGTCTTTACATTAGGGTGACTTTCCAAATACAAAACTTCCTCTTTAGATCCATCAAATGAATATATAGATATACGGATACTTATTGTGTGTTCTCTTAGCAATTCTTGTCCCTTTCTAGCTATTAATTGATAATTAAGTTTGTTGGGTAAATGTTGACCAACAGAGTTCATGTCGGACAAGAAAAAAAATAATATAAAGATTGTAGTTAGGGTATGCCTACCATTCATGATACATAAATTTAACTCTAATCAGATTAAGGAGGTTCAAATAAGCCTTACAAATATACTAATTTTATATTCTAGAATAGTAGGATAAGGCAGATTATATAGTATAAAATATTCTGTTCTAATTTTTATGCCACCTTTGTGTTAAAAGTTATGTCATAAAACATATCGCTTAAAAATATGAAATTCGATACAGTAAAAGAAAATGAGGTCGTTATAATTTTTGGAGGGACTGGCTTTTTGGGGCAGCTTTTAAATCGTTTCCTCAAATACAAGGGGTATACCGTTTGGACTATTAGTCGTGATAAACAAAATAATTCTGACTTTGAATGGGATCCTTATCTCAAAAAATTTCCAGTAGAGATATTAGCTAAAACAGATCATATTATAAATCTCTCTGGAGCCAATCTCATGAAGAGATGGACCGAAAATTACAAAAGACAATTAGTTGAAAGTCGTGTCATTTCAACGCGTTTTATCAGAGAACTCATAGAGCAAAACAGACACGAAATAAAATCTGTTATAAACGCTAGCGGAATAAGTATTTACGGCGATAGGCCTAATACTTTACTTACAGAAAATGATAAACCTGGCACTGGATTTTTAGAAAAACTATGTGTTAATTGGGAATCAGAAGCTAGAGAAATAAGAAAACTAGGAGTTCGTACAAATATCTTGAGAATCAGTCCAGTTGTACATTATGACAATCCGTTTATCAAAACTCAATTTATGGCTGCCAGATTGAGGCTTTTAGCGCCCTTGGGTTTAGGAACTCAATACGTTCCTTGGGTACATTACACAGATTTACTAAATATCATACACTTTCTTATGACGATTCCCAGTTGTAATTCTACATATAATGTCTGTAGCCCTAATCCCATTCAACAAAGAGAGATGAATAAAATTATAGGAGATCACATAGGGAAGAATCAATTCGCTTGGTCGATTCCAAAACAAATAATAAAACTAATTCTAGGGGCAAAAAGTCAATTGCTCACAGATAGTATTAAGACCACACCTAAGAGATTAATAGAGGCTGGATATAATTTTAAATATCAAAATTTTAGCCAAGCACTTAAGCACCTTTAGTAATTTTGTGAGATAATTTTTAACTCTACTAAAAAAAATGAAAGGGGTATTGCTTATAAACCTTGGATCTCCAGACAGTCCAGATCAAAAAGATGTAAAAAAATATTTAGATGAGTTTTTGATGGACCAACACGTTATTGACGTGCCTTATCTATTGCGTTTGTTTTTAGTTAAAGGCATTATCTTGAACACACGGCCAAAAAAATCGGCGGAAGCTTATAAAAAAGTATGGACTTGTGAAGGATCTCCTTTAATCGTTTATACAGAAAAACTTCAAAAAAAAATTCAAAATCTAGTCAGTATTCCCGTGGAGATAGCAATGAGATATGCAAATCCTTCTATTCAAAAAGGGCTGGGTGATCTGTATAAACGAGGAATTCGAGATGTGTTAATCATTCCATTATACCCTCAATACTCCATGGCTACGACCGAGTCAGTTATAGTGAAATCCCAAGAAGTTAAAAACGCTTATTACAGAGATATGACATTCACCATAGTGCCTCCATTCTATAATAAGCCAGATTATATAAGTGTTTTATCTAATTCCATTTCCAAAAATTTGGAAGATTTTAAATACGATCACCTTCTATTTTCATATCATGGAATACCAGAGAGACATATCTATAAAACGGATCCGACAAAATCGCATTGTAAGATTGATAAAGCCTGTTGTGTTATAGATTCTAAGGCTCATGAAAACTGTTATCGTCATCAGTGCTTTGAAACCACAAAATTGATAGCAAAAGAGTTAAATCTAAAGGAAAATAGCTATTCTAATTCTTTTCAATCTAGGCTTGGGAGCGATCCTTGGTTACAACCTTATACGGCTGAACAGCTTGAGAAATTTCCTTTAGAAGGTATTAAAAATCTCGCTGTTGTAACTCCTGCTTTTGTGTCTGATTGTCTCGAAACCATAGAGGAGATAGGCATGGAAGGAAAAAAAGATTTTTTAGAGAGAGGAGGGCAAGAATTTAAGATGATCCCATGTTTAAATGACGACACTCAATGGGCTGAAGTTTTAGCCAAATGGATAAATGAATGGCTTTGATATTAATTTGATATTGAAAAATGGAGAAAACTATTTCAATTCAAGTATTCAAAGTGTTGATGTTTTTAAATAAACACATCCTACTTCCTACGTTAAAAACATGTTAATCAAATAATTACTACTATCTTAGCTGATGTATTCGGTTCTTTAACTTTGGGCTAAGAATTGGGATGAAATTTGTGGCTGATACTTTGATATTCAAAGTGATTGGTAGATTTTAATTAATTATTTTTTAAAAAAAAATGAAGGCATTTTCTTTTGTGAAGAGTATTATTTTCTCTTTTGTATTGTTATCGGTAATTATTTTCTCCTGTGATAAAAAGAGCATTATAGAAGATGATTTAGATGTATGTATAAAATCATTTGAATTACTGAATTCTGAAAATGACCAAAAAAATTTAGGGTCTGATATAAAATGTGATATAGATACTGAGAATTATACTATATCGTTAACAGTTCCTAGTTCAGCTGAATTAACTGGCTTAAAGTTTAATATAACCCCATGTGAAGGGACTACTATATCCCCCGCTAGTGGAGAAGAGGTTGATTTTGAAGAAGTTGTAGGAGAACCTATTGAGCGAGAAACTGCTACTTATGATGTTTCTGAGGAATCTGCCAAAGAGCATTCTCCTCAACAACGCTATAAAAAGGTATTTGCTTTAACAAAAGGTGATAAGTCTCAAGATTATACTGTATATATAATAAGACCTCTAGCTAGTGCTGATAATAGAATTTCTGCATTTGAGTTTAAGAAAGAAACAGGTGTAAATGATGGCCTAAAATTAACTAGGTCTTCTGCTGATGAAAGTAGAACAAGCGATGTTATAATTAATCATGAAGATGGAACTATAAAAGTAAAAGTGTCTACTGCAGCAGATGTAACAGCTTTAACTCCTACTATAACTAAGCATGCTAGTGCTACTATAAGTCCGGCTGAAGGCGTTCATAATTATGCAACTCCTAAGATTTATACCATTACAGCTCAAGATGGTCAAACAAAAGAGTATACAGTGTCTGTTGCTAAGGATTTGTCTAATGATAAGATTATAACTTCTTTTAAATTTGAGCACACTCAAAATCCTGATAAGAGCTTTAATAATGTTGATTATTCAGCAGCTAGCATAGATAGTTCTGGAAATGGAGATGGAGCTGTAACTATTACAAAAATTCCAAATACTGTTCTAAGTTTAACGGGTCTAAAGCCTACTATAGTAATCAGTGCTAATGCTTCGGTTAATCCAGAAAACCAAGCTCCTAATGGTTTCACTCGTGGCACCCCCGCTGTATACACAGTAACTGCACAAGATGGTACCACTAGAAATTATAATGTAACCATTCCTACCCTGCAAGCAGTAACAGAGATTACTTCTTTTAAGATATTAAAAACAGATCATCAGTCTAATTCAAAGATTTCAACAGATATGACGATAAGTCCCACAAATAGTGGAAGTGATTATACAATAGTATTAGATGGAGAAGATCAGAATACTGTAAGTCTTAGTCCTGAAATAGTAGTGTCTCGAGGTGCTACGGTAAATCCTGGTTCTAAAGAACAGAAGGAGTTTACTTATGGTACACCTGTAACTTATACTGTAACAGCTGAAAACGGTACTGCCAAATCATATAGTGTAACTGTAAAGTCTTCGAATTCTAAGATGAAATCTTTTAAGTTTAAAAGTGCAACTGGAAATAATAGTAGTGCTGGAAAAATTGTTAAAGATGTATCAGGTACTATAAGTGGTAATACAATAACAGTTAATGTTCCACATGATGCAGAGCTCAATGGATTAACTCCTGATATAGAATTATATAACGGAGCTAATGTTAGTCCGGAAGCTACTACAGCGCAAGATTTCAGTAGTCAAAAAACTTATACAGTTACTGCTCAAGATGGATCAACTAGTATTTACACTGTAACTATTCAGAAAAACACTGAGCCTGAGATACAAAGTTTCACGTTTACTGACTCTAATAATGCTGGTAAAAATATTGGAAATAATATAGGTGTTGAAGTTAAGCATAGTGAAGGAGAAATAATTGTTAAAGTTCCTTATAATACAGATTTAACTGTATTAACTCCAACTGTTACAGCTAACAGTTCTGCTTTAGCTGGCACTCAAGTATATAAAGGGGAGTCTGGCACTACTGAAGCTAACACTTCTTCTGCTGATTTTAGCAATTCTCATACAACTGCTGTAAAATACAGTGCAGTGGGGCCTGCTGGAGGAAGAAAGGTTTATAATGTAAAGGTTTATAAAGCTCCTGCTATAACGGAGTTTAAGTTTGAGAAGAGTGCTAATTCAGACGCTGGGTTCCCTACTGGACAAACGTATACTGGCACCCCTAATCAAGGCAGTAGCTTCTCAGCAAATGGAACTATAGCAGTTACAGTTGCTAATACGGTTGATGTAGCAAATTTAAAAGCTACTATTTCTGGAGATAATTTTACTACTCTAAGTAATCATAATATAAGTTTTTCGGGATCTTCCTCTTATTCTACAACTATTACAGTTCAGAATGAACATTTATCTAGTTTTACTAAAACCTATACAGTTAATTTAACTAAAGAAGCAGCTCCAAAATTGACAGAGTTTAAAATATCAGCTGATACTAATAAGGGTATTCAAAGTGAAATAACTGGTGATATAACTGATGATGATTCTAATTCTGCCGCTGCTACTGGAACAATAAAATTAAAATTTGATCATAAAGTTTCTAATCGTAATACTGAAATTAACCTAGATGGATTAACTTATACTAGTCAGCCTGGTACTGGTCATGCTTTAACTCCTGCTTCTCCAGTAAATGGAAGTATTCACAATCAACAATTTACCCTGACAACTACTTTAGGGTCTAAAAGGGTTTATACTGTAACAGCAGTTAAAGGGCCATTTATTAAGTCTTTTACGTTTACAGATAGCTCTAATAATGGTAAAAATCTAGGTGCTAATGTTGATGGGAAAATTGATCATGCTGCTGGCACTATAACATTAGAAGTTCCTAGTGGGGTTACGATGGATGCAGGTGCCAGTGCTAATACAGTAACTTTAACTCCTACAATTGAGTTGGGAGGGGATAGTGTTACTATTGATCCAGCTAGCGCGACTGCTCAGGCTTTTACTCCTGACGGGAGTACTGCTATTCAGTACACGGTAACTAATTCTAGTGATACAACCTTTACTAAGGTTTATCAAGTTACTGTGAGTAAAAAGTAGTTAGAATTAATGGATAGAATTATTATTTCAACTTTAAGTCTAAGAGCAGGCAGCTATTATTATGGCTGTCTGTTTTTTTATTGATCAACAGTTAAATAATTACTACTATCTTAGCTAAGATATTTAATTCTCTGTCTTTTGGGGTAGGGAGTAGCATGAATCTTATGGCTAATACTTTGATATTCAAAGCGATTGGCAGATTATAATTAATTATTTTTTTAAAAAAAAATGAAGACATTTTCTCTTGTGAAGAGTATTATTTTCTCTTTTGTGTTGTTATTTGCATTTTTTTCTTCTTGTATCAAGGAAAAAAAGGTAGATCCTGATCTTAGCTCAAATCTGAGTTCAGAGAATAAGATTATATCATTCGAATTGATTAATTCTGATAATGGAGATAAAAACCTTAGAGGAGATATTCCTGGTATCGTTGTAGATAGTGATTTTACAGTATCGTTAAAAGTTCCCTCAGATGCAATTTTTGAAGGGTTAAAAGTCAAGGTAGTCATTTCAGAGAATGCCAGTGTTTCTCCGAAAAGTGGGTCAGAGGTTACTTTTGATCTAGTAAGCGGTTCTAATCCTGAAGTTTATACAAAAGTATTTAAAGTAACAGCTCAAGATGGCAGCGTTCAAGATTATACAGTTAATATAACAAAATCCTTATCTAGTGATCGTTCGATTACAAGTTTTGTATTAGAAAAATCTAAGAATGTGGGCAAGATTTTTGCGGATAGAATAGGACTTATAGATGAAGATGCTACTCCTCCAACTATAACCTTAAACGTATCTGATGCCGCTACTTTAGATCAGTTAAAACCTACAATAATTAAATCAGGTAACAGTATTAGTCCAGATAATGAAGCTGCTGTTTCTTTTGAGAATTCTCCAACAGACTACAAAGTGACTTCTGGGGATGGTCAAGAGAAAACATATAAGGTTACAGTAATTCAGTCTTTATCTTCTGATAATAAAATTTCTGAGTTTAAGTTTACAAAAGACAATAGCAATAATACTGGGTTAAAATTAAGTAGATCTTCAACCGGGACTAGGGCTAGTGACGTTATAATTACTGACAATAGTGATGGTAGAACTGGAACTATAGCAGTAAAAGCATCTAAATTGTCATCTATAACAAATTTACTTCCTACTACTATAACTACCCATGAAAATGCCACTATAAGTCCAGCTATTTCAGCTTATGATTATAGTAATAGCAATTCTAAGGTTTATACTGTAACAGCTCAGGATGGTCAAACAAGAGAGTATACCGTTTCTGTTTCTAAGGAATTATCTAATGAAAAGGATATGAAATCTTTTTTATTTGAAAATTCTAAAAATACTGGAAAAAACCTTGGAGGGGATTGCTCAGCAGGTGCTATAAATTCTACTGGAAGTGCTGATGTTGCTGTAGAAGTTGTGATTCCAAATTCTGCTACTCTGACTAGTTTAATACCTACTATAACGTCCAGTGATCACGCTCAGGTTAGTCCAGCAAGTGAAATAGCGCAGGATTTCACTCGAAATACTGTGAAACCATATGTTGTAACAGCTCAAGATGGAACTGAAAGAAACTATAATATAGCTATAGTATCAAGAAGAGGGGTAGATATAACTTCTTTTAAAATTAAAAAGTTAGATCACACACCTCCTCCTAGCGATGTTAGAATGACAGGAGATGAGGTTTCAGGAACTGTATCGAGTAGCGAAAGTGCTAATACAGTAACTATTTCTTTAGATGGTCGAGATGATACTGATGTAAAATTAAAGCCTGAAATAGTAGTGTCTCCAGGTGCTACGGTAAATCCAGCATCTAAAGTAGAAACTACCTTTACTTATGGTCAACCTGTAGCGTATACTGTAACGGCTGAGGATGGTACTACTACCAAAACATATCAAGTAACTGTAAGATCTAGTTCCAAACTAAAATCATTTAAGTTTAAAGCAGAGGGGGGTAATACTAGTAAAAAAATTGTTAAAGAGGTAGAAGGTACTATAAGTGGTAATACTGTAATTGTGAAGGTTCCATATAATACAGATCTTAATGGTTTAACTCCTGATATAGAATTATATAAAGGAGCTACTATTACAGCCCCTTCAGGAGGAGTTACTACAGCGCAAGATTTTAGTAGTAAAAAAACTTATACAGTTATTGCTCAAGATGGATCGACTAGTATTTACACTGTAATTGTAACCAAAGAAGTGGAACCTACTATATCTGAGTTTAAATTTACTATTGCTTCCAACGGGAGTAAAAATCTTGTAAATGATATTACAGGTACTATTACGCAGAACTCTGGAAATATCGCGGGAGAGATAATTGTTAAAGTTCCTCATAATGCAGATTTAACTGGATTAACTCCAACTGTTACAGGTGCTTCTAACGTTACAGTGTGTAAAGGAGGAGCTGGTAGTACTGCTGCTAACTCTAGCGATGATTTTAGTAATTCTCATGATGCTCCCAAAGAATACAGTGCAGTGGATGCTGCTGGAGGAAGAAAAATTTATAATGTAAAAGTTTATAAAGAGCCAGCTATAACAAGCTTTAAGTTTACTAATACTGATAATACAGGGACTAGTTTCCCTACTGGCATAACTGAATATACTGCCTCGCCTATTAATCATGATAGTTTATCAGCAGTTGGAACTATAAGAATTACAGTTGCTAATACAGTTGATGTAACAAATTTAACGCCTTCTATTTCTGGTACTAATATTAGTACTTCATTTACTCCTACTGCTTTGAATTTCAGTACTAATTCTCAAACTATTGAAGTTGCGCATAATGATTTACCTGGTTTTAAGAAACAGTATACTATAACTGTAAATAAAGAATCTGATCCAGTTTTATCTAGTTTTTCAATAAATGCTGACTCTGGAAAGGGTATTATAAAAGCTGTAAATGCTGATATATCTAGTGCTGGTACTACTGGTGCCATATTGCTAAAGTTTCCAAAAGATAATGATACGGATATTAATTTAAATGACTTGACTTACACTAGCGCTCCTGATACGGGTTATACTTTAACTCCTGCTTCTCCATTAAGTGGACAAAGTATTCATGATCAAACATTCACTCTAACAAAAACTGATACAGGTTCTAAAACAGAATACACTGTAACAGCAGTTAAAGGGCCATTTATCAAGACGTTTAAGTTTACAGATAGCTCTAATAATGGTAAAAATCTAGGCGGTACTGATGTTGACGGGACAATTGATCACGAAAACAATACTATAACATTAGAAGTTCCTAGTGGGGTTACGATGGATGCAGGTGCTAGTGCTAATACAGTAACTTTAACTCCTGCAATTGAGTTGGGAGGGGATAGTGTTACTATTGATCCAGCTAGCGCGACTACTCAGGCTTTTACTCCTGACGGGAGTACTGCTGTTCAGTACACGGTAACTAATTCTACTGATAAAACCTTTACTAAGGTTTATCAAGTTACTGTGAGTAAAAAGTAGTTAGAATTAATGGATAGAATTATTATTTCAATTTTAATCTAAGAGCAGGCAGCTATTATTATGGCTGTCTGTTTTTGTTTATATAAAAAAGCGGCGGGTCAAATAATTACTACTATCTTAGCTAAGATATTTAATTCTCTGTCTTTTTGGGTAGAGAGTAGCATGAATCTTATGGCTAATACTTTGATATTCAAAGCGATTGGTAGATTGTAAATTAATTATTTTTTTAAAAAAAAATGAAGACATTTTCTCTTGTGAAGAGTATTATTTTCTCTTTTGTGTTGTTATTTGCATTTTTTTCTTCTTGTATCAAGGAAAAAAAGATAGATCCCGATCTTAGCTCAAATCTGAGTTCAGAGAATAAGATTATATCATTCGAATTGATTAATTCTGATAATGGAGATAAAAACCTTAGAGGAGATATTCCTGGTATCGTTGTAGATAGTGATTTTACAGTATCGTTAAAAGTTCCCTCAGATGCAATTTTTGAAGGGTTAAAAGTCAAGGTAGTTATTTCAGAGAATGCCAGTGTTTCTCCGAAAAGTGGGTCAGAGGTTACTTTTGATTTAGTTAGTGGTTCTACTCCTGAAGTTTATATAAAAGTATTTAAGGTAACAGCCCAAGATGGCAGCGTTCAAAATTATACAGTTAATATAACTAAATCCTTATCTAGTGACCGTTCGATTACAAGTTTTGTATTAGAAAAATCTAAGAATGAAGGTAAAATTTTTGCAGATAGAATAGGATTTATAGATGAAAATGCTACTCCTCCAACTGTAACGTTGCAAGTTTCTGATGCCGCTACTTTAGATCAGTTAAAACCTACAATAATTAAATCAGGGAACAGTATTAGTCCAGATAATGAAGCAGCTGTTTCTTTTACTAATAATTCTGCTACAGATTACAAAGTGACTTCTGGGGATGGTCAAGAGAAAACATATAAGGTTACAGTAATTCAGTCTTTATCTTCTGATAATAAAATTTCTGAGTTTAAGTTTACAAAAGACACTAATAGTAATACAGGACTATTATTAACTAGATCTTCTACTGATACTGGTGAAGGTAGAACAGGCGATGTTATAATTAGTGATAATGAAAATACTAATACTCAAACAGTATCAGTAAAAGCATCTACCGCAGCAGATGTAGCAGCTTTAATTCCTACTAATAACTACACACGCTAATGCCACTATAAGTCCAGCTATTTCAGCTTATGATTATAGCAATTCTAAGGTTTATACTGTAACAGCTCAGGATGGTCAAATAAGAGAGTACACCGTTTCTGTCTTTAAGGAATTATCCAATGAAAAGGATATGAAATCTTTTTTATTTGAACAGTCTAAAAATACTACAAAATCCCTTGGAGGGAATTGCTCAGCAGGGACTATAAATTCTACTGGAAATGCTGATGTTGCTGTAGAAGTTGTAATTCCAAAAACTGCTACTCTGACTGATTTAAAACCTACTATAACGTTTAGTGATCACGCTCAGGTTAGTCCAGCAAATGAAATAGAACAAGATTTTGCTAGAGATACTGCGAAACGATATGTTGTAACAGCTCAAGATGGAACTGAAAGAAACTATGATATAACCATAGTATCAAGAAGAGGAGTAGATATAATTTCTTTTAAAATTAAACAATCAGATCATACACCTCCTCCTAGTAATGTTAGAATGACAGGAGCTGAGATTTCAGGAACTGTATCGAGTAGCGAAAGTGTTAATGCCGTAACTATTTCTTTAGATGGTCAAGATGACACTAGTGTAAATCTAAAGCCTGAAATAATAGTGTCTCCAGGTGCTGCCGTAAATCCAGCATCTAAAGCAGAAACTGCCTTTACTTATGGTACAGCTCAAACTTATACTGTAACGGCTGAGGATACTAATTTTTTAAAAACATATGAAGTAACTTTAAAATCTAGTTCCAAACTAAAATCATTTAAATTTAAAGCAGAGGGGAATAATATTAGTAAAGGGATTATAAAAGATATAAATGGTATTATAAAAGGCACTTCTATAACAGTTGATATCCCATACAATACACAGCTTAATGGTTTAACTCCTGATATAGAATTATATAAGGAGGCTACTATTACCACTCCTTCAGGAGGAGCTACTACAGCGCAAGATTTTAGCAGTCAAAAAACTTATACAATTACTGCTCAAGATGGATCGACTAGTATTTACACTGTAACTCTAAATAGAGAAACTGAACCTACTATATCTGAGTTTAAGTTTTTGAATAGCAATAATGGTGGTAAAAATCTTGTAAATGATATTACAGGTGAGATTAAAGGCAGTGATATAATTGTTAAAGTTCCACGTGATGCAGATTTAAAAGGATTAATTCCAACTGTTAGAGCTTCTTCTACTTTGGCTGATACTAATGTATATAAAGGGGCAACTGGTACTGAAGCAGCTACTACTTCCACTGATTTCAGTAATTCTCATACGAGTCCTATACAATACAGTGCAGTGGGGCCTACTGGAGGAACAAAAGTCTATAACGTGAGAGTTTATAAAGAGCCAACTATAAGAAGCTTTAAGTTTACTAATACTGATAATACAGGGGCTAGTTTCCCTGCTAGCATAACGGAATATACTGCTTCGCCTATTACTCAAAATGGGATATCAGCAAATGGAACTATAGCAATTACAGTTGCTAATACGGTTAATGTAACAAATTTAAAAGCTACTATTTCTGGAGATAATTTTACTGCTACTAATCCTGTAAGTATAACTTTTACCTCTACTAGTGATACTTCTCCTTATTCTGCAACTATTGAAGTTGCACATAATGATTTACCAGATTTTAAGAAACAGTATACTATAACTCTAACTAAAGAAGTGGAACCTACTATATCTGAGTTTAAATTTACTACTACTTCAAACGTGGGTAAAAATCTTGGGAATGATATTACGGGTGAGATTAAAGGCAGTGATATAGTTCTTAAAGTTCCTTATGATGCAAATATTAGTGCGTTGACTCCAACTGTTACACCTTCTTCTGGCGCTACAGCGCATAAGGGGACTGGTACTGATGATGCTAATAGTACTGCTACTAGTTTTGAAGGTTCTCATACAACTCCTGTACAATATAGTGTAGTAGGGCTTGCTGGAGGAAGAAAGGTTTATAATGTTAAGGTTTATAAGGCTCCTGCTATAGCAAGTTTTAAGTTTACTAGTAGTGCTAATGGATCAGCTGGTTTGCCTACTAGTCCAACTGAATATACTGCTTCGTCTATTAATCATGGTAGTTTATCAGCGAATGGAACTATAGCAATTACAGTTGCTAATACAGTTGATGTAACAGCTTTATTAAAAGCTACTATTACTGGGAAGAATATTAGCACTTCAATTACCGCTATAGATATAGCTTTTGATTCTTCGACTAGTGGTTCTACTTATTCTAAAACTATTAAAGTTGTGAATAAGGATTTAACTTCATTTGAAAAAGAGTACACTGTGAATGTGACTAAAGAGTCTGCGCCACAGTTAACAGGGTTTACAATAACTGCTGATACTAGTAAAGGTATTTCAAGTAATGTAATTGGTGAAATAACTCAGCCTGGTAGTGGCAGTAATACTGGGACAATATTGCTAAAGTTTCCAAAAGATAATGATACGGCTATTGATTTAAATGATTTGACTTACACTATCGCTCCTATAGATGGGCATACTTTGGCTCCTAGTGCTCCTTTAGCTGGTAGAAGTATTGATGGACAGACATTTATTTTAACAAAAACCGATACAGGTTCTAAAACAGAATACACCGTGCAAGCAGTTAAGGGGCCTTATATTGAATCTTTTAAATTTGGCACTAGCAATACAGGTATAAGTTCTGATATAAGCGCAACAAATATTAATCATAATACTGGAAAAATAACTATAACAGTTCCTAATGGTGTCACTTTATCTAATTTAACTCCTACAATTACAGTGGGAGAGAACACTAAATCTACTCCTTCTGCTCAGACAGATTTTTCTCAATCTGCTACTACTCCTGTTGAGTATATAGTAACGTCTTCTAATTCTTCAGCTACAGATTTTACCAAAACCTATAATGTAACTGTAACTAAAGAAGCAGCGCCGCAATTAACAGAGTTTAAAATACAGGCTAATGATAGTAAAGGGATTAAAGATGAGGTAACTGCTACGTTAACTCATCCTGCTAGTGATAGTGATGGAAGGGGGGGGAGATAAAGTTGAAGTTTGAACATAAAGTTGATAACTACCACACTGATATTGTTTTAACAGGATTAACGCCTAACATAACTTATCCTAGTAGTGGATATCGTATAGATCATACTAGTGGAACAGAAGTATCTGAAAGTATTGAAGGTAAAAAAATTACTCTAACAACTACTCTAGGTTCTACCTCAGAATATACCGTAGAAGCAGTTAAAGGGCCGTTTATTAAGAGTTTTAAGTTTACAAATAGCTCTAATAATGATAAAAATCTAGGCAGTGCTGATGTAACGGGGGTAATTAATCATGCTGATAATACCATAACAGTAACACTTCCTAGTACGGTCAAGAAGGATTCAGATGTTAATAACAAAGTAACTCTAACTCCTACAATTGAGTTAGGAGGGGATACTCCTATTATTGTTTCTCCTAATACTAAAACTTCTACGCAGTTTACTAGCGACGCCCCTGTTAATTATAAAGTAACAGGTAAAGATAGAATGGAAAAGAGTTATCAAGTTACAGTAACTAGAACACTTTCAACTGTAGCGCAAATTAAATCATTTGCAATTGATGGCCACGATGGTGATATTACACATACTACTAGCGATAGCACAAATGGAAGAATAGTTGTGCCTGTTAATAGTGTTCCAGGAAGTTCAACTCCTACTATAACAAAATCAGATTATGCTACTATAACTTCTCCAATTGGAGAACAAACATTTACTTATGATGCTCCAAAGGAGTATATTGTAACAGCTGAAAATGGCACTACAACAAAGACTTATGACGTTTATATACATGATTCTACTAAGAAATTAACTGATAGTACTTTGGAAGTAACAGGTAGCGGCGGGATTACTCCAACTTCTAAGGTTATTAATGAAACTACCAGAGTTATAACTGTCACTGTGCCTTTTGGCACTACAGGTTTAGATACTTTAACACTTACTTTTGGTATTACTTCGTCTCCTTCTAGTCTTACTTTAACAGTAGATCCTGTTGGACCAGAGGATTTTTCGAATGGAAAAGAAGTAAAGTATACTCTTAAAGATACTAGTAGTGGTAGTACAGTTGTAGGTCATTATTGGGTTAAGGTTCAAGTAGCTAGTTAATAAGTAACTTTCGATTATACTTATTCAAGTTTAAACAGGCAGCTATTATTATGGCTGTCTGTTTTTGTTTATATAAAAAAGCGGCGGGTCAAATAATTACTACTATCTTAGCTAAGATATTTAATTCTCTGTCAATTCTCTGTCTTTATGGGTAGAGAGTATGATAAGTCTTGTTGCTAACTCTTTTAATACTATGATATTTTAAGGATTATTGTTTTTTTAATTATTAAAATTATGTTTAAGAAAAATTATTTTGTAAAGAGTATTATTTTCTCTTTTGTGTTGTTATCTGTAATTATTTTCTCCTGTGAGAAAAATAATGTTTACCAAGATGATTTAGGTGTATGTATAGATTCATTTGCCTTGCTAGATTCTGAAAATGACCAAAAAAAATTAGGTTCTGATATAAAATGTGATATAGATCATGAGAATTATACTATATCGTTAACAGTTCCTAGTTCGGCTGAATTAAGAGGCTTAAAGTTTAATATAACCCCATGTGAAGGGGTTAGCATATCTCCTGCTAGTGGAGAAGAAACTGATTTTGAACTTGTTGAAAAACCTTCTGGAGAGTCTACTGAGGAAGCTTCTGAAGCGTCTTCTGAGGGATCTTCTTCTAAACGTTATAAAAAGATATTTACTTTAACAAAAGGAGAAAAAAGTCAAGACTATACTGTATATGTAACTAAAGAATCAGCGCCGAAGTTGACAGAGTTTAAAATATCAGCTAATGAAAGTAAAGGAATAAAAACAGAGATATCTGCTGTTATAACTGATGACACTGACACTGCTACAGGTAAGATTTTATTAAATATCCCTTACAATGGGAGTATTGATCTTACTGGTCTAAGTTTTACTGCTATTATTCCAGACGATCATGTTTTAAATCCAGTTATTGGCGTGATAAGTGAAGGTATTGAAAGTAAAGAATTTACTTTAACAAAAACTGACACAGGCTCTAAAAGAGTTTACACTGTTGGGGTAGTTAAAGGACCTTATATTAGTGCCTTTAAATTTCCAGTATCAAATACTGGGGTAACTACTGAAGTAATAGGGACAATCGATCACATTGCTGGCACTATATCTGTAACAGTTCCTAGTGGTGTCACTTTATCTGGTTTAACTCCTACAATTGAGGTGGGTGAGAACACTAAATCTGAATATACTCCTTCTGCTCAGGCAGATTTCGGTTCTAATATTCAGTATACAGTAACATCTTCTAATCCTTCAGCTACAGATTTTACTAAGGTGTATGCAGTTACTGTAACTCAAAATGCTGAACCTACTATATCTGAGTTTAAGTTTTTGAATAGCAATAATAGTAGTAAAAATCTTGTAAATGATATTACAGGTACTATTACACAAAACGCTGGAAATAACGCAGGAGAGATAATTGTTAAAGTTCCTCATGATGCTACATTAGAAGGATTAACTCCAACCATTACAGCTAACACTTCTGCTTTAGCTGGCACTCAAGTATATAAAGGGGCAACTGGCACTACTGAAGCTAACACTTCTAATGATTTTACTGATTCTCATACGAGTCCTGTACAATACAGTGCAGTGGGTCCTGCTGGTGGAAGGAAAGTATATTCTGTAAAAGTTTATAAAGAGCCAGCTATAACGGAGTTTAAGTTTGAAAGTAGTAATAATTCAGGGGCTGATTTTCCTTCTGGAAAAACGTATACTGGCACAGTTACAGATAACACTATAGCAGTTACAGTCGCTAATACGGTTAATGTAGCAAATTTAAAAGCTTCTATTATTGGGGATAATATTAATGCCACTAATCCTGTAGATATAAGTTTTAAAGGTTCTAATTCTCCTTATTCTACAACTATTACAGTTGCAAATCAATATTTATCTGATTTTACCAAAACCTATACTGTTAATTTAACTAAAGAAGCGGCGCCAGAATTATCAAGTTTTTTAATAAATGCTAATGATGGAAAGGGTATTAAGGCTGGTTCTGTAACTATTGAAATAACTCAGCCTAGCGGCAGTAATACTGGAACAATAAAATTGAAGTTTGAACATAAAGTTTCTAACCATAATACTGATATTGTTTTAACAGGATTAACACCTACCATAACTTATCCTGATGGTTATAGTATAGATCATACTAGTGGGACAGCACTATCTGAAAGTATTGAGGGTAAAAAATTTATTCTAACAACTACTCTAGGTTCTACCTCAGAATATACTGTAACAGCAGTTAAAGGCCCGTTTATTAAGTCGTTTAAGTTTACAAATAGCTCTAATAATGGTAAAAATATAGATAGCGCCCCTATAACAGGTGCAATTGATCACGAAAATAATACCATAACAGTAACGCTTCCTAGTACAGTTAAGAAGGATTCAGATTCTGGCAATGTAGTAACTCTAACTCCGACAATTGAGTTAGGAGGAGATGGTTCTCCTACTGTTAATCCTGCTAAGGATGGCCCTCAGCAGTTTACTAGTGGTGTCCCTGTTAATTATACAGTAACAGGTGCAGATGGAATGGAAAAAACTTATGCAGTTACCGTAACCAGAACAGCTTCGATTGAAGCTAAGATTACAAAATTTACAATTGATAGCCACAATGGTGATATTGCACACCTTATTAGTGATAGAGGAAGAATAGTTGTGCCTGTTACTAGTGTTCCAGCAAACACAATTCCTACTATAGAAAAATCAGATTATGCTACTGTAAGTCCAACTGGAGATCAAACTTTTACTTCGTACGGTGAGTCAAAAGAATATACTGTAACAGCTGAGGATGGCTCTACAACAAAGACTTATGAAGTTCATATATATGATTCTACTAAAACTATAGCTAGTATTGATAGTTTAAAACTTACAGATAGTAGTAGTACCGAGATCACTCCAGATTCTAAGAATATTGGTGCATCCACTAGAACTATAACCATTACTGTACCTTCTAGCACTACAGGTTTAGATAGTTTAATGCTTACTTTGACTGATACTACTCCATCTTCTAACCTTAGCATAGAGCCTACTAGTGCTCAAGATTTCTCTAATGAGAAAGAAGTAAAGTATACTCTTAAGGAGAGTAGTGTTGTAAAGGGACATTATTGGGTTAAGGTGGTTAAATCAAGCTAAGTTAATTTAAAACCACACTTATTCAAGTCTAAACAGACAGTTAGTTTTACGGCTGTCTGTTTTTGTTTATATAAAAAAAGCGGCGGTTCAAATAATTACTATTATCTTAGCTAAGATATTTAATTCTCTGTCTTTTGGGGTAGGGAGTAGCATGAATCTTATGGCTAATACTTTGATATTCAAAGCGATTGGCAGATTGTAAATTAATTATTTTTTTAAAAAAAATGAAGACATTTTCTCTTGTGAAGAGTATTATTTTCTCTTTTGTGTTGTTATTTGCATTTTTTTCTTCTTGTATCAAGGAAAAAAAGGCAGATCCCGATCTTAGCTCAAATCTGAGTTCAGAGAATAAGATTATATCATTCGAATTGATTAATTCTGATAATGGAGATAAAAACCTTAGAGGAGATATTCCTGGTATCGTTGTAGATAGTGATTTTACAGTATCGTTAAAAGTTCCCTCAGATGCAATTTTTGAAGGGTTAAAAGTCAAGGTAGTCATTTCAGAGAATGCCAGTGTTTCTCCGAAAAGTGGGTCAGAGGTTACTTTTTATCTAGTAAACGGTTCTAATCCTGAAGTTTATAGAAAAACATTTAAGGTAACAGCTCAAGATGGCAGTGTTCAAGATTATACAGTTAATATAACAAAATCCTTATCTAGTGATCGTTCAATTACAAGTTTTGTATTAGAAAAATCTAAGAATGAAGGTAAAATTTTTGCAGATAGAATAGGATTTATAGATGAAGATGCTACTCCTCCAACTATAACCTTAAACGTATCTGATGCCGCTACTTTAGATCAGTTAAAACCTACAATAATTAAATCAGGTAACAGTATTAGTCCAGATAATGAAGCAGCTGTTTCTTTTACTAATAATTCTGCTACAGATTACAAAGTGACTTCTGGGGATGGTCAAGAAAAAATATATAAAGTCACAGTTGCTAAAAATTTATCTTCTGATAATAAAATTTCCGCTTTTGCATTTACAAAAGACAACGCCAATAATACTGGGTTAAAATTAAGTAGATCTTCAACTGGGACTAGGGCTAGTGACGTTATAATTACTGACAATAGTGATGATAGAACTGGAACTATATCAGTAAAAGCATCTACTGCAGCAGATGTAGCAGCTTTAATTCCTACTATAACTACCCATGAAAATGTCACTATAAGTCCAGCTATTTCAGCTTATGATTATAGTAATAGCAATTCTAAGGTTTATACTGTAACAGCTCAGGATGGTCAAACAAGAGAGTATACTGTTTCTGTTTCTAAGGAATTATCTAATGAAAAGGGAATGAAATCTTTTTTATTTAAAGATTCTGAAAATGTTGGAAAAAACCTTGGGGGGGATTGCTCAGCAGGTGCTATAAATTCTACTGGAAGTGCTGATGTTGCTGTAGAAGTTGTGATTCCAAATACTGCTACTCTGACTGGTTTAATACCTACTATAACGTCCAGTGATCACACTCAGGTTAGTCCAGCAAGTGAAATAGCGCAGGATTTCACTCGAAATACTGTGAAACCATATGTTGTAACAGCTCAAGATGGAACTGAAAGAAACTATGGTATAACTATAGTATCAAGAAGAGGAGTAGATATAACTTCTTTTAAAATTAAAAAGTCAGATCATAGTAGTGATTCTAAAGTGAGGTTGTCTTCAGGAACTGAGGTTTCAGGAACTGTATTGAGTAGCGAGAGTGCCAATACAGTAACTATTTCTTTAGATGGTCAAGATGATAATAGTGTAAATCTAATGCCTGAAATAGTAGTGTCTCCAGGTGCTACAGTAAGTCCAAATTCTAAAGTTCAAACTGAATTTACTTATGGTACAGCTGTGCCTTATGCTGTAAGGGCTGAGGATACTAATTTTTCAAAAACATATCAAGTAGCTTTAAGATCTAGTTCTAAATTAAAATCATTTAAATTTAAAACAGAGGGGGATAATATTAGTAAAGGAATTGTAAAAGATATAAATGGTATTATAAATGGCACTTCTATAACAGTTAATGTTCCATATGATACAGAGCTTAATGGTTTAATTCCTGAGGTGTTGTTATACAGAGGGGCTAGGATTAGTCCTCAAAGTGGAGTTGCTAAAAACTTTGGTGTTAGTGGTTCTCCTATAAGTTATGCTATAACAGCCGAAGATGGAACTATTGCTACTTATACTATAACTGTAAATAAAAACGCTGAGCCTACCATATCTGAGTTTAAATTTACTACTGCTTCCAACGGGAGTAAAAATCTTGTAAATGATATTACAGGTACTATTACAGGTAATGATATAGTTCTTAAAGTTCCATATGATGCAGACATTAGTGCGTTGACTCCAACTGTTACAACTTCTTCTGGCGCTACAGCGCATAAGGGGACTGGTACTGATAGCGCTAATTCTAGTAATAATTTTACAGATTCTCACATTACTCCTAAAGAATACAGCGCAGTAAATTCTTCTGGAGGAAGAAAAATTTATAATGTAAAAGTTTATAAAGCTCCAGCTATAACAAGCTTTAAGTTTGAACAGAGTCAGAATTCATCAGCTAGTTTCCCTACTGGCATAACGGAATATATTGCTTCGCCTGTTACTCAAAATGGGATATCAGCAAATGGAACAATAGAAATTACAGTAGCTAATACGGTTGATGTAGCAAATTTAACTCCTAGTATTATTGTTTCTAATGAAACTACTGACCCTATAGTTACTTCTATAGATTTCAGTAACAGTGGTAATTCTCAAGCTATTACGGTTGTAAATAAGCATTTATCAGGATTTGAGAAAACTTATACAGTCACTGTAAATAAAGAAGCTGATCCAGTTTTGTCAGGTTTTTCAATAAATGCGGATCCTAGCAAAGGCATCCAAAATCCTGTTACTGGCACGGTATCTAGTACTGGTACTGCTACAGGTAAGATAGTGTTAAAATTTCCAAAGAATAATGAACATGCTTTTGATTTAACGGGATTAAGTTATACTAGTGCTCCCATCAATAGACATACTTTGGCTCCTAGTGCTCCTTTAGCTGGTAGCAGTATTGATGGACAGACGTTTATTTTAACAAAAACCGATACTGGCTCTAAAAGTATTTATACTGTACAAGCAGTTGAAGGGCCGTTTATTAAGTCTTTTAAATTTGAAGAATCTCAAAATAGTGGGAAAGGTATAGATTCTAGTAGTCCTACAGGAACAATTAATCACCAAAACAATACAATAGAAGTAACGCTTCCTAGTACGGTTAAGAAGGATTCATCAAGCGGGAGTACTAATACAGTAACTCTAAATCCTACAATTGAGTTAGGAGGATATGGTACTCCGAATGTTCAGGGTGCTAGTGGAAATTCTCAGGAGTTTACATCTGGCACTGCTGTTAATTATACAGTAACAGCTAATGGGATGACAAAAACTTATGCAGTTACAGTAACTAGAGAAAAATCAACTGAAGCTCAGATTACATCATTTACAATTGATTCTAATAGTGGTAATATTACACCCCCTGGTAGTGGCAATGGTGATAAAGGAAGAATAGTTGTTCCTGTATCTACTACAGGGATTAAGACTCCTACTATAGTGCAATCAGAGTATGCTACTGTAAGTCCAAGTGCAGCTCAAAATTTTGATTCATATGAAAATCCAAATACATATACAGTAACAGCTGAAGATACTAGTGTTAACAAGGTATATGAGGTGTATATACATGATTCTACTAAGGCTGTTACTATAGGAAATATAGCTATTACTTCTCCTTCCGCTGGATCCAATGTAACTTCTGTTGACGAGCCTACTAGAGTTATAACTGTCACTGTGCCTAAGGGTACTGATCTTAGTACTTTAACACTTACTTTTGATATTACTTCGTCTCCTTCTAGTCTTACTTTAACAGTAGATCCTGCGGGATCAAATGATTTTTCTAATGGAGCAGAAATAAAGTATACTCTTACTGATACTAGTAGTGGCAGTAATGTAGTAGGTCATTATTGGGTTAAGGCCTCTACGAGTTAGATTACATTTGAGATAATAAGTATTCAATTTTTGAAATCTAGAAACAGACAGCTGTTATTATGGCTGTCTGTTTTTTTTATATAAAAAAACACTGTTCAAATAATTACTACTACCTTAGCCGAGACATTTAATTCTCTGTCTTTATGGGTAGAGAGTATGATAAGTCTTGTTGCTAACTCTTTTAATACTATGATATTTTAAGGATTATTGTTTTTTTAATTATTAAAATTATGTTTAAGAAAAATTATTTTATAAAGAGTATTATTTTCTCTTTTGTGTTGTTATCTGTAATTATTTTCTCCTGTGAGAAAAATAATGTTTACCAAGATGATTTAGGTGTATGTATAGATTCATTTGCCTTGCTAGATTCTGAAAATGACCAAAAAAATTAGGTTCTGATATAAAATGTGATATAGATCATGAGAATTATACTATATCGCTAATAGTTCCTAGTTCGGCTGAATTAAGAGGCTTAAAGTTTAATATAGCCCCATGTGAAGGGGTTAGCATATCTCCTGCTAGTGGAGAAGAAACTGATTTTGAACTTATTGAAAAACCTTCTGGAGAGTCTACTGAGGAAGCTTCTGAAGCGTCTTCTGAGGGATCCTCTTCTAAACGTTATAAAAAGATATTTACTTTAACAAAAGGAGAAAAAAGTCAAGACTATACTGTATATATAACAAAAGAAGCAGCGCCGAAGTTGACAGGGTTTACAATAACTGCTAATACTGGTAAAGGTATTAAAACTGATGTATCTGCTGTTATAACTGATGACACTGATACTGCTACAGGTAAGATTTTATTGAAGATTCCTTATAATGAGAGTATTGATTTGACTGGTCTAAGTTTTACTGCTATAATTCCAGATAATCACACTTTAGATCCAGTTGCTGGTACAATAGCTGAAGATATTACTACAAAACAATTTGCTCTGATAAAAACTGACACAGGTTCTCAAAGAGGTTACACTGTTGAAGTTGTTAAAGGGCCTTACATTAGTGCTTTTAAATTTCCAGTATCAAATACTGGGGTAACTACTGAAGTAACAGGGACAATCGATCACATTGCTGGCACTATATCTGTAACAGTTCCTAGTGGTGTCATTTTATCTGGTTTAACTCCTACAATTACAGTTGGAGATAACACTAAATCTGAGTTTACTCCTTTTGCTCAGGCAGATTTTAGTTCTAATGTTGAGTATACAGTAACGTCTTCTAATCCTTCAGCTACAGATTTTACTAAGGTATATACAGTTATTGTAACTCAAAACACTGCTCCTCAAATACAAAGTTTCGCATTTACTAACACTGATAAAAACCTTGGAAATAATATAGGTGTTGAAATTAAGCATAGTGAAGGAGAAATAATTGTTAAAGTTCCTCATAATGCAGATTTAAATGGATTAGTTCCAACTATTACAGCTGGCACCGTTCCTTCTGGAACTAAAATATATAAAGGAGAATCGGGCATTACTTCCTATACTACCCCTACTGATTTCAGTAATTCTCATGATAGTTCTGTGAAATATAGTGTAGCAGGTCCTGCTGGAGGGAGAAAAGTATATTCTGTAAAAGTTTATAAGGAGCCAGTTATAACAGGATTTAGCTTTACTAAAGCTCAAAATACAGATAATATTGGTTTTCCTACTGGCCAAACATATAATGGTAATGTTTCAGGCAATACTATAACAGTTACAGTTGCTAATACAGTTGATGTAGCAAATTTAAAAGCTTCTATTATTGGAAGTAATATTGCTGCAAATTATGTTACTTCTGGGTTGAATTTTACAACTAGTGGCGGTACGTTAACTATTGAAGTTCCAAATCAGGATTTACCAGGATATACAAAAACATACATTGTAACTCTAACAAAAGAAGCAGCGTCGAAGTTGACAGGGTTTACAATAACTGCTAATACTGGTAAAGGTATTAAAACTGATGTATCTGCTGTTATAACTGATGACACTGATACTGCTACAGGTAAGATTTTATTGAAGATTCCTTATAATGAGAGTATTGATTTGACTGGTCTAAGTTTTACTGCTATAATTCCAGATAATCACACTTTAGATCCAGTTGCTGGTGCAATAGCTGAAGATATTACTACAAAACAATTTGCTCTGATAAAAACTGACACAGGTTCTCAAAGAGGTTACACTGTTGAAGTTGTTAAAGGGCCTTACATTAGTGCTTTTAAATTTCCAGCATCAAATTCTGGTATAAATACTGATATAAGTGCAACAAATATTAATCATGATACTGGAAAAATAACTATAATAGTTCCTAATGGTGTCACTTTATCAAATTTAACTCCTACAATCGCAGTTGGAGAGAACACTAAAACCGATTTTACTCCTTCTGCTCAGACAGATTTTAGTTCTAATGTTGAGTATACAGTAACATCTTCTAATCCTTCAGCTACAGATTTTACTAAGGTGTATACAGTTACAGTAACTCAAAACGCTGAACCTGCTATATCTGAGTTTAAGTTTTTGAATAGCAATAATAGTAGTAAAAATCTTGTAGGTGATATTATAGGTGACATTAATGGCAGCGATATAATTGTTAAAGTTCCTCATAATACAGAATTAAATGATTTAACTCCAACTGTTACAGCTAAGAGTACTCCTTCTGGCATTCAAGTATATAAAGGAGATACTGGAACTGCTCCTTATACTGAAGCTGCTGATTTTACAAATTCTCATGATGGTTCTGTAAAATATAGTGCAGTAGGTTCTGCTGGTGGAAGGAAAGTGTATTCTGTGAAAGTTTATAAAGAGCCAGCTATATCTGAGTTTAAGTTTGAAAGTAGTAATAATTCAGGGGCTGATTTTCCTTCTGGAAAAACGTATACTGGCACAGTTACAGATAACACTATAGCAGTTACAGTTGCTAATACGGTTGATGTAGCAAATTTAAAAGCTACTATTACTGGAAGTAATATTGCTGCAAATCTTGTTATTTCTAACTTAAATTTCAGTAGTGGTTCTGCAACAGTTACAGTTGCAAACGAACACTTACCATCGTATACAAAAGAATATACTGTAACTGTAACAAAAGAAGCAGCACCGAAGTTGACAGAGTTTAAAATAACAGCTGATGCTACTAAGGGTATTGTAAGTGAGGTTAAAGCTACATTTACGCATCCTAGTGATGATAGTAATACTGGAACAATAGAATTAAAATTTCCTAAGGATAGTTCTACTGAAATTAACCTAGATGGGTTAAGTTATACTAATGAGCCTATTGCAGGATGCACTTTAACTCCTGGTACTCCAGTAACTCGAAGCATTCACAATCAACAATTTACCCTGACAACTACTTTAGGGTCTAAAAGTGTTTATACTGTAACAGCAGTTAAAGGGCCGTTTATTAAGTCTTTTAAATTTGAAGATTCTCAAAATAGTAAGAAAGGTATAAATTCTAGTAGCCCTATAGAAGGTGTAATTAACCATGAAGCCAATACTATAACAGTAACGCTTCCTGCTACAGTTAAGAAGGATTCAGATGGTAATAATAAAGTAACCCTAACTCCTACAATTGAGTTTGGAGGAGATTCTGCTACTACTGTTTCCCCTAATACTGAAACTTCTACGCAGTTTACTAGCGGCACCCCAGTTGATTATACAACAACAGCTAATGGGATGACAAAAACTTATCAAGTTACTGTAACTAGGACACCTTCAGTCGAAGTGAAGATCACAAAATTTGAAATAGAGACTAATAATCTAGGTAGTATTTCGGAGACTGGCACTGGTGCTAAAGGCAGAATAGTTGTGCCTGTAGCTACGGTTCCAACAAACACAACTCCTACTATAGAAAAATCAGATTATTCTACTGTAAGTCCAAATGGAGCTCAAACTTTTTCTTCGTATGATGATTCAAAAGAATATACAGTAACAGCTGAAGATGCGACTACAACAAAAACATATGATGTTTATATATATGATAATGCTAAAACTATAACTGATAGTGATACTTTGAAAGTAGAAAAAGATGGTACTGAGATTACTCCAAGTTCTAAAGTTATTACTGAGAATAGCAGAGTTATAACTGTTACTGTGCCTTCTAGCACTACTAATGAGCAATTAAAGGCTTTAACGCTTACTTTTGATACTACTACTTCTTCTTCTTCTTCTAGTCTTACTTTAACAGCAGACCCTGCTGCTAGTGGACAAGATTTTTCTGATGGAAAAGAAGTAAAGTATACTCTTAAGGAGGGTAATGATGTAAAGGGTCATTATTGGGTTAAGGTGGCTGCCACAGGAAGCTAAATAAAATAATTTTTGTACTTATTCAAGTCTAAACAGACAGCTGTTATTACGGCTGTCTGTTTTTTTTTATTGATTAATAAATAGTTAAATAATTACTACTATCTTAGCTAGGGTATTCAACCCTCTAGCTTTGTGGTAGAGAGTATGATAAGTCTTATTGTTAATCCTTTTAATACTATGACATCTAGAGGATTGTTGTTTTTTTAATTATTAAAATTATGTTTAAGAAAAATTATTTTGTAAAGAGTATTATTTTCTCTTTTTATATTGTTGTCGGTAATTATTTTCTCTTGTGATAAAAAGAAAGTTATAGAAGACGATTTAAATGTATGTATAGATTCNTTTTCCTTATTGGATTCTGAGAATCAGGGGAAAAAATTAGAGTCTAATATAGACTGTCAGATAAATGCTGAAGAGCATACTATATCATTAACAGTCCCTCATACTGCTGAATTAACTGGTTTAAAGTTTAATATAACCCCATGTGAAGGGGTTAGCATATCCCCTGCTAGTGGTGAAGAGGTTGATTTTGAAGTTGTTATAGAAGAATCTACTGAGGGAGCTTCTGCAGAAAGTTCCACTCCTAAACGTTATAAAAAGGCATTTACTTTAACAAAGGGTGATAAGTCTCAAGAGTATACTGTATATATAACAAAAGCTTTGGCTAGTGATTGTTCTATTACTAGTTTTAAATTAGAGAAGTCTAAAAATGATGGTAAGATTTTTGGAAATAGAGATGGAGATATTGTTGAAACTACTAATACTGAGCTTTCTACTATAACATTACATGTATCTGATGCTGCTACTTTAGATGGTTTAACTCCTACAATAGTTCATACAGGGGCTAGTATTGCTCCAGGAGAGCTTACTACTGACACAAGTAATAATACGACTACAGTGAATTATACAGTTACCGATTCAGGTGGAAAGACAAAGGTTTATGTAGTAAAATATATCAAAGACTTATCTTCTAATAATAGAATCTCTGTATTCTCTTTCACAAAAGATATTAATAGTAATACTGGTCTAAAATTGACTAGGTCTTCTGATAATGAAAGTAGAGCAGGCGATGTTATAATTACTGACAATAATGATGGTAGAACTGGAACTATAGCAGTCAAAGCATCAAGTACAGCAACCATAACAGCTTTAACTCCTACTATAACTAAGCATGCTAGTGCTACTATAAGTCCAGATGTTGCAGATCATGATTATAGCAATTCTAAGGTTTATACTGTAACAGCTGAGGATGGTCAAACAAAAGAGTATACGGTGTCTGTTTCTAAGATATTATCTAATGATAAAGGCATAACTTCTTTTATGTTTGAACATTCTAAAAATAGTTTTAGTGGTACGGATTATTCAGCAGAGAATATGCCTGCTACTACTGGAGATGATGATGTAAATGTTAGTATTGCAAAAATGCCACATACTGTTACAGATTTAACAAGTCTAAAGCCTACTATAGTAACTAGTGATAATGCTACAGTAAGTCCAGCAACTGAAGTAGCACAAGATTTCACTCGTGGTACACCTGTAGTATATATTGTAACAGCTCAAGATGGTACTACTAGAAATTATAATGTAACCATAGGTGAGTTAAGTGCAACGGCAAATATTACTTCTTTTAAAATTAAAAGGGAAGACAATACGGATAGTTCCAAGGTAAGGTTTTCTTCGGGAACTGAGGTTTCAGGAAATATATCAAGCAATGTAGGTAGTAATACAATAGATATAGTATTAGATGGAGAAGATGATACTACTGTAAATCTAAAGCCTGAAATAGCATTATCTGCAGGGGCTTCAGTAAGCCCAGCTTCTGGAGTAGAAACTACCTTTACTTATGGTACAGCTCAAACTTATACTGTAACAGCTGAAGATAACTCTACTCAGAAAATATATAGTGTAACTGTAAAGTCTTCGAATTCTAAGATGAAGTCTTTTAAGTTTAAAACTGATACTGGTAAAAAAATTGTTCAAGATGTAACAGGTACTATAAGTGGTAATACTGTAACAGTAAAAGTTCCACATGATGCAGTACTTACTAATTTAACTCCTTACATAGAATTGTATAAAGGGGCTACTATTACTACTCCTTCAGGAGGAGCTACTACAGCACAAGATTTTAGTAGTCAAAAAACTTATACAGTTACTGCTCAAGATGGAACTACAAGCGATTACAATGTAACTGTAACTAAAGAAGTGGAACCTAAGATAGAGAGTTTTACATTTAGTGATACTTCTAATACTGGTAAAAACCTTGGAAATAATATAGGGGTTGAAGTTAAGCATAGTGAAGGAGAAATAATCGTTAAAGTTCCTTACAATGCCACCTTAACCGATTTAACTCCGACTGTTGCAGCGAGCATAGCCCCTTCTAATGTTAAGGTGTGTAAAGGAGAAGATTGTAATACTGATGATGCTAATAGTACTGCTGCCAGTTTTGAAGGTTCTCATACAAGTGCTGTAAAATATAGTGCAGTAGGTCCTGCTGGTGGAAGGAAAGTGTATTCTGTAAAAGTTTATAAAGAGCCAACTATATCTGAGTTTAAGTTTGAAAGTAGTAATAATTCAGGGGCTGATTTTCCTTCTGGAAAAACGTATATTGGCACAGTTACAGATAACACTATAGCAGTTACAGTTGCTAATACGGTTGATGTAGCAAATTTAAAAGCTACTATTTCTGGAGATAATTTTACTACTCTAAGTAATCATAATATAAGTTTTTCGGGATCTTCCTCTTATTCTACAACTATTACAGTTCAGAATGAACATTTATCTAGTTTTACTAAAACCTATAATGTAACTTTAACTAAAGAAGCAGTGCCAGAATTATCAAATTTTTCAATAAATGCTGATGATGGAAAGGGTATTAAGGCTGGTTCTGTAACTACTGAAATAACTCAGTCTAGCGGCAGTAATACTGGAACAATAAAATTGAAGTTTGATCATAAAGTTGCTAGCCGTCACACTGATATTGATTTAACAAATTTAAGTTATACCAGTGAGCCTGGTGTAGGTCATACTTTAACTCCTACTTCTCCATTAAGTGGACAAAGTATTCATGGTCAAACATTCACTCTAACAACTACTCTAGGTTCTACCTCAGAATATACCGTAGAAGCAGTTAAGGGGCCGTTTATTAAGTCGTTTAAGTTTGGAAAAGATACTAGTGGTAATAATGGTAAAAATCTAGGCAGTACTGATATTGAGGGGACAATTGATCACGAAAATAATTCCATAACAGTAGCGCTTTCTAGTACGGTGAAGAAGGATTCAGATACTGACAATGTAGTAACTCTAACTCCGACAATTGAGTTGGGAGGGGATAGTGCTACTATTGATTCCGCTAGTGGAAATTCTCAGGCGTTTACATCCAGTGCCTCAGTTAATTATAAAGTAACAGGTGCAGATGGAATGGAAAAAACTTATGCAGTTACCGTAACTAGAGCACCTTCAACTGTAGCACAGATTACAAAATTTGAAATAGAGTCTAGTAATCCAGGTAATATTACACACCCTGGCAATGGCACTGATGATAAAGGCAGGATAGTTGTGCCTGTGTCTGCTACAGGTAGTAAGACTCCTGCTATAGAAAAATCAGATTATGCTACTGTAAGTCCAAATGGAGCTCAAACTTTTTCTTCGTATGATGATTCAAAAGAATATATAGTAACAGCTGAAGATGCGACTACAACAAAAACATATGAAGTTTATATATATGATTCTACTAAGACTATAAGCGATAGTAGTAAACTGAAAGTAACAAATGGCACTAGTGATATTAGTGGAGCTTCTGCATCTATTAATGCAAATACCAGAGTTATAACTATTACTGTGCCTGAGAGTACTGATCTTAGTAGTTTAACGCTTACTTTGACTGATGCTACATCTTCTAATCTTAGCATAGAGCCTACTGAAGCTCAAGATTTCTCTAATAGAAAAGAAGTAAAGTATACTCTTAAGGAGAGTAGTGATGTAAAGGGTCATTATTGGGTTAAGGTTCAAACGAGTGGTTAGTAAATAATTTCGAATATATTTAATTCCGTTTTAAAAGAATAGGCAGACAGCTATTATTATGGCTGTCTGTTTTTTTATTGATTAATAAATAGTTAAATAATTACTACTATCTTAGCTAGGATATTCAACCCTCTAGCTTTGTGGTAGAGAGTATGATAAGTCTTATTGTTAATCCTTTTAATACTATGACATCTANAGGATTGTTGTTTTTTTAATTATTAAAATTATGTTTAAGAAAAATTATTTTGTAAAGAGTATTATTTTCTCTTTTTATATTGTTGTCGGTAATTATTTTCTCTTGTGATAAAAAGAAAGTTATAGAAGACGATTTAAATGTATGTATAGATTCATTTTCCTTATTGGATTCTGAGAATCAGGGGAAAAAATTAGAGTCTAATATAGACTGTCAGATAAATGCTGAAGAGCATACTATATCATTAACAGTCCCTCATACTGCTGAATTAACTGGTTTAAAGTTTAATATAACCCCATGTGAAGGGGTTAGCATATCCCCTGCTAGTGGTGAAGAGGTTGATTTTGAAGTTGTTATAGAAGAATCTACTGAGGGAGCTTCTGCAGAAAGTTCCACTCCTAAACGTTATAAAAAGGCATTTACTTTAATAAAGGGTGATAAGTCTCAAGAGTATACTGTATATATAACAAAAGCTTTGGCTAGTGATTGTTCTATTAGTAGTTTTAAATTAGAGAAGTCTAAAAATGATAGTAAGATTTTTGGAAATAGAGATGGGGATATTGTTGAAACTACTAATACTGAGCTTTCTACTATAACATTACACGTATCTGATGCTGCTACTTTAGATGGTTTAACTCCTACAATAGTTCATACAGGGGCTAGTATTGTTTCAGGAGAGCTTACTACTGACACAAGTAATAATACGACTATAGTGAATTATACAGTTACCAATTCAGATGGAAAGACAAAGGTTTATGTAGTAAAATATATCAAAGACTTATCTTCTAATAATAGAATTTCTGAGTTTAAGTTTACAAAAGAGACTAATACCAATACAGGGCTATTATTAACTAGATCTTCTATTGGAGATAGAACAGGCGATGTTACAATTACTGACAATAGCGATGGTAAAACTGGAATTATAGTAGTAAAAGCATCTACTGCAGCAACTATAACGTCTTTAATCCCTACTATAACTAAGCATGCTAGTGCTACTATAAGTCCAGATGTTGCAAATCATGATTATAGCAATTCTAAGGTTTATACTGTAACAGCTGAGGATGGTCAAACAAGAGAGTATACAGTGTCTGTTGCTAAGGATTTGTCTAATGCTAAAGAGATAAGCAGTTTTAAATTTGAGAGTTCTCAAAATACTGAGAAATCTCTTGGTCAGAATTATGAAGGCACCATAAATAATCCTTCTAATGGAGATGGGGAAGTAACTATAACTATCGCAAAAATCCCAGCTAGTATTACAGATTTAAATGGTCTAAAGCCTACTATAGTAACTAGTGATAATACTACAGTAAGTCCAGCAACTGAAGTAGCACAAGACTTCACTCGTGGTACAGCTGTAGTATATACTGTAACAGCTCAAGATGGTACTATTAGAAATTATAATGTAACCATTCCTACATTGGATGCAAGAGCAGAGATAAGTGCTTTTAAAATTAAAGCTTCAGATCATACTAGTGCTCCTAATAAAGTTAGAATGACAGGAACTGAGGTTTCAGGAAATATATCAAGCAATGTAGTAGGTAGTAATACAATAGATATAGCATTAGATGGAGAAGATGATACTACTGTAAATCTAAAGCCTGAAATAGCATTATCTGCAGGGGCTTCAGTAAACCCGGCTTCTGGAGTAGAAACTGCCTTTGCTTACGGTACACCTGTAACGTATACTGTAACAGCCGAGAATGGTTCTAAAAAAACATATAATGTTACTGTAAAGTCTTCGAATTCTAAGATGAAGTCTTTTAAGTTTAAAAGTGCAACTGGAAATAATAATAGTACTGGAAAAATTGTTCAAGAGGTAGAAGGTGCTATAAGTGGTAATACTGTAACTGTAAAGGTTCCACATGATGCAGTTCTTAATGCTTTAACTCCTGAAGTATTAGGAAATAACGGATCTAAGGTTACCATAAAAGGGCAAGATACAGATGCTAATACAGAACAAAATTTTAGTAGCGGTTCTGCAACATATATTGTAACAGCTCAGGATGGGAACAGTACTTCTGAGTATACTGTAACTGTTGAAAAAAACGCTGTTCCTCAGATAGAAACATTTAAGTTTACGACTGCCTCTAACAATAATAAAAATCTTGTAAATGATATTACAGGTATTATTACAGATAACGATATAGTTCTTAAAGTTCCTCATAACGCAAATTTAAATGGGTTAACTCCAACTATTACACCTGCTTCTGACGTTACAGTATACAAAGGAGATACAGGTTCTACTATTACATCTACTACTTCCACTGATTTCAGCTCTTCCAATACTACTCCTCTACAATATAGCGCAGTAGATGATTCTACTGGGGGAAGAAAGGTTTATAATGTAAAGGTTTATAAAGAACCAAAAATAAATACGTTTAAGTTTGAGAAGAGTAAAAATACAGATAATAGTGGTTTCCAGATACTCCAATTGAATATAGTGCTTCGTCTATTACTCAAAATGGGATATCAGCAAATGGGACAATAGCAATTACAGTTGCTAATACGGTTGATGTAGTAAATTTAAAAGCTACTATTTCTGGAGATAATTTTACTGCTCTAAGTAATCACAATATAAGTTTTTCGGGATCTTCTCCTTATTCTGCAACTATTGAAGTTGCACATAATGATTTATCTGATTTTAAGAAACAGTATACTGTAACTGTAACTAAAGAAGCGGCGCCAGAATTAACAAGTTTTTCAATAGCAGCTAAAACTAACCAGGGTATTGCAAGTGAGGTTCAAGCTACATTTATTCATCCTAGCAGTGATAATACTGGGACAATAAAATTGAAGTTTCCTAAGAATAATGATAGTGAAATTACTTTAACAGGATTAACGCCTACCATAACTTATCCTAATGGTTGTAATGTAAGTCCAGCTAGTGGTATAGAAGTAACTGGAGATATTAGTGTTAATGGTCATAATACATTTACTCTAACAACTTCCTTAGGTTCTAAAAGAGTTTACACTGTCCAAACAGTTAAAGGGCCGTTTATTAACCTGGATTATTCATGGTTATATTTCAATATCGGGTATAAAGTGTTAATTTTAGTAGGGTTAACTAAAAAACAACGACTTTATATAAGGCCCAAAAACGAGGAATAAAAACACATTATTTTATAGAGGGAAGACTTCCGTTGAATTAACTTTTTCATCATCAGAAATTAGTTCTGACGGATCTTTAATCATGCTTGAAAAACTAGAACCAGATCATAGATTGATTCATTATTACAGTAAGTTTTTACTTGATACTCGAGACTCTAGATTTATTACTTATAGCAGAAGGTATCAGTTAAAGCAAAGGGTTTATATGATCATGTTAGGCTATCAAGACGCCAATGATGTTAATCATTTACAGAATGATCCTTTATTCAAAGATGTTCTTCAAGGTAATTTGGCCTCTCAACCCACTATATCAAGATTTGAGAATAGCTTGGATAAACAGGCTGTCTTTAAGTTTTGTTATGCGTGGTTATACAAATATGTTTTAAGTTTATCTGGTCGCAAGAGAATAGTTATTGACGTAGATTCAACCGATGATCCAACTCATGGCAGTCAACAATTGTCAATGTTTAACGGTTATTATGGTCAATTCATGTACAATGAACTATTTTTTCATGATGGAGATACAGAGCAGATTATTCTTCCTGTACTCCGCCCAGGAAACAGTCATTCTAATAAATGGCATGTGAGTATTTTAAAGCGAATAATTATCAAAATACGTAAGAGATACCCAGAGATGGAAATAATTATTAGAAGTGATAGCGGCTTTAGTTGCGCTCCTTTTTACCAATTAGTAGATGATTTTGATTTACTATATGTGACAGGCATAGCGAGCAATGAAGTTTTAAAAAGAAAGGTATCTTGGTCAAAAAATGCTGTAAAAAAAATGTATTTAGATCAGGGAGAGAAGCACCAACATTTTATGAGTTTTACGTACAAAGCCAAGAGTTGGCACAAGCCTCAACAGTGCTATTCTAAAGTTGAGAGTACAGGATTAGGGATGAACATAAGGCATTTTTCTAGTAATCTTCCCCAAAAGGATGCTAGAGAAATTTACTTTGACTTTTATGTGAAAAGAGGTGATTCAAGTGAAAATAGAATAAAAGAAGTTAAAAATATGTGTTTTTCTGATCGTTTGTCAAATCATAGTTTTCTTGCTAATTTTTTTCGACTTATGATGAGTAGTCTTGCCTATGAAATGTTTTTATTACTGAAACAGAAGATAAAGAAAACAAGATTTGAAGTAGCAAAAAAATGGTTAATCAGTTCGATTAGAACCTATCTTCTCAAGGTAGGAGCAACGATTAAAATTACCAAAAGGCGAATCTATTATCAGCTATCTAAATCTTTTGTTTACAAGGGTTTATTTCGGGAAATTATTACCCAGTAACGGTTGTTTATTTGTGAAATGAACAACCTTGGGATAGTTACGCCTTGTCGTTAAAAAACCATGTAAAAACACTAAAAAAGAGCATTGTCATCCTAAAAAAAGGTGCAAAAAAACGACAAAGAAGATGAGTTCTCTTCGATTAGTAAAAAAGTTAAGGAAAAAATATCACGTCTAATCTATTTTAGTATGACTATGAATAATGCGGGTTAAGTCATTTAAGTTTACAGATAGCTCTAATAATGATAAAAATCTAGGCGGTACTGATGTTGACGGGACAATTGATCATGCTAATAATACTATAACATTAGAATTGCCTAGTGGGGTTACGATGGATACAGGTGCTATTGCTAATACAGTAACTTTAAAGCCAACAATTGTGTTGGGAGGAGATGACACCACTACTGTTTCTCCTAACACTGAAACTTCTACGCAGTTTACTATTGACGGGAGTACTGCTGTTGAGTATACAGTAACAGGTGCAGATGGGATGACTAAAACTTATAAGATAACAGTGAGTAAAGCTAGTTCTAGTGGATAGATAGGGGTATTTGAGCTTTAATGTAAGGGCAGACAGCTGTTATAACAGCTGTCTGTTTTTTTATTGATTAATAAATAGTCAAATAATTACTACTATCTTAGCTAACATATTCAATTCTTTAACTTTGGGCTAAGAATTAGAATGAAGTTTGTGGCTGATACTTTGATATTCAAAGCGATTGGCAGATTATAATTAATTATTTTTTTAAAAAAAATATGAAGACATTTTCTCTTGCAAAGAGGGTTATTTTCTCTTTTGTGTTGTTATCTGTATTTATTTTTTCCTGTGAGAAAAAGAACATTTACAATAATGATTTTGGTGTAGGTATAGAGTCATTTTCTCTATTTGATTCTGAAAACAATGAAAAAAAATTAGGCTCTGATATAACATGTAAGATAGATACTGCTCGGTATATTATATTACTAACAGTTCCTAATACGGCTATTTTAGAAGGATTAAAATTTAATATAAAGCTCTCGGATAAATTTAGCATATCACCTGCTAGCGGCGATCCAGTTGATTTGGAACTTGAAGAGACTTCTGAGCAGTTTACTGAAACACCTTTTCCTAAACGTTATAAAAAAGTATTTAAGTTGACTTCTCCTGACAATACTACTCAAGACTACACTGTATATATAGCTAAAGAATCAGCACCGAAGTTGACTGAGTTTAAAATAGGAGCTGATACTGCTAAAGGAATAAAAACAGAGATATCTGCTGTTATAACTGATGACACTGACACTGTTGCAGGTAAGCTTTTATTGAAGATCCCTTACAATGTGAGTATTGATCTTACTGGTCTAAGTTTTACTACTATTATTCCAGACGATCATGTTTTAAATCCGGCTATTGGTGTGATAAGTGAAAGTATTGAAAATAAAGAATTTTCTCTAACAACTGCTTTAGGTTCTAAAAGAGTTTATACTGTTGAAGCAGTTAAAGGGCCTTATATTAATGCTTTTAAATTTGCTGCTATTTCTTCTGACGGAAGTTCTACTAATACAGGCATAACTGGTGAAGGTGTAACAGGGACAATCGATCACATTGCTGGCGCTATATCTATAACAGTTCCTGATGGTGTCACTTTATCAAATTTAACTCCTACAATCGCAGTTGGAGAGAACACTAAAACTGATTTTACTCCTTCTGCTCAGACAGATTTTAGTTCTAATGTTGAGTATACAGTAACATCTTCTAATCCTTCAGCTACAGATTTTACTAAGGTGTATACAGTTACAGTAACTCAAAGCGCTGAACCTGCTATATCTGAGTTTAAGTTTTTGAATAGCAATAATAGTGGTAAAAATCTTGGAAATGATATATCAGGAACTATCGATCATAATTCTGGAACTATAACTGTTAAAGTTCCTCATAATGCAAATATTAGTGCGTTAACTCCAACTATTACAGCTGCTTCTACTTTGGCTAATACTCAAGTATATAGTGGAGATACTGGACAAGGCGCTATTGCTGCTACTAGTTTTGAAGATTCTCATACAACTCCTGTAAAATATAGTGCAGTGGGTCCTGCTGGGGGAAGAAAGGTATATTCTGTAAAAGTTTATAAAGAGCCTTCTATAATAAGTTTTAAGTTTACTAGTAGTGCCAATGGATCAGCTAGTTTTCCTGTTAGTCCAGCTGAATATAGCGGGAATATTACTCAGGGTGATTTTTCAGCAAACGGAACTATAACCATCACAGTTGCTAATACGGTTAATGTAACAGAATTAAAGAAAGCTACTATTACTGGGGATAATATTAATACTACTAATCCTGTAAGTATAAGTTTTACAGGTTCTAATTCTCCTTATTCTGCAACTATTACAGTTGCAAATGAACATTTATCTAGTTTTATTAAAACATACAATGTAACTGTAACTAAAGAAGCAGCTCCAAAATTGACAGAGTTTAAAATATCAGCTGATACTAATAAGGGTATTCAAAGTGAAGTAACTGGTGATATAACTGATGATGATTCTAATTCTGCTGCTGCTACTGGAACAATAAAATTAAAGTTTGATCATAAAGTTGCTGCTCATCACACTGATATTGATTTGACAGGATTAACGTATACTAATGGATCTATTTCAGGATGCACTTTAACTCCTGGTACTCCATTAACTGGACAAAGTATTCATGATCAAACATTCACTCTAACAAAAACGGATACAGGTTCTAAAAGAGTTTACACTGTCCAAACAGTTAAAGGGCCGTTTATTAAGTCATTTAAGTTTGCTAATAGTGGTAATACAGGTATAACTACTGAAGTAACAGGGAATATAGATCATGCTGCTGGCACTATATCATTAACAGTTCCTGCTACGGTGAAGAAGACCTCATCAAATGGTACTAATACAGTAACCCTAACTCCTACAATTGAGTTGGGAGGAGATGACACTCCTACTGTTAATCCTACTAGTGCAACTGAGAAAACTTTTACTTTGGATAGCGAAACTCCGTATAAAGTAACAGGTGCAGATGAAATGGAAAAAACTTATCAAGTTACAGTGACTAGGACGCCTTCAGCTGAAGCGCAGATTACAGAATTTACAATTGATTCTAGTAATACAGGTAACATTTCAGAGACTGGCGCTAATGATAAAGGCAGAATAGTTGTGCCTGTGTCTACTGAAGGCTCTAAGACTCCTACTATAAAACAATCAGATTATGCTACTGTAAGGCCAAATGGAGCTGAAACTTTTTCTTATGAAAATCCAGTTACATATACAGTAACATCTGAGGATAATAATACATCAAAGAGTTATGATGTGTATGTATATGATTCTAGTAAGACTGTAACTACAAGTAATATAACTATTAATACTCCTCCCGCTGGAGCCAATGTAACTTCTGTTGATGAGTCTACCAGAGTTATAACTGTCACTGTGCCTCAGAGTACTGATCTTAGTAGCTTAACACTTACTTTGACTGACAGTGGCACTCCTAGCTATACTCTAACAGCAGAACCTGCTAGTGGACAAGATTTTTCTGATGGAAAAGAAGTAAAGTATACTCTTACTGATACTAGTAGTAAAGTTGTAGGTCATTATTGGGTTAAGGTGGTTAAATCAAGCTAAATTAATTTTAAACCACACTTATTCAATTCTAAACAGACAGTCAGTTTTACGGCTGTCTGTTTTTTTATTGATTAATAAATAGTCAAATAATTACTACTATCTTAGCTAGCATATTCAATTCTTTAACTTTGGGCTAAGAATTAGAATGAAGTTTGTGGCTGATACTTTGATATTCAAAGCGATTGGCAGATTATAATTAATTATTTTTTTAAAAAAATATGAAGACATTTTCTCTTGCAAAGAGGGTTATTTTCTCTTTTGTGTTGTTATCTGTAATTATTTTTTCCTGTGAGAAAAATAATGTTTACCAAGATGATTTAGGTGTATGTATAGATTCATTTGCCTTGCTAGATTCTGAAAATGACCAAAAAAAATTAGGTTCTGATATAAAATGTGATATAGATCATGAGAATTATACTATATCGCTAATAGTTCCTATTTCGGCTGAATTAAGAGGCTTAAAGTTTAATATAACCCCATGTGAAGGGGTTAGCATATCTCCTGCTAGTGGAGAAGAAACTGATTTTGAACCTATCGTTGAAGAATCTACTGGGGAAGAAACTGCTACTGATGCGTTTTCTGAGGGAACTATTAAAAAGCCTTCTCTTCAACGTTACAAAAAGGTGTTTACTGTAACAAAGGGTGATAAGTCTCAAGAGTATACTGTATATATAGCTAAAGAATCAGCGCCTAAGTTGACAGAGTTTAAAATATCAGCTAATGAAAGTAAAGGCATTAAAGGTGAGGTGACTGCTGTTATAACTGATGACACTGACACTGCTACAGGCAAGATTTTATTGAAGATTCCTTATACAGGCACTGCTATTAATTTAGTAGGATTGACATCTGTTATCAATGTTCCTGAAGGTTATACTATAGATCCAGCTAGTGGATCAGCAATATCTGAAAGTATTGAGGGTAAAGAATTTTCTCTAACAACTGCTTTAGGTTCTAAAAGAGTTTACACTGTTGAGGTAGTTAAAGGGCCTTATATTAGTGCTTTTAAATTTCCAGCATCAAATTCTGGTATAAATGCTGATATAAGTGCAACAAATATTAATCATGATACTGGAAAAATAACTATAACAGTTCCTAGTGGTGTTACTTTATCTAGTTTAACTCCTACAATCGAAGTTGGAGATAACACTAAACCTGATTTTACTCCTTCTGCTCAGACAGATTTTTCTCAATCTGCTACTACTCCTGTTGAGTATACAGTAACATCTTCTAATCCTTCAGCGACTGATTTTACTAAGGCATATACAGTTACTATAACTCGAAATGCTGAACCTCAGATAGGAAGTTTTACATTTACTCAAAGCAATAATAGTAGTAAAAATCTTGGAAATGATATATCAGGAACTATCGATCATAATTCTGGAACTATAACTGTTAAAGTTCCTCATAATGCAAATATTAGTGCGTTAACTCCAACTATTACAGCTGCTTCTACTTTGGCTAATACTCAAGTATATAGTGGAGATACTGGACAAGGCGCTATTGCTGCTACTAGTTTTGAAGATTCTCATGATGGTTCTGTAAAATATAGTGCAGTAGGTCCTGCTGGAGGAAGAAAAGTGTATTCTGTAAAAGTTTATAAAGAGCCAAAAATAAGTACGTTTAAGTTTGAGAGGAATCAGAATTCAGATGTTACTGGTTTCCCTTCTAGCATAACTGAATATAGCGGCACAGTTACAGATAATAATAATATAACTATCACAGTTGCTAATACAGTTAACATAGCAAATTTAAAAGCTTCTATTACTGGGGATAATATTAGTACTTCAACTGCCACTATAGATATAGCTTTTGATTCTCCCACTGGTGGGTCTACTTATTCTAAAACTATTATAGTTCAGAATGAACATTTAGAGTCTTATACAAAAGAATATACTGTAACTGTAACTAAAGAAGCGGCGCCGAAGTTGACAAGTTTGACTATAACAGCTAATCCAACAAATGGCATTGCAGCTGATGTTCAAGCTACTACTATAACTCATCCTAACGGTAGCACTAATGGAGCAATAAAATTAAAGTTTCCTTATAATGTTGCTAGCCGTAGCGATGAAATTGTTTTAACAAATTTAAGTTATACTAATGAGCCTATTGCAGGATGCGCTTTAACTCCTGTCACTCCAGTAACTGAAAGTATTCATGGGAAAACATTTACTCTAACAACTACTCTAGGTTCTACCTCGGAATATACTGTAACAGCAGTTAAGGGACCTTATATTGAATCTTTTAAATTTGAAAGCACTAAAAATAATGAAAAGAATATAGCTAGTAGCCCTATAACAGGTGCAATTGATCACGAAAATAATACCATAAAAGTAACGCTTCCTGCTACGGTTAAGAAGGATTCAGGTAGTGCTAATACAATAACTCTAACTCCTACAATTGAGTTGGGAGGAGATGCTCCTACTATTGTTTCTCCTAATACTGAATCTTCTATTCAGTTTACTAGTGACACCGCTGTTCCGTATACAGTAAAAGGTGCAGATGGAATGGAAAAGATTTATAAAGTTACTGTGACTAGAACACCTTCAACTATAGCGCAAATTACAAAATTTACAATTAATTCTGATCAAGGTAATATTACAGAGACTATTTCTGGAACTGCAAATAATAAAGGTAGAATAGTTGTTCCTGTTACTAGTGTTCCAGCAAACTCAGTAACTCCTACTATAGAAAAATCAGATTATTCTAATGTAAGTCCAAGTGCAGCTCAAACTTTTTCTTATGAAAATCCAATTACATATACTGTAACAGCTGAAGATACTAGTATAACAAAGAGTTATGATGTTTATATATATGATAATGCTAAAACTATAACTGATAGTGATACTTTGAAAGTAACAAAATCGGATAATACTGATATCACACCAGATTCTACGAATATTGATACAACTACAAGAGTTATAACTGTTACTGTGCCTTCTGGCACTACCGGGTTGGATAGCTTAACACTTACTTTGACTGATACTTCTTCTAGGCTTAGCATAGAGCCTACTGAAGCTCAAGATTTTTCTGATGAAAAAGAAGTAAAGTATATTCTTAAAGAGAGTGGAGCTGTAAAGGGTCATTATTGGGTTAAGGTGGTTAAATCAAGCTAAATTAATTTTAAACCACACTTATTCAATTCTAAACAGACAGTCAGTTTTAGGGCTGTCTGTTTTTTTATTGATTAATAAATAGTTAAATAATTACTACTATCTTAGCTAAGATATTGAGTTTTCTGTCTTTTGGGGTAGGGAGTAGGATGAATCTTATGGCAAATCCTTTTAATCCTATGGGATTTAGAGGATTATTGTTTAATTAAATTAATAAAATTATGTTTAAGAAAAATTATTTTTTAAAGAGAATTACTTTCTCTTTTGTTTTGTTGTCAGCAATTATTTTCTCCTGTGAGAAAAATAAGGTTTACCAAGATGATTTAAATGTATGTATAAAATCATTTGAATTACTGAATTCTGAAAATGAGGAAAAAAATTTAGGTTCTGATATAAAATGTGAGATAGATGCTGAGAATTATACTATATCGCTAACAGTTCCTAGTTCGGCTGAATTAAGAGGCTTAAAGTTTAATATAACCCCATGTGAAGGGGTTAGCATATCTCCTGGTAGTGGAGAAGAAACTGATTTTGAACTTGTTGAAAAACCTTCTGGAGAGTCTACTGAGGAGGCTTCTGAAGCGTCTTCTGAGGGATCCTCTTCTAAACGTTATAAAAAGATATTTACTTTAACAAAAGGAGAAAAAAGTCAAGACTATACTGTGTATATAACAAAAGAATCAGCGCCTAAGTTGACAGAGTTTAAAATATCAGCTAATGAAAGTAAAGGCATTAAAGGTGAGGTGACTGCTGCTATAACTGATGACACTGACACTGCTACAGGTAAGATTTTATTAAAAATTCCTTATAATGAGAATATTGATCTTACTAGTCTAAGTTTTACTGCTATAACTCTAGATAATCACACTTTAGATCCAGTTGCTGGTACAATAGCTGAAGATATTAATGGAAAAGAATTTACTTTAACAAAAACTGATACAGGTTCTCAAAGAGTTTATACTGTTGAAGCAGTTAAAGGGCCTTATATCAGTTCTTTTAAATTTGCTGCTACTTCTTCTGGAGTAAGTTCTACTAATACAGGTATAACTAAGGAAGTAGAAGCTACGATTAATAACGAAGAAAACACCATAAAACTAATTGTTCCTAGTGGTGTCACTTTATCTAATTTAACTCCTACAATTACAGTGGGAGAGAATACTAAAGCTGATTTTACTCCTTCTGCTCAGATAGATTTTAGTTCTAATATTCAGTATACAGTAACGTCTTCTAATCCTTCGGCGACGGATTTTACTAAAGTATATACAGTTACTGTAACTCAAAATACTGAACCTCAGATACAGAGTTTTACATTTAGTGATAGTTCTAATAACGGTAAAAACCTTGGAAATAATATAGGTGTTGAAGTTAAGCATAGTGAAGGAGAAATAATCGTTAAAGTTCCTCATAATGCAAGTTTAGATGCATTAACTCCAATTATTACACCTGCTTCTACTTTGGCTAATACTCAAATATATAAAGGAGATACTGGTACTGCTGATGCTAATACTTCTAATGATTTTTCTAGTTCTCATGATGGTTCTGTAAAATACAGTGCAGTGGGGCCTGCTGGTGGAAGGAAAGTGTATTCTGTGAAAGTTTATAAAGAACCAAAAATAAGTACGTTTAAGTTTATTAAATCTCAAAATGCAGATAATAGTGGGTTTCCAGATAATCCAACTGAATATAGCGGCACAGTTACAGATAATAATATAACTATCACAGTTGCTAATACAGTTAACATAGCAAATTTAAAAGCTACTATTTCTGGAGATAATTTTACTGCTACTAACCCTATAAGTATAACTTTTACCTCTACTGGTGATACTTCTCCTTATTCTGCAACTATTACAGTTGCAAATGAACATTTATCTGGTTTTACTAAAACCTATAATGTAACTCTAACTAAAGAAGCAGCTCCAGTTTTATCAAGTTTTTCAATAGCAGCTAAAACTAACCAGGGCATTGCTGCTGTGGTAAGTGGTGAAATAACTGACCCTACCAGTAGTGATGGTACTAATGGAAAGATAAAATTAAAGATCCCTTATAATGTTGCTACATATAGTGGTGATATTAGTTTAACAGGATTAACACCTACTATAAGTGTTCCTACTAGGAGTGCGTATACTGTAAGTCCACCTAGTGGTCAAGAGATATCTGGAGATATTAGTAGTGAAGGCAATAATACATTTACTCTAACAAAAACAGATACAGGTTCTAAAAGTGTTTATACTGTAATAGCAGTTAAAGGGCCGTTTATTAACTCTTTTAAATTTGAAGATTCTCAAAATAGTGGGAAAGGTATAGGTTCTAGTAGCCCTATAACAGGTGCAATTGATCACGAAAATAATACCATAAAAGTAACGCTTCCTGCTACAGTTAAGAAGGATTCGGAAGGGGCTGAGAATAAAATAACTCTAACTCCTACAATTGAATTGGGAGGAGATGGCTCTCCTACTGCTAATCCTGCTAGGAATAGTCCTCAGGAGTTTACTAGCGGCACCGCTGTTGATTATGCAGTAACAGGTGAAGATGGGATGACAAAAATTTATCAAGTTACAGTGACTAGAACACCTTCAATTGAAGCTACAATTAAATCATTTGCAATTGATTCTAATAGTGGTAATATTACACACCCTGGTAGTGGCACTGGTGATAGAGGAAGAATAGTTGTGCCTGTTACTAGTGTTCCAGCAAGCTCAGTAATTCCTGCTATAACACAATCAGAATATGCTACTGTAAGTCCAAGTGCAGCTCAAACTTTTGCTTCGTATGAAAATCTAGTTACATATACTGTAACAGCTGAGGATAATAGTATAACAAAGAGTTATGATGTTTATATATATGATTCCACTAAGGTTGTAGTTGCTGATAGTTTGAAGGTAAAAAATGGCAGTACTGATATTAATAAAGATTCTGCATCTATTGATGCAAGCACTAGAGTTATAAATATTACTGTACCTACAAGTACTGATCTCAATAGTTTGAAACTTGTTTTAGAAGATACTTCTGGGCTTAGCATAGAGCCTACTGAAGCTCAAAATTTTTCTAATGGAGTAGAAGTAAAATATACTCTTAAAGATAGCAGTAGTGATGTAAAGGGGCATTATTGGGTTAAGGTGGCTACTAGTTAGATTACATTCGAGGTAATAAGTATTTAATTTTTAAAATCTAAAAACAGACAGCTGTTATTATGGCTGTCTGTTTTTTTATATAAAAAAACACTGTTCAAATAATTACTACTACCTTAGCCGAGACATTTAATTCTCTGTCTTTATGGGTAGAGAGTATGATAAGTCTTGTTGCTAACTCTTTTAATACTATGATATTTTAAGGATTATTGTTTTTTTAATTATTAAAATTATGTTTAAGAAAAATTATTTTATAAAGAGTATTATTTTCTCTTTTGTGTTGTTATCGGTAATTATTTTCTCCTGTGATAAAAAGAACATTATAGAAGACGATTTAAATATATGTATAGAGTCATTTGCCTTGCTGGATTCTGAAAATGACCAAAAAAATTTAGGTTCTGATATAAAATGTGATATAGATGCTGAGAATTATACTATATCGCTAATAGTTCCTAGTTCGGCTGAATTAAGAGGCTTAAAGTTTAATATAACCCCATGTGAAGGGGTTAGCATATCTCCTGCTAGTGGAGAAGAAACTGATTTTGAACTTGTTGAAAAACCTTCTGGAGAGTATACTGAGGAAGCTTCTGAAGCGTCTTCTGAGGGATCCTCTTCTAAACGCTATAAAAAGATATTTACTTTAACAAAAGGAGAAAAAAGTCAAGACTATACTGTATATATAACAAAAGAATCAGCGCCTAAGTTGACAGGGTTTAAAATATCAGCTAATGAAAGTAAAGGCATTAAAGGTGAGGTGACTGCGGTTATAACTGATGACACTGACACTGCTACAGGCAAGATTTTATTGAAGATTCCTTATACAGGCACTACTATTAATTTAGTAGGATTGACATCTGTTATCAATGTTCCTGAAGGTTGTACTATAGATCCAGCTAATGGATCAGCAATATCTGAAAGCATTGATAATAAAGAATTTTCTCTAACAACTGCTTTAGGTTCTAAAAGAGTTTATACTGCTGAAGCAGTTAAAGGGCCTTATATTAGTGCTTTTAAATTTGCTGCTGCTACTTCTGGCAGAAGTTCTACTAATGCAGGTATAATTGGTGAAGGTGTAACAGGGACAATCGATCACATTGCTGGTACTATATCTGTAACAGTTCCTAGTGGTGTTACTTTATCTAATTTAACTCCTACAATCGAAGTGGGAGAGAACACTAAAACTGATTTCACTCCTTCTGCTCAGGCAAATTTTGGTTCTAATGTTGAGTATAGAGTAACGTCTTCTAATCCTTCAGCTGCAGATTTTACTAAAGTATATACAGTTTCTGTAACTCAAAATGTTGAACCTCAGATACAGAGTTTTACATTTAGTGATAGTTCTAATAACGGTAAAAACCTTGGAAATAATATAGGTGTTGAAGTTAAGCATACTGAAGGCACTATAATTGTTAAAGTTCCTCATAATGCAGATTTAACTGGATTAACTCCAACTATTACAGCTGTTTCTGGTGTTAAAGTATGTAAAGGAGAGACTTGTACCACTGAAGATTCTGATATAAGTAATGATTTTGCCAATTCTCATGATGGTTCTGTAAAATATAGTGCAGTATGCCCTGCTGGTGGAAGGAAAGTGTATTCTGTGAAAGTTTATAAGGAGCCAGCTATAACAGGATTTAGCTTTACTAAAGCTCAAAATACAGATAATAGTGGTTTTCCTACTGACCAAACATATAATGGTAATATTTCAGGCAATAATATAACTATCACGGTTGCTAATACAGTTAATGTAGCAAATTTAAAAGCTTCTATTGCTGGGGATAATATTGCTGCAAATTATGTTACTTCTGGATTGAATTTCACAACTAGTAGCAGTACTTTAACTATTGATGTTCCAAATGAACATTTACAAACTTATACTAAAACCTATAATGTAACTGTAACTAAAGAATCAGCACCAGTTTTATCAAGTTTTTCAATAAATGCTGACTCTTCAAAGGGTATTGCAGATAACGTTCAAGCTACATTTGAGCATGAGGAAGGTTCTGCTACAGGCAAAATCTTATTAAGGATTCCTTACAAAGGAGCTATTACTTTAACAGGATTGACATCTATTATCGATGTTCCTGAAGGGTGCTCTATAGATCCAACTGCTGGCACAATAACTGAAAGCATTGAAAATAAAGAATTTACTTTAACAAAAACAGACACAGGCTCTCAAAGAGTTTACACTGTAGAAGCAGTTAAAGGGCCTTACATTAGTGCTTTTAAATTTCCAGCATCAAATTCTGGTATAAATGCTGATATAAGTGCAACAAATATTAATCATGATACTGGAGAAATAACTATAACAGTTCCTAGTGGTGTCACTTTATCTAATTTAATTCCTACAGTTGAGGTGGGAGAGAACACTAAATCTGAATATACTCCTTCTGCTCAGGCAGATTTCGGTTCTAATGTTGAGTATAGAGTAACGTCTTCTAATCCTTCAGCTACAGATTTTACTAAAGTATATACAGTTACTGTAACTCAAAATGCTGAACCTCAGATACAGAGTTTTACATTTAGTGATACCTCTAATGCTGGTAAAAATCTTGGGAATGATATTACAGGTAAGATTAAAGGCAGTGATATAATTGTTAAAGTTCCTCATGATGCTACTTTAACTGCGTTAGTGCCAACTGTTACACCCGCTTCTGATGTTACAGTATACAAAGGAGATACAGGTTCTACTACTCCATCTACTACTTCCACTGATTTCAGTTCTTCTCATTCAACAGCTGTTAAATATCGTGCTGTGTGTGCAGCAGGTGGTGAGAAAGTTTATTCTGTAAAAGTTTATAAAGAGCCTGCTATAACAGGTTTTAAGTTTGAGAAGAGCGCTAATGGATCAGCTGGTTTTCCAGATACGAAGAATGAATATACTTCCTCTTCTATTACTCAAGGTGCTATATCAGAAAGTGGAACTATAACAATTACAGTTGCTAACACAGTTAATGTAGCATCTTTAAAAGCATCTGTTACTGGTGATAATATTGCTGAAAATCTTGTTATTTCTGATTTGAATTTCAGTAGTGGCAATACAACAGTTACAGTTACAAATAAGGATTTGTCTGGATTTAATAAAACCTATACAGTTAATTTAACTAAAGAAGCAGAGCCTCAGATAGGAAGTTTTACATTTACTCAAAGCAGTAATAGCGGTAAAAACATTGTAAGTACTATTACAGGTGATATTAATAATAATGAGATAATTCTTAAAGTTTCTCATAATACAGATTTAACTGGATTAACTCCAACTGTTACAGCTGGCGCCGTTCCTTCTGGAACTAAAATATACAGTGGGGATACTGGCACTCAAGATGCTAATACTTCTTCTACTGATTTTACAAATTCTCATACAACTCCTGTAAAATATAGTGCAGTAGGTCCTGTTGGAGGAAGAAAGGTATATTTTGTAAAAGTTTATAAAGAGCCTGCTTTAACAGGCTTTAAGTTTGAGAAAAGTGCTAATACAGATACTGGTTTCCCTGATGGGAAGACGTATACTGGCACAGTTGCAAATAACGCCATAATTAATATCACAGTTGCTAATACGGTTAATGTGGCGTCCTTAACTCCTACTATTACTGGCAGTAATCTTGGTTCTATATTTACTCCTACTGCTTTAAATTTTACTACTAGTGGTTCTTCTTATTCTGCAACTATCACGGTTAAGAATGAGCATTTACAAACATATACCAAACAGTATACTGTAAATCTAACTAAAGAAGCAGCGCCGCAATTGACAGAGCTTAAAATAACAGCTGATGAAAGTAAAGGGATTAAAGACGAGGTAAGTGCTGAACTTACGCATCCTAGTGATAGTAGTAATACTGGGACAATAAAATTAAAGTTTTCTTATAATGTTGCTAACCATAGCGCTGATATTGATTTGACAGGATTAAGTTATACTAGTGTGCCTAGTACTGGGTATACTTTGACTCCTGCTTCTCCATTAACTGGACAAAGTATTCATGGTCAAACATTTACTTTAACTAAAGATGCTACAGGTTCTAAAAGTATTTATACTGTACAAGCAGTTAAAGGGCCATTTATTAAGTCATTTAAGTTCACAAATAGTTCTAATAGTGGTAAAAATTTAGGTGCTACTGATGTTAACGGGACAATTAATCATGCTAACAATACCATAGCTATAACAGTTCCTAGTACGGTAGCAAGGGAATCAAGTGAAAATAAAGTAACTCTAACTCCTACAATTGAGTTGGGAGGAGATGGTACTCCTAGTATTTCTCCTAATACTGGAGCTTCTCAGGAGTTTACATCTGGCATCCCTGTTAATTATAAAGTAACAGGTCAAGACGGAATGGAAAAAACTTATGCGGTTACTGTAACTAGGACAAAATCAACAATAGCTCAGATTAAAACATTTGCTATTGGCTCTAATAGCGGTAATATTACACACCCTGGTAGTGGCAATGGTGATAAAGGAAGAATAGCTGTGCCTGTTACTAGTGTTCCATCAAGTTCAGTAACTCCTAGTATAACACAATCAGATTATGCTACTGTAACTCCAGTAGATGCTCAAACATTTAATTCGTATGATGATTCAAAAGAATATACAGTAACAGCTGAAGATACTAATGTTAACAAGGCATATGAGGTGTATATACATGATTCTACTAAGGTTATAAGTGATAGTAATTTGGAAATAACAGATAGCAGTAGTGCCGCTATTAGTCCAACTTCTAAGACTATTGATCAAACTACTAGAGTTATAACTGTTACTGTTCCTTCTAGTACTACTGATGAACAATTAAAGACATTAACACTTGCTTTAACTGACAGTGGCACTCCTAGCTATACTCTAACAGCAGACCCTGCTAGTGGACAAGATTTTTCTGGTGGAAAAGAAGTAAAGTATACTCTTACTGATACTGCTAGCGGCAGTACAGTTGTAGGTCATTATTGGGTTAAGGTTCAAACGGGTGGTTAGTAAATAATTTCGAATATATTTAATTCCGTTTTAAAAGAATAGGCAGACAGCTATTATTATGGCTGTCTGTTTTTTTTGTTTTTTATTGACCAGCAGTTTAATAATTACTACTACCTTAGCGGAAATATTCAGCTCTCTAGCTTTGTGGTAGAGAGTACGGTAAGTCTTGTTGCTAACCCTTTTAATACTACGACATTTAGAGGATTATTGTTTTTTTAATTATTAAAATTATGTTTAAGAAAAATTATTTTGTAAAGAGTATTATTTTCTCTTTTGTGTTGTTATCTGTAATTATTTTCTCCTGTGAGAAAAATAATGTTTACCAAGATGATTTAGGTGTATGTATAGATTCATTTGCCTTGCTAGATTCTGAAAATGACCAAAAAAAATTAGGTTCTGATATAAAATGTGATATAGATCATGAGAATTATACTATATCGCTAACAGTTCCTAGTTCGGCTGAATTAAGAGACTTAAAGTTTAATATAACCCCATGTTAAGGGGTTAGCATATCTCCTGCTAGTGGAGAAGAAACTGATTTTGAACCTATCGTTGAAGAATCTACTGGGGAAGAAACTGCTACTGATGCGTTTTCTGAGGGAACTATTAAAAAGCCTTCTCTTCAACGTTACAAAAAGGTGTTTACTGTAACAAAGGGTGATAAGTCTCAAGAGTATACTGTATATATAGCTAAAGAATCAGCGCCTAAGTTGACAGAGTTTAAAATATCAGCTAATGAAAGTAAAGGCATTAAAGGTGAGGTGACTGCTGTTATAACTGATGACACTGACACTGCTACAGGCAAGATTTTATTGAAGATTCCTTATACAGGCACTGCTATTAATTTAGTAGGATTGACATCTGTTATCAATGTTCCTGAAGGTTATACTATAGATCCAGCTAGTGGATCAGCAATATCTGAAAGTATTGAGGGTAAAGAATTTTCTCTAACAACTGCTTTAGGTTCTAAAAGAGTTTACACTGTTGAAGCAGTTAAAGGTCCTTTTATTGGCACTTTTAAATTTGCTGCTACCAGTGGGAGTACTAATGTCGGTATAACTACTGAAGTAACAGGGACAATCGATCACATTGCTGGCACTATATCTGTAACAGTTCCTAGTGGTGTCACTTTATCTAATTTAACTCCTACAATCGAAGTTGGAGAGAACACTAAAACTGATTTTACTCCTTCTACTCAGACAGATTTTAGTTCTAATGTTAAGTATATAGTAACATCTTCTAATTCTTCAGCTACAGATTTTACTAAAGAGTATACAGTAATCATAACTAAAGCTTTAGCTAGTGACTGTTCTATTAGTTCTTTTGAATTAAAGAAGATTGAGAATGTTGGTAAGATTTTCGCAGATAGAGTGGGTGTTATTACTGAAGTTAATACAATAACATTACATGTATCTGATGCTGCTACTTTAGATGGTTTAACTCCTACAATAGTTCATGCAGGGGCTAGTATTGCTTCAGAAAGTCCTATTTCTACCACTGAAAACAGTATTACCACAACTGCAGTTAATTACACAGTAACTGCTGCAGATGGAAAAACAAAGGTTTATGCAGTAAAATATATCAAAGACTTATCTTCTAATAATAGAATTTCTGCATTTGCATTTACAAAAGATAACACCAATAACACTGGTTTAAAATTGACTAGGTCTTCTGCTGATGAAAGTAGAACAAGCGATATTATAATTAATCATGAAGATGGAACTATAAAAGTAAAAGTGTCTACTGCAGCAGATGTAACAGCTTTAACTCCTACTATAACTAAGCATGCTAGTGCTACTATAAGTCCGGCTGAAGGTGTTCATGATTATGCAACTTCTAAGACTTATACCATTACAGCTCAAGATGGTCAAACAAAAGAGTATACAGTATCTGTTGCTAAGGATTTGTCTAATGATAAGATTATGACTTCTTTTAAATTTGAGCACACTCAAAATTCTGATAAGAGCTTTAATAATGTTGATTATTCAGCAGAGAATATGCCTAGCGCTACTGGAGATGATGATGTAAATGTTAGTATTGCAAAAATCCCTCATACTGTCACAGATTTAACAGACCTAAAGCCTACTATAGTTATCGGTGCTAGTGCCACAGTAAGTCCAGCTAGTTTAGACTCTCAAAGTTTCACTCGTGGTACAGCTGTAGTATATACTGTAACAGCACAAGATGGAACTTCTAGAAGATATAATGTAACTATTCCTGTATTGGATGCAACATCGGAGATAACTTCTTTTAAAATATTAAAAACAGATCATCAGTCTAGTTCAAAGATTTCAACAGATATTACAATAAGTCCGACAAATAGTGGAAGTGATTATACAATAGTATTAGATGAAGAAGATGGTACTACTATAACTTTAAAACCTGAAATAGAATTATCTGCTGGTGCTTCAGTAAGTCCGGAATCCAAGCAAGAAACTACCTTTACTTATGGTACCGCTGTAGTATATACTGTAACAGCTGAAAATGGTACTACCAAACAATACAGTGTAACTGTAAAGTCTTCGAATTCTAAGATGAAGTCTTTTAAGTTTAAAGCAGAGGGAGCTAATCAGAGTACTGGGAAAATTGTCAAAGATATATCAGGCGTTATAAATCATGAACAAAAAACAGTTATAATAAATGTTCCACATGATGCAGTACTTGATGCTTTAACTCCTAATATAGAATTATATAACGGAGCTAGTGTTAGTCCAGAAACTACTACAGCGCAAAATTTTAGTAGTCAAAAAACTTATACAGTTACTGCTCAAGATGGATCGACTAGTATTTACACTGTAAATGTAACTAAAGAAGTGGAGCCTACTATATCTGAGTTTAAGTTTTTGAATAGCAATAATAGTGGTAAAAATCTTGGGAATGATATTACAGGTGAGATTAAAGGCAGTGATATAATTGTTAAAGTTCCTCATGATGCTACTTTAACTGCGTTAGTGCCAACTGTTACACCCGCTTCTGATGTTACAGTATACAAAGGAGATACAGGTTCTACTACTCCATCTACTACTTCCACTGATTTCAGTTCTTCTCATTCAACAGCTGTTAAATATCGTGCTGCGTGTGTAGCAGGTGGTGAAAAAGTGTATTCTGTAAAAGTTTATAAAGAACCAAAAATAAATACGTTTAAGTTTGAGAAGAGTCAGAATTCAGCAGCTGGGTTTTCTACTAGTCCAACTGAATATGTTGGCACAATTACAAATAACACCATAAATGTCACAGTTGCTAATACTGTTGATTTGGCATCTTTAAAAGCTACCATCACTGGGGATAATATTGCTGCAAATTATGTTACTCCTACTGCATTGGATTTTAGTAGTAATGCAACGGTTACAGTTCCAAATCAGTATTTGCCAGAATATACCAAAGAGTACACTGTAACTGTAACTAAAGAAGCAGCGCCGCAACTTACAAGCTTTAAAATAAGCACTAAGGCTGAGAATGGCATTGCAGGTGAGGTAATTGCTGAATTAACTCATGGTGGTGCCGACAACGCTGCTACTGGGACAGTAAAGTTGAAGTTTCCTAAGAATAATGATAATGAAATTACTTTAACAGGATTAACACCTACTATCGAGCCTAATACTGGTGGATATACTGTAAGTCCAACTAGTGGTCAAGTAGTATCTGGGGATATTAGTGCTAATGGTCATAACATAGTTACTCTAACAACTTCCTTAGGGTCTAAAAGAGTTTACACTGTCGAAACAGTTAAAGGGCCTTATATTGAATCTTTTAAATTTGAAGATTCTAAAAATAGTGGGAAAGGTATAGATTCTAGTACTCCTATAACAGGTGTAATTAATCATGCTAACAATACCATAGCTATAACTATTCCTAGTACAGTGGCTAAGGATTCAGGTACTGATAATAAAGTAAGTCTAACTCCGACAATTGAGTTGAGAGGAGATGGCTCTCCTACTGCTGATCCCGCTAGTGGGAATTCTCAGGAGTTTACATCTGGCACCCCAGTTAATTATAAAGTAACAGGTCAAGATGGAATGGAAAAAACTTATGCGGTTACAGTAACTAGGACAAAATCAACTGAAGCTAAAATTAAATCATTTGCAATAGAATCAGGGCAGTCAGGTAGTATTTCGGAGACTGGCACTGGTGATAAAGGAAGAATAGTTGTGCCTGTGACTACTCTTCCAACAAGTTCAACTCCTACTATAACACAATCAGATTATGCTACTGTAACTCCAGTAGATGCTCAAACATTTAATTCGTATGATGATTCAAAAGAATATACTGTAACAGCTGAGGATGGCTCTACAACAAAGACTTATGAAGTTTATATATATGATTCTACTAAAACTATAGCTAGTATTGATAGTTTAAAACTTACAGATAGTAGTAGTGCCGATATCACTACAGATTCCAAGAATATTGATGCATCCACCAGAACTATAACCATTACTGTACCTTCTGGCACTACAGGTTTAGATAGTTTAACGCTTACTTTGACTGATACTACTCCATCTTCTAACCTTAGCATAGAGCCTACTAGTGCTCAAGATTTCTCTAATGAGAAAGAAGTAAAGTATACTCTTAAGGAGAGTAGTGTTGTAAAGGGACATTATTGGGTTAAGGTGGTTAAATCAAGCTAAGTTAATTTAAAACCACACTTATTCAAGTCTAAACAGACAGTTAGTTTTACGGCTGTCTGTTTTTGTTTATATAAAAAAGCGGCGGTTCAAATAATTACTACTATCTTAGCTAAGGTGTTCGTTCTCTGTCTTTTAGGGTGAGAGTAGGATAAGTCTTATAGCTAATACTTTGAATGCTGTGGCATTTAGAGGATCATTGTTTTTTTTACCTATTATATTATTGAAATTATGTTTAAGAAAAATTATTTTGTAAAGAGTATTATTTTCTCTTTTGTGTTGTTATCTGTAATTATTTTCTCCTGTGAGAAAAATAATGTTTACCAAGATGATTTAGGTGTATGTATAGATTCATTTGCCTTGCTAGATTCTGAAAATGACCAAAAAAAATTAGGTTCTGATATAAAATGTGATATAGATCATGAGAATTATACTATATCGCTAACAGTTCCTAGTTCGGCTGAATTAAGAGGCTTAAAGTTTAATATAACCCCATGTGAAGGGGTTAGCATATCTCCTGCTAGTGGAGAAGAAACTGATTTTGAACCTATCGTTGAAGAATCTACTGGGGAAGAAACTGCTACTGATGCGTTTTCTGAGGGAACTATTAAAAAGCCTTCTCTTCAACGTTACAAAAAGGTGTTTACTGTAACAAAGGGTGATAAGTCTCAAGAGTATACTGTATATATAGCTAAAGAATCAGCGCCTAAGTTGACAGAGTTTAAAATATCAGCTAATGAAAGTAAAGGCATTAAAGGTGAGGTGACTGCTGTTATAACTGATGACACTGACACTGCTACAGGCAAGATTTTATTGAAGATTCCTTATACAGGCACTGCTATTAATTTAGTAGGATTGACATCTGTTATCAATGTTCCTGAAGGTTATACTATAGATCCAGCTAGTGGATCAGCAATATCTGAAAGTATTGAGGGTAAAGAATTTTCTCTAACAACTGCTTTAGGTTCTAAAAGAGTTTACACTGTTGAGGTAGTTAAAGGGCCTTATATTAGTGCTTTTAAATTTCCAGCATCAAATTCTGGTATAAATGCTGATATAAGTGCAACAAATATTAATCATGATACTGGAAAAATAACTATAACAGTTCCTAGTGGTGTTACTTTATCTAGTTTAACTCCTACAATCGAAGTTGGAGATAACACTAAACCTGATTTTACTCCTTCTGCTCAGACAGATTTTTCTCAATCTGCCACTACTCCTGTTGAGTATACAGTAACATCTTCTAATCCTTCAGCGACTGATTTTACTAAGGTATATACAGTTACTATAACTCGAAATGCTGAACCTCAGATAGGAAGTTTTACATTTACTCAAAGCAATAATAGTAGTAAAAATCTTGGAAATGATATATCAGGAACTATTGATCATAATTCTGGAACTATAACTGTTAAAGTTCCTCATAATGCAGATTTAAATGGATTAACTCCAACTGTTACAGCTAACACCTCTGCTTTAGCTGGCACTCAAGTATATAAAGGGTCAACTGGTACTGATGATGCTAATTCTAGCAATAATTTTACAGATTCTCACAGTAATCCTAAAGAATACAGCGCAGTAGGTCCTGCTGGAGGGAGAAAGGTATATTCTGTAAAAGCTTATAAAGAACCAAAAATAAGTGCGTTTAAGTTTACTAGTAGTGTTAATTCATCAGCTAGTTTCCCTTCTAGCATAATTGAATATACTGGCACAGTTACAAACAACACTATAGCTATTACAGTAGCTAATACGGTTGATATAACGAATTTAAAAGCTTCTATTACTGGGGATAATATTGCTGCAAATTATGTTACTTCTGGATTGAATTTCACAACCAGTAGCGGTACGTTAACTATTGATGTTCCAAATGAACATTTAGAGTCTTATACAAAAGAATATACTGTAACTATAACTAAAGAAGCAGCGCCGCAACTTACAAGCTTTAAAATAAACGCTAATTCCAGTAAAGGGATTAAAGATGATGTAAGTGCTGAATTAACTCATGCTGGCACTGATGATAATGCTACTGGAATAATAAAATTAAAATTTCCTAGAGACACTGCTACTGAAATTACTTTAACAGGATTAACACCTACCATAACTTCTCCTGAAGGTTGTGCTGTAAGTCCAACCAGTAACACAGAGGTGTCTGAAGACATTAGTGGGAAAACATTTACTCTAACAAAAACGGATACAGGTTCTACAAGAATTTATACTGTACAGGCAGTTAAAGGTCCATATATTAGTAGTTTTAAGTTTGGACAAGCTAATGGAAGTACTAATGTAGGTGTAACTGCTGATATTGACGGGACAATTGATCATGCTGCTGGTACTGTATCATTAACGGTTCCTGCTTCAGTGAAGAAGGATGGTGAGAATAAAATAACTCTAACTCCGACAATTGAGTTAGGAGGAGATGGATCTCCTACTGTTGATCCCGTTAGTGGAAATTCTCAGGAGTTTACATCTGGCACCCCAGTTAATTATAAAGTAACAGGTCAAGATGGAATGGAAAAAACTTATGTGGTTACAGTAACTAGGACAAAATCAACTGAAGCTACAATTAAATCATTTGCAATAGAATCAGGACAATCAGGTAGTATTTCGGAGACTGGCACTGGTGATAAAGGAAGAATAATTGTGCCTGTTACTAGTGTTCCGGCAAGCTCAGTAACTCCTACTATAACACAATCAGATTATGCTACTGTAACTCCAGTAGATGTTCAAACATTTAATTCGTATGATAATTCAAAAGAATATACCGTAACAGCTGAGGATGGCTCTACAACAAAGGTTTATGATGTTTATATATATGATTCTACTAAAACTATAACTGATAGTGATACTTTGAAAGTAGAAAAATCTGATAGTACTGAGATTACTCCAAATTCTAAAGTTATTACTGAGAATAGCAGAGTTATAAATATTACTGCGCCTTCTGGCACTGATCTTAGTAGCTTAAAGCTTGTTTTAGAAAATACTTCTGGGCTTAGCATAGAGCCTACTGAAGCTCAAGATTTTTCTGGTGGAAAAGAAGTAAAGTATACTCTTAAAGAGGGTGGAACTGTAAAGGGTCATTATTGGGTTAAGGTTCAAACGGGTAGTTAGTAAATAAATTCCAATTATACTTATTCAACTCTAAGAAGCTGTCTCAAAACCGAGGCAGCTTTTTTTGTTTATGAGAGAAAAAAAGAATATTTAACTCGTAGAAAATTTTGACAATTTAATTATAAAAAATACCTTTGGGCTGTTTTGACTTAAACAAATAGTCCTAGCGCAAATAAAAAGTATAACTTACCTAAAGCCATACTATTATGAAAAATATTCTTTTCCTTATTTCTGTACTGTTATTTATTAATTCTTGTTCTACTAACTCTGGTGACTCTAAGTCTAATTCCCAAACGAGCGAATACCAGAAAAAGTATAATTGGAAAATGACTACCACCTGGCTACCAAATTTTCCAATCCTAGGCGAGTCTGCGAATAAATATTCAGAAATAGTCGAAGAGCTGTCCAACGGACAAATGAAGATAAAAGTATATGGAGGGGGAGAATTAACTCCATCGCTTGGAGCCTTTGATGCTGTATCTAATGGCAGTATAGAAATGGCTAGTTCTGCGCCCTATTATTGGAGTGGTAAAGTTCCTTGTGGTTCGTTTTTCTCTTCTGTTCCCTTTGGTATGAATGCACAACAAATGACCTCTTGGCTAGTTTCTGGAGGAGGATATGAACTATGGAAAGAAGCTTATTCAAAATATAATCTGATCCCTTTTATGGCTGGACATTCTGGAACTCAAATGGGTGGTTGGTTTAACAAAGAGATAAAATCCGTAAAGGACCTAAATGGGTTAAAAATGAGAATCCCTGGAATAGGAGGGAAGGTTTTAAATGAGGTGGGAGGCGCAGCAATGTTAACCGCTGTAGGTGAAATATATACTAATTTAGAGAGAAATGTGATAGATGCCACAGAATGGATAGGACCTTATCACGATTATAAAGTAGGTTTTAACAAGATCGCTAAGTACTACTATTTCCCAGGGTGGCATGAGCCTAATACTGCATTTGAATTTATAGTAAACAAACAGAAATACGAAGCTTTGCCTAAGCATTTACAAGCTATTCTAGAAGTAGCTTCTAGTAAAGTAGCTATTTGGGTTATAGCTGAATTTGAAAAACAAAACTCCGTGTTTATAAAGAAAATGAAAGATGAAGGAGTTACCATAAGGGAATTTCCAAAAGAGGTTTTAGATGAATTGAGAGAAAAGACCAAAACTGTACTAAATAAGATGATTTCCGATGATGAGGTATCTAAGAAAGTGTACAAAAGTTATTCTGAATTCCAGAATATGACTGATGAGTGGTCTGAAATGAGTGAAAAAGCCTTTTACACTAAAATAAAAAAGTGACAAAGGATCTATTTAGTTATTACAAACACATGTCTGTATTTAAAAGTGTTTTTGTGTTACTGTTGTTGATTTCACAAGTGACATTTCCTTATATGTCTGATTTTTGCTGTAGCAAAAATACTGATCAACATAGTGTAGATATACATAATCAAAATAATGATTCTAACACAAGAGATAGCGATACAAATAAGTGTAATGCCGTTTGCATTTATTCGTGTTGCTACTCTGTAATACCTCTATACTCCTCTTTACCGGAAATCTTTGAAAAGATAGATCTATGTGATTACTACGATTTCCACTACTATTCCTCAATTAAGACAAACAACTACATAAACGATATTTGGAATCCCCCTATCTGTTAATTTTAAATTCATTTTATAATTAGCTAAGATTTTTTTTCAAATATCAATTTTCCTTATATGTTTAATAATATAATAGCTTATTCGGTTAAGAATAAGTTTATAATATCAGTTCTAGTACTAGGACTGGTGATTTGGGGTGTATTTTCTCTAAAACAATTACCTATTGATGCTGTTCCCGATATAACGAATAATCAGGTTCAGATAATCACTGTGACTCCAACATTAGCCACACAAGAGGTAGAACAATTTATAACTACGCCCATAGAGCTATCCCTCCAAGCTCTTCAAAAGGTCACAGAAATAAGATCTATTTCTCGTTTTGGTCTATCTGTTATAACTGTGGTCTTCGATGAAAAATATGACGTATATCTAGCCAGACAGTTAGTAGGAGAGTGTTTAAAAAAATCTGAAGAAGAACTTCCAAAGGGATTAGGCGCTCCCGAAATAGCTCCTATCTCAACGGGATTGGGAGAGATATATCAATACGTATTAAGGCAGAGTACCGACTCTACATCTGAAAAGAGATATTCATCTACAGAATTGAGATCCATACAAGATTGGATTGTAAAAAGACAATTATTAGGTATTGAAGGTGTAGCAGAAGTCAATTCAATGGGTGGATTCGTAAAGCAATACGAGATATCTATCAATCCACATATATTGCAATCCGCAAATATCAGTATCATAGATATATTAGAAGCTCTAGAAGACAGTAATGAAAACACTGGTGGAGCTTATATAGAGAAAACATCCAATGCGTATTATATACGTTCCCAAGGGGTTTTAAAATCTATAAGAGATATTGAAAATACTGTTATTACAGTTAGAAATGATATCCCCATACTAATAAAAAATATCGCCACTGTAAATTATGGTGAAGCTCCTAGATATGGAGCCCTAGTAAGGGATGGACAAGAAGTTGTAGGAGGTAAAGTCATGATGTTTAAAGGTGCAAACGCTTCTAAAGTTACGAGTTCCATAAAAGAAAGAGTAGAAGAAATTCAAAAGTCATTACCTAAAGGGGTGGTAATCGAACCTTATCTAGTAAGAGATACACTGGTGAAAACTGCTATTGGCACAGTTAAAAAAAATCTAATTGAAGGGAGCTTAATAGTGATTTTTATACTAGTTCTACTATTGGGAAATTGGAAAGCAGGATTAATAGTGGCCTCTATAATCCCTTTATCTATGTTATTTGCTATAGCTATGATGAACCTCTTAGGCATTTCAGCTAATTTGATGAGTTTAGGAGCTATAGACTTTGGATTAGTAGTAGATGGAAGTGTAATAATAGTAGAGAGCATAATCCACAGGATGAATGTAAAACACATAGGCAAAAGACTGACACAATCCCAAATGGATGATGAAGTTATAAAGTCATCACAAAAGATTAGGACATCTGCTACATTCGGAGAAATCATAATATTAATAGTTTATATACCCATACTCGCCCTAGTAGGTATAGAGGGAAAGATGTTCAAACCTATGGCTCAAACTGTTATGCTGGCCATATCTGGTGCCTTAATCTTATCTCTGACATATGTTCCGATGATGGCCTCTGTATTTTTAAGTAAGGATATAAAAGACAAAAAAACTATAGCCGACAAAATAATGAACTTTTGCTATAGGATGTACACACCTGTACTGGATAAAGCCATGGAGTTTAAATCTCTATTTATTGGAGGGGTAGTGTTCTTATTTTTTATCAGTCTATTTGTTTTTAGTCGAATGGGCAGCGAATTTATACCGACCCTAGAAGAAGGAGATTTAGCCTTGCAACAGATTATACCTCCTGGGAGTTCGCTGTCTCAGAGTATAGATATCACTAAAAGAATACAAAAAAAACTATTAGAAGATATTCCAGAGATAAAAGAGATAGTTTCAAATATAGGATCGGCAGAAATACCAACAGATCCTATGCCAGTGGAGATTGCAGACTATATCATAATAATGCAAGAAGATTGGCTTAGCAATATTTCTAGAAAAGAGATGTTCGAAAAAATTGAAATGTCTATAAAAGATTTTCCAGGTGTGGATTATGAATTTTCACAACCCATACAATTGCGTTTTAATGAGTTAATGACAGGGACAAAAGCTGATATTGCCATAAAACTATTTGGCGATGATTTAGAGATACTTCACAAAAAAGCTTCAGAGGCCGAACAAATCATAAGTGCTATTGAAGGTGTAGGAACCGTAAATGTAGAGCAAACTATAGGAATGCCTCAGATTATAATCTCTTTCGACTACGAAAAAATGGCTCAGTATGGCCTTCATGTAAAAGATGTGAATAAGATTATCAGATCTTCTTTTGCTGGAGAAAAAGCTGGAGTAGTATATGAAGGGGAAAAGAAATTCGATATGGTCGTAAGGTTGGATAAAAACTACAGAGCTAATCTAGAGGATATAGATAATTTATTCATACCTCTAAAAAATGGCAGACAAGTGTCTCTGGGCAATATAGCTTCTGTGGACTTAATAGATGCTCCAATGCAAATCTCAAGGGAAAATACCAACAGACGTATTGTTATTGGAGTTAATGTTGGGAATACAGATATCCAAACTCTAGTAAACAAAATAAAGAGTGAATTAGATAAAAATATCTCTTTGCCAGTTGGTTATTATTTTAGATACGGAGGGCAATTTGAAAATCTAAGAGAAGCCAACGAACGTCTAGCTATAACTCTGCCTATAGCTTTAGGGTTGATATTGATTCTGTTATATCTCACATTCAATTCTATCTCTCAGGCCTTTTTGATATTTACTTCTATTCCGTTATCTGCTATCGGCGGGATATATGCCTTGTTGATAAGGGATTTACCTTTTAGCGTATCGGCAGGAATTGGCTTTATAGCTTTATTTGGGGTTTCTGTATTAAATGGAATAGTGCTAATAGGTTATTTCAATCAACTAAAAAGGGAAGGTGTAACAGATATAAATCAAAGAATATCAATAGGTACAAAGACACGTTTAAGGCCTGTACTTATGACAGCTATTGTAGCCTCTTTAGGTTTTCTTCCCATGGCTATATCCACTTCTGGAGGTGCAGAAGTACAACGTCCCTTAGCCACTGTTGTCATAGGGGGATTGATATCTGCTACATTCTTAACTCTAGTTGTTCTTCCAATATTGTATTTCTGGTTAGAGAATAGAAAAAAATCAAAAAATAATGTCACTTTTTTTAAAAATCCTCTATTGATCTTATTTCTGTTTTTAATGTGTGGTTTTCAAGTCAAATCACAAACTGTGGAAATTAGTCTAGATGATGCTGTAGACATGGCCGTGAAGAATCATCCGAGTATAGAAATTATCAACTTAGAAATAACTAAGACAGAATCCCTAAGTAATCTGAATTACAATCTGGGAACTACTGATATATCATATGAAGGAGATAATGTTTTTAATGAAAATGACCGACGAGCACATCAAATTAGCATAACACAGAATTTTCCAAATTTGGGGATAACTACAGCTCATAATACTTTACAGAGGGAAATCGCAGCTAAGAGTTTATACGAAAAAGAAATAACTGAAAATGAGTTAAAGCGAATGGTAAAAAAGTTATATATGAGTATTCAATATAAAAAAGGATTGAAAAAAATATATACAGATTTATCTAAGGTGTATGAAGATTATTTTAATAAATCAAAGTCAAAACTAAGTGCTGGGAATATAAATGCCATAGAAAAACTAATTATAGAATCAAAATTTAAAGAATATCTATTGATGACAAATCAAATAGATATAGAAATTTCTAGTCTAGAAGAAGAATTTAGATTTCTGTTAAATACAGAAGATCCAATAAGCACTAAAGGAGAACTAGATGTCTTAGAATACAATATTAAAGATACTGAATCGAGTGCCTTACTAAAACGTAGTAAACAAAATATTGCTGTTGAAACTGCAAGGGCAGACTTGCTAAAAAATAAACTATTGCCGAATTTAAGTATAGGGTACTCGGCTATAAATTCTAATGGTGTAGAGTGGTCTAATGGAATCAGATTGGGAATTAATATTCCAATATTCAACAATATTGAAAGGAGAAATATAGATGCCAAAATCACAGATATAGCCATAGCTAGTGAATTACACAATTTAAATGAAACATGTGTAAAAGAGGATATACTAAAAGCTCAAAGAGATATTATGATCTATAAAAAAGGAATAGAATTTTACGAAAAACAAATGAAGACCATAAACTCTGAAATAATCAAAATGAGCAATCTAAACTATGAGACAGGAAATATATCCTATATAGAACTCCTAAACTCTATAGATCTAGCAATTAGTAATAACTGTAAGTATCTCAAACAAATTCTCGAATACAATAATGCTGTGGCTGACTATCAATTTATAACTAATCAATAAAGAACAATTTTGGTATAATGAAATACACTAATACAATTATCAGATATACACTAATAGTACTATTTTTTTCTTGTGGTGAAAAAGAGTCTAATAAAAAACACTCACATGGTCATTCTGAAAAAAGTCATTCACATGATTCACATGATCATGGAGATAAAGATGATCACGATTCACATGTGTCTTTAAGTAGAAAACAAATAAACACGATTGAATTAGAATTCGGTTATGTCTCAACTGTGAAAGTCAATGATTTTATAAAAGCGACGGGGACCCTTGGAGCTCCTCCAAAATACGATTATCACATAACTTCAAAAGCTCCTGGTTTTTTAAGAATAGAAAGCAAATACGTAGAGGGAGAATACATAAAAAAAGGAGCGATAATTTCATATTTAGAAAATTCTAGTCTCATAACTAAACAACAAGAATATCTAGAGGTGAAATCTAAATTAGAACTAAAAAAAATGAATTTGAATAGACAAAGAGAATTAGTATCTGCTAATGCTGGAATAATCAAGGAGCTTCAAAAGGTGCAGTCCGAATATGATATTTTAGAAACACAATACATAAGCCTATCAAAACAATTGGAATATTTAGGTATTTCCACACGTGATTTAACCTCTAAAAATATAACTGAACGAATTGAGATAACATCACCTACTAATGGATATATAACTGGAATAAATATGCGCAATGGGATGTATACAGAATCAAATAATTATCTGATGGAGATAATATCTAGTGAACATCTACATTTAGAATTAAACGTTTTTGAAAAAGACATACAATTCGTAAAAGTTGGTCAAAAGATAAGTTATAACATGCCTGCCATGGGAAATATAAAATACCTTGGAGAGGTCAGTGTCATTGGTAAAAAATTTGATAACGAATCTAGGACGGTTCGCGTGCATGGACATTTAGAGGGCGCACAGCCAGTATTTCTAAAAGATTTATTTATAAATGCTAAGATATGGCTGAGCGATAATACTACAGAGGCTCTTCCAAATGAGTCTATCTTAAAAGAAGATAATCAATACTTTATCTACGTCGCCCAAGATGATTCTAAATCAGATGAAGTAGAATTTAAAAGGATAAATGTAATAGCTGGAGCTACCGAAAATGGATTTACAGCTGTGAAATTTTTAGAAGAAATCCCAAAAGACATGAAGATAGTAACAAAAGGAGCTTATTACGTTTTTTCTGAATCTAAAAAAGGAAGTCTAGCGCATGAACACTAAAAAACACGAATAGATACTTTGCTGAAAAAAAAGAGGGCTTTTAGCCCTTCTTTTTAGAAAATTTAAATCCTAATTTGCTGAACATTTTTTTTTCAAACTCTAGGAAAAAATCGAACATTCCAAAGATAAAACCATAGAAAATCAAAAGCACTTGATAAGCTGGAAATACTATTAAAATCCACATCAAAAACCTGATATACAAGGAGGCATCTGAACTTATGCCTAATAACTCAAATGCCAGTTTCTTTACATAAACTGAAGAAGAGCCAGTGACGGAAAACACCAAGAGTATTTTAAATAATTCCCAATTGCTGTTAACTTTCCATCTCTCTTTCAATCTATTGATCATGCTATTTTCTTTCACTTACTTTAAAAGTTTTTATTCCAGGGAAATATGAGTTGTCACCTAACTCCTCTTCTATTCTTAATAGTTGATTGTACTTTGCCATTCTATCTGAACGGGATAAAGAGCCAGTTTTTATCTGACCTGCATTTAAAGCCACAGATAAATCAGCTATGGTAGCATCCTCTGTTTCGCCAGAACGATGACTAATGACAGAAGTATATCCTGCATTTTTAGCCATATTTACAGCTTTGATAGTTTCAGACAAGGTTCCTATCTGATTGACCTTTATAAGTATAGAGTTAGCTACATTGCTATTTATCCCTTCACTTAACTTTTCGACATTAGTGACAAAGAGATCATCTCCAACTAACTGAACCCTATCTCCTATTTTGTCGGTAAGTGTTTTCCATCCATGCCAATCATTCTCATCCATGCCATCTTCTATTGATATGATAGGATATTTCAAAGATAAATCACACAGATAATTGGCTTGTTCTTCAGAGGTTAAAACTCTAGCTCCTTGCCCTTCGAAAATAGTGTAATCGTATTTCCCTTCTTTATAGAATTCTGAAGAGGCTACATCTAATGCTATCATGATATCTTCTCCAGCTACATAAGCAGCATTTTCTATAGCTTGCAAAATAGTATCTAAAGCATCTTCAGTCCCTTTCAATTTTGGAGCAAATCCACCTTCATCACCAACAGAAGTAGTTAATCCTCGTTTTTTCAATACCATTTTTAAATGATGAAAAACATCGGTACCCATACGTAATGAGTCACTAAAATTAGTCGATTTTACAGGTATTATCATAAACTCTTGAAAAGCTATGGGCGAATCAGAATGAGAACCTCCATTTATTATATTCATCATAGGCACGGGAAGAGTATTGGCATTTATTCCTCCTATATAACGATAAAGAGGTATATTGAGCGAAGCCGCCGCTGCTTTAGCCACAGCTAAAGAAACTCCTAAAATAGCATTAGCTCCTAACTTAGATTTATTCTTAGTCCCATCCATTTCTATCATCAAATTATCTATATGAGACTGATCAAAAACGGAAACGCCAATTAGCTTTTGTGATATTTTACCATTTACATTCTCAATGGCTCTCTTGACCCCTTTTCCAAAATATAAACTTCCTCCATCTCTCAACTCAACAGCTTCATGCTGACCTGTGGAAGCCCCCGAAGGAACTGAATATCTTCCAATAGTTCCATTGTCTGTAACTACATCTACCTCTATTGTAGGGTTCCCTCTAGAATCTAAGATCTGTCTGGCGTGAACCTTTGATATAACACTCATATTTACTTAGTTTTTTTATACTGTTTTACACTCTCTATAAATTGATCAAATAAATAATACGAATCATGAGGACCTGGTCCTGATTCTGGATGATATTGCACAGAAAAACAATTTTTATCTTTTATACACATGCCAGCTATAGTCTGATCATTGAGATGTATATGGGTCACATCTATTTCTTGGTGTTTTTTTACTGCTTCTTTATCTACGACAAAGCCGTGATTTTGAGAAGTTATCTCTCCTCTTTGTGTTAAGAGATTTTTCACAGGGTGATTTATGCCTCTATGTCCTTTGTGCATTTTATAAGTCGGTATGTCATTTGCTAGAGCTATTATTTGGTGTCCTAAGCAAATGCCGAAAAGAGGCAGTTTTCTATCTATAATTGTTTTTGCTAGTTTTTGTACACTTCTTAATGGAGTTGGATCTCCAGGGCCATTGCTGAGAACATAGCCATCTGGATTCCAAGAGCTGATCTCTTCAAATGAACAATCATATGGAAACACCTTTATATAACACCCTCTATTAGATAGATTCTTGAGTATACTCTTTTTTAATCCCAAATCTAATACAGCTATTTTCATATTACTATTGGTGTCTTCACCAAAGAAATAAGGACTTTTAGTAGATACTTTAGAGACCAATTCTAGATTTTCCATACTGGGAACCTCCGATAATATTTCTCTCAATTTATCTATTTCCAAAATTTCAGAAGAGATGATAGAATTCATAGCTCCTTTATCCCTTATATGTCTAACTACAGCCCTAGTATCTACATCGGAAATGACAATTTTATTTTGTCTTGAGAAGTATGATAACAAATCTTCATTGGCTAGTGATCTGGAATAAGACAGACTGAAATTCTTGCAGATTAATCCAGCTATTTTTATGCTATCTGATTCTATATCGCTTTTGCATGTGCCATAATTGCCTATATGAGCATTTGTGGTCACTACTAGTTGACCAAAATAAGAAGGATCTGTAAAAATCTCTTGATAACCAGTCATGCCCGTATTAAAACACAGCTCCCCATAGGATGTGCCTTTCTTTCCCACAGCGCTACCGTAAAAAATAGTTCCATCTTCTAATAACAATACTGATGGGTCTTTGAACATATATTTCATCCTTGGGATACCGTTTTAGTAGATTTATGTTATCAATTACAATTTAGCATCAAAATACGATAGATAGAATTGCTGTTTATCATGAATTCCCTTTGGGATTTACTAGGGGCAAATGTATCAAAAAAACATATAGCTCAGTTAATTACATTTTATGTCGACTAATATTTTAATCAAAAAAAAATATTTTTTAAAAAAAACATTTCCGATAAAATAAAAAGTATAATTTTGCATCCGTTCCAAGTCACACAAAAGTGGTGATTTGTCAAAATGGTCTGGTAGTTCAGTTGGTTAGAATACATGCCTGTCACGCATGGGGTCACGGGTTCGAGTCCCGTCCAGACCGCTAAACATTAAAAATGAAAGCCTTGAGTATTGAATACTTGAGGTTTTTTTTTGTTATGTACAGGGTCGGCAATAGGGTTGGGATATATTTGCTAAACTCCACAATATCTATTCAATAGTTTTTAACATTACAGGATAATCGGCGTGTTAATGTATAATTTTGTACAAACCAAATTCACATGGCTTCAACATCAAAAATTGAGAAAGGACCTATCGATTATCTTTGGGAATGGGCAAACGAAAATGGATATTGGAGCAAATCTTTAGTTAAGATGGTTGTATCAACCGAATCCAACCTTACAGAATCAGATAGGAAATCAGTCTTTGATAAGTATCTTGGTTCTATTGGTGTCAAGGAAACTACTGCTACCAATTCAATAACCAAACCTTCCTACTCACCAACCAATCATAGAATTACTCTTGAATCATTATCAAGCATTAGAGGTGTTAATCGCTTAGCTGAAAATCAAACTTTAAAATTTAGCCCTAACATAACGATAGTCTACGGACAAAATGGTACGGGGAAAACTGGATATGTGAGAATTCTAAAGTCACTTGGATTTAGCTATGAAAGTAGATCTAAAATTTTCTCTGATATCTCCGAAGAGCAAATCCCTCAAAGTGGCAAGATAAGTTATAAGTTAGGTGAAGAAGATAAAACAACTAAATGGAATGGTATCGATTCAAATTCAGAATTAGAGGGTATATCTGTATTCAATAATAACTGTGTTAACATTACTCTTACAAGCGTTAGGGAATTAATTGTCACACCAATTGGCTTCCATCTTTTTAACATAGTTACTAAGGAATTGGATGTTCTGCTTAAAATGTTGGATACGGAAATTGAAAACTGTACTGTAAGCTTGGAATGGGCAGAAAAACTTAACGAAGGGACTGAACAACATTCCTTTATCAATAAAATACTATCTCATAATATCGATAAAAAGCTATTTTATGAGTCTAAAATAAAAACCCTTAAAGAATTGTCTAAATGGGATTCTCTTGAGGATCAAGCAAAACTTGACCAGCAAGAGGAAGAATTAAAAGGACTTAATAAAGAATTGTTATTACATAAGTCTAAACTTTTAGACGACCAAATTACCGAACTAAACGAGATAAAATCTAGAGTTGAAGCAATATCGTCTTTATTAACTAAAGAACTTTGGGAATCTTTCTTAAAACAGGAAGAGTGCATCCAAGGGCTTAGAGCTACTAGCAAATCTAAAATTGAAGATGTAGCTAAAGAAAATGAAGTGAAGTTTTACAAATCAGAACAATTTAATTCATTCATAAAGGTAGCGGAGGAATACATCAAACTACTAGATAAGGAAAGCTATCCAAAAGAAGGTGATGAATGTGTTTATTGCAAACAACCATTGCAAACAGAAAAATCTATTGAATTACTTAATAACTACAGAAGGTTATTAAATTCGGACACTGAATCGAAACTATTAAAAGCTAAGGAAAGCCTTGACTTACTGAAAAAGGAAGTAAGTAACATTCAAACTGACTATGTGTTTCATCAAAAAAGTTTTGGTGAAACTGATAAGGGTACACCAGTCCAACCAGAGGAAATAATTTTATACAGCAAAAATCTGGAATTAATTAAATCTAGGATGTTAGGGAATACCCCATCCAAGGATTTGGATTTCGAGATTGACTATAACTCGATATTACAATTGCTCTTAGATAGAATTCGTGATCTCTCAGAGGAAAAGGAAGATATTGATAAGAAGGCATTAAATCCTCAAGAGGAAGAGAACAAAATAAAGAAGTTAATTAAGGAGTTAAAGGACCGCAAACTTTTAAGTGAAAAGAAAGAAGAGGTAGTTCGGGCTTTAGATAGTCATAAAATGAGGGACCTGTTATATTCAAATAGATCTAGTTTCTTTACAACAAAAATAAGTAAGAAAGCAACCAAGGCCAGAAGAGCCTTGTTAGCTAAAAATTTTGAGGGTATCTTTCAGGGAGAACTCAAAAAGCTTAAAAAATCTCACCTTCCCATTGAGTTAAATTTTGGTACCGAAAAAGGGAAAACAAAGATCAAGCAAAGTATGCATAATAACTTCTCTTTGCTTGATGTATTGAGCGAGGGAGAACAGAAAGCAATAGCATTAGCTGAGTTCTTAACCGAACTTCAATTAGACCCTACTAATGCTCCTGTTGTTTTTGATGACCCTGTAAACAGTTTTGACCATATAATAATAGACGACTTTGCAGAAAGACTGGTTGAGTTGTCGTCAGATAGACAAATTGTTGTCTTTACGCATTCTATTTTACTGTATAACAAATTCTTAGATATTAAGCTAGAGGCAACTACTGCAATTCAACTATACAATGTAACGCAACAATATGGTAAGACAGGTGTGTTATCCGAAGGTGAAGAGTTAAACAGTGTAGGTAGTTATATCAAAAAGGTTAAACTATTAATTGACGGTAGTGAAAAAGACAGGCGAGAGGAACAGGTGTCAGCAGAAGGATATGGACATCTAAGGTCAGCAGTTGAATTATGTATTGAACACGAAGTACTTAAAGGAACAGTTGAACGATATAAAAGGAATATATCGCTAGGTAAATTTTTGAGGATAGACGGGGATTTGATTAATAATAACAAAAGAGAGTTAATTAAAATTTTTAAAACTTGTTGCAAATATATTGATGGACATAGTAATCCAGCAATTATTGACCAAGCCCCCACTTTAACTCAATTAAAAAAGGATTTTGAAGACTTTAAGGAAATTAGAAAAAAATTTAAGTAGTAACGGACGACACTATCGCGTAAAGTGTGTAAATAAAAAATGACATATTTTTTTGTTTTTATTCATAGACACTATCGCGTAAAGTGTGTAAATAAAAAATGACATATTTTTTTGTTTTTATTCATAGCCGAACTCTTTTGTCAAAAAATAGTTAAAAATTGATTCAAAATTATTCCCCAATTTGGTATGGGTTTAGACCATTTTTTTGTAGCCTCCCTCAGAGCTAAAAAAGCAGATTTCATAACAGCATCATCAGTTGGGAATGACAATTTGTTTTTGGTGTATTTCCTGATTTTTCCATTGAGGTTTTCAATCAAGTTGGTCGTGTAAATAATTTTCCTGATTTCTACGGGAAACTCATAAAAAGCAGATAGCTCTTCCCAGTTATCTCGCCAGCTTTTAACAGCATAAGAATACTTAGATTCCCACGTCTTTGTAAAGTCATTTAGGGCGACACTATCCTGAAAAGTGTGTAAAGTTTATATTTAGGATAAAAAAAAATCTAGATATTAAAAACCTGAGTTCGATTAATAATTAGGTGTAAAATAGTCAATAAAAACAATGGAATTAGATTAATTTAACGCTCTAAAATTCAACGGTTTAATTATAAAAAAAAACATACATGATAATTTGCTCCAAAATCACAGAAATATTTTGTTTAGTTGATGAATTCTGTAAAAAATATTCTCAAGTTATTGATAAAGCCCTTTTGGGTAATAAATCAAAACGCCCATGCAGAATGAGCTCTAGCGAAATAATAACCATAATGATTATTTTTCAACACAGTAGCATGAGAAATTTCAAGCATTTTTATTTGAATTATTTACAAAAACACATGACTAAAGAATTCCCTAAAACCGTATCATACAACAGATTTGTGGAATTAATGCAACAAAATTTATTACCTCTTACCTTGTTTTTAAAGACATTCTGTTTAGGAAAATGTACTGGAATTTCATTTGTAGATTCCACTCCGATTCGTGTTTGTAAACATAAAAGAATAAGTAGAAATAAGGTATTCAAAGGCATTGCTAATGTAGGAAAATCAACGATGTGCTGGTTTTATGGATTTAAACTTCATATAGTCACAAACGACCGAGGAGAAATACTAAATTTTTGCATCACAAGAGCTAATGAAGATGATAGAACGCCATTAAAAGACGAGCGTTTTTTGACTAAAATATTTGGAAAACTCTTTGGTGACAAAGGGTACATAAGCAAAGATTTAAGAAAAAATCTATTTGAAAAAGGCGTAGAATTGATTACCTCAGTTAAAAATAACATGAAAAATGCCCTCATGCCAATGATTGATAAACTATTACTCAGAAAGAGATCAATCATAGAAACTATCAATGATCAGCTTAAAAATATTTGTCAGATAGAACATTCTAGACATAGAAGTTTTGCTAATTTTCTAACAAATATTATTTCTGGACTTATCGCTTACAGCTTTTCGCCTAAAAAGCCCTCTATCAAATACCCAATCGTCGGTAACGCCAGTATTAATTCGGTTTATTAATCGAACTCAGGTTTTTACGAAAAAATGTATCTATATTTACCATATACATTTGGGGTTTCCTCGTTAAAAAAGGAAGGTTATATTAGTAGCGTAGTGCTATGAATTTTTTAGGGTCTGTTTAGTCTACTAGGTTCGCTCATAAACTTTTATTAGCTTGTTTGACATTTTGATTTAATAAATAATATCATGAAAAAAATAATAAAACACTCATTTAGAAAGGGCTTTATTTTGTTAGCCGCTGCTATTTTTGTCTTTTCTTGTGACAAGGCTCCAGTTCCAAACCCAAACCCAAATGACGATCCTAAGAAAGGAGGTGAGGTAGCCAAGAGCGAGTCAGCTCTTATTAAGTCTTTTGAATTTAAAGCTACCGATAATCCAAACAAGAATTTAGGTGATGGAGATGTGCGTCCAACAAATCTTGGTTTGGGAACTATAGTCTTTGACGGTCTTCCAGCTAATGCAAACCTTGAAAATCTAAAACCTACTATAGTTCCTTCTAAGGGCGCTAAGGTAAGTCCTGAAAGTGGAAAGGTTCAAGATTTTACTGGTGCAGTGAAGTATACAGTGACAGCGGCTGATGGAAAAACAACACAAGATGTTTGGGTGACCCTCAACAAAAAGGGAGAAGTTAGACAAAGCCTTTTAGATATTGAGGCGGTTAAGTTTGTTGAGGCGGATAATAAAATTACTGGTAATGATAAAGTAAGTGATTTTTATAAAGCTTTGTTTATCCTAGAAACTCCTGCTAGAGATGATAGGGCTAATAGTGAAGATGAACTTACTGCAAATGGTTATCCAGCAGATTTCACCGCCAGGGTTAGTGGTAATGATATCTATGTAGATGTCCCTTTTAATACAGCTTTAACCTTAGTTGCTAACCCAGCATTTACGGCAACCGTTACCCTTAAGTCTCTTGCGCAAGGAGTTACCTTGGTAAATGGCTCTGTTGCGGTTAATTTTGGAACGCCTGCTACTGCTGGCTCTACTGATGTAAAGTTTAGTTCTACAGCGCCAATAACTCATGCGTTATTTAACGCTGAGACTGGTACAGGTGGTGGTTACACTAAAACTTTAACCTTTGTTAAAAAAGAAGGTAGCGGCGAAAACGAAACTACAGAATACGAACAATATAGAATACGTTTTATATATGCGAAAGTGCCTTCAGCTGAGTCAGATTTAACTGTTAATAATAGAAATGAAGTTACTGGGATTGGGTTTACTAGAGAGGAATCTAATCAACCTAATGGAAAACTTAAAGGCGGAACCGTAGCAACTACTTTATTAGTAATAAATCCTATTAAAACTGGCAATAATAATGGAAAAACTAAAACTACTCCAATTAATCTTACGATGATTGTGGTTAATTCCCCTGGTTGGGGATCAGATGGCCTTGAATATCAAAGCAGATATTTTAAAACTTCCAGATGGAGCTGTTATAGATGTAACTCAGGCTAATTTTAATGATAGTGATGGTAGTACTGATAAACATCCTGCAACAGATCCTATGACTAAATTTAAAGCAAAAAAGGATGAAGGCATACAGTTTAGGGTAGTGGCTCAGGATGGAAAAACAGCTACTTACTATAAGTTAACATTTAAGGAGGCTGCATCTTAGTAAGAAATAAGATAAAATGAAATCATTTTAACGGTTTGTTTTTCAATCCCTTGGCTCGGAGTTGGGGGATTTTTTTATGCTTTGTTTCTAAGGCTCTACGAAAAATAAAAAGCTTATCAATTAATAAAAGTTACTATCCTAGCGTTTTTTTGGAGTCGATGGCTTAGTTATATTTAGACCGTTGACATTTATTTTTTAACCTTATTTTTCAATAAGATGAAAAAGATAAAAAATCATCTTTTATTTTCATAGAAGATAAATCTTGTAAACGAATATGATAAAGCATAGAAGTCGCATTTTGTGTTTTGTTAGGAATTATATCAACTTCGTTTCAGGCTTAGGCAATAGTCTGTTCTAGTTCAACTATCGGCAACTAATCTTTAAAGCTAGTTATCTAAAGGCTTTCAGGTATTTTATAGGTTCTCAAATCATTTTGAACAATATTTTTTCAAAAAAAAGATAATATTAAACTTGACTTTTCCCATTTTTAATTTGTTTATTTGCGGCGTTAGCTGAATCCAAAATTACTGTTAACCATGAACCATATAATGAAGATCTCATTAGGTGTGTTTTTAGCCTTCTTATCCTTTTCCTTTATTTATAAGGAAAATAACAAAGGGAAGATATCAGGAGTCATCTCAGATACCGATAATAACCCCATTCCATTTGTAAACATTTTAGTTAAAGGCTCTTCCATAGGAGCGAGTTCAGATATTGATGGAAAATACAATCTTTATCTAGAGCCTGGAGATCATACCTTGGAATTTATCTATATAGGATTTTCTACTATTTCCAAAAAAGTTAGGGTAGAATCTTCAAAAGATATCATTTTAAATGTAGTATTAGAGGAGGATAAGAAGTTATTAGACGATGTAGTATTAGTAGAGAAAATCGACAGAGACAGTAGAGCTATCCTCGCCTTAGAACAGAAAAAAGCTATTAGCTTATTCGAAAATATAGGGTCTAAGGAATTATCAGAGAAGGGCATCTCTAATGTTGTAGAGGGATTGAATAAAATGTCTGGGGTTAGTCTCATGGGTGGCAGCAAAGTCTTTGTGAGGGGATTGGGAGATAGATACAACAATGTTACTTTGAATACTTATCCTATACCTTCTCTAGATCCAGATGCTAAGGTTATTCCCCTGGATATATTTCCGACTTCCATAGTTGAGAATATAACTTTATTTAAGAGCTTTTCTCCTGAATTCTACGGCGATTTTTCTGGATCTAACATAGATATAAATACTAAGGATTATCCCACAGAGGGTTTTTTAAAAGTGAGTTTTGGAAGTAGTATCAATACGGTTAGCACCTTTGTTAAAAACTTTAAAACTCCGTCTTTTGCCACTCCAAACTATTTTGGATTTTCCGATTCTAATAGAATGTTAAATGAGAAGATATCTAATACTGAGATGTATGAAAGCGATATAGAAGATTTTGATGTTTTCAAGACTAAGTTTGGCTCTGCAAATGGCATTAAACCCGTTAACATTAAAGTGGGGATATCTGGAGGAGATATCTATAAAATAGGTGAAAGAGAGGAATTTGCTTTTTTGATATCTTCAACTTTCAAAAACAAGTATAAATATAGGCACGGTGAGTATAACGAGTACAACGCTGATAAAAATAAACTGGTAGATTACGATTATGACAAATATTCTTATGACGCTACCATATCTACTTTGAGTAATCTACATTACAATTACGACAAGAGTCATCTCATAAATTTAAACACTCTCTTTATAAACAAAGGCGATCTAGAACTAAAAGAGTACTACGGTGAGTTGGATGACAAAGGGCTTACTTTTTTTAGGATCAATGATTTTAAAAGAAATTCGATATTCCTACAACAGCTTATAGTGAATAACGATATAGATGAAAACTGGAAATTAAATTGGGGTGGAAGCTATAGTTTTGGATATAATTATCGTCCAGATCGTCAGCAGTTAGTGTTTGACACTGAAGGAGACAAGACCAGTATAAATAATTTAGATCAAGGGTCTAATAATCGTTTTTACAGTGAGTTAACAGATGATGAGTATTTTGCAAAATTAGAGGTTAAATATTTCTTTTCGCATGATCAATATTTGTCTTTTGGATATAACTATAGAGGGAAAAGACGAAATTTTAAAGCTAGGCAGTTCAATTACGATTTTGATAATTTCAATATTGAGAATTTAGACACAAACGATCCAGATAGAGATATAAATAACAACAATTTCAAAAAGGGACTGTTTAGTTATCAAGAAGACAGAAATCCTAGTAATAGATACAGAGTAGATCTCGACAATCAATCTATTTACACATCCTTTATATACAATCTTACTCCCTCTCTGACTGCCAACCTAGGCCTTAGAACAGAATACAACAATAGCAATATTTATTATAAGTTACTCGAAGACCCTTCTTTTGTTAAATACAGAAATACAAATCTCAGCGAGATGAGTTTTTTACCACAGTTATCACTAAAATATAGTTTAATAAAAGATATGCAATTGAAATTTTCTTTTAGCAAGACTATATCTAGACCCAATTTCAAAGAGGTAGTGCCTTTTCAGTTTAGAGAGATATTCGGTGGCTTTTCCGTGGAGGGTAATAAAGACTTAAAAAACAGTGAAAATTACAATCTAGATTTGAAATTAGAGTTTTTCCCTAAAAGTGCAGAGATAATGACATTGGGTGTATTTGGAAAGTATTTTATAAATCCTATAGAAAGAGTCACTATAGCTTCTTCTGAGAGACTTTTTTCTTATTTCAACACAGGTAAAGCTTATCTCTTTGGAACAGAATTAGAGTTTGATAGAAGGTTGTCTAGTATTTTTAATATTAAAGCTCTAAATGATTTTTATTTAGGGTTAAACTTATCGCTAATGTATTCTCAAATAAGTGTAGATAGAGAGAAGAAAACAGGAAAGGGAAGTATTATAGTTACTAATCTCGAAAGACCATTACAGGGGGCTTCGCCTTATTTGGCCAATATGGATATCAGTTATAAAAAATCTTATGGCAATATGGATTTATCCTCTTCTATTGTTTTAAATACTTTTTCTGATAGAATATACGCCATAGGCTCCCAAGGAGCAGGAGATATATATGAAAAAGGCTTTTATAATTTAAATTTAAAAATTAAGATAACGCTATTAAAACAGTGGAACTTAGGTCTTTCAGTTAAAAATATATTAAATCAAAGCATAGAAAAATATCAGAGATTTAAAGATGAAGACACGCTTATAGATAGTTATAAAAAGGGAGTCACAGTCGGTATGAGTCTCAATTACAATTTTTAGGTAAAACAGACTAAAAAAGGTTCTAGTCTGCGGGCTAGGTTATGGCCTAACGGTGAAACTTAAGGAATTAAAATTTTTATATAAACCAAACTAAAAAATTATGAAAACATTAAAAATTAAGATATTACTATTATCAATTCTTTTTACAGTAATTTCTTGTAAAGAGGATATTCCAGGAAATAATGATCAACCCAATAATGAATCTAAAAAATACGATCTCAAGGGGGACATAACGAAAAATACGACTCTAAAAGGGGGCATTACATACACATTGATTGGAGGGGTTAAAGTCAAAGACGGTGTGACTGTAACTATAGAGCCTGGGACTATTATAAAGTCTCATCCTACTGAACCTTCAGTCGCTTTTTTATTATTTGAGAGAGGTAGTAAGATAAAGGCCAAGGGCACTAAAGAAAAACCTATAGTATTCACTTCGGGAAAGACTGATAAAAAGGCAGGTGATTGGGGAGGGGTCATACTTTGTGGCAAAGCTCCTATAAATATGGGGAAAGAGGCTACTTCAGAGGTTGCCAATGTCACATATGGAGGCAATGTGAATGATGATAACTCTGGTATTATGGAATATGTTAGAATAGAGTATACTGGGAATATAATAAATGAGTCTAAAGAGCACAATGGTCTTACTTTAAATGGGGTAGGCAGTGGAACGACTATTGATTACGTTCAAGTTTATAAGGGTAAAGATGATGGCTTCGAGTTTTTTGGAGGCACTGTGAATGCTTCACATCTAGTTTCAACAGATTGTAAGGATGACTCTTTTGATTGGACTTATGGATGGGTAGGAAAGGGACAGTTTTGGCTTGCAAAACAAGGAAGTAATAATGGTGATAGGGGTATAGAAGGAGATAATGATTCAAGGAATAACGATTCTACACCGTATTCTGCGCCCGTGTTGTCAAACATATCACTACATGGAAGTAAGAAATCTGGTGATAGCGGAAGTATGGGATTGAAGTTGAGAGCAGGGACTAAAGTTAAAATATACAATGCTGTAGTAGAAGGTTTTTCAAAGTTGGGAGACATACAACATGATCAAACTATAGCAAATTTAAATGATGGCAGTTTATTAATACAAAATTCAATATTTAGGAATAATACTACAAACACATTTGCTTATTTAAATAATGATAGAACACCAGCCAATCCAAGTGATGGCAAGGCTATAAATCATGATGATAACAATAATACCTATAGTAATAATAATTCAAAAACATATGATATTACCACAAAAGCTAAGAGTATCAGCCAGGAGGATGCATGGTTTGATAATGTAAATTATATAGGCGCTTTCTCTGAGGCAGAGCGTGGTACTAATGGGAAAAACGATTGGACAACTGGTTGGACAAAATGATAGATTTATATGTTCACTTAGAATTAATTATGCATCTAAGACAGTAATAATTTTTGAATTAGATCTGTTCAAAGAAATTTTGAAATTATTAAAAATAAAAAAAGCTGCCTCAAAACCGAGGCAGCTTTTTATTTTAAATATTAGAAGCTTAAATCTTGTTAAGATTCCTTAAATGTCAACTTATAGTAAGTAGCTGTTGTTCCATCCTGAGCTACTACCCTAAACTGTATGCCATGATCAGCAGCTGATATAGCAAACTCAGTTGTAGGATCTTTTACAGTATGGTTAGTATGGCTAGAAGTAGAAAAATTAGCAGCAGTCACATCTATAAAAGCACCCTCTGGAAGTGTTAAGACATCTACTTTGAATTTCCAGGATGAAATAGTTTCATTAGCCAACTCTGCATTTTTAGTCATTGTAAACGCATATGGAGATTCTTTAGTTCCCGCTCCTGCACTACTAGCCTTTGCTGGGTTCACAGGACTTGTTGTGGTTCCATTTTTTATTTTTTCATTAGGCTGACCAGAGGTTGCATTATGATTAAACGCAAGAGCAGCGAGTTTAGTCCCATCAGTATTAGTAGCTAAAACTGATTTTGTAGATTTAGTTTGAGAGAATTTAAAATTCACGGTATATATTTTATCAGCGAATCCCTCTTTTGAGAATTTAAGAACTTGTTTAGTAGATGCATCTTCTAAGGCCTTTTTAGTAAGATCTTTTACAGCTACTTTAAATGTAATCTCTGCAGAATCACCTTTAATAGGAGTATTAAACCCTTCTAAGCTAACACCATCAACAGCAGACTTAAAAGTAATTTTAGCTGTAACAGTAGCTTCTGCCGTTAAAGAACTAAACTTTGAGTTAAACGGAAGATTTACATTTATAATACTATCTCCTACTATATCTGCAGCAACAGTTGTAAACTCAGTTGGATAACCGTTATTAGTTGCATCTGCAGCAACATCTTTTCCTTTAGTTCTAGCAGGAGTTTTAGTGATAAAAAGCTTCTCGTAGAACTCAGAAACTTCAGTCTTTCCATTATTTAGATTTTTAGCTTTCTCAAATTTCACAGAAGCTACTACTAATTCTAAAGCTTTTGAGTTTTGATCTGCCTTAGGGTCTTCAGATGGTTTATTACAAGAAAATACTACTAATCCAAGGGTTAGTAGTGATAAAAGGTTTTTAAATATTTTGTTTGTTTTCATATCTAATAATGTTAAAAAATAAACGTCAACGACCTAAATAAATAACTAAGCCATTGACTTCAATACTAAACGCTAAGATAGTAGCTTTATTTTAATTGAGTTTTTTTATTTATCCCTTGAACTAAAATGGAAAATGGATATAAAAAAAGCTGCCTCGGTTTCGAGACAGCTTCTTATTGTAAATATTAGATTCTTAAATCTTAAGAAGTTTTAAATGTCATCTTATAGTAAGTAGTTGTTTTTCCATCCTGAGCTACTACTCTAAACTGTATGCCATGACTAGCAGTTGTTATAGTAAACTCAGCTGTAGGATCTGTTGCAGGGTGATTAGTAACATTAGTAAAATCCGCATCAGTTGCATCTATAAAAGCTCCATTTGGAAGTGTTAAAACATCAGCTTTGAATTTCCAACTTGAAATACTACTCTCATCAACTAATTCAACATTCTTAGTCATCGTAAGTTCAATTGGAGATGCTTTAGATCCATTACCAGCGCTCTCTTTCTTAGGATTCATTGGATTATTTGTAGAATCATTTTTAATTTTTTCATTAGGTTGACCAGATGTAGTAGTTCTAGTAAACCCAAGCGCAGTAACTTTATTATTAGCGACAGTTAAAGCTGACTCTCTAGATTTATTATCTGAGAATTTAACAACTATAGTATATTTTTTTACTTTAGGGGTGTCAGTAGCATTAGTTCCAGCTTTAGAGAATATCATTTCTTTTTTGAAAGGAGCATCTGTTAATTTAGCTTTAGTAAGCTCCGTTGTAGGTATTTCAAAAGTAATATCCGTAGTAGTACCTGATAGTAGAGTCTCCCCTAATTTAATACCCTCAACAGCAGATTTAAAAGTAATAGTAGCCGTAGCTGTAGCCTTATCTGTTAAGTCTATAAATTGCGAGTTATACGGGAGTTTGATATTAATGATACTATCTCCTACTATATCTGCAGGAACAGTTGTAAACTCAGTTGGATAACCGTTAGTAGTAGCGGTTGAATCAACAGAAGCTAATTTATTTCTAGCAGGAGTTTTAGTGATAAAAAGCTTTTCGTAGAACTCAGAGACATTATTTTCTTTTAGATTTTTAGCTTTCTCAAATTTCACAGAAGTTACTACTAGGTCTAAAGCTTTTGAGTTTTGATCTGCCTTAGGGTCTTCAGATGGTTTATTACAAGAAAATACGACTAATCCAAGGGTTAGTAGTGATAAAAGGTTTTTAAATATTTTGTTTGTTTTCATGGCTAATATTGTTAAAAAATAAATGTCAACGACCTAAATGAATAATTAAGCCATTGACCAAAACGCTAAGATAGTAGCTTTATTTTAATTCAGAAGTTTTTTTTATCCCTTGAACTAAAATAGACATAAAAAAAGAAGCCGTCTCAAAACCGAGGTAGTTTTTTTTGTTTAAAAGTGTAGTTTTTACCCGTTAACCCAGATTATTCATAGTCATATGAATTTTTCAGGTTAAAAGTATTGTTTTATTCAGTATTTCTAAGGAAATATCCATCTAACTCAAGTTTATAAACAATGTATTTTTGTTCCCCATTTTTGGAGACCATCTAAAGTGGTCTAGATTTGGTTAAAACCCTTTAAAATTAATACCTCATATCAAATATTGAAATATAACCATGAATAATCTAGGTTAATTTGTATCTTGCTAACTGATTGATAATCAAATAGTATGAATACAAATTTCAGGGACTACAACCAAGGACAAAATTGGCTTTATCCACCTAGTATCGAAGAATTGATTCCTGCAGATCATCCTGTGCGAGTTGTCAATGGTGTGATTGAACAACTAAACCTCAATTTATTGATTTCTGAGTACAGTAAAGAAGGGAAACCAAGCTACCATCCTAAGATGATGCTCAAAGTAATGGTATATGCCTACATGGATAACACCTATTCTTCAAGAAAAATTGAGAAAGCAATGCGTGAAAACATCATTTACATGTGGCTTTCAGCTCAACAGGTAGTAGATCACAATACCATTGCTCGATTCCGTAGTAAAAAACTCAAGACCATTTTTAAAGATATTTTCAAACAAGTGGTCTTGTTATTGGCAGATGAAGGTTTGTTAACCCTCAAAGAAGTCTTTACAGATGGGACTAAAATTGAATCCATGGCTGGACGTTATACTTTTGTTTGGGGTAATGCGATTAAGACTCGTAAAGAGAAAATGTCCGAGCAACTGGAAAATATGTGGCAGTATGCTCAGAGTATCGCAGATGAAGAAGATCTAGATCCTACCCCTCAAGATTTTAGCAAGATCGATAAAGAGAAGGTAGAAAAAACGGCTACTAAAATCAATAAGATACTCAAAGGTAATACCAAAGCAAGCAGTAAAGCCAAAGCTAAGGCACGCTATATGGAAAAGAATTTCCCAATCAATCTTGAAAAGTATCAACAACAAGAACAAATACTATCAGGTCGTAACAGTTATAGTAAAACAGATCCTGACGCTACCTTTATGCGCATGAAAGAAGATCATATGCTCAATGGTCAATTAAAGCCAGGGTATAATGTTCAAATTAGTACAGAATCACAGTTTATCATACACTACAGTCTACATCAAAATACAAATGACATCCATACATTAAAACCTCATTTACAGTCTTACGAGAAACTATATCAATCACTTCCCAAATACCTTAGTGCTGATGCTGGTTATGGGAGTGAAGAAAATTACCAATACCTAGAAGATGTTGAAATAAGTGGATATGTTAAGTATAACACTTTTGATAAAGAGCAACAGACTTATAAGTATAATCGAAAGAAAAGCCCTAATGTTGACTTTCATAGAGATAATCTTCATTATAATGAACAAGAGGATTACTATGTGTGTCCTATGGGCCAAAGAATGGGGAAAATCTATGACCGAAAGAATACAACAAAGTCAGGTTACAACCAAACTTCCAGCGTATATCAAGCACAAAATTGTCAGGGTTGTTCACTACGAGGGCTTTGCCATAAATCAAAGTACAATAGGAAGATAGAACGTAATCATCATCTTGAAAGGCATAAGAATATAATGCGTAATAGGCTCAAGAGTAATGAAGGTCAAAATAGACGTAAAAAAAGAACAGTAGATGTAGAACCTGTCTTCGGACATATCAAATCAAACCGAAATTTCAAGAGATTTACACATAAAGGGATGAAAAAAGCAGAATTAGAGTTTGGATTACATGCTTTAGCACACAATCTTCGAAAAAAGGTATCATAAAAAGGAACTTCCTTTTAAAAGGAAAGTAAAATATAGCGCTACATACCAAAAATTAAAAAACCGCCTCATTTCATTAATGAGACGGCTTCTTCTTATTGTAAATATTAGATTCTTAAATCTTATTAAGATGATGCATTCTTAAATGTCAACTTATAGTAAGTAGCTGTTTCTCCATCCTGAGCTACTACCCTAAACTGTATTCCTTTATCAACATCTGTTGGAGTAAACCCAGCAGAGGTTGAAGGATCTGTTACAGGGTGATTACTTACATCATCAGTGAATTCACTGGTATTAGTCACATCTATAAAAGCTCCATCTGGAAGTGTTAAAACATCTACTTTGAATTTCCAGTTACTTGATGAGGATATATCTTCATTAGCCAACTCCTCATTTTTAGTCATTGTAAGTGCATATGGAGAAGCTTTAGTTCCACTACCACCACTTCCCTTTTTAGGATACATTGGACTTGCAGTTCCGCCACCAGTTTTTATTTTATTATTAATTGTATCTGTCGTTGCATTATGAGTAAACCCAAGCGCAGTAACTTTATTATTAGCGACAGTTAAAGCTGACTCTCTAGATTTATTATCTGAGAATTTAACAACTATAGTATATTTTTTTACTCTAGGGGTGTCAGTAGCATTAGTTCCAGCTTTAGAGAATATCATTTCTTTTTTGAAAGGAGCATTTGTTAATTTAGCTTTAGTAAGCTCTGTTGTAGGTATTTCAAAAGTAATATCCGTAGTAGTGCCTTTGATAGTAGTCTCCCCTAATTTAATACCCTCAACAGCAGATTTAAAAGTAATAGTAGCCGTAGCTGTAGCCTTATCTGTTAAGTCTATAAATTGCGAGTTATACGGGAGTTTGATATTAATGATACTATCTCCTACTATATCTGCAGGAACAGTTGTAAACTCAGTTGGATAACCGTTAGTAGTAGCGGTTGAATCAACAGAAGCTAATTTATTTCTAGCAGGAGTTTTAGTGATAAAAAGCTTTTCGTAGAACTCAGAGACATTATTTTCTTTTAGATTTTTAGCTTTCTCAAATTTCACAGAAGTTACTACTAATTCTAAAGCTTTTGAGTTTTGATCTGCCTTAGGGTCTTCAGATGGTTTATTACAAGAAAATACGACTAATCCAAGGGTTAGTAGTGATAAAAGGTTTTTAAATATTTTCATTTTAATTCAAAAAAAAGGTTAAAAAAATAAATGTCAACGACCTAAATGAATAATTAAGCCATTCCTTAAAATGGACACTAAGGTAGTAGCTTTTTTTAATTGAGAGTTTTTTATTTTTCGCAGAGCCTTAGAAATAAAGCGTAAAAAAACTTTTGTTGTTGGTTGTAGTCCCTGAAATTTGTATTCATAATATTTTGATTATCAATCAGTTAGCAAGATAAACTAACAGGTAAAAAACTACACTTTTAAACAAAAAAAAGCTGCCTCGGTTTCAAGACAGCTTCTTATTGTAAATATTAGATTCTTAAATTTTATTAAGATGCAGTAAATGTCAACTTATAGTGAGTAGCTGTTTTTCCATCCTGAGCTACTACCCTAAACTGTATGCCTGAGCTATTATTATCTTTTATTTCAAACTGTTCTGTAGGTTTTTTTGCAACGTGGTGAGTTATACCTGATTTTAAATCAGTCACATCTATATAAGCTCCATCTGGAAGTGTTAAAGCATCTGCTTTGAAACTAGCCGCGGTAGAATTAATAACATAACTATTATCCAACTCTGTGCCTTTAGTCATTGTAAGTGCATATGGAGACTCTTTAGTTCCATTGCCAGTACTAGTTTTTGTAGGATTATGTACTGTAGTATCTGCAGTTCCCTCAATCTTATCATTAAAACCTGAACTTTTTTTAGTAAACCCAAGTCCAGTAACTTTATTAGCGTCACTAACAGTTAAAGCTGAATCTGTAGATTTAGTTTGAGAGAATTTAAAATTCACAGTGTATACTTTATCTGTAAATCCAGTTTTAGAAAATTTAAGAACTTGTTTGATAACAGGATTAGCAGATTTTAATTTCTCCAGAGTAAAATGATCTTTATTTATTTCAAATGAAATCTCTACAGAATTTCCTTTAATATTGGTGATCTTAGGCACTTCTAAATTAATACTATCAACAGCAGATTTAAAAGTAATAGTAGCCGTAGCTGTAGCCTTATCTGTTAAGTCTATAAATTGCGAGTTATACGGGAGTTTGATATTAATGATACTATCTCCTACTATATCTGCAGGAACAGTTGTAAACTCAGTTGGATAACCGTTATTACTTGCATCTGCAGCAACATCTTTTCCTTTAGCTCTAGCAGGAGTTTTAGTGATAAAAAGCTTTTCGTAGAACTCAGAGACATTATTGTCTTTTAGATTTTTAGCTTTCTCAAATTTCAGAGAAGTTACTACTAATTCTAAAGCTTTTGGGCTTACATCTGTTTTGTCTTCCCCTGTTTTAGGAGTTTCAGCTGGTTTATTACATGAGAAAACTACTAGACCTATAGTTAGTAGTGATAAAAGGTTTTTAAATATTTTGTTTGTTTTCATACCTAATATTGTTAAAAAATAAATGTCAACGACCTAAATGAATAACTAAGCCATTGACCAAAATGCTAAGATAGTAGCTTTATTTTAATTCAGAAGTTTTTTATTTTCCGAGAGCCTTAGAAATAAAGCGTAAAAAAACTTTTGTTGTTGGTTGTAGTCCCTGAAAGTTGCATTCATACTATTTTGATTATCAATTAGTTAGCAAGATAAACTAACAGGTAAAAAACTACACTTTTAAACAAAAAAAAGCTGCCTCGGTTTCGAGACAGCTTCTTATTGTAAATATTAGGTTCTTAAATCTTATCCAGATGCACTATCCTTAAATGTCAACTTATAGTAAGTAGCTGTTTCTCCATCCTGAGCTACTACCCTAAATTGTATGCCATTATTAGCTGTTGAAATAGCAAAGCCTTCAGCAGTTGAAGGGTCTGTTACAGGGTGAGTGCTTGTGTCAGTAGCGCCAGTACCAGTGAATGCACTAGCAGTCACATCTATATAAGCTCCATCTGGAAGTGTTAAAGCATCTGCTTTGAATTTAATGCTACTTCCCCAAGTAGTTAGACTATCCACCTCTGTATTTTTAGTCATCGTAAGTTCAATTGGAGTAGCGTTAGTTTTTCCATTATTACTGCCAGTTTTAGTAGGATTTGTTACTGTAGTTCCTGCGGTTCCATCTTTAAGTTTTTCATTAGGTTGACTAGATTGCCCTTTAGTAAACCCAAGCGCAGTAACTTTATTATTAGCGACAGTTAAAGCTGACTCTCTAGATTTATTATCTGAGAATTTAACAACTATAGTATATTTTTTTACTCTAGGGGTGTCAGTAGCATTAGCTCTAGTAGCATTAGCTCCTAGCTTTAGAGAATATCATTTCTTTTTTGAAAGGAGCATTTGTTAATTTAGCTTTAGTAAGCTCTGTTGTAGGTATTTCAAAAGTAATATCCGTAGTAGTGCCTTTGATAGTAGTCTCCCCTAATTTAATACCCTCAACAGCAGATTTAAAAGTAATAGTAGCCGTAGCTGTAGCCTTATCTGTTAAGTCTATAAATTGCGAGTTATACGGGAGTTTGATATTAATGATACTATCTCCTACTATATCTGCAGGAACAGTTGTAAACTCAGTTGGATAACCGTTAGTAGTAGCGGTTGAATCAACAGAAGCTAATTTATTTCTAGCAGGAGTTTTAGTGATAAAAAGCTTTTCGTAGAACTCAGAGACATTATTTTCTTTTAGATTTTTAGCTTTCTCAAATTTCACAGAAGTTACTACTAATTCTAAAGCTTTTGAGTTTTGATCTGCCTTAGGGTCTTCAGATGGTTTATTACAAGAAAATACGACTAATCCAAGGGTTAGTAGTGATAAAAGGTTTTTAAATATTTTCATTTTAATTCAAAAAAAAGGTTAAAAAAAATAAATGTCAACGACTTAAATGAATAATTAAGCCATTCCTTAAAAAACACTAAGGTAGTAGCTTTTTTTAATTGATAAGTTTTTTATTTTTCCGAGAGCCTTAGAAACAAAGCATAAAAAAAATCCCCAGCTTAAAGCCAGGGGATTAAAAGGCAAACCATTAAAATGATTATTATTTTTTTGTTCTTTTCTTACTAAGCAGCAGCGCCTTTAAAAGTAAATTTGTAGAACTTGTGTGTTTTCCCATCTTGGGCTACTACCTTAAAATTTATACTATTATCACCATCTTTACTTGTAACAGAAATGCCAGTGGTTATCGGATCGGCTTGAGCAGTTCCTCCAGCATTTGCTGTAGATATAGTAGCTCCATCTGGAAGTTGCATGCCAGTAACTTTAAAATTATCATTATCTGCAATGGTAGTTGCGTGAGTAGCTTTCACGATCTTATATTCTATAGCTTTAGCCGCTTCACTTCCGTCATTGTCAGCATTTTCTTCAGGAGTTAAAACTAAGAAATCGTTATCATTTATGCCATCAACAGATATTTTAGCATTACCACTAGCGCCACCAGCACCATCAGCAGCTTTTTTAAGAGCAAACCTAGTTATACTACAATCAGTTGAAGGCACTTGCGCATATCTAAAATGCATTCTATACTGTTCGTATTCCACTGTTTCGCCGCTACCTTTAACAAAGGTTAAAGTTTTAGTGTAACTACCTGTACCAGTCTCAGCGTCAAGTAACGCATGAGTTATTGGTGCTGCAGAACTAAACTTTACATCAGTATCACCAACGCCATCGCCAGTAGCTTTTTGACCAAAGTCCACTCCAGCAGGGCCGTTTAACAAAGTAACCCCTTCCGCAAGAGACTTAAGAGTGACAGTTGCCGTAAATGCCGGGTTAGCAACTAAGGTTAAAGCTGTATTAAAAGGGACATCTACATAGATATCATTATCATTAACCCTGGCGGTGAAATCTGCTGGATAACCATTTGCGGTAGGTTCAGTAGCTGCAGTAGCATCTCTAGCAGGGGTTTTTAAGATAAACAGAGCTTTGTAAAAATTACTTACATTATCGCCACTTTTATTATCCGTTTTAACAAACTTAACCGCCTCAATATCTAAAAGACTTTGTCTGACTGCCCCCTCTTTGTTAAGAGTTACATAAACATCCTGTGTTGTAGTTTTGTCAGCAGCTGTTACTGTATACTTTACTGCACCAGTAAAATCTCGAGCTACTCCAGTCGCAGGAGACACAGTGGCGTCTTTATTAGAAAGCACTATAGTAGGCTTTAGACCTGTAAGGTCTTCATTAGCTGGAAGACCGTCAAAGACTATAGTTCCCAAGCCAAGATTTGTTGGGCGCACATCTCCATCCCCTAAATTCTTGTTTAGATTATCAGCAGATTTAAATTCAAAAGACTTAATAAGAGCTGACTCGCTCTTGGTTACCTCACCTCCTTTATTAGGCTTGGGATTAGGATTAGGCTTGTCTGGCTCTTTGTCACAAGAAAACACAAAAATAACCGCTGCTAACAAAATAAATGTCTTTTTAAATGAGTATTTTATTATTTTTTCCATGATATTGATATTATTTGTTAAACTATTAAACTATTAAACTATTAAACTATTAAACTATTAAACTATTAAACTATTAAACTATTAAACTATTAAACTATTAAACTATTAAACTATTAAACTATTAAACTATTAAACTATTAAACTATTAAACTATTAAACTATTAAACTATTAAACTATTAAACTATTAAACTATTAAGCTATTAAACCACTAAACAAGTCAATTAAAGTTTGTGCTCGAAATGCGTAGATTAAATAAGCCCTAAAAACTTTATAGTACCACGCCAACATAAGTCTCCTTTTTTTTAACAAGGAGACCTCAAGCGTAAGGCAAATATATATATTTATTTTGTCTATAAACGAAAAAGATAGATGGTAAAAAATCTAAATGGTTGTTTATAAATTCATATTTTCCTAAAGAAACCGTTTAGAAAAAGAAATATTTAGGCGGTGGACTTTTCGATAGAAAAATAACGACTAGAATCCTTGTTTACACACTTTATGGTATAGTGTCGTCAAACTAAACTTAAGTTGATATATTAAAGTTTGCCAGAAGAACAAAGAGCGTTCATTGAGAGACTTAAAAAGAAGGTTAGGGAGTGTGAGGCAGATGAGCGTGGAGAAAGTAAGCCTCTCCTTTTGACGAAATAAGTAAAAAAACTTTTAGATTGGATACTTGGAGCTCTATTGCCCTCTATGGATTGCTGCAGGGTGAGGTAGATGTAGGTAATCTGATAAGTAAAAACAGTATCATATACAGCCTAAGCAAAAACACAGAGTTTGAGACATCACAGGTTAATGCTCTGTATGAAAACGGCAATCCATTATGGGGAGAGAGCTACAAAAAATAAAGGATAGAAAAATTAATCAAGACAATAGGGCATAGAACAAGTCAAAGGGAATATTTTAATAATCCTATAATATGATAGAGGAACGGATATTTAAAAAGTAGAACATAAACTTTTTTCCATGCCTAAAATGGAAGACTGTAAAATCATAAACTGCACAGACCCTAGATTTATGGACACCAAAATATCAGACTATAAGCCAGTATAATCTTAGTATATTTCTTCAAGCAAAAAAAATATTATATTCTCTATGTCTTTGTGAGAAAGTGTAGCATAAACATATTGATAAACTATTTGTATAATTACTATGAAAACAATAAAGGCTGGTATTATATAGAAGCTAACTTTATACAAAGTCTGACCTTTGATGAATTCACTAAAGAGGGAGATACTAGAGGTCATTATATCCCCCTGAGCAAAGACACTAGAAAGAAGTCGAATAAATTCGCTCGTATTGAAGCTATTAGTCCTTTGTTTGAGCAAAGGGCAGGTCCTTATAGATAAAGATAAAGAACACTACGGCGATATGAATATTTTTATTGAACAGCTGTTGTCTTTTGGACAAGGCGCAATGGCGCATGATGACGCTCCATATGCACTAGAGGGGGCTATAATATTATCAGCTCCTTTGTGAGAAGGTGTAGCGTAAAGTCAATGTTTCGAAACTATTACAAAAGTAGACAAGGCCTAAACATATAAATATTGTATTTAACAAAAGAGTAGACAAAGGCAACCCGCTATGTGGTTAATTATCTCGTTACTGTGTATCTACTTTTTTCAACCCTATGAAAAAAACTTTTTTTGAAAAAAAAGATATTCTTTTTTCTTTCCCTTTCCTTCTACTTTCATAACTAGCCGACTATCAGTAGATTAACTAGTTAAATAGTGCCCGAGATAGGATTTGAACCTATGACCTACAAATTAGGAATCTGTTGCTCTATCCAGCTGAGCTACTCAGGCGTATTCATAATATGAATGCACAAATGTAATAAATACATGTTATTTTTTTTAGTTTACAAATATTGAGATAGTGTCTTTTGTTTTATACGAATATTTCTAACAATTCTGCGTATTGTGCATTTAACTCAACCTTTTTTAGAGATGAAGGGATTAATATAGTCTCACCCATAGATATTTTATTTACAGAATTATAAGTGCTGATAGTTACACTCCCCCGAACACATAAAAAAATTACAAAAGAATCTAAATCAGTGTAATCTCTCTTTAAACTCCCCTTTATAATTAGCAATCTACTTGTGAAGTAATCACAACAAACCAAAGCGTTTTCTGTATCCCTATTGTATAACCTTTTATATGTGTCTTGCGAATTAAAATCTATTGCTCTGAGCGCCAATTGGGTATGAAGTTCTCTAGTATGTCCATTTTCATCTAATCTGTCAAAGTCAAATATCCTATATGTTATATCTGAAGATTGCTGTATTTCAGCTATGAGAATGCCCTTGCCTATGGCGTGCACTGTCCCTGGGGGAATAAAATACACTTCTCCTTCCTCTATTTTTTGCCTATTTAGCATCTGTAGTAAAGTGTTTTCTTTTAGATGATTTACATATTCTTTTTTGGAATAACTCTTGTTAAAACCTACTACTATTTCCGAGTCGTCATCTGCTTGCATGACATACCACATCTCATTTTTTCCAAAAGAATTGTGTAATTCTTGGGCTAATGCATTGTCGGGGTGAACCTGTATAGACAGATCTTTCTCAGCATCTATAAGCTTTACCAACAGAGGAAATTTATTCCCAATTTTCTCATATACCCTTTTGCCAAGTAGCTTATCCTTGTATTTAGTTGTGATTTGAGTTATGGTATTACCCTTCAAAGGACCATTTATAACTTCGGAGGGACTATCTTCCAAACCTGATAATTCCCAACTCTCTCCTATGTTATGATTTCTAAATGTTTCTTTACCAAAGAGAGTTTTTAGTTTATTACCTCCCCAAATACGATGCTTTAATATGGGCTTAAATTTTAGGGGGTACAACTCCATTGTTCAAAACAACTATTTAATTTTTGCGAATGCAAAAGTAGCTATTTTTCATTTGGCTTGAAATGCCCTTGTCTGTTTCTCCATGGGAGATAACACATACTTGGCTTTAACTAAAAATATCTGCTTAAATTTAGTTAAATTTCCAACTAAAACATTAATTCAAGTCAGTTAAAAGTATTTTTATATAGTAAAATAATAGTATGTTTACACTAACTTTTTATCAAAATCCTAAGTTATGAAACAGATTTATAGAGTGCTGCGCTTATTATTTCTTAGTAGTCTTTGCTTTATAATTAGCACTTCTTTCTATTTTTCTCGAAATAGTTCTAGCGTTATTGCTATTAATGAACCTCAAATCATAAAATTTGAAATAATAGATGCTAATGGAAAGGTTATAACTAAAATATGTGATATAGATCAAGGAAGACTTAATAATTATTCTATTCAAATAACATATACAGGAGACTTTTCAGGCATTGAAGAATTAATTGTTAAAAGTGCTAGGGTTACTGATACAAGTGTAGTACCGAATTTCGATACAACAGGTAGTATAGATGTCAAAAAAATAGTTACCATATCAAATGCCAATATAGGATTTGAGGGAAGTACTGTTTACAAACAGCCTATAAATTTTCCAAGATTAGTTGTAGGCAAGCACAAGATGAAAATTGGAGAGCCACATGGGTCAGGCTTTAAACCTGGTGGTGTAACAAAGGAATACAAAGATGTATTTGAAATTATCAAAAATCTAGACCAGCCTTCTATAGCAGAAGGAACAGCAGTAGCAGGAACAAGAGCAAATGAAAAGGAGCTTTATGTTGCTCCTAATGAGAAGGCCACTTTGACATCCTCAGAAAAAGAGCAAAGACATGAACGGACTATAGCATACGAATGGTATAAAGACGGGCAAAAGATAGAAAATAGCGACAATAGATCTATTTCGGTAGGAGCAGGAAAGTATCAAGTGCTCCATAAGACAGTTAGATCTGAAACCTCAGATATTGATTGTGACTCTTCAAAATCTTATCCAGTAACAGTAAAAGAGTACTCTGTAGAGATTGGAGTAGATATTGGAGATTGTAATACTGGGATAAAATTAACTGCTAATGTTGATAAGATCCTAAGAGGATATACAGCTACATATCAGTGGACAAAAAATGGCACAGATGTCAGTGGCCAAACTAATCAAGAATATACAATAACTGGTACTGATAAAAATGATACAGCTCAATTTTCTGTAAAGGTAAGAATAACTAAAACTTCTGATGGCACTGTAGTTTGTGAAAAAGTAGAACCTAAAGAACCTTTTGATTTTTCAAAGCCAACTATTGAGATAAAGACCAGTTCTAAAGAAAACAGGTTGTGTAAACCTAATCCTTTTATTGAAGATACACCTAGTATTACAATTTCTGCTACCGACTTAACAGAAGCTAAAAATGAATTACAAACAGGGGCAGCATCACAAATTGAAAATGTAAAATGGTTTAAAGATGACACCCAAATTGCTGGCAAAACAGTAGTCCCACTAGAAGTGACTGAACCTGGAAAATATAGGCTAGAATTAGATATAGGGGATCAACATTGTATAGGTCTAAAAAGCCAAGAGATAGAGATATTAGAGCCTTTAGATTTAAAGGTTAGTTCAAAGTTAAAAAACAACTATTTATGCGGAGGAAGTAATGCTCTAAGTGTGAGCTTTGATGGAGAGGCTTTTGCTTCAGCTGAGGAAAGTGCTTTTTCATGGTATAAAATGGATGCGCCTGCTCCTGCCGTTCCTGCCGCTGATCCTGGCGGAGCTCTTGTGCATGCAGGCAAGACTTTTACACCTACAGAAATAGGCAGATATTACGTTACAACCGAATTGCTAGGCCCTGATGGCTGTGTAACATATAGTGACCCTATAGATATAGTAGAAATGCCAAATCCTGCTATAGAACCAGCTAATCCTGAGATAATATGTGGCAAGCCTCTTAGATTAGAAGCAAAGGCTACAGTAACAGAAGAAGTAGATTATGTATGGGAAAAAATAGGTCCTGATAGTTCTTCTAATGCTGTTAATAGAGAAATTTTAAGCTCTACTAGCTCCTTAGTAGTAGGAGGGGATACAGGTTTAGGCTCTGGAACCTATATGGTAAGTATAGTTACTAAAGACGGCTGTAGTAAAGAGGCCGAAGTAAGAGTCACTAGTGGAAGAAGAACATTTCCAGCAATAACATTAACGTCATCAAGAATAGCAACATGTGCAGAGTCAGATATATTGTATTCTAAAATAACTTATGCTACAACTCTGAGGGCTACTGCTGATAGTCATCTTGGAGGAGGAGAATACAGATGGTATAGAAATAAAGTTGAGATACCTAATGAGAACACAGAAAGACTTGAATTAGAAGAATTCCGCTCTGGAGAATATGAAGTGTCATATGTAGATGGAACCTGTAGTTCGGATCTGTCTAATCGTGTTGAGGTTAGGCCTAAAAGTTTAGAAGCTCTTATCTCAGCCACCTATTCTGGTTTCTTGTGTGAGGCGGAAAAACAAGTTACCATAACGGGAAATCCAATGATAGGAGAAGGAGATGGAACATATCAATGGTATAAAGACAATGAGCTTATTCCTGGAGCGACTAGTAGTACATATAAAACGGGTGAACTCGGAAAATACCATTATGTATTTGATCACAAAACAGCCAAATGTAAGATAAAGAGTAAATATCTAGAAGTACAAGAATCGGATATGGGAGTATATGATCCAGTGAGATATTTAAAGAGAGGAGAATACACATCTTTTGTGGCTTATGGGGGGAAAGAGCACGTTTGGAATACAGGTGCAAGATCATATAGTATCAAAACCGATCCTGTATATGAGGACGGAGAATACATAGTAGATATCACTTCTGAATATGGCTGTAAAAAGAGAGTTGTGTGTAAGGTAATAGTAGACAACGGATTAACTAATATACTAACCAATCAAGATAGTTGGAGCATTCCTGAGGAATACAGAAAAGATAATATAACTATTTACATCTACGATAGGATAGGTCGCTTGATTTACGAAAAAAGGAACTACGACAATAGTTGGTCTTTTGAAGGGAAAAACGGAGGTACCTATTATTACATTCTTAGAATAACAAAGGATGGCAAGATCACAGATATAAATGGCTATATAACAGTTCTTAGATAAATTGATTTTGACTAAATAAAATCCTAATTCCCAAATCTTCAAGCTCAATTACAAGTATTTATTTTAAATAAATATCAGCCAAAACAAATATTACTACTATCTTAGCTAAGACATTTAATTCTTCGTCTTTAGGCAAAGAATTGGATTAAAATTTATGGCTAATCCTTTTAATCCTATGGGATTTAGTAGATTATTGTTTTATTAAATTATTAAAATTATGTTTAAAAAAAAATATCTTGTAAAGAGTATTATTTTCTCTTTTGTATTGTTGTCGGCTATTATTTTCTCCTGTGATAAAAAGAAAATTATACAAGACGATTTAAATATATGTATAGAATCTTTTTCTCTACTTAATTCTGAAAATACTGATAAAAAATTAGGTTCTGATATAACCTGTGATATAGATATTGACAATCATACTATATCATTGAAAGTTCCTAATGGAGCTATTTTAGAAGGGCTAAAGTTCAGTATAAAAACTTGTGAAGGGTCTAGCATATCTCCTGCTAGTGGACAAGAAGTTAATTTTGAAGTTGTAGAAGAATCTGCTACTGATGAGGTTTCTGAGGAATCTGCCAAAAAGCCATCTACTCAACGTTATAAAAAAACATTTATTGTTACAGCTAAAGATGGAAAGACTCAAGAATATACTGTATATATAACTAAAGAAGCGGCGCCAAAGTTGACTGAGTTTAAAATATCAGCTGATGCTGCTAAAGGAATAAAAACAGAGATATCTGCTGTCATAACTGATGACACTGATACTGCAACAGGCAAAATATTATTAAAAATTCCTTACAAAGGAGCTATTACTCTAACAGGATTAACACCTGTTATCAATGTTCCTGAAGGTTGTACTATAGATCCAGCTGACGGATCAGAAATATCTGAAGATATTAATGTTAAAGAGTTCACTTTAACAAAAACTGATACGGGTTCTCAAAGGGTTTACACTGTAGAGGTAGTTAAAGGGCCTTATATTGAGTCATTTAAGTTTGCTGCTACTTCTTCCAGCGGAAGTTCTACTAATGCAGGTATAAGTACTGAAGTAACAGGGGTAATCGATCACATTGTTGGCACTATATCTGTAATAGTTCCTAATGGTGTCACTTTATCTAGTTTAACTCCTACAATTACAGTGGGGGAGAACACTAAAGCTGAATATATCCCTTCTGCTCAGACAAATTTTAGTTCTAATGTTGAATATACAGTAACATCTTCTAATCCTTCAGCTGCTGATTTTACTAAAGTATATACAGTTTCTGTAACTCAAAACGCTGAACCTGCTATATCTGAGTTTAAGTTTTTGAATAGCAATAATGGTAGTAAAAATCTTGTAGGTGATATTACAGGTGAGATTAATGGCAGCGATATAATTGTTAAAGTTCCTTATAACGCAGAGTTAAATGGATTAACTCCAACTATTACAGCTTCTTCTGCTTTGGCTGACACTCAAGTATACAGTGGAGATGCTGGACAAGCCGCTATTGCTGCTACTGACTTTAGTAATTCTCATGCAGCAGCTGTGAAATACAGTGCAGTGGGTCCTGCTGGAGGAAGAAAGGTATATTCTGTAAAAGTTTATAAAGAGCCAAAAATAAATACGTTTAAGTTTACTAGTAGTGTTAATTCATCAGCTGGGTTTCCTACTAGTCCAACTGAATATGATGGCTCAATTTCAGGCGACGATATAACTATTTTAGTTGCTAATACAGTTAAGGTAACAAATTTAAAAGCTTCTATTACTGGGGATAATATTAATACTACTAATCCTATAAATATAACTTTTACCTCTACTAGTGATACTTCTCCTTATTCTGCAACTATTGAAGTTCAGAATGAACATTTATCATCTTATACTAAAACATACACTGTAACTCTAACTAAAGAAGCAGCTCCAAAATTGACAGAGTTTAAAATATCAGCTGATACTACTAAGGGTATTCAAAGTGAAGTAACTGGTGATATAACTGATGATGATTCTAATTCTGCTTCTACTGGAACAATAAAATTGAAGTTTGATCATAAAGTTTCTAATCGTAATACTGATATTGATTTGACAGGATTAACGTATACTAATGAACCTATTGCAGGATGCACTTTAACTCCTGGTACTCCTTTAGCTAGTAACAGTATTGCTGGTCAAACATTTATTTTAACTAAAGATGCTACGGGGTCCAAAAGAGTTTATGCTGTAACAGCAGTTAAAGGACCGTTTATTAAGTCTTTTAAATTTGGTACTGGCAATACTGGCATAAGTTCTGATATAAGTGCAGCAAGTATTGATCATAATACTGGAGCCATAACTATAACAGTTCCTGCTACGGTTAATAAGGATTTATCATCTGGTACTGATAATAAGGTAAGTCTAACCCCTACAATTGAGTTGGGAGGAGATACTCCTACTATTGTTTCTCCTAATACTGGAGTTTCTACGGAGTTTACTAGCGGCACCGCTGTTTCGTATACAGTAACAGGTGCAGATGGAATGACAAAAACTTATCAAGTTACAGTAACTAGAACAAAATCAAATCTAGCGCAGATTACAAAATTTACAATTGATAGCACGAATGGTGATATTACACACCCTGATACTGGTAATGGTGATAAAGGTAGAATAGTTGTGCCTGTAGCTAACCCTCCAACAGGAACAAAAACTCCTACTATAGAAAAATCAGATTATGCTACTGTAAGTCCAAGTACAGCTCAAAATTTTACTTATGAAAATCCTGTTACATATACTCTAACAGCTGAGGATACTAGTACACAAAAAATATATGAAGTTTATATACATGATTCTACTAAAACTATAGCTAGTAGTGATAGTTTAAAACTTGCAAATAGCAGTAGTGCCGAGATTACTCCAACTTCTAAGGATATTAATGAAACTACCAGGGTTATAACTATTACTGTGCCTGCTAGCACTACCAATCTTAATAATTTAACACTTACTTTGACTGGTGCTTCTTCTGGGCTTAGCATAGAGCCTACTGATCCTCAAGATTTTTCTGGTGAAAAAGAAGTAAAATATATTCTTAAGGAGAGTAGTGATGTAAAGGGGCATTATTGGGTTAAGGTGGTTAAAGGAACCAATTAGATAAATAATTCCATACTTATTCAACTCTAAAAAAACAGGCAGTCACTTATTATGGCTGTCTGTTTTTGTTTGTATAATTTTTCATTTCTAAACTAAGATTTTCTTTAAAAAAGAAAAATTGATCTTAGTCAGGTTTTTATAAAAAGAGCCATTCCCCTAAAATAAAGGAATGGCTCTCTTATAACTAGATGTTTTTTTTATTCTCAAATGAGTTTAAAAAGAATAACCCAAGGATAATGAAACAGATGGTTCAATTTGTTTAGCAGTTTTGGTTGTTTTGGTAACAGTAGCTGTTGTCTCATTGGCTGCTATCGCTGCCGCTAACGCTGCAGGAGGCGTAAGCTCTGATTCAGTGGTGCTATGTTTATGCATGATTCCAGCTGTGATATCCAAAGAAATGTTACCAGCTATAATAAATTGATAACCTATATTCAAACCAGCATCATAAATAGTTGCTTGAGTTTTTGAAGCTGCAATATTTTGAATTTTTGTTTTAAAATCAACGTTGGAAAAATCGAAGAAAGGAGATAAATAAACTCCTGTAGGAGCATCACCATAAAAATAGTATTTCAAAGCGATGCCTGCTCCAAAAATTAAATTAGCATCGATTTTCGCTTTACTTTTTTCTAACGTTTCATTTTCCTTCTGAGTTAAAAATTTCATTCCAATATTACCTCCTAGCTCAACAGATAAATTGCCAGTTATAACTCTCTCGAAACTAATAGGCAAAATTCCAGCAGCATGCTCGTAATCCATAACAGTCCTAGACATTAACAATGCTGATTTGCCAAAACCTAATTTAATAACATTCTTGGCATCTGTTTTTCTGTCCTCGTCGGTTGATTGTGCGTTCACAGATAAGTTAACAACTGTAAAGGCTAACACAAATAATAAAAGTTTTTTTTTCATAATTTTTTAATTTTAAAATTAATCTCGTGCAAAGATATATATATTTTTAAAACAGCAAAACTAATATCTATTTAAATCGCAAAACAGCGCAAGATCAATGATTCCGCTATATTTCTTAAAAAAATAATTCCTTATTTGTAATTTTACCGATTATGAATAGTCCCTTATACGAAAGAGTTCGTCCAAAAAACATAGAAGATTACATAGGTCAACAACACCTAGTTGGAAAAAAAGGAATGCTGACTTTTAACATAGAAAGAGGTATTATACCTTCGCTAATATTATGGGGGAACTCTGGAACTGGAAAAACTACATTAGCTAAAATAATTGCAAACTCATCTGGGAATCCCTTTTATACAATAAGTGCTATCAATTCTGGAGTTAAAGATATTAGAGATATTATTGATAAATCAAAAAAAAGAGATTTCGCATCCTCAAAGAACAGTATCCTTTTTATAGATGAAATCCACAGATTTAGCAAATCTCAACAAGACTCTCTCTTGAACGCCATAGAAAAAGGATATATAATATTAATTGGAGCTACTACAGAGAATCCTAGTTTTGAAGTTATCCCACCTTTACTATCTCGCTGTCATGTATACACCCTTAATCCTCTTGATGACAATGAATTAATAGCTGTATTAAATAGGGCTATAGAAAAAGATGCAATAATTTCTAAAAAGAAAATTCACCTAAAAGAGATAAACGCTCTTTTGAGAATATCTGGAGGAGATGCCCGAAGGCTTCTAAACACTTTTGAATTAATTGTCGATAACCAAAATGAGATAACCATTACAGATGAATTAGTTTTAAATAAAGTTCAGAGCAATATTACTTATGATAAAAATGGCGCAAATCATTACGATATAATTTCAGCATTTATAAAATCTATTCGTGGAGGCGATCCTAATGCTGCTGTATATTGGCTAGCTAGAATGATCGAAGGAGGAGAAGACGTAAAATTTATAGCTAGAAGGTTGATAATTTTAGCCTCAGAAGATATAGGAAATTCTAATCCTACAGCTCTCATATTAGCCAATAATACTTTTCAATCTGTGTCTGTTGTTGGCTTGCCAGAATCTAGGATAATATTGAGTCAATGTGTTATTTATTTATCGAATTCTGTAAAGAGTAATTCATCATATACAGCTATTGAAAAGGCTCAAAGATTAGTCAGGGAAACTGGGAATCTTCCCGTTCCATTACATTTGAGAAATAGTCCCACTGAGATTATGAAAAACTTGAAATATGGAAAAGGGTATAAATATTCCCATGACTACGAGAACAATTTTATAAATCAGGAATTTTTTCCAGAAGAAATCTCTAAAACGCAATTGTACAACCCTGGCGATAATCAAAGAGAAAACCAAACTAGAGAAGTGTTAAAAAATAGATGGAAAAAATATAAATACTAATCTGATTTCAAAAGAAGCACAACTAAATAATTACTACTATCTTAGCTGATGTTTAATTCTCTCCACTTAGGAGAAGAATTGGAGTGAAATTTTGGCTGATACTTTGATATTAAAAGTGATTGGCGGGTTATAATTAATTTTTTAAAAAATATGAAGACATTTTCTTTTGTAAAGAGTTTTATTTTCTCTTTTGTATTGTTATCGGCAATTATTTTCTCTTGTGATAAAAAGAACATTATAGAAGATGATTTAAATGTATGTATAGAATCATTTTCCTTATTGCATTCTGAGAATCAGGAAAAAAATTTAGAGTCTGATATAGACTGTCAGATAAATGCTGAGAATTATACTATATCATTAACAGTTCCTCATACAGCTGTTTTAGATGGCTTAAAGTTTAATATAACACTCTGTGAGGGGACTACCATATCTCCTGCTAGTGGTGAAGAAGTTAATTTTGAAGTTGTAGAAGAATCTATTGAGAAAGAAGCTACTACTGAAGGGATAGCTGAGGAATCTACTAAAAAGCCTTCTCCTAAACGTTATAAAAAGGTATTTACCTTAACAAAAGGTGGTAAGGCTCAAGAGTACACTGTCTATATAACTAAAGCTTTAGCTAGTGATTGTTCTATTAGTTCTTTTAAATTAGAGAAGTCTAAAAATGAAAATAAGATTTTTGCAGATAGAGAAGGTAAAATTACTGAAACTGATGGAGCTAATACTATAACATTACACGTTTCTGAATCTGCCACTTTAACTGAGCTAAATCCTACAATAGTTCATACAGGAAGTATTAGTCCAGGAGATCCTACTACTACTGAAACTGCCGATTCTGCTGGCGCTAATATTACTACAATTACAGTAAATTATACAGTAACTGCCGCAGATGGAAAGACAACAAAGGTTTATGCGGTAAAATATATCAAAGACTTATCTTCCGATAATAAAATTTCTGCATTTTCTTTTATAAAAGATGCCAACGGTAATGTTAATACTGGCTTAAAATTAACTAGGTCTTCTGCTGATATTGCTAGATCTGGTGATGTTGTAATTGATAACACTAATGGAACTATAAAGGTAAAAGCGTCTACTGCAGCAACCATAACAGCTTTAACTCCTACTATAATCAAGCATGCTAGTGCTACTATAAGTCCAGCTATTGCAGCTCATGATTATAGCACTAACAATAACCAAGTTTATGCTATTACAGCTGAAGATGGTCAAACAAGAGAGTATACCGTTTCTGTTGATAAAAGTTTGTCTAATGCAAAAGAAATAACCTCTTTTACATTTAAACATTCTGTAAATTCTGATAAGAATTTTAGTAACACGGATTATTCAGCAGCCAGTATACCTGCCGCTACTGGAGATGATGATGTAACTGTGAATATCGCAAAAATCCCAGCTAGTATTGCAGTAACAGGCCTTAAACCTACTATAGCAGCTAGTCCTAATGCTACAGTAAATCCAGCAGATGGAGAGGCACAGAATTTCACTAGAGGTACAGAGAAAATTTACACTGTGACGGCTCAAGATGGTACTGCTAGAAAATATAAAGTGACTATTCCTGCATTGGATGCAACAGCGCAGATAACTTCTTTTATAATTAAACAGGCAGATCATACTTCTATTAGTCCAAGTATTACAGCAGATATGACTATAACTCCTACATCCAGTGCAGGCGCTCATACAATAGATATAATATTAGATGGAGATGATCAGACTACTGTAAATCTTAGTCCTGAAATAGTATTTACTGGTTCTAAAGTAGAGCCAGCATCTAAAGCGCTTACTACATTTACATATGGCACAGCTCAAACTTATACTGTAACCGCTGAAAATGGTAATACCAAACAATATAGTGTAACTGTAAAGTCTTCGAATTCTAAGATGAAATCTTTTAAGTTTAAATCTAGTGATGGAACTAATCAGAGTACTGGGAAAATTGTTAAAGAAGTAGAGGGTGCTATAAATAGTAATACTGTAACTGTTAAGGTTCCAAATAATGCGGTTCTTACTAATTTAACTCCTGAAGTATTAGGAAACAATGGCTCTACAGTTACACTTAAAACAGGAGGAGAACTTGCTAATACAGCGCAAGATTTTAGTAGTGATAAAACTTACACTGTTACTGCTCAAGATGGAACTACAAGCGATTACACTGTAACTGTAACTAAAGAAGATGCGCCACAGTTGACAAGCTTTAAAATAGGGGCTAAGGCTGATAATGGTATTGCAGCTGAGGTAAGTGGTGAAATAACTCAGCCTAGCGGCAGTAGTAATGGCACAATAAAGTTGAGCTTACCTAAGAATAATGAACATGAAATTACTTTAACAGGATTAACACCTACTATCGAGCCTAATGCTGATGGATATACTGTAAGTCCAACTAGTGGGACAGCAGTATCTGAAAGTATTGAAGGTAAAAAAATTACTCTAACAACTACTCTAGGTTCTACCTCAGAATATACTGTAACAGTAGTTAAAGGTCCGTTTATTAAGTCGTTTAAGTTTGTAAAAGATACTAGTGGTAATAGTGATAAAAATCTAGGTTCTACTGATGTTGATGGGGCAATTGATCATGCTGCTGGTACTATAAAATTAGAAGTACCTAAGGATGTGACTATGGATTCGAGTGGTAGTGCTAATACAGTAACCCTAACTCCTACAATTGAGGTTGGAGGAGATACTGCTGCTGTTGATCCTGCTAGCTTAACTGCTCAGGCTTTTACTCCTAACGGGAGTACTGCTGTTACTTATACAGTAAAAAATTCTACTGATACAACTTTTACTAAAACATATACTGTAACTGTAACTAAAGCTAGTTAGATAATTATTTCAGTTTAATCTAAGAACAGATATCATATCTATCAATTTTCCTAAGTATTATCTACAATGAAGCTGTCTCAAAACCGAGGCAGCTTTTTTCTTTTTTTAACCCAGATTATTCATAGTCATATGAATTGTTCAGTTAAAAATATTGTTTTACTCAGTATTTCGGAGTAATTATCAATCTAATTCAGATTATAAATAATGTACTTTAATTTCCCACTTTTGGGCTTTATGTAAAATGGTTATTTTTGGTTAAAGCCCTTTAAAATTAACACTTACACCCAACATTGAAATATAACCGTGAATAATCCAGATTAAATCGATATAATGTCTCTTAAATTTGAAAATACTATATTACTTTTGAGAGCTATAAAAGTAATAGGAGCTGGTTATGAAATACTATATTTGATTTTTATTTACTGACAAACGCTTGTACTATTAATTGGAAAATACATTACCTTAATATATAATAAAATAACTTGAAAATGGACGATATCACTATAAAGCCCAATTTAAAAGAAAGATGGGAGACATTTAGAAATCTTAATCCAAATAAGAGAATTAAAGATGCTGCCCAAGAGCTAGGAGTTAGCGAATTAGAACTATTAGTTACTGAGTGTGGAAACTCTGTAATTAGATTACAGCCTAAATTCAAGGAAATATTAATGGAAATTAAATCCTTAGGAAAGGTAATGGCATTAACTCGTAATGAGTATTGTGTACATGAGGTAAAAGGGGAATACAAAAATCCTATATTCAAAGATGATAACTTGGGTTTATTTTTAGGTGAAATAGATCTTAGATTTTTTTTGAATCATTGGCATAGTGTTTTTTCTGTGCATGATAATATGAAAGGGAAGGATTTATATAGTTTTCAATTTTTTTCTAGTACTGGCAAAGCCCTCCACAAAATATACTTGATGCCAGAGAGTAATATTGATAACTATCACAATTTGGTGAATAAATTTAAAGATGAAAATCAAGAGGATTATGAAATAGTCACTAAGGTCGAGAAAAATCCTAAAAATGATTTAGATGATCCTAAAATAGACCTAGAACAATTCCATAGAGAATGGAAAGAGATGCAAGACACACATGAATTCATGTCTATTTGTAGAAAGCATAAATTAAATAAAATACAAGCTTTCAATTTGGCGCCGAGTGAACATTATGCCAAAAAAATTCCTAATTCTGCAGTTGTTGAAGTAATACAAGAAGTCGCTTCTAAAAGTATACCTGTTATGATTTTTGTAACCAACCCAGGGAATATACAAATCTATACTGGAGAAATAGAAAAGACTTCTTTTCATAATGAGTGGTTTAATGTACTTGATTCTGATTTCAATTTACATCTAAATGCAGATAAAATATCTCAAGCTTGGGTAGTTAGGAGGCCATCTGGAAAAGATGGAGAAGTATCAGCTTTAGAAGTTTTTGATGAAGACGAAAATCTAATAGTTCAATTATTTGGTAAGCGAAAAGAAGGAAGTCCAGAATTACAATCTTGGAAAGAACTATTAATGAAATATACTAAATAGGTATATTCTTTTGAACCAAAAACTAATAACTAAAATCTTAAAAGTCGGAGAATACTTTACTCCGACTGATTTTTCTGTTGGCTAAACTAAGCGAACATTTACCATAAGCAAATTCCCCTCAATCTTAAAATAAAAATAACAAGTAGTTAACCGCAAAAATGAAAAAATTTAAACTGATATTACTCTTACTTATAAGTTTTAAAACCTTTGCTCAAAACGACAATACTGACGGGGATTCCTCCCAAGGCGTTGTAAATTTGGAAAGTGTAATTATTTCTGCAAATAAAAAAGATGAACAATTAAGTAATGTTACTGTGCCTGTTACATTGATAACTAGTGATGAAATAGAGAGGTCAGGAGAGGTGCAACTCATAAATGTATTAAGAGCTACCACAGGGATAAATATTTCATCTGGTCACGTAGAAGGCAATGGAGTTCAATTACAAGGGCTATCTCCTAAGTATACGTTAATACTAGTAGATGGAGCGCCTATTTTAGGTAATAGTATTTCTTTCAGTCCAGATCTATCTAGCCTTATAGGTACAGACAACATAAAACAAATAGAAATAATAAAAGGTCCTACATCTAGCATATACGGATCAGAAGCTATGGCTGGGGTGATAAATATAATCACAAAATCTATATCAAAAAATAAACTATCTGCATCTTTGAGATATGGTAGATTCAACACAATCAATGTAAATGTACAAGGTCACTACCACAGCGATAATAAATGGGGAATATTCACAGATATTAATTTTTTCAAAACAGCTAATTATGTAGCGAACCCTGAAATGAATGGAAAAGAATCTCCATTTGATAATTATGGACTTTTGAATAAGTTTTCATACGAGATTACACCAAAATTAAAGGCTAATATAAATTCTAGATTAAATATTAAACATCAAGATTATATATTAAACATCAAGATTATATATCAAGATATAAAAGGCATATCCAGCCTATATACTACAACCTATTAGATTGGAGCATAACTCCTACAATAACCTATGATATTACAGAAGGATTATCTGCCAAATTAAATATAAATTCAAATATTTATGGTTATAACGACAAGCAAGGTCCATCGGTTAAATCACCTAAAGGACATGCAGAAAAATTTATGCACGGATCTTTTGAAGGAGAGCTTTCATTCAGTTATGAACTAAATAATACTGATCATATTATTTCTGGAATAGGATATAACAATCAAAAAATTATAGAATCAGATGAAGAATTGAAAGATATCCCTGATTTTAGCAATGGTTTTGTATACGGACAATACAGCACAAATCTATTTGAAAGATTAAATCTGGTATTAGGCGCTAGACTGAATAATCATAAAAGTTATGGTATGCAGTTTAATCCAAAAGCTTCGTTTAAATTGGACATCACAGATCAGATTAGTGTAAAAGCCTCCATAGGTAGGGGCTTTAGAAGCCCAAACATAAAACAATTATACGAAAATTCAATGGCTCCTTGGCATGCATTCATAGGAGTTGCAAAATTAGAAAGAGTGATAGAAGGGTTTATTTCCCAAGGTAGAATATACAGATCTGCTCTTGACAAAGAATATGGTGAGATAATAAAGTACAAAGGGAAATTAAAACCGGAACATTCAATAGGAATAAACGCTGAATTGAGTTATAGACCTACAAATTCAATATCTCTACAATTAGAAGTATTTAGAACAGATCTATCTAATATGATAGATGCTACTAGAATTGGTTCTTTAAACCCAAGTCCGAATATAATAAGCTATACAAATACAGGTGAAATATTTACTGAGGGAGTTATATTTAACTCAAATTATAATTTAAACGATAATATAACAATATCGGGTGGTTATCAATACTTGACAGCCAAGAGTAAGAAAGATTTGGAAAGGTTAAGAAAAAAAGAAATCTTGTCGAAAAAAACACCTTCTGAAGAAGGAACCGTAGTAAAAGAAGAAAAATACGGAGGATTAAAAGGAAGAGCTAAACACAGTGGAAATGCTAAGATTTTTATAAGAGACATCATGTATGGAATATCTGCTAATATAGTAATGCTATATACTGGAAAAATGGGAATGACTCCACGTACTAATTTCAATAATATAATAGATGATGAAAAAGAGTATTCAAAACCGTTTACTTTGGTAAACGCAGGAATTTCTAAAACATTTCTAGAAGGTAAATTAAAACTTCTGTTAGATGTAGATAATGTATTCGATTACACGCAATATACAGATAGTTATACTATGACTTATATTCCTGGAATAATTTACAATGTAACGTTGAAATACGAATTACTTTAAATTAAAATTTAGTCTAGTTTAACAAATAGCATTTCACTTTGAAAACAGTTTATAAAAAATCTATGAAAAAAATGTCTTCAAAAGCTATACAAATAGCTATTATGAGTCTTTTTGTATCGTGTTTTTCGGATGGTAGTTATGATTCTTTAAAAGAGCAATACCTTTTGACTTCTGAAAATGTAAAGTTGAAGTGGGCAGCATATAAGACAACTGATAAAATTCCATTATATGGTTCATTTAAAGAGATATATATCTCAGAAAGTAAAAAATCTGATGTCTTGGAGGAGAGCATTAGAAATATGAAATTTAAAATACCTATAAAGTCTTTAAATAGTGGTTATGAAGTTAGAGATTTACGAATAGTTAGATTTTTCTTTAATTCTATGGCTAATACATCGAATATAGAGGGGCGTGTAAAAGAAGTAACAGAAAATAATATATTATTTCTTGTAACTCTCAACGATATAGAAAGGGACATTTCTGCTACCTATACCATGACAGAAGATAGTGTATTAGTTATCTCAGCCGAGGTAGATCTTTTAAGATGGAATTTATCGTCTTCTATAGAATCTTTAAATACAGAATGTTTGGATTTACATAAAGGTACAGATGGTATAAGTAAATTATGGGATAAGGTAGATATCATAATAGAAGTTGATTTGAAAAAGAATCTAGATTAGAGTAAAAATAAATTTCTTGAAAATTTGACGTATTGATTACTTACAGATCCCATCAACTAGACAAAATATTTCAGTGACCATAGAGCTCAGTAAGTTTATTTAGAATTAATAAAAATTGTAAATTTGCATTTCAATAGTAATGACTGTCATCAATAGTAATAATTTAAATTAAAGTTTTATGAAATTCAAAAGGTTATCATTGTTTTTACTATGTGCAGTTTTATCTTTTAATTCTTGCATTAAAGAGGAGATCGTTGGTGTGAAGAATGAGGAAGAGGGAAAAAGTGGAAATAAAATATTGTCATTCGAATTAAGAAATATTCCTAGTAGTGTAGATGTATCTACAGATATTAATCACGAGGATTCTTCTATTTCAATATCTATGAATGGTTTAATGTCCTACTATGATTTAAAGGGCATATCACCTTCTATAAGTGTTTCTAAAGGGGCTGAGATACGTTCTGACGAATTGAAAGATTTTATAAATATCGAAAATAACCCTATAACGTATACTGTAATATCTGAGAGTGGTAAGTCGAGGGAGTATAAAGTAAAAATCACTTATGAATTAAAGAAATTTATATCAAAATGGGAAGGTAGCAATATGATAAAATTGCCTATATACAAGGGGGGTGATTATGATTTCGTCGTAGATTGGGGAGATGGTTCAGAAAAAGAAAGAGTTACTTTTTTCGATGATTTAGCTTCTTTACATGAATATGAAACAGATGGCAATTACACTATAACCATCACTGGGAAAATCGAAGGGTTCAACTTCGGTAAAGTCCAAACTAGTAGCGAAAATATAATAAGCATAGAAGATTGGGGTGATTTAAAGCTCCTAAATAGTGTATATCTACTCAGGCCTGGTTTTTATACTGGGAGTAATGTTGGGGTTTTTGAAGACTGCACCAAATTAGTAAGTCTGCCATTAGATTCTCCTAATTTAGAGGGAGTTACTGATGTGACTAATATGTTTGAGGGCACTACATCTTTTAATGGGGATATTAGTAAATGGGATGTATCAAAAGTTACTAATATGGCTGGTATGTTTAAGAATGCTAAATCATTTAATGGAGATATTAGTAAATGGGACGTTAGTAATGTTACTAATATGAGTGGTATGTTTGAAGGGGCTCTATCCTTCAATCAAAATATTGGCCAGTGGAAAGTAGGTAATGTCACTAATATGTACAATATGTTTTATGCTGGTTATAGAGAAACCTTGATCTTTAATCAAGATATTAGTGGTTGGGATGTAAGTAATGTTACTAATATGAGTAGTATGTTTGAAGGAGCTTCACATTTTAATCAGAATCTTAATAAGTGGAATGTAAGTAATGTTACCAATATGAGTAGTATGTTTAAAGAAGCTACGAGTTTCAGTGGAGATATTAGCAATTGGAAAGTAGGTAATGTTACTAATATGTCTAAGATGTTTTCTGGCGGAAGTTTTGGTACTATACCTTTTAATGGAGATATTACAGAGTGGGACGTTTCAAACGTTACTAATATGATAAGTATGTTTGAGGGAGCCGAAAATTTTAATCAAAATATTGGTAAGTGGAATGTAAGCAGTGTTACTAATATGTATGGGATGTTTTTGGGAGCTATAACTTTTAATCAAGATATTAGTGGCTGGAATGTATCAAGAGTTACTAATATGAGAAATATGTTTTCTGCTTGTTGGCCTAAGGTTTGTGATAAAACAAGCTCTTTTGAACAAGATTTAAGTGGTTGGGATGTTTCAAACGTTACTGAGTGTTCTAGTTTTTCTAGGAAAGCGCGACAATTCACCAAGAAACCTAATTTTGTCAGTGACTGCAATACTAACTCATCATTTCCTTGGATGGTAAACGAAAATTATAATTACGATGATTAAACCTCCATTCACACTCTTTTAGGTGATAAAAAAACTTGTGTTTATATCGCTCTATACCTAGAAAATCTGACCTTATAGCCATAGTTTACCAAACCGTTATAAGATTTAAATTCATCGGTATAAATTGTACATTCTCTACTTGCTATACTCTCTACAATAGGTATTATTACTGATGATGAGCAGTTTTTACAAATTGTGTAAAAACTCTTTCCTCTTCTTCAACATACCAAATACAGGAATTTTCCTCCTGATCTTCGTCCTCTTTTTTCTCCAAAATAACTCTCATCTAATTTATTTCCCTTTGATTAAAGGGACTTTCTTCTTCGCATTTTTGAGCAATTAACAAGTATTTTTACCAAACAAATTATTAATCGAACTTAGGGTTTAAAATTAACACCCCATATCAAATATTGAAGTATATCTATGAATAATCTGGGTTAACCCAGATTATTCATAGTCGTATGAATTTTTCGAATAGAATTTATCGCTTTATCCAGTATTTATAAGTAGTCATTGATGAACTCAGAGTTATAAATGGTATATTTTTATTCCTCATTTTTGGGCTATATCTAAAGTGGTTATTTTTGGTTGAAACCCTTTAAAAATAACACTTTATATTCAAATTGAAATACAAACCATGAATAATACGGGTTAAATATGTCTAGTTACTAGCTTTTTAGCTTCAATATCTAGGCAAAATAATCGTAAAATACACCTGAATTCTGCCTCAGAAATTCTCAAACGAATTATATACTTGTTTTTTTATAGATAACATAAGGGTTTATAACAATATAAATTTACCTTAATCTGTCTTGAACCAAAATAAATTATTCAATGATATTTATTAATCTAACACAGAATAACATAGAAATTTTAATGGACTTATATGACATAAGGTGTTTTTACTGATTGTTTATTTAGAATAAATAAATATACATATATTTGTTTCCGAATAGCATGTGCTATCAGAAATAGTTTTTTTAAAAAAGTTTATAATAGAAATTATGAAATTCAAAAGAATATCGTTGTTTTTACTATGTGCAGTTTTGTCGTTTAATTCTTGCATTAAAGAGGAGATCGTTGGTGTGAAGAATGAGGAAGAGGGGAAAAGTGGAAATAAAATATTGTCATTCGAATTAAGAAATGTTCCTAGTAATGTAGATGTATCTACAGACATTAATCACGCGGATCCTTCTATTTCAATATCTATGAATGGTTTAATATCCTACTATGATTTAAAAAGCATATCACCTTCTATAAGTGTTTCTAAAGGGGCTAAGATAAGTTATGATAAATTGAAGGATTTTACAGATACTGATAACCCCATAACATACACTGTGATATCTGAGAGTGGCGAATCGAGGAATTATAAAGTAAAATTCACTTATGAGTTAAAGAAATTTATTTCAAAATGGGAAGGTAGTAATACTATAAAATTACCTATATACAAGGGGGGTGATTATGATTTCGTCGTAGATTGGGGAGATGGTTCAAAAAAACAAAAAGTTACTTCTTATAAAGAGTTGAAGCACAGATATAAGGATTCTAAAGAAAAGACTATTACTATCACAGGAAAAATAGAAGGGTTCAATTTTGGTAAAGTTAAAATCAGCCAATATATCGAAACTAGTGAAAATCACATAATAAGTATAGATGATTGGGGAGATTTGAAACTATTAAATAGTATAGAGCGTGAAAACCCAGGAAATAATCCTTTCCTTGGAGGAAAGGGTGGAGTTTTCCAAGGATGTGGAAAATTAATAAGTCTACCTTCAACCCCTCCTGATTTGGAAAAAGTTACTGATATGACCAATATGTTTAAAGATACATATTCTTTTAATCAGGATCTTAATAACTGGGATGTATCAAAAGTCACTAATATGACGTCTGTATTTATGTCAGCTGTATCTTTTAATGGGAATATCAGTAAGTGGGATGTAAAAAATGTTACTAATATGTCAAAGATGTTTAGCAACGCTCGTGCTTTTAATCAAAATATAGGGGATTGGGATGTAAGTAGTGTCACTAATATGGAGAGTGTGTTTGAAGAGACTAAGGTTTTTAATCAGAGTTTAAATAAATGGAAAGTAGATAACGTCACTAATATGAAATCTATGTTTAGTAGCGCTATAGCTTTTAATCAGGATTTAAATGGTTGGAACGTAGGGAATGTCACTAATATGTCGAGTATGTTTTCTGGTAATTATGGTATCACTGTCGCTTTTAATAGGGATATTAGTGGCTGGGATGTGTCAAAAGTTACTGATATGTCTAATATGTTTAGTAGGGCTTCAAGTTTTAATCAGGATCTTAAAAAATGGGATGTTTCTAGTGTAACTGATATGCATAGAATGTTTTTTTCTAGCTGGAGTGAAGGTTCTATTCCTTTTAATCAAGATATTAGTGGCTGGGATGTGTCAAAAGTTGCTGATTGTATTGGTTTTTCTAAAAATACATCAAATTTTGAAGATAAAAATAAACCTTCTTTCTCTAGTTGTAACACCGAATTAGATTACAGTTGGATAAAAAACAGTGACTTTTACTGGAAAAATAAAAGGTCAAATATTAGAGGGAGTGACTGATCTATCTGAGATGTTTTATAAGGCTAGAGACTTCAATGGTGATATAAGTAATTGGAACGTCGTTTCTAAGGTAGAAAATATGTCTGGTATGTTTTGTAACGCTGAAGCTTTTAATAAAAAATTAAATACTTGGGATGTTTCTAGTGTTACTAATATGTATAGAATGTTTTCTCCTGGCTGGACTGGAGCTTCTATTCCTTTTAATCAAGACATTAGTGGCTGGGATGTGAGAAAAGTTACTAATTGCAATGGTCTTTCTACAAACGCATCAAATTTTGAAGATAAAAAAAACCTTCTTTCTCTAGTTGTAACCCTAAATTAAAATATTAGAAAAATTTTAATGATGACTTTTAACTTATTTATTTTTTAATTTTCATATCATGAAAAAAAAGATTTTATTATTCTGTTTATTTTCTTTTCAAGCAGCTTTATTTACTCGTTGTGTAAAAAATGAAAAAGCAGAAGAGGTATTGTCAAATATTATATTTATTTCTTCTTTAAAATTTGACTCTGCCGAGAATGAAGGCTTAACAGAAGAAGATGTAAGTATTAATTTTGGTCCTAATGACTCTACTAAAATATCTGTCATTTTATCCTATAAGAAGAGAGAATTAATAACAAAATTAGTTCCTAAAATAGAATTTTCAGGAAAGACGATAGATCCAGACCCTAGCACGATTAATGATTTTTCGTCCCCTGTATCTTTTAAAATAACTTCTGAAAAGGGAGACTCTAAAACCTATACAGTAACGGTCTCTACATTAGAAGCGAGTTCTGAAAATAAGATATTGTCTTTTAGTCTTGACATACTTGCCAGTTTAGGCTTATCAACTAGTATTAACCATGATAATTCACAAATAGTTATATCGTCTTCAACAGAAAAGGTATTTTCTTACTATGAATTAGAAAAAATAAAAAACATAGTACCGCAAATAGGAATTTCAAAATTTGCTTCTATATCCGAAAATCCTGAAAGGATAGATCTTTTGAGTATTTCTGCAGAACCTACAGAGTATGTAGTGACATCTGAAAGTGGAGAATCTAGAACATATACATTAATAGGTGATTATAAGTTAAAAGAGTTTGTATCGAAATGGAATCCAATAATCACATATATAGGTGGAAGAAGTGAAAATAAAGATGTAAAATTACCTATATACGAGGGGGGTGATTATGATTTTACGGTAGATTGGGGAGATGGCACAGAAAAAGAAAGAGTTACTTCTCATGATAGTGCTGGTGCTACACATAAATATTCAACAGAAGGAGAAAAAACAGTAACTATTACTGGAAAAGTAGAGGGCTTTAACTTCAGTAAGGTTACTGATAGCAAAGAACAAATAATAGAAATTTCATCTTGGGGAGATTTGAGATTTGGTAATGCGGGAGGTTATTTTAAAGATTGTGAAAAGTTAAGTTCATTACCTTCGGAAGGTCCAGATTTAGAGGGAGTGACTGATCTATCTGAGACGTTTTATGGAGCTAGAGTCTTCAATAGTGATATAAGTAATTGGAACGTTTCTAAGGTAGAAAATATGTCAAAGATGTTTTATTATGCTGATGTTTTCAATCAAGAATTAAATAACTGGGATGTTTCTAGTGTTACCAATATGTCAAAGATGTTTTGTTATGCTAAGGTTTTCAATCAAGAATTAAATAATTGGGATGTTTCTAAGGTTACTAATATGTCAGGTATGTTTAAAGATACTGAAGCTTTCGATAAAAATATAAATGTATGGAATGTATCTAGTGTTACCGATATGTCAAGTATGTTTGAAACAGCTAAATCTTTTAATCAGGATCTCAATAAATGGAATGTAGGGAATGTCACTAATATGTCCAGTATGTTTTCTGGTGGTTACAATATCACTGTCGCTTTTAATGGGGATATTGGTGAATGGAATGTATCAAAAGTTACTGATATGTCTAATATGTTTGAAAGGGCTTCAAGTTTTAATCGTAATATTAGTAACTGGAATGTTTCTAGTGTTACTACTATGTATAGAATGTTTTATGCTGGTTATAGTGGCTCTATTTCTTTTAATCAAGACATTAGTGGCTGGGATGTGAGAAAAGTTACTAATTGCCGTGACTTTATTAGCTCAACAGGATTTAAAAAGCCTTCTTTTAGTAGAGGGTGCTGATCTCTGTAATTTTACTAACTCAACTTTAAAAAAATGAAATATAATAAAACGTTGTCATTTGCTTTTTTGTGCCTGGTTATATTGTTTAATTCTTGCATTAAGCATAATAAGAGTAGTACAGATACTAGTAGTGTAGATAATGATGTGAAAAAGACCAAGCCAATTAATTTTATATCAAAATGGAAAATAGGCGAAGAAATAGATGAAAACAAAACAATTGTATTGCCTATATACAATGGCGGTGATTACGATTTTCATGTAGACTGGGGAGATGGAACAGAAAAACAACACATTAATTCAGATAATCTGAATAGTAAATCACACGTATATAAAGTTCCTGGGGAATACTATATAACCATTACAGGAAAAATTAAAGGATTTAACTTCGGATTGGTTGATGAAAGTAGATATAAAATAATTGAAATTTTAGATTGGGGAAATTTAAACTTTGGGTATAATAAAAATGGAGCATATTTTAAATATTGTATGAATCTGACAACTATACCGTCCCTTCCCCCTGATTTGGAAGGTATCACCAATATGAAAGAAATGTTTAGTTTATGTTCTAAATTTAATGGAGATGTGAGTAACTGGGACGTGTCTAAAGTTACAGATATGTCCTATATGTTTTCAGGGTGCCGTAGCTTTACTGGTAAAGGACTAAAAACTTGGGATGTGTCTAATGTTACTAGTATGCGATCTATGTTCAGTTTATTAGTACGTGTAACTGAAGATCTGAGCGGCTGGAATGTAAATAAGGTTAGTGCTTGTGCTGATTTCGTTACAGCAAAAACTAAAATACCCCAAATATTTCCTAGGTGTAGAGAGTTACCGTATTTAGACCCTTTAATACTGCTACCAAAACAGTCGAAAAATGGAGAATAGGTATTTGGTATTAATATTTCTAATTACAGAAATATTCTGTTCTTGCTCTAGAGATACTAGTAATATTAAGCCTAATAGTTTCATATCAAAATGGAAAATAAGTGAAGGGAAAAATGAAAGTAATACTGTTATACTGCCCTTATATGCTGGCGGTGATTACGATTTTCATGTAGACTGGGGAGATGGAACAGAAAAGCAACGTATTACTTCAGATAATCTTAAACACAGGTCCCACGAATACAAAGTTGTTGGAGAATACTGTATAACCATTACAGGCAAAATTATCGGTTTTAATTTTACTTTAGCCGAAAGTTTGGATGAAGGGACTAGTACATCCAAAATAATAGAAATTTTAGATTGGGGCGATTTGGAGTTAGGTTATGGCAATAATTTAGGATCTCATTTTAAGTATTGTTCAAATTTAACAACTCTTCCATCTTCTGCTCCTAATTTGATTGAGCTTACCAATATGAAGGAGATGTTTTTTTTATGTACTAAACTTGATGCTGATCTAGGTAATTGGGACGTATCTAAGGTCACTAACATGGAGAGTATGTTTGAAGGTTGCGAAAGTTTTGTAGGCAGAGGTTTAAAAAATTGGGATGTATCTAATGTAAATAATATGACAACAATGTTCAGCATGGTTTGGGCAATGGGTGAAGATTTAAGCCGATGGAATGTGAGTAATGTAGCAAATCATCGTGGGTTTTATTTAAAGCATTCTCCTAACGGAGTTTTTTCTTCTTCTACAGAAGCAAATAAATCAATGGGTAATTTTAAAGCTCCTGACTTCAGTAAGTCTAAAGTTCCTACTACTGGGGCAACTAGAACTAAGAACTAGGATGAATTAAGAGTTTATGTTTTAATTTTTAAGATATATTCTAATGAAAGCAAAAGTTTTAGGTTAAAAGTATTGTTTTATTGATTATTTCTAAGGAAATATGTATCTAGCTCAGTTTATAAACAATTTATTTTTATTCTTCATTTTTAGGGAATATCTAAAGTGATCTAGATTTGGTTACCCCCCTTTAAAATTAACACCTCATATCAAATATTGAAATATAACCATGAATAATCTGGTTTAATGTACTTGATTCTGATTTTAATTTACATCTAAATGCAGATAAAATATCTCAAGCCTGGGTAGTTAGGAGGCCATCTGGAAAAGATGGAGAAGTATCAGCTTTAGAAGTTTTTGATGAAGATGAAAATCTAATAGTTCAATTATTTGGTAAGCAAAAAGAAGGAAGTCCAGAATTACAATCTTGGAAAGAACTATTAATAAAATATACTAAATAGGTATATTCTTTTGAACAAAAAACTAATAACTAAAATCTTAAAAGTCGGAGAATACTTTACTCCGATTGATTTTTTTGTTGGCTAAACTAAGCGAACATTTACCATAAGCAAATTTCCCTCAATCTTAAAATAAAAATAACAAGTAATTAACCACAAAAATGAAAAAATTTAAACTGATATTACTCTTACTTATAAGTTTTAAAACCTTTGCTCAAAACGACAATACTGACGAAGATTCCTCCCGAGGCGTTGTAAATTTGGAAAGTGTAATTATTTCTGCAAATAAAAAAGATGAACAATTAAGTAATGTTACTGTGCCTGTTACATTGATAACTAGTGATCAAATAGAGAGGTCAGGAGAGGTGCAACTCATAAATGTATTAAGAGCTACCACAGGGATAAATATTTCATCTGGTCACGTAGAAGGCAATGGAATTCAATTGCAAGGGCTATCTCCCAAGTATACATTAATACTAGTAGATGGAGCCCCTATTTTAGGTAGTAGTATTGCTTACAGTCCAGATCTATCTAGCCTTATAGGTACAGATAACATAAAACAAATAGAAATAATAAAAGGTCCTACATCTAGCATATACGGATCAGAAGCTATGGCGGGGGTGATAAATATAATCACAAAATCTATATCAAAAAATAAGCAGCTATCTACATCTTTGAGATATGGTAGATTTAACACAATCAATGTAAATGTACAAGGTCACTATTACAGGGAGAATAAATACGGAATATACACAGATATTAATTTTTTCAAAACAGCTAATTATGTAGCGAACCCTGAAATGAACGGAAAAGAATCTCCATTTGATAATTATGGACTTCTGAATAAGCTTTCATACGAGGTTATACCAAAATTAAAGGCTAATATAAATTCTAGATTAAATATTAAACATCAAGATTATATATCAAGATATAAAAGGCATATCCAGCCTATATACTACAACCTATTAGATTGGAGCATAACGCCTACAATAACTTATGATATTACTGAAGAATTATCTGTTAAATTAAGTATAAATTCAAATATTTATAGCTATAACGACAAGCAAGGTCCATCAGTTAAATCTCCTAAAGGGCATACAGAAAAATTTACGCACGGATCTTTTGAACGAGAGATTTCATTCAGTTATAAACTAAATAATACTGATCATATTATTTATGGAATAGGATCCAACAATCAAAGAATCATAGAATCAGATGAAGAATTGAAAGATATCCCTGATTTTAGCAATAGTTTCGTATATGGACAATACAGCACAAATCTATTTGAAAGATTAAATCTGGTATTAGGCGCTAGATTTAATAATCATAAAAGTTATGGTATGCAGTTTAATCCAAAAGCTTCTTTTAAATTGGACATCACAGAACAGATTAGTTTAAAAGCCTCCATAGGTAGGGGCTTTAGAAGTCCAAGCATAAAACAATTATACGAAAATTCAATGGCTCCTTGGCATGCATTCGTAGGAGTTGCAAAATTAGAAAGAGTGATAGAAGGGTTTATTTCCCAAGGTAGAATAAACAGATCTGCTCTTGACAAAGAATATGATGAGATAATAAAGTATAAAGGGAAATTAAAACCGGAACATTCAATAGGAATAAACGCTGAATTGAGCTATAGACCTACAAATTCAATATCTCTACAATTAGAATTGTTTAGAACAGATCTATCTAATATGATAGATGCTACTAGAATTGGTTCTTTAAACCCAAGTCCGAATATAATAAGCTATACAAATACAGGTGAAATATTTACTGAGGGGATTATATTTAACTCAAATTATGATTTAAACGATAATATAACAATATCGGGAGGTTATCAATACTTGACCGCCAAGAGTAAGAAAGATTTGGAAAGGTTAAGAAAAAAAGAAATTTTGTCGAAAAAAACACCTTCTGAAGAAGGAACCGTAGTAAAAGAAGAAAAATACGGAGGATTAAAAGGAAGAGCTAAACACAGTGGAAATGCTAAGATTTTTATAAGAGACATCATGTATGGGGTATCTGCTAATATAGTAGCGCAATATACTGGAAAAATAGGAATGACCCCACGTACTAATTTCAATAATATAATAGATGATGAAAAAGAGTATTCAAAACCGTTTACTTTAGTAAACGCAGGTATTTCTAAAACATTTCTAGAAGGTAAATTAAAACTTCTGTTAGATATAGATAATGTATTCGATTACACTCAATATACAGATAGTTATACCATGACTTATATTCCTGGAATAATTTACAATATAACGTTGAAATACAAATTACTTTAATGAAAAAAATGTCTTCAAAAGCTATACAAGTGGCTATTATAAGTCTTTTTGTATCGTGTTTTTCGGATGGTAGTTATGATTCTTTAAAAGAGCAATACCTTTTGACTTCTGAAAATGTAAAGTTGAAGTGGGCAGCATATAAGACAACTGATAAAATTCCATTATATGGTTCATTTAAAGAGATATATATCTCAGAAAGTAAAAAATCTGATGTCTTGGAGGAGAGCATTAGAAATATGAAATTTAAAATACCTATAAAGTCTTTAAATAGTGGTTATGAAGTTAGAGATTTACGAATAGTTAGATTTTTCTTTAATTCTATGGCTAATACATCGAATATAGAGGGGCGTGTAAAAGAAGTAACAGAAAATAATATATTATTTCTTGTAACTCTCAACGATATAGAAGGGGACATTTCTGCTACCTATACCATGACAGAAGATAGTGTATTAGTTATCTCAGCTGAGGTAGATCTTTTAAGATGGAATTTATCGTCTTCTATAGAGTCTTTAAATACAGAATGTTTGGATTTACATAAAGGTACAGATGGTATAAGTAAATTATGGGATAAGGTAGATATCATAATAGAAGTTGATTTGAAAAAGAATCTAGATTAGAGTAAAAATAAATTTCTTGAAAATTTGACGTATTGATTACTTACAGATCCCATCAACTAGATAAAATATTTCAGTGACCATAGAACTCAGTAAGTTTATTTAGAATTAATAAAAATTGTAAATTTGCATTTCAATAGTAATGACTGTCATCAATAGTAATAATTTAAATTAAAGTTTTATGAAATTCAAAAGGTTATCATTGTTTTTACTATGTGCAGTTTTATCTTTTAATTCTTGCATTAAAGAGGAGATCGTTGGTGTGAAGAATGAGGAAGAGGGAAAAAGTGGAAATAAAATATTGTCATTCGAATTAAGAAATATTCCTAGTAGTGTAGATGTATCTACAGATATTAATCACGAGGATTCTTCTATTTCAATATCTATGAATGGTTTAATATCCTACTATGATTTAAAGGGCATATCACCTTCTATAAGTGTTTCTAAAGGGGCTGAGATACGTTCTGACGAATTGAAAGATTTTATAAATATCGAAAATAACCCTATAACGTATACTGTAATATCTGAGAGTGGTAAGTCGAGGGAGTATAAAGTAAAAATCACTTATGAATTAAAGAAATTTATATCAAAATGGGAAGGTAGCAATATGATAAAATTACCTATATACAAGGGGGGTGATTATGATTTCGTCGTAGATTGGGGAGATGGTTCAGAAAAAGAAAGAGTTACTTCTTTCGATGATTTAGCTTCTTTACATGAATATGAAACAGATGGCAGTTACACTATAACCATCACTGGGAAAATCGAAGGTTTCAGCTTCGGTAAAGTTGAAACTAGTAGCGAAAATATAATAAACATAGAAGATTGGGGTGATTTAAAGCTCCTAAATAGTGCATATCTACGCAGGAGCGAATTTTATGCTGGGTATGTTGGGGTTTTTGAAGACTGCACCAAATTAGTAAGTCTGCCATTAGATTCTCCTAATTTAGAAGGAGTTACTGATGTGACTAATATGTTTGAGGGCACTACATCTTTTAATGGGGATATTAGTAAATGGGATGTATCAAAAGTTACTAATATGATTGGTATGTTTAAGAATGCTAAATCATTTAATGGAGATATTAGTAAATGGGACGTTAGTAATGTTACTAATATGAGTGGTATGTTTGAAGATGCTGTATCCTTCAATCAAAATATTGGCGGATGGAACGTAGGGAATGTCACTGATATGTCGAGTATGTTTTATGGTGGTTATAAAGCTAAAATAGCCATGATCTTTAATCAAGATATTAGTGGTTGGGATGTAAGTAATGTTACTAATATGAGTAGTATGTTTGAAAGGGCTTCGCATTTTAATCAGAATCTTAATAAGTGGAATGTAGGTAATGTTACTAGTATGGGTAGTATGTTTAAAGAAGCTACGAGTTTTAGTGGAGATATTAGCAATTGGAAAGTGGGCAATGTTACTAATATGTCTAAGATGTTTTCTGGCGGAAGTTTTGGTACTATACCTTTTAATGGAGATATTACAGAGTGGGATGTTTCAAACGTTACTGATATGTCAAATATGTTTGAGGGAGCCGAAAATTTTAATCAAAATATTGGTGGGTGGAATGTAGGTAGTGTTACTAATATGTTTGCTATGTTTTGTGGAGCTATAACTTTTAATCAAGATATTAGTGGCTGGGATGTATCAAGAGTTACTAATATGAGAATTATGTTTTCTGGTTGTTGGCCTAGGGTTTGTGATAAAACAAGCTCTTTTGAACAAGATTTAAGTGGTTGGGATGTTTCAAATGTTACTGAGTGTTCTAGTTTTTCTAGGAAAGCGCCAAAAATCACCGAGGATAAGAAACCTAATTTTGTCAGTAACTGCAATACTAACTCATTGTATTATTGGATGAAAGGCTATGACGACGATTAGTCTTAATATTAAGATTCCGTCTTCCGTCTAGGCTTTTGTTTAACAACACTATACCTTAAAACCTGAGTTCGATTAATATTTTAGTTAAAGAAATATCGTTTGAATACTTCAATTTACAGGTATAGCTCTATTTAGCTTTGGTTTAACCCAGATTATTCATAGATATATTGTTAATATTAGGCATAAAGTGTTAATTTTAAAAGGTTTTAATCAAAAATTCACCACTTTAGATATAGCTCAAAAATGAGGAATAAAAACACATTATTTTATAGAGGGAAAACTTTTGTTGAGTTAACTTTTTTCATCATCAGAAATTAGCTCTGATGGATCTTTAATCATGCTTGAAAAATTAGAACGAGATCATAAATTGATTCATTATTACAGTAAGTTTTTGCCTGATACTCGAGACACTAGATTTATTACTTATAGCAGAAAGTAACAGTTAAAGCAAAGGGTTTATATGATCATGTTAGGCTATGAAGACGCCAATGATGTTAGTCATTTACGGCATGAGCCTTTATTAAAAGATGTTCTTCAAGGTGATTTGGCCTCTCAACCCACTATATCAAGATTTGAGAATAGCTTGGATAAACAGGCTGTTTTTAAGTTTTGTAATGCATGGTTATACAAATATGTTTCAAATTTATCTGGTCGCAAGAGAATAGTTATTGATGTAGATTCAACCGATGATCCAACTCATGGCAGTCAACAATTGTCAATGTTTAACGGTTATTATGATAAATTCATGTACAATGAACTATTTTTTCATGATGGAGACACCAAAACAGATTATTCTTCCCGTACTCCGTCGAGGAAACAGTCATTCTAATAAATGGTATGTTAGTATTTTAAAGCGAATAATTATCAAAATACGTGAGAGTTGCCTAGAGATGGAAATAATTATTAGAAGTGATAGCAGCTTTAGTTGCGTTGCTTTTTACCAATTAGTAGATGATTTTGATTTACTATATGTGACAGGCATAGCGAGCAATGAAGTTTTAAAAAGAAAGGTATCCCGTTCAAAAAATGCTGTAAAAAAATGTATTTAGATCATGGAGAGAAGCACCAACATTTTATGAGCTTCACTTACAAAGCCAAGAGTTGGCACAAGCCTCAACAGTGCTATTCTAAAGTTGAGAGTACAGGATTAGGGATGAACATAAGGCATTTTTCTAGTAACCTTCCCCAAAAGGACGCTAGAGAAATTTACTTTAACTTTTATGTTAAAAGAGGTGATTCAAGTGAAAATAGAATTAACCCGTATTATTCATGGTTTGTATTTCAATTTGAATATAAAGTGTTATTTTTAAAGGGTTTCAACCAAAAATAACCACTTTAGATATAGCCCAAAAATTAGGAATAAAAATATACCATTTATAACTCTGAGTTCATCAATGACTACTTATAAATACTGGATAAAGCGATAAATTCTATTCGAAAAATTCATACGACTATGAATAATCTGGGTTAAAATTACCAAAAGGCGAATCTATTACCAGCTATCTAAATCTTTTGTTTACAAGGGTTTATTTCGGGAAATTATTACCCAGTAACGGTTGTTTATTTGTGAAATGAACAAGCTTGGGATAGTTACGCCTTGTCGTTAAAAAACCATGTAAAAACACTAAAAAAGAGCATTGTCATCCTAAAAAAAGGTGCAAAAAAAACGACAAAGAAGATGAGTTCTCTTCGATTAGTAAAAAAGTTAAGGAAAAAATATCACGTCTAATCTATTTTAATATGACTATGAATAATGCGGGTTAACCTAATACAGAATAACATAGAAATTTTAATGGACTTATATGACATAAGGTGTTTTTACTGATTGTTTATTTAGAATAAATAAATATACATATATTTGTTTTCGAATAGCATGTGCTATCAGAAATAGTTTTTTTAAAAAAGTTTATAATAGAAATTATGAAATTCAAAAGAATATCGTTGTTTTTACTATGTGCAGTTTTGTCGTTTAATTCTTGCATTAAAGAGGAGGTCGTTGGTGTGAAGAATGAGGAAGAGGGGAAAAGTGGAAATAAAATATTGTCATTCGAATTAAGAAATGTTCCTAGTAATGTAGATGTATCTACAGACATTAATCACGCGGATCCTTCTATTTCAATATCTATGAATGGTTTAATATCCTACTATGATTTAAAAAGCATATCACCTTCTATAAGTGTTTCTAAAGGGGCTAAGATAAGTTATGATAAATTGAAGGATTTTACAGATACTGATAACCCCATAACATACACTGTGATATCTGAGAGTGGCGAATCGAGGAATTATAAAGTAAAATTCACTTATGAGTTAAAGAAATTTATTTCAAGATGGGAAGGTAGTAATACTATAAAATTGCCTATATACAAGGGGGGTGATTATGATTTCGTCGTAGATTGGGGAGATGGTTCAAAAAAACAAAAAATCACTTCTTATAAAGAGGTGAAGCACAGATATAAGGATTCTAAAGAAAAGACTATTACTATCACAGGAAAAATAGAAGGGTTCAATTTTGGTAAAGTTAAAATCAGCCAACATATCGAAACTAGTGAAAATCACATAATAAGTATAGATGATTGGGGAGATTTGAAATTATTAAATAGTATAGAGCGTGAAAACCCAGGAAATAATCCTTTTCTTGGAGGAAAGGGTGGAGTTTTCCAAGGATGTGGAAAATTAATAAGTCTACCTTCAACCCCTCCTGATTTGGAAAAAGTTACTGATATGACCAATATGTTTAAAGATACATATTCTTTTAATCAGGATCTTAATAACTGGGATGTATCAAAAGTCACTAATATGACGTCTGTATTCACGTCAGCTGTATCTTTTAATGGGAATATCAGTAAGTGGAATGTAAAAAATGTTACTAATATGTCAAAGATGTTTAGCAACGCTCGTGCTTTTAATCAAAATATAGGGGATTGGGATGTAAGTAGTGTCACTAATATGGAGGGTATGTTTGGGTATACTAAAGTTTTTAATCAGAGTTTAAATAAATGGAAAGTAGATAACGTCACTAATATGAAATCTATGTTTAGTAGCGCTATAGCTTTTAATCAGGATTTAAATGGTTGGAACGTAGGGAATGTCACTAATATGTCGAGTATGTTTTCTGGTGGTTACGGTATGACTGTTGCTTTTAATGGGGATATTAGTGGCTGGGATGTGTTAAAAGTTACTGATATGTCTTATATGTTTGAAAGGGCTTCAAGTTTTAATCGTGATATTAGTAACTGGGATGTAAGGAGTGTAACTAATATGAGTAGAATGTTTTTTTCTAGTTGGACTGAAGATCCTATTCCTTTTAATAGAGATATTAGTGGCTGGGATGTGTCAAAAGTTACTGATTGTATTGGTTTTTCTACAAACACATCAAATTTTGAAAATAATAATAAACCTTCCTTCTCTAATTGTAACTCTGAATTAGTATATAAAAGAATATAAATCTTCCTAGAAAGATTTTAATGATGACTTTCAACTTATGTATTTTTTAATTTTCATATCATGAAAAAAAAGATTTTATTATTCTGTTTATTTTCTTTTCAAGCAGCTTTATTTACTCGTTGTGTAAAAAATGAAAAAGTAGAAGACGTATTGTCAAATATTATATCTATTTCTTCTTTAAAATTTGACTCTGCCGAGAATGAAGGCTTGGTAGAAGAAGATGTAAGTGTTAATTTTGATCCCAACGACTCTACTAAAATATCTGTCATTTTACCCTATAAAAAAAGAGAATTAATAACAAAGTTAGTTCCTAAAATAGAATTTTCAGGGAAGAGGATAGATCCAGACCCTAGCACGATTAATGATTTTTCGTCCCCTGTATCTTTTAAAATCACTTCTGAAAAGGGAGACTCTAAAACCTATACAGTAACGGTCTCTACATTAGAAGCTAGTTCTGAAAATAAAATATTGTCTTTTAGTCTTGATATACTTGCCAGTTTAGGTTTATCAACTAGTATTGACCATGATAATTCACAAATAGTTATATCATCTTCAACAGAAAAGGTATTTTCTTACTATGAATTAGAAAAAATAAAAAACATAGTACCGTCAATAGAAATTTCAGAATTGGCTTCTATATCCGATAATTCTAAAGTTATAGACCTTTTGAGTATTTCTGCAGAACCTACAGAGTATGTGGTGACGTCTGAAAGTAGAGAACTTAGAACATATAGATTAATAGGTGATTATAAGTTAAAAGAGTTTGTGTCGAAATGGAATCCAATAACCACATATATAAGTTATAGCGAAAATAAAGATGTAAAGTTACCTATATACGAAGGGGGTGATTATGATTTTACGGTAGATTGGGGAGATGGCACAGAAAAACAAATAGTTACTTCTCATGATAGTCCTGGTGCTACACATAGATATGCAACAGGAGGAGAAAAAACAGTAACCATTACTGGAAAAATAGAGGGCTTTAACTTCAAAAAGGTTACTGATAGTAAAGAACAAATAATAGAAATTTCATCTTGGGGAGATTTGAAATTTGGTAATGCGGGAGGTTATTTAAAAGATTGTGAAAAATTGAGTTCATTACCTTCGGAATGTCCAGATTTAGAGGGAGTGACTGATCTATCTGAGACGTTTTATGGAGCTAGAGTCTTCAATGATGATATAAGTAATTGGAACGTTTCTAAGGTAGAAAATATGTCTGGTATGTTTCGTAACGCTTTAGCTTTTGATAAAGAATTAAATGCTTGGGATGTTTCTAGTGTTACTAATATGTCAGAGATGTTTAAAGGTGCTGATGCTTTTAATCAAAATATAGGGGATTGGGATGTAAGTAGTGTCACTAATATGGAGAGTATGTTTGGAGGTACTAAAGTTTTTAATCAGGGTTTAAATAAATGGAAAGTAGATAATGTCACTAATATGGAATCTATGTTTAGTAGCGCTAAATCTTTCAATCAGGATTTAAATGATTGGAAGGTAGAGAATGTCACTAATATGTCGAGTATGTTTTCTGGTGGTTACAATATCACTGTCGCTTTTAATGGTGATATAAGTAATTGGAACGTTTCTAAGGTAGAAAATATGTCTAATATGTTTGAAAGGGCTTCAAGTTTTAATCGTGATATTAGTAACTGGGATGTAAGTAGTGTAACTAATATGTATAGAATGTTTTCTTCTGGCTGGACTGGAGCTTCTATTCCTTTTAATCAAGACATTAGTGGCTGGGATGTGAGAAAAGTTACTAATTGCAATGGTTTTTCTAAAAACACATCAAATTTTACAAATAATAAACCTTCTTTCTCTAATTGTAACTCTAATTAAAATATTAGAAAGATTTTAATGATGACTTTCAACTTATGTATTTTTTAATTTTCATATCATGAAAAAAAAGATTTTATTGTTCTGTTTATTTTCCTTTCAAGCTGCTTTATTTACTGGTTGTATAAAAAATGAAAAAGTAGAAGACGTATTGTCAAATATTATATCTATTTCTTCTTTAAAATTTGACTCTGCCGAGAATGAAGGCTCGGTAGAAGAAGATGTAAGTGTTAATTTTGATCCCAACGACTCTACTAAAATATCTGTCATTTTACCCTATAAGAAGAGAGAATTAATAACAAAATTAGTTCCTAAAATAGAATTTTCAGGAAAGGCAATAGATCCAGACCCTAGCACGATTAATGATTTTTCGTCCCCTGTATCTTTTAAAATCACTTCTGAAAAGGGAGACTCTAAAACCTATACAGTAACGGTCTCTACATTAGAAGCGAGTTCTGAAAATAAAATATTGTCTTTTAGTCTTGACATACTTGCCAGTTTAGGTTTATCAACTAGTATTAACCATGATAATTCACAAATAGTTATATCGTCTTCAACAGAAAAGGTATTTTCTTACTATGAATTAGAAAAAATAGAAAACATAGTACCGTCAATAGAAATTTCAGAATTGGCTTCTATATCTGATGATTCTGAAGTTATAGACCTTTTGAGTATTTCTGCAGAACCTACAGAGTATGTAGTGACATCTGAAAGTGGAGAACTTAGAACATATACATTAATACGTGATTATAAGTTAAAAGAGTTTGTATCAAAATGGAATCCAATAATCACACCTATATATGGAAATGGCCAAAATAAAGATGTAAAGTTACCTATATACGAAGGGGGTGATTATGATTTCGTCGTAGATTGGGGAGATGGCACAGAAAAACAAATAGTTACTTCTCATGATAGTCCTAGTGCTACACATAGATATTCAACAGGAGGAGAAAAAACAGTAATTATTACTGGAAAAGTAGAGGGCTTTAACTTCAGTAAGGTTACTGATAGCAAAGAACAAATAATAGAAATTTCATCTTGGGGAGATTTGAGATTTGGTAATGAGGGGGGCTATTTTAAAGATTGTGAAAAATTGAGTTCATTACCTTCGGAAGCTCCATATTTAGAGGGAGTGACTGATCTATCTGAGATGTTTTATGGAGCTATAGTCTTCAATGGTGATATAAGTAATTGGAACGTTTCTAAGGTAGAAAATATGTCTGGTATGTTTCGTAACGCTTTAGCTTTTGATAAAGAATTAAATGCTTGGGATGTTTCTAGTGTTACTAATATGTCAGAGATGTTTAAAGGTGCTGATGCTTTTAATCAAAATATAGGGGATTGGGATGTAAGTAGTGTCACTAATATGGAGAGTATGTTTGGAGGCACTAAAGTTTTTAATCAGGATTTAAATGATTGGAATGTATCTAGTGTTACCAATATGTCAAGTATGTTTGAAACAGCTGAATCTTTTAATAAGGATCTCAATAAATGGAACGTAGGGAATGTCACTAATATGTCGAGTATGTTTTCTGGTGGTTACAATATCACTGTCGCTTTTAACGGTAATATTGGTGAATGGAATGTGTCAAAAGTTACTGATATGTCTAATATGTTTGAAAGGGCTTCAAGTTTTAATCGTAATATTAGTAACTGGAATGTTTCTAATGTTGAAGACATGTCAAAGATGTTTTCTTCTGGCTGGACTGGAAATCCTATTCCTTTTAATCAAAACGTTAGTGGCTGGAATGTGTCAAAAGTTACTGATTGTACTGATTTTTCTAAAAGAACATCAAATTTTGAAGATACAAATAAACCTTCTTTTAGTTGTACAATTGGACGATCTTATTCTTATCGAAGATCTTAATGATGACTTTTAACTTATGTATTTTTTAATTTTCATATCATGAAAACAAAGATTTTATTGTTCTGTTTATTTTCTTTTCAAGCAGCTTTATTTACTCGTTGTGTAAAAAATGAAAAAGTAGAAGAGGTATTGTCAAATATTATATCTATTTCTTCTTTAAAATTTGACTCTGCCGAGAATGAAGGCTTGACAGAAGAAGATGTAAGTATTAGTTTTGATCCTAACGACTCTACTAAAATATCTGTTATTTTACCCTATAAGAAGAGAGAATTAATAACAAAATTAGTTCCTAAAATAGAATTTTCAGGAAAGACGATAGATCCAGACCCTAGCACGATTAATGATTTTTCGTCCCCTGTATCTTTTAAAATCACTTCTGAAAAGGGAGACTCTAAAACCTATACAGTAACGGTCTCTACATTAGAAGCGAGTTCTGAAAATAAAATATTGTCTTTTAGTCTTGACATACTTGCCAGTTTAGGTTTATCAACTAGTATTAACCATGATAATTCACAAATAGTTATATCGTCTTCAACAGAAAAGGTATTTTCTTACTATGAATTAGAAAAAATAGAAAACATAGTACCGTCAATAGAAATTTCAGAATTGGCTTCTATATCCGAAAATCCTGAAAGGATAGACCTTTTGAGTATTTCTGCAGAACCTACAGAGTATGTAGTGACATCTGAAAGTGGATAATCTAGAACATATACATTAATAGGTGATTATAAGTTAAAAGAGTTTGTATCGAAATGGAATCCAATAATCACATATATAGGTGGAAGAAGTGAAAATAAAGATGTAAAATTACCTATATACGAGGGGGGTGATTATGATTTTACGGTAGATTGGGGAGATGGCACAGAAAAAGAAAGAGTTACTTCTCATGATAGTGCTGGTGCTACACATAAATATTCAACAGAAGGAGAAAAAACAGTAACTATTACTGGAAAAGTAGAGGGCTTTAACTTCAGTAAGGTTACTGATAGCAAAGAACAAATAATAGAAATTTCATCTTGGGGAGATTTGAGATTTGGTAATGAGGGGGGCTATTTTAAAGATTGTCAAAAATTGAGTTTATTACCTTCGGAAGGTCCAGATTTAGAGGGAGTGACTAATCTATCTGAGATGTTTAATGGCGCTACAGTTTTCAACGGTGATATAAGTAATTGGAATGTTTCTAGTGTTACTAATATGTCACAGATGTTTTATGGAGCTAGAGTCTTTGATTGTGTTATAAGTAGTTGGAACGTTTCTAGTGTTACTAATATGTCAGAGATGTTTAGGTATGCTAAGGTTTTCAATCAAGAATTAAATAACTGGGATGTTTCTAATGTTATTAATATGTCAGGTATGTTTAAAGATGCTGACGCTTTCAATAAAAACATAAATGGATGGAACGTATCTAGTGTTACCGATATGTCAAGTATGTTTGATAGAGCTAAATCTTTTAATCAGGATTTAAATGGTTGGAAGGTAGGGAATGTCACTAATATGTCGAGTATGTTTTCTGGTGGTTACGGTATCACTGTCGCTTTTAATGGTGATATTAGCAATTGGGATGTCTCTAAGGTTACTGATATGTCTAATATGTTTGAATGGGCTTCAAGTTTTAATCGTGATATTAGTAGCTGGAATGTTTCTAGTGTTACTAGTATGTCAAAGATGTTTTCTTCTGGCTCGACTGGAAATTCTATTCCTTTTAATCAAAACATTAGTGGCTGGAATGTGTCAAAAGTTACTAATTGTACTGATTTTTCTAAAAGAACATCAAATTTTAAGAGTACAAATAAACCTCCTTTTAGTTGTACAATTGAACGATCTTATTCTTATCGAAGATCTTAATGATGACTTTTAACTTATGTATTTTTTAATTTTCATATCATGAAAACAAAGATTTTATTGTTCTGTTTATTTTCTTTTCAAGCAGCGTTATTTACTCGTTGTGTAAAAAATGAAAAAGTAGAAGACGTATTGTCAAATATTATATCTATTTCTTCTTTAAAATTTGACTCTGCCGAGAATGAAGGCTTGACAGAAGAAGATGTAAGTATTAGTTTTGATCCTAATGACTCTACTAAAATATCTGTCATTTTACCCTATAAGAAGAGAGAATTAATAACAAAATTAGTTCCTAAAATAGAATTTTCAGGAAAGACGATAGATCCAGACCCTAGCACGATTAATGATTTTTCGTCCCCTGTATCTTTTAAAATCACTTCTGAAAAGGGAGACTCTAAAACCTATACAGTAAGGGTCTCTACATTAGAAGCGAGTTCTGAAAATAAAATATTGTCTTTTAGTCTTGACATACTTGCCAGTTTAGGTTTATCAACTAGTATTAACCATGATAATTCACAAATAGTTATATCGTCTTCAACAGAAAAGGTATTTTCTTACTATGAATTAGAAAAAATAAAAAACATAGTGCCGCAAATAGGAATTTCAAAATTTGCTTCTATATCCGAAAATCCTGAAAGGATAGATCTTTTGAGTATTTCTGCAGAACCTACAGAGTATGTAGTGACATCTGAAAGTGGAGAACCTAGAACATATACATTAATAGGTGATTATAAGTTAAAAGAGTTTGTATCGAAATGGAATCCAATAATCACATACATAGGTGGGAATAGCGAAAATAAAGATGTAAAGTTACCTATATACGAAGGGGGTGATTATGATTTCGTCGTAGATTGGGGAGATGGCACAGAAAAACAAATAGTTACTTCTCATGATAGTCCTGGTGCTGCACATAAATATGTAACAGAAGGAGAAAAAACAGTAACTATTACTGGAAAAATAGAGGGATTTAACTTCGGAAAGGTTACTGATAGTAAAGAACAAATAATAGAAATTTCATCTTGGGGAGATTTAAGATTTGGTAATGCGGGAGGTTATTTAAAAGATTGTGAAAAATTAAGTTCATTACCTTTGGAAGGTCCAGATTTAGAGGGAGTAACTGATCTATCTGAGATGTTTTATGGAGCTAGAGTCTTCAATGGTGATATAAGTAATTGGAACGTTTCTAAGGTAGAAAATATGTCTGGTATGTTTCGTAACGCTTTAGCTTTTGATAAAGAATTAAATGCTTGGGATGTTTCTAGTGTTACTAATATGTCAGAGATGTTTAAAGGTGCTGATGCTTTTAATCAAAATATAGGGGATTGGGATGTAAGTAGTGTCACTAATATGGAGAGTATGTTTGGAGGTACTAAAGTTTTTAATCAGGATTTAAATGATTGGAATGTATCTAGTGTTACCAATATGTCAAGTATGTTTGAAACAGCTGAATCTTTTAATAAGGATCTCAATAAATGGAACGTAGGGAATGTCACTAATATGTCGAGTATGTTTTCTGGTGGTTACGGTATCACTGTCGCTTTTAATGGGGATATTGGTGAATGGAATGTGTCAAAAGTTACTGATATGTCTTATATGTTTAGTAGGGCTTCAAGTTTTAATCGTAATATTAGTAACTGGGACGTATCTAAAGTTACTGATATGTCAAGGATGTTTGACGCTGGTTATTCTGGCTCTATTCCTTTTAATCAAGACATTAGTGGCTGGAGTGTAGAAAAAGTTACCAATTGCTATAATTTTACTAGATCAACAGGGTTTAAAAAGCCTTCTTTTAGTAAAGGGTGCTGATCTCTGTAATTTTACTAACTCAACTTTAAAAAAATGAAATATAATGAAACGTTGTCATTTGCTTTTTTGTGCTCGGTTGTATTGTTTAATTCTTGCATTAAAAATACTAGTAGTGTAGATAATGATGTGAAAAAGACCAAGCCAATTAATTTTATATCAAAATGGAAAATAGGCGAAGAAATAGATGAAAAGAAAACAATAGTATTGCCTATATACAATGGCGGTGATTACGATTTTTATGTAGACTGGGGAGATGGAACAGAAAAACAACACATCAATTCAGATAATCTAAATAGTAAATCACACGCATATAAAGCTCCTGGTGAATACTATATAACCATTACAGGAAAAATTAAAGGGTTTAATTTCGGATTGGTTGACGAAAGTAAATCTAAAGTAATTGAAATTTTAGATTGGGGAAATTTAAACTTTGGGCGTAATGAAAATGGAGCATATTTTAAATATTGTATGAATCTGACAACTATACCGTCCTTTCCCCCTGATTTGGAAGGAATCACCAATATGAAAGAAATGTTTAAGTTATGTTCTAAATTTAATGGAGATGTGAGTAACTGGGATGTGTCTAAAGTTACTGATATGTCCTATATGTTTTCAGGGTGCCGTAGCTTTACTGGTAAAGGACTAAAAACTTGGGACGTGTCTAATGTTACTAATATGCAATTTATGTTCAGTTTAGCAACGAATTTAACTGAAGATCTGAGCGGATGGAATGTAAATAAAGTTAATACTTGTGGTAATTTCATTGATACAGCAAAAACTAGAATTCCCAAAATATTTCCTAGGTGTACAGAGGTGCCATATTTAGATTTTTCATCCCTGTCACCAAAAACAGTAGAGCACAGTGAAAAATAGGTATTTGATATTAATATTTCTAATTACAGAAATATTAGGATACTAGTAGTATTAAGCATAATAATTTCATATCAAAATGGAAAATAAGTGAGGGAAAAAATGAAAATAATACTGTTATATTGCCCTTATATCCTGGCAGTGATTACGATTTTTATGTAGATTGGGGAGATGGAACAGAAAAGCAATGTATTACATCAGATAATCTTAAACACAGATCTCACGAATACAAAGTTATTGGAGAATACTGTATAATCATTACAGGTAAAATTATCGGTTTTAATTTTACTTTAGCCGAAAGTTTGGATGAAGGGACTAGTACATCCAAAATAATAGAAATTTTAGATTGGGGCGATTTGGAGTTAGGTTATGGCAATAATTTAGGATCTCATTTTAAGTATTGTTCAAATTTAACAACTCTTCCATCTTCTGCTCCTAATTTGATTGAGCTTACCAATATGAAGGAGATGTTTTTTTTATGTACTAAACTTGATGCTGATCTAGGTAACTGGGACGTATCTAAGGTCACTAACATGGAGAGTATGTTTGAAGGTTGCGAAAGTTTTGTAGGCAGAGGTTTAAAAAATTGGGATGTATCTAATGTAAATAATATGACAACAATGTTCAGCATGGTTTGGGCAATGGGTGAAGATTTAAGCCGATGGAATGTGAGTAATGTAGCAAATCATCGTGGGTTTTATTTAAAGCATTCTCCTAACGGAGTTTTTTCTTCTTCTACAGAAGCAAATAAATCAATGGGTAATTTTAAGGCTCCTGACTTCAGCAAGTCTAAAGTTCCTACTGCTGGGGCAACTAGAACTAGAACTAGGATGAATTAAGAATTTATGTTTTAATTTTTAAGATATATTCTAATGAAAGCAAAAGTTTTAGGTTAAAAGTATTGTTTTATTGATTATTTCTAAGGAATTATACATCTAACTCAGTTTATAAACAATTTATTTTTATTCCTCATTTTTGAGGAATATCTAAAATGATCTAGATTTGGTTAACCCCCTTTAAAATTAACACCTAATATCAAATATTGAAATATAACCATGAATAATCTGGGTTAAATACGTCAATTTACTAGTTTTTTAGCTTCAATACGTAGGCAAAATAATCGTAAAATACACCTGAATTCTGCCTCAGAAATTCTCAAGCGAATTATATACTCATTTTTCATAGATAACATAAGGTTTTACACGCATGTAAATTTACCCTAAGTTGTTTTGAACCTTTTTTTTAAAAAATAAATTATTCAATGATATCTATTAACCTAGCACAGAATAACATAGAAATTTTAATGGACTTATATGACATAAGGTGTTTTTATTGATTATTTATTTAGAATAAATAAATATATATATATTTGTTTCCGAATAGCATGTGTCGTCAGAAGTAGTTTTAAAAAAAAGTTTATGATAGAAATTATGAAACTCAAAAGATTATCATTGTTTTTACTATGTGCAGTTTTGTCGTTTAATTCTTGCATTAAACATAATAAGAGTAGTACAGATACTAGTAGTGTAGATAATGATGTGAAAAAGACCAAGCCAATTAATTTTATATCAAAATGGAAAATAGGCGAAGAAATAGATGAAGACAAAACAATTGTATTGCCTATATACAATGGCGGTGATTATGATTTTCATGTAGACTGGGGAGATGGAACAGAAAAACAACACATTAATTCAGATAATCTGAATAGTAAATCACACACATATAAAGCTCCTGGGGAATACTCTATAACCATTACAGGAAAAATTAAAGGGTTTAATTTCGGATTGGTTGATAAAAGTAGATCTAAAATAATTGAAATTTTAGATTGGGGAAATTTAAACTTTGGGCATAATGAAAATGGAGCATATTTTAAAAATTGTAGGAATCTGACAACTATACCGTCCCTTCCCCCTGATTTGGAAGGTATCACCAATATGAAAGACATGTTTAATTTATGTTTTAAACTTAATGGAGATGTGAGTAACTGGGACGTGTCTAAGGTTACTGATATGTCCAGTATGTTTTTCGGGTGCAATAGTTTTACTGGAAAAGGACTAAAAACTTGGGACGTATCTAATGTTACTAACGTACGATCTATGTTCAGTTTAGCAATAAGTGTAACTGAAGATCTGAGCGGATGGAATGTAAATAAAGTTAACGCTTGCGGTGATTTCGTTACAACAAAAATTAAAATTCCCCAAAGATTTCCTAGGTGTACAGAGTTACCATATTTAGATCCTTCGTTACTGCTACCAAAACAGTTGAAAAATGGAGAATAGGTATTTGGTATTAATATTTCTAATTACAGAAATATTCTGTTCTTGCTCTAGAGATACTAGTAATATTAAGCCTAATAGTTTCATATCAAAATGGAAAATAAGTGAAGGGAAAAATGAAAGTAATACTGTTATACTGCCCTTATATCCTGGCGGTGATTACGATTTTCATGTAGACTGGGGAGATGGAACAGAAAAGCAACGTATTACTTCAGATAATCTTAAATACAGGTCCCACGAATACAAAGTTGTTGGGGAATACTGTATAACCATTACAGGTAAAATTATCGGTTTTAATTTTACTTTAGCCGAAAGTTTGGATGAAGGGACTAGTACATCCAAAATAATAGAAATTTTAGATTGGGGCGATTTGGAGTTAGGTTATGGCAATAATTTAGGATCTCATTTTAAGTATTGTTCAAATTTAACAACTCTTCCATCTTCTGCTCCTAATTTGATTGAGCTTACCAATATGAAGGAGATGTTTTTTTTGTGTACTAAACTTGATGCTGATCTAGGTAATTGGGACGTATCTAAGGTCACTAACATGGAGAGTATGTTTGAAGGTTGCGAAAGTTTTGTAGGCAGAGGTTTAAAAAATTGGGATGTATCTAATGTAAATAATATGACAACAATGTTCAGCATGGTTTGGGCAATGGGTGAAGATTTAAGCCGATGGAATGTGAGTAATGTAGCAAATCATCGTGGGTTTTATTTAAAGCATTCTCCTAACGGAGTTTTTTCTTCTTCTACAGAAGCAAATAAATCAATGGGTAATTTTAAAGCTCCTGACTTCAGTAAGTCTAAAGTTCCTACTACTGGGGCAACTAGAACTAAGAACTAGGATGAATTAAGAATTTATGTTTTAATTTCTAAGATATGTTTTAATGAAAGCAAAAGTTTTAGGTTCAAGACAACTTAACCTGGATTATTCATAGTCATATGAATTTTTCAGGTTAAAAATATTGTTTTATTGATTATTTCTAAGGAATTATGCATCTAACTCAGTTTATAAACAATTTATTTTTATTCCTCATTTTTGGGGAATATCTAAAGTGATCTAGATTTGCTTAACCCCCCTTTAAAATTAACATCTCATATCAAATATTGAAATATAACCATGAATAATCGGGGTTAATTCCCTCTACTTTTCAATAGAGAAATAAATCATTAGCTAAAATGAGAGTAGCATTATTTTAAATTGGGAGAGATTTTTATAAATCTCACTGAGTAAATTGAAATATTCTAGCAATATTATCTATCAAAACACTTTAAAGCCTAGTCTAAAAGATTGATTCTTTTTTAGCAGTTTATATTACTTGCAGACCATTTATATTTAATCAAATATTAATCAAACTCAGGTTCGTAATAATTAAAATACTCCATACATTTGCAGGACGTCAATTTCTAAAATGGTATAAAATGACTGCAAATAATTTAGAAGATCAAAATAGAGAACTAGAAAAATATGGAATAAAAAACTCCATTCCTCTTTGGAATTTAGAACCTATGGAGTTACAAAAAATCACAATAGAAAAAGGTCTTGGAAAGATTTCAAGCACAGGAGCCTTATCTATAAATACAGGAAAATTTACTGGTCGTTCGCCTAAAGATAGATTTATAGTAGAAGATGATATAACTAAAGACACCATATGGTGGGGATCTACAAATATTCCTTTTAGCTCTAAAAATTTCGACATATTATACCAAGATTTAGTCGATTACTTATCTAATAGAGAGATTTACATAAGGGACGCCCAAGTGTGCTCCGATCCATTGTATAAGACTGATATTAGGATAATTACAGAGCTTCCATGGTCTAATATTTTTGCTTATAACATGTTTATAAGACCAACTGAGGAATATCTAAAAAGTAATTTTGATCCAGAATGGATTGTTTTGAACGCTCCAGGATTTTCAGCAAAAAAAGAAATTCACCAAACTAGACAGGAAAATTTTTCTATTCTGAATTTCAGCAAAAAGATAGCTATAATAGGGGGAAGCGCGTATACTGGAGAAATCAAAAAAGGAATCTTTTCAACTATGAACTTTGTGCTGCCTACAGAAAAAAATGTCTTGCCTATGCACTGTTCGGCCAATGTGGGCAATAGCGGAGATACTGCTATATTTTTTGGGTTATCTGGAACTGGAAAAACTACATTATCTGCAGATCCAAATAGAAAACTAATAGGAGATGACGAACACGGATGGTCTAGTGAAAATAAAATATTCAATTTTGAAGGAGGATGCTATGCAAAAGCCATAGGTCTGTGTGAAGAAAACGAACCTGATATATTCAGAGCTGTAAAACAAGGAGCTATTTTAGAAAATATAATATTCAAAGAAGGAACTAACGAAGTTGATTATTACGACAGCAGCATAACTGAAAATACTAGAGTCAGTTATCCTATAGAACATATAGAAAATATAAAAGTCCCTTCCATAGGAGAAAATCTTAAAAATATATTTTTCCTCACCTGTGACGCTTTTGGAGTTCTGCCTCCCTTATCTAAATTGACACCTAATCAAGCTGCTTTTTATTTTATATCTGGATACACTGCTAAGGTGGCTGGTACAGAAGATGGAGTTGTAGAGCCTATTCCTTCATTCTCGGCTTGTTTTGGAGAACCATTTATGCCTTTGCATCCGACTAAATACGCTGAGATGTTAAGCGATAAAATACAGAGCTCAAAAGCTAAGGTATGGCTGATAAATACAGGTTGGTCGGGAGGCCCTTATGGAGTAGGAGAGAGAATTAGTATAAAGTATACTAGATCTATGATTACTGCTGCATTAGAAGATAAATTAGATAGTGTTCCATATAATACTATGCCAATATTTGGATTATCCATACCGACTGAATGTCCTAATATCCCTTCAGATTTATTAGATCCTAGGAATACTTGGAAAGACAAAAGTGAGTATGATAAAAAATTATATGAATTAGCCGTTTCTTTTAATAAAAACTTTGAGAAGTTTGCTAATTGTGCAAATAAAGAAATTTTATCTAGCGCTCCCTCTATAAAAAAAGATACTGTCTCATAAAGTATGTAAATAAGGATTCTGGTTGTTATTTTTCTACCGAAAAATCCATCACCTAAGTATTTTCTTTTTTTATTAAAAGTTTTTTTTAGGAAAATGTGAATTTATAGGTATTAAAATAGGAGTGTAAAATCACCCCTATTTGCAATAATTTCAACCTGAGTTCGATTAATAATTTGTTTGACAAAAACGCTTTAATCCTAGTTAATTCAAGGCTTTTGAATGTTTTAACCTAAGCAAATTATTAATCGAACTCAGATATATAAGAAATTGTTTTGGCTAGACGTTCGCCAGTGTTTTTCCAAATTAAGTTCTTCCATTGCCGCGTAGTGAGTTCTGTCATGAAATATTTTCTTCACATCCATCAAATATTTTTTCCCTTCAAAGAAAGCTTTAAAAAATTAACCCAGATTATTCATAGTCATATGAATTTTTCAAGTTAAAAATATTGTTTTACTCAGTATTTCTGAGTAATTATCAATCTAATTCAGATTATAAATAATGTACGTTAATTCCTCACTTTTGGGCTTTATGTAAAATGGTTGTTTTTGGTTAAAGCCCTTTAAAATTAACACTTATACCCAATATTGAAATATAACCGTGAATAATCCGAGTTAAGAAATCTCAGGAAGCTTTTAATGGTATTAGAACTGCCTTTGATGCTGTTGAATCTGCTAAGAAGAAAATAGCTGTGTCTAGTTAAATATTCTCTAAAGAGATCATAAATCCTATTCTAATAGATCAAAAATAAAACTACTAAAACGAGATATTTTAATCACTTAGTTGGTATGCTTACCAGAATGCTTTCTTTTAAATGAAAATCTGTTTTTTTTCAACGCTTCTCCTAAGAGGAAAAGTAATAGAGTTATTTTAATAGCTGAGAAAATAGAACCACAAGGGCTATAAGCATTGTAGAGATCAAAATGCCTCTCAAATAGTAATCTTTTTGCATCTTGCTAAGGATGATGAATATAATTAGATTCGGTAATGTTAAAAGAGATATTAACTTATAGTAAATGTTAGTTTTTACTATAGTGTCTATAAATATATCAAAATCTTTACCTGTAGATATGAAGTACATATAGAAAAATAAGGCTGGGAAAATAAATCCTAATAAGGATCCTATGAATATCTGTTTTTTCATAGATTATACGTTTTTTATAACCATAGCAGAGGCTCCACCTCCTCCGTTACAGACTCCTGCAACACCTAAAGTGGCTTTTTTTTGTTTTAAAATATTTATAAGAGAAACTACTATTCTGGCTCCTGAACAGCCCAAAGGGTGACCAAGAGATACAGCCCCTCCATTTACATTTAACTTTTGAGGCGATATTTTTAACAGTTCAGCATTAACTATTCCCACTACAGAAAAAGCTTCATTTAATTCGAAATAATCTATTTCTGATACAGAGATATTCCCTTTATTCAAAGCATTTTCAATAGCTTTAGTAGGAGTTATTGTAAACCATTCTGGTTCATTAGCAGCATCGGCATAAGTAATTATTTCTGCTATAGGCTTTATGTTTAAAGTCGCAGCTTTTTCTTCACTCATCAAAATTAAGACGCAAGCTCCATCGCTGATAGTAGACGAATTAGCCGCAGTTACGGTTCCCTCTTTCTTAAAGACAGGTTTTAAGAGAGGTATTTTGTCTAAAATCACATTTTTATACTCTTGATCTTCATCAATAATAATAGTATTGCCCTTTTTGTCACTTATCTTAACGGGTACTATCTCTTGTTTGAATCTCCCTGCCTTCCAAGCCTCGGCCGAACGATTATAAGAACTAATAGCAAACGAATCTTGTTTTTCTCTACTTACAGAGTATCTCTCTGCACACTGTTCCGCACAATATCCCATATGCACATGGTTATATACATCTGTGAGACCATCTTTGATCAATCCATCTTCCAAAGGCATATTGCCTAATTTTGATTTCATATTGGATCTAGATAGATAGTACGGAACATTAGACATGCTTTCCATCCCGCCAGCTACTACTACATGGGCATCACCAGATTTTATAGCTTGAGCAGCTATAATAATAGACTTCATGCCCGATGAACAAACTCTATTAATCGTAGTACAAGGAACTGTATAATCTATTCCAGCTAAAATAGAAGCTTGCCTAGCAGGAGCTTGACCTAATCCAGCCTGATAGACATTGCCCATATAGACTTCATCTATGAGTGAAGGATTTAGATCGATCTTTTCTAAGGCCCCCGATATTGCTATAGAACCTAATTTTGGCGCAGATAGTCCAGATAAAGAGCCCATAAAACTGCCTATAGGTGTCCTAACGGCCGAAGCTATAACTACTTTTTTCATATTATTTTTAATAAGGCTGTTGAAAACTATTAATAAAATTTCATGAAAAATATTTCAAAGTCTAAATAACTCATTGATATTTTGCCCTCACCCAATAAAGGATAAACAGCGCAATTTATAATATAATTAGGGTTTAGGATTGAAATTAATTCATTTTATTTTTTCAAATCTCCAAGGTTTAAAGAATCTTTTTTATCCTCCTTGTCTTTTAGATATTTAGATAAATTATCTAATAATTCTTTAGCTTTTTTAGCCTCTTCCGATTTAGAATGATGAAATAATATGAATTCTAAATTATCTTTATAACTAGAGATTTCACTCACTTTAGCAAATGCGTATGATTTTAACAATTCAAATTTTGGACTTATGTCACTAAAAGGATAGTCTTTAACAGCGTTTTTGCAAATTGCTATTGTTGAAGTGTAGTCTTTTGAAGTGTATTTTTTGTAGGCGTCTCTATAAATAGAATAAATCTCCATCTTGGTGTCTTTCCCCTCATATTTTTCAAGAGGATTGGATATTAAATGAGCATATCTAGAATTAGGACCTAATTTTAAAACTTTATCCCTGTAAAAAGAAACTGAATCGGAGACTCCTAAATCCTTATAAATCTTATATAGATTGTAATTAATAGGTATTTCGAAATTTTTTGCAGGCTTGTAATTCATCAATTTTATAAAGGTGTTTTTTGCTAAAACATCTCTTTTAAAGACCTCTTTGTAGACAACCCCTAATTTGTAAAGCGATGTATTTCTAGATTGTTCTATCCTTTCTATATCTTCTCTTGCCTTTGGATAATCATTTAATAAACTGTCTATAGTCTTAGAATCTTCTATATCTGAAATTCTTTTTTTTTCTTCCTCTGTCTTTTTTTCTATACTCTCTAAATCATTTTTTACTTTATTTTTTCTGTCATTAATAGTTCTCCAGTTATCTTGTAGTCGTCTATTATCCCATACTTCGACAAAATACTCTTTGCCTTCATCTATTTGTATACTGTTGTAAAAATAAAAATCACCTGTTTTAGTTTCTTTCTCAACTTTTTCTTTTTGGAGGATTAGCTTATTTTTACTAATCCTATTATCTTCTACTTGCTTTTTTATTACAGATTTTAACTTATCTATTGGCATAGAGGATAAAAGCAATATGCTATCACTGCGTTTTATCTCTAACATATAGGAAACTATATTTTTTAGATTACTCTTTTTTCTAGAAATATTTGCTGTTTCAATCCAATCTTTCTCTGCTTGATCTAGGCATTCTCGGTATCTCTGTTTTGCCAAAATATATTCGGCATTATCGAAATATATATCTCCTAGTTTAGCATTAGATAACACCTTAGTGTTTTTATCAGCAGTATCGGAATTGACAGTTTTTTCAAAAAACTTTATAGCAGATATGGTATCTCTAATTTTAAGATAAGCATAGCCTATATTGTAATATATCAACCCTTCATAAATGCTGCTCTCATCGTTTTCCATTATTTTTCGCATTTCGTATATGATGGATTTGATATTATCTCTATGTTCATGATCGAGCCCGTTTAATTTGCTAATAAGAGCTAGAATATTCATTTTTGGAGATATATCAGCTTTTATAACCTGATCTGCATAATGCGAGATTTTTTTTCCCTCATCTAATTTTGCATACAACTGAGACAATATCAAAATACATTTAATCTTATAGTTTTGATCACTTATGAGATTTATAGCCTTTTCTAATACACTTATGGCTTGTCTATACTTAGAAATTTTTATCAGAGTTTGAGCATAAGTTATATACAGATCTAACTTGATATCTACATTATTAATTTTATTACTGTTGAGATACATATGTTTAAGATCTTCCTCTATTATAGATTCATTTCCTAAATGATTTTGACATTTAAAGGTCCATATCTTGGTCTCTGTATAAGTGTTGCTATCTCGGATATTGTGTATTATGTAGTTAAAGGCTTCCAAGGCAGATAGATACTCAGATTTAAGATAGTTTACTTTTGCAAGGAGTAAATAAGAACTAGGTATTTGAGTATTTAATTCTGCTCCATTTACCATTACAGAGTATTCCTGTATGGCTTTTGTGGTTTTATTAATAACAGAATCTAATTCTATTTTGATATCTGTATTTTTAGAAAAGAATACAGAGTCGTACTGGCCGACTTCTTCTAGAGGAAAGATGCCATAGATGTTTTCTTTGCTTTTTTCTTCTTTTTCTTTCAAAAGATTTATAGCTTTATTATATCTCTTTTCAGCGTTGAATAATATATTGAAATACGTGACCATCTCTTTGTATTTAACATTGAGAAAATTATCTGAAGAACAAGAGATAAAAAGTGAAAAATACAGGCAAAACAAAATATTCTTCCCTATATTGATCTTATCATAAAACATTAAATATGGATTCAATTTCACTATGAGTGGTAGTAAGTAATTTCATTAATCCTAAATATTCAAGATATCAAGTGCATTTTTTTAAAGCCTTCCCTTAATATGTAGGAACAAAATAAGACATGGTTACAGTATGGCTGTTTACTATTGATCAAACGTACAAAAAAATATATTTTGTGTGATTAATAAAAATATTTTCAATCAAGAGCTTCCTAAAAAGAAAAAAAAGTTGTTACTTTGTCGGCTCTCTCTGATATAAGCCATAAATTTGGTGTGTTAAAGAGTGGTTTTTTTAATAAAAAATTAAATTCGATTAATTTCATGTCGAGAATTTGTGAGATTACGGGCAAGAAGGCTATGGTGGGAAACAATGTTTCTCATGCTAATAACAGAACAAAGAGAAGATTTGATATAAACCTTCATAAAAAGAGATTCTATATCCTAGAAGAAGATAGGTGGATAACTCTGAAAGTTTCTGCTTACGGTATAAAGGTTATAAATAAGAAAGGTATTTCTTTGGCTCTTAAGGAGGCTAAGGAGAATGGTTTTCTAAAGTGATCGTCTGAGTGAATATATATTTATACTAATGGCTAAGAAAAAAATAAATAATGTTCAAGTAGTACTAGAGTGTACAGAACATAGAAATAGCGGGATGCCTGGAGCTTCTAGGTATATTACCACTAAGAATAAGAAAAACAATCCCGACAGGATGGAACGTAGAAAATACAATCCTGTTTTGAAGAAAGTCACTATACACAAAGAAATAAAATAGTCTAAATAAAATGGCAAAAAAAGCTGTAGCAAGTCTACAAACAGGGGCGAAAAAGATGGTGAAAGCCATAAAAATGTTGAAGTCTGAGAAAACTGGTTCTTATACCTTTAAGCACAAGATTCTAAATGTGGAAGAAGTTAAAGATTTCTTCGATAATACTAGCTCTTCTAAGTAAAATACTTTATTGATTTAATAATTAAATCTTTCCCCTTTTCAAAAATGCCTTAAGCTATCTGCTATGGTATTTTTTTTATGAGAAATACCTCAAAAAAATGAGTTTTTTAAAAAATGTCTTTACAAAGGATAAGAAACAAACCTTAGACAAAGGCTTACAGAAATCTAAGACTCATATACTAAAACAGCTAGCCAGGGCTGTTTTGGGTAAAAGCACGATAGACTCCGATGTTTTAGACAACCTAGAAGAGGCCCTTATATCTTCAGATGTGGGAGTGGAGACCACTCTAAAAATAATAGATAATATAGAGAAAAGGGTGTCTGTAGATAAGTACTCAGGCACAGATGAGCTGAATGCTATCTTGAAAGATGAGATAGGTAAATTCTTAGTAGAAGATTCCTTAAGTGAAAATATAGAATCTCCGCATGTGATTATGGTAGTCGGTGTTAATGGAGTAGGGAAGACCACCACCATAGGTAAGATTGCTCACAAATTTAAAAAGAATGATAAAAGAGTAATCTTAGGAGCTGTAGATACTTTCAGGGCTGCTGCCATAGAGCAGCTTACTATATGGAGTGAAAGGACTGGCAGCGATATTGTAAAACAAAAAATGGGTTCGGATCCTGCTGCTGTGGCTTATGATACTTTGCAATCTGTTGTTTCTAAAAAGGCCGATGTAGTTATTATTGATACTGCTGGTAGACTTCACAATAAAGTTAATTTGATGAATGAACTCGCTAAGATAAAAAGCGTAATAAAAAAAGTCATTCCCAATGCTCCTCATGAAATATTGTTAGTTTTAGATGGTTCTACAGGCCAAAATGCAGTGGAACAAGCCAGAGAATTTACCAAAGTCATAGATATAAACTCTATCGCTATAACAAAGTTAGATGGCACGGTCAAAGGCGGAGTTTTAATAGGAATATCTGATGAATTCAAAATACCTATAAAATACATAGGTGTGGGTGAAGGGATTGAAGATTTGCAATTATTCGATAAAAAAGAATTTATAGATTCTCTTCTTTAAAATGTCTATTCTCAGACTTGTTATAAATCATTAGATCTTATATCAATTCTTAATTGATCTCTATAACAATTTTATCTCTGTGATAAAAGGTATTTTTCAACTCTACTATGAAGTATATTAAAGCGAAAAAATACTTAGGGCAACATTTTTTAAAAGACGATACTATCGCTGAAAAAATAGTAAACTCTATGTCTTTCTGCAATTACAAAAAAGTTATAGAGGTAGGAGCAGGCATGGGTGTTATGACAAAATATCTCTTGCAAAGAGATGTGAATCTATACGTTATTGAATTAGATGTAGAGTCGGTTGAATATTTAACAGAAAAATATGAATCTTTAGTTGCTAATATTTTTAATGAAGACTTTCTAAAGTTCAATCTAAACGATATTTCCAAAGGAGAAGATTTTGGTCTAATCGGTAATTATCCATACAATATATCCTCGCAAATACTATTTAAATTATTAGAGTATAAGTCTCAAATCCCAGAGATGTGTGGAATGTTTCAAAAAGAAGTCGCAGATAGAGTTGTGTCAAAACACGGGAACAAAACCTATGGCATATTGTCTGTTCTGATACAGGCTTTTTATCATGTAGAGTATTTATTTACTGTGGAGCCCGATTCCTTTTATCCTATTCCAAAGGTTAGGTCAGCGGTGATTAGATTAAAAAGAAAAGAGAATAATAAAATAAACTGCAATGAAAAACTATTGTTCAAAGTAGTTAAAATGAGTTTTAATCACAGAAGAAAAAAACTCAAGAACAATTTAAAACCACTATTCCTATCTGATGCCTTACAAACTTGCATTTTTGCAGACAAGAGATGTGAACAACTCTCTGTAGAGGATTTTATAACATTGACAAAAATAGTGGAAGAGGACAATCCAACTATCTTAGATTCTAATTAATACTTTCAATATTCTCCTCTATCCCTAAAAAAGAAAAACTTGATTTTTTGAACTAGTTTAGATAAAGGCTTTAAAAACAGTAATAGGGGGTTTCCCCATAGATTATTATCCCGCCACGCTTTATAAGACTCTATAGTACTTGTAAATTTATTTTTTATGTTTTTACCACTTTCTCCTCCTATTCTCATATATGTCAATACTTTAGGCAGATGATACGAAGTGGCTCTGTGTTTTACAAAAAACCTTACCATGAGGTCGTAGTCGGCAGCTATTCGGTATTTAGTGTTGAATTTTCCATATGTGGAGTACATATACTTTTTAACAAAAAAAGCTGGATGAGCTGGACATCTCCAGCCCATTCTAAATAATCTTTCATTATAAGGTTTAGATCTCCATAACCTAACGGCTTTGTTAGTATTGTGCCTTTTCACACAGAGTAGATCGCCGTATACTATATCTACTTTTTGAATGTGAAACTCATTTACTACGTTAGAAATTACATGCTTTGAGCTGAGCATATCATCACTATTTAAAATACCTATAATATCTCCAGTACAAAGATCTATTCCCTTATTCATAGCGTGATATATACCATCATCGGATTCACTTACAACTTTAGATATCACAGACCTATATTTATTTATTATATCCATAGTTCCGTCTGTGCTATTTCCATCTATTATTATGTATTCTATATCCTTATAGTCTTGGCTTAAGACCGAAGATATTGTATCCTCTATGGTATTTGATCTATTTTTTACTACTGTTATTATCGATACTTTCATTATGGGTGGCGGGGCACTTGTTTTCATTTGTAATGAACTAAATCCTAAATAAGTGGAATAATCGTTATTTAAATCTGATAAATTATGAATATTATATCATATATATACACTTCAATACCAATAATCCAGTGCAAAAGTAGCACTTAAATAAATTGGTTTATTTGTTTTTAAATAAATGGATTTTTTATCTCAGCATTTATTCACATTAATGTTATTAAAATCTAAAAAAATGCAATGCTCTAGTGGTTTCTATAGTTTACTGCATCTACTAAAAATTTATCCAAAAATTAAATAAAGAATCTTTTTTTAATAAAATTCAGGATAATGAAAAGGTTATATGTTTAAACTAAGCTTTGTAAGCTATTTTGTTTACTTTTATGTGCGCAGATAAATAATTTTTCTATTCCTAAAACATGATTATTATGAAGAATATTACTTTTTTCTTATCCATAATTGCCAGTATTTCCCTATTCTCTCAAACTTTCCCTGATAAATTAAGCTATCAAACTTTGATAATAGATGATAAAGAAAATATATTGTCTGATACTTCGGTTACTATACAAATATCCCTGATTACTAGAGATGCTTTAGGTGATATGAGGGCAGTATATAACGAAATCCATAGAGTTAAAACTAACAGCGTAGGGGTTGCCTCTTTGATGATAGGCAATGGGATTAAGCCTACCTCTTTTAGGGATGTTAGTTTAATAGATTTAAATTGGGATATTCCTCACAAGATTGAAGTAAGGGTAGATTTAGATAATGATGGAGAATACGATATACACAAGGAGAGTAAATTGCTTAGTGTTCCGTATGCTATACGTTCGTATAGTACTAGTGAAATTGATGTTGTAGATAATTTAAGTTCTCATAATAGTGAAGTTCCTCTATCAGCTAACCAGGGCAGAGTATTAAATGAAGGATTGGGAAGAAAGATAGATAAGAGTAAGATAATAGATAATTTAAATAGCACTGATGCTACAGAGGTCTTATCGGCAGCACAAGGCAAAGCTCTTAAGGCAGAAATAAACAATTTAGGTTCCAGTTTAAGGGTGGATGTGTTAGATGAATTAACCTCTACTGATGCGAGTAAAGCCTTATCAGCGAATCAGGGCAGAATATTGTTAGGAATGATACAAACTAAGATAGATAAGAGTAAGATAATAGATAATTTAAATAGCACTGATGCTACAGAGGTATTATCAGCAGCACAGGGCAAAGCTCTTAAGACAGAAATAGGTACAAAATTAAATATATCTGATATAGTAAATAATTTAACCACTAATGATGCCACTAAGGCATTATCAGCAGCACAAGGAAAAGTTCTTAAGGCAGAAATAGGCACTAAATTAGATATATCCGATATAGTAAATAATTTAACCACTAATGATGCCGCTAAGGCCTTATCAGCTAAACAGGGCAGAATATTGTTAGGAATGATACAAACTAAGATAGATAAGAGTAAGATAATAAATAATTTAAATAGCACTAATGTTACAGAGGTATTATCGGCAGCACAAGGCAAAGTTCTTAACCCGCATTATTCATAGTCATACTAAAATAGATTAGACGTGATATTTTTTCCTTAACTTTTTTACTAATCGAAGAGAACTCATCTTCTTTGTCGTTTTTTTGCACCTTTTTTTAGGATGACAATGCTCTTTTTTAGTGTTTTTACATGGTTTTTTAACGACAAGGCGTAACTATCCCAAGGTTGTTCATTTCACAAATAAACAACCGTTACTGGGTAATAATTTCCCGAAATAAACCCTTGTAAACAAAAGATTTAGATAGCTGATAATAGATTCGCCTTTTGGTAATTTTAATCGTTGCTCCTACCTTGAGAAGATAGGTTCTAATCGAACTGATTAACCATTTTTTTGCTACTTCAAATCTTGTTTTCTTTATCTTCTGTTTCAGTAATAAAAACATTTCATAGGCAAGACTACTCATCATAAGTCGAAAAAAATTAGCAAGAAAACTATGATTTGACAAACGATCAGAAAAACACATATTTTTAACTTCTTTTATTCTATTTTCACTTGAATCACCTCTTTTCACATAAAAGTCAAAGTAAATTTCTCTAGCATCCTTTTGGGGAAGATTACTAGAAAAATGCCTTATGTTCATCCCTAATCCTGTACTCTCAACTTTAGAATAGCACTGTTGAGGCTTGTGCCAACTCTTGGCTTTGTACGTAAAACTCATAAAATGTTGGTGCTTCTCTCCCTGATCTAAATACATTTTTTTTACAGCATTTTTTGACCAAGATACCTTTCTTTTTAAAACTTCATTGCTCGCTATGCCTGTCACATATAGTAAATCAAAATCATCTACTAATTGGTAAAAAGGAGCGCAACTAAAGCCGCTATCACTTCTAATAATTATTTCCATCTCTGGGTGACTCTCACGTATTTTGATAATTATTCGCTTTAAAATACTCACATACCATTTATTAGAATGACTATTTCCTGGGCGGAGTACAGGAAGGATAATCTGTCCTGTTTTTCCATCATGAAAAAATAGTTCATTGTACATGAATTGACTATAATAACCGTTAAACATTGACAATTGTTGACTGCCATGAGTTGGATCATCAGTTGAATCTACGTCAATAACTATTCTCTTACGATCAGATAAACTTGAAACATATTTGTATAACCACGCATCACAAAACTTAAAAACAGCTTGTTTGTCAAAGCTATTCTCAAATCTTGATATAGTAGGTTGAGAAGCCAAATCACCTTGAAGAACATCTTTGAATAAAGGATCGTTATGTAAATGATTAACATCATTGGCGTCTTCATAGCCTAACATGATCATATAAACCCTTTGTTTTAACTGTTGCTTTCTGGTATAAGTAATAAATCTAGAGTCTCGAGTATCAGGCAAAAGTTTACTGTAATAATGAATCAATCTATGATCTCTTTCTAGTTTTTCAAGCATGATTAAAGATCCATCAGAGCTAATTTCTGATGATGAAAAAGTTAACTCAACAGAAGTTTTCCCTCTATAAAATAATGTGTTTTTATTCCTCATTTTTGGGCTATATTAAAGTATGTTTCTTTGGACTTTAATGCCTTAAAATTAACACTTTATGCGCAATATTTAAAGGGTAACTATGAATAATCTGGGTTAAGGCAGAAATAGGAACTAAATTAAATATATCTGATATAGTAGATGATTTAGTTACTGATATTCCTACAAAGGCCTTATCAGCTAACCAGGGGAAGGTATTAGACGAAAAGATAAATAATGAGAGGGTTCTTGTAAAAGACAAAAGAGGCAATATTAGAACTGACCCCTCTGTTAGAGACTCTAGTGCAAGTGGAAGTGGACCAGGCGATAATGTTTTTATAGGTTTTGAATCTGGTAAAAGTACAACAACTGGTATATTGAATTTAGCCATTGGTATTTCAAGCTTAAGACAGAACGTCCTTGGCAGTTCGAATATTGCTATTGGCTCAAATGCTCTTTCAAAGAAAGTATCAGGTAATTTTAATATAGCTATAGGAGTGAAAGCTGGTAGACAAGTTGCTAGCGGATCAAATCTCTCGCTGTCACGTGGATCTATTTTCATAGGACATGGCACTAGATCGAAAGTGAATGACAGCAGAAATGAGATAGTTATAGGTAATGATGCTAAAGGAAAAGGGGATAATACTGTAACTATTGGTAATTCTAAGGTTATTGAAACTCACTTAAAAGGAAAAGTTTATGCAAATACTACACTAATCTCTTCTGATAAACGTCTCAAGAGCATAATAGGCATTTCAGATAAAGAATCAGACCTTAAAAAACTTTTAGATATAGAAATCACGGATTACAGTATGAGAGATACTAATAAATTGGGTAATCAGCATTTTAAAAAGGTAATAGCTCAGCAGATAGAAGGTATAGTTCCAAATATTGTAGGAAAGAATAGTGGTGTGATACCTAGCGTCTACGAATCAACCGAATCAATAGAGACTACAAACAATACTACATCAATTACTACAAAAAAAGCACATGGTTTTTCTAGGGGAGACATGGTAAGATTAATTTTGGATGATGACCGAGAGAGTTTCGTTAAAGTAAAAGAGATAAAAAGTGCTAATGCTTTTGTTGTAGATTTAGGAGATGAGGTATCTCCAAATAAAGTATTTGTATATGGTAAGGAGGTAGACGATTTGCGATCAGTAGATTACGATGGCCTTACCACTTTGAATATCTCAGCTACTCAAGCTATTTACGATCACATGCTAGAACTAGAAAAAGAGAATTATATTCTTAAGGAAAAGCTTTCTGGTGCTGAGGAAAAGCTTTCTGGTACTGAAAAGAAATTAAATACTTTAATCAAAGTATTAAGTAAATCAAATGTCCTTGATAAGAAAGATATCAAAGTTTTGATAAAAGAATAGATAGTGTCAAGAATAGGTGTTATCCATGTAGGCATATACCATCACTTTGAGTATCATCTTATGGTGGTAGCTTGGCTTCCCTTCTTTTTTACTGTATTGAAGAAATCAACAAATTGAGGTTTAGTTGTTCAATCACGCCATTGATAACTCGTACAGGATGATCTGCAGGAATCAATTCTTCGATATTAGGTGGAAAAAGCCAACTTTGTCATTGGTTGTAGTCCCTGAAATTTGTATTCATACTATTTGATTATCAATCAGTTAGTGAGATAAACTAACAGGTAAACAGTTAGCAAGATAAACTAACAGGTAAAAGGCTACACTTTTAAACAAAAAAAATCTACCTCGGTTTTGGGATAGCTCCCTTCTTTTAATAAGATTCAGGATAATAAAAAGGTTATATGTTAATTAAACTAGACTTTGTAGGCTATTTTATTTACTTTTATGTGCACAGATAAATAATTTTTCTATTTATATAATATGATCATTATGAAGAATATTACTTTTTTCTTATCTATAATTGCCAGTATTTCCCTATTCTCTCAAACTTTCCCTGATAAATTAAGCTATCAAACTTTGATAACAGATGATGAAGAAAATATATTGGCTAATACTTCGGTTACTATACAAATATCGCTAGTTATTAGAGATGCTTTAGGTGATATGAGGGCAGTGTATAACGAAACCCATAGAGTTAAAACTAATAATATAGGAGTTACCTCTTTGATGATAGGCAATGGGATTAAGCCTCCTTCTTTTAGGGATGTTAGTTTAATAGATTTAAATTGGGATATTCCTCACAAGATTGAAGTAAGGGTAGATTTAGATAATGATGGAGAATACGATATATACAAAGAGAGTAAGTTGCTTAGTGTTCCGTATGCTATACGTTCGTATAGTACTAGTGAAATTGATGTTGTAGATAATCTAAGTTCTCATAATAGTGAAGTTCCTCTATCAGCTAACCAGGGCAGAATACTATCTGAAAGGCTACAAACTAAGATCCATAAGAATAAGATAGTAGATAATTTAAATAGCAATGATGCTACAAAGGTGTTATCGGCAGCACAAGGCAAAGCACTTAAGGATGAAATAGACCATTTACATTTAAGTTCTGGTTCCAGTTTAGGGGTGGATGTTTTAGATGAATTAACGTCTACTGATGCGAGTAAAGCCTTATCAGCGAATCAGGGTAGAATATTAAATGAAGGATTGGGAAGAAAGATTAATGAGAGTAAAATAATAGATAATTTAAATAGCACTGATGCTACAGAGGTATTATCAGCAGCACAAGGCAAAGCTCTTAAGGATCAAATAGACAAAAAGTTAGATTCCAGTTTAAGGGTGGATGTGTTAGATGAATTAACGTCTACTGATGCGAGTAAAGCCTTATCAGCGAATCAGGGCAGAATATTAAATGAAGGATTGGGAAGAAAGATAGATGCGAGTAAAATAATAGATAATTTAAATAGCACTAATGCTACAGCGGTCTTATCAGCAGCACAAGGCAAAGTTCTTAAGGATCAAATAGACAATAAGTTAGATTCCAGTTTAAGGGTGGATGTTTTAGATGAATTAACGTCTACTGATGCGAGTAAAGCCTTATCAGCGAATCAAGGTAGAATATTAAATGAAGGATTGGGAAGAAAGATTGATGCGAGTAAAATAATAGATAATTTAAATAGCACTAATGCTACAGCGGTATTATCAGCAGCACAAGGCAAAGTTCTTAAGGATCAAATAGACAATAAGTTAGATTCCAGTTTAAGGGTGGATGTATTAGATGAATTAACGTCTACTGATGCGAGTAAAGCCTTATCAGCGAATCAGGGTAGAATATTAAATGAAGGATTGGGAAGAAAGATTGATGCGAGTAAAATAATAGATAATTTAAATAGCACTAATGCTACAGCGGTCTTATCAGCAGCACAAGGCAAAGTCCTTAAGGATCAAATAGACAATAAGTTAGATTCCAGTTTAAGGGTGGATGTGTTAGATGAATTAACGTCTACTGATGCGAGTAAAGCCTTATCAGCGAATCAGGGCAGAATATTAACCCAGATTATTCATAGTTACCCTTTAAATATTGCGCATAAAGTGTTAATTTTAAGGCATTAAAGTCCAAAGAAACATACTTTAATATAGCCCAAAAATGAGGAATAAAAACACATTATTTTATAGAGGGAAAACTTCTGTTGAGTTAACTTTTTCATCATCAGAAATTAGCTCTGATGGATCTTTAATCATGCTTGAAAAACTAGAAAGAGATCATAGATTGATTCATTATTACAGTAAACTTTTGCCTGATACTCGAGACTCTAGATTTATTACTTATACCAGAAAGCAACAGTTAAAACAAAGGGTTTATATGATCATGTTAGGCTATGAAGACGCCAATGATGTTAATCATTTACATAACGATCCTTTATTCAAAGATGTTCTTCAAGGTGATTTGGCTTCTCAACCTACTATATCAAGATTTGAGAATAGCTTTGACAAACAAGCTGTTTTTAAGTTTTGTGATGCGTGGTTATACAAATATGTTTCAAGTTTATCTGATCGTAAGAGAATAGTTATTGACGTAGATTCAACTGATGATCCAACTCATGGCAGTCAACAATTGTCAATGTTTAACGGTTATTATAGTCAATTCATGTACAATGAACTATTTTTTCATGATGGAAAAACAGGACAGATTATCCTTCCTGTACTCCGCCCAGGAAATAGTCATTCTAATAAATGGTATGTGAGTATTTTAAAGCGAATAATTATCAAAATACGTGAGAGTCACCCAGAGATGGAAATAATTATTAGAAGTGATAGCGGCTTTAGTTGCGCTCCTTTTTACCAATTAGTAGATGATTTTGATTTACTATATGTGACAGGCATAGCGAGCAATGAAGTTTTAAAAAGAAAGGTATCTTGGTCAAAAAATGCTGTAAAAAAAATGTATTTAGATCAGGGAGAGAAGCACCAACATTTTATGAGTTTTACGTACAAAGCCAAGAGTTGGCACAAGCCTCAACAGTGCTATTCTAAAGTTGAGAGTACAGGATTAGGGATGAACATAAGGCATTTTTCTAGTAATCTTCCCCAAAAGGATGCTAGAGAAATTTACTTTGACTTTTATGTGAAAAGAGGTGATTCAAGTGAAAATAGAATAAAAGAAGTTAAAAATATGTGTTTTTCTGATCGTTTGTCAAATCATAGTTTTCTTGCTAATTTTTTTCGACTTATGATGAGTAGTCTTGCCTATGAAATGTTTTTATTACTGAAACAGAAGATAAAGAAAACAAGATTTGAAGTAGCAAAAAAATGGTTAATCAGTTCGATTAGAACCTATCTTCTCAAGGTAGGAGCAACGATTAAAATTACCAAAAGGCGAATCTATTATCAGCTATCTAAATCTTTTGTTTACAAGGGTTTATTTCGGGAAATTATTACCCAGTAACGGTTGTTTATTTGTGAAATGAACAACCTTGGGATAGTTACGCCTTGTCGTTAAAAAACCATGTAAAAACACTAAAAAAGAGCATTGTCATCCTAAAAAAAGGTGCAAAAAAACGACAAAGAAGATGAGTTCTCTTCGATTAGTAAAAAAGTTAAGGAAAAAATATCACGTCTAATCTATTTTAGTATGACTATGAATAATGCGGGTTAAATGAAGGATTGGGAAGAAAGATTGATGTGAGTAAAATAATAGATAATTTAAATAGCACTGATGCTACAGAGGTATTATCAGCAGCACAAGGAAAAATTCTTAAGGATCAAATAGACAATAAGTTAGATTCCAGTTTAAGGGTGGATGTGTTAGATGTGTTGACATCTACTGATGCGAGTAAAGCCTTATCAGCGAATCAGGGTAGAATATTAAATGAAGGATTGGGAAGAAAGATTGATGTGAGTAAAATAATAGATAATTTAAATAGCACTGATGCTACAGAGGTATTGTCAGCGGCACAAGGCAAAGTTCTTAAGGTAGAAATAGATACTAAATTAAATACATCTGATATAGTAGATGATTTAGTTACTGATATTCCTACTAAGGCTTTATCAGCAGCACAAGGAAAGGCTCTTAAGGATCAAATAGACAATAAGTTAGATTCCACGTTTAAGGGTGGATGTGTTAGATGTGTTGACATCTACTGATGCGAGTAAAGCCTTGTCAGCGAATCAGGGTAGAATATTAAATGAAGGATTGGGAAGAAAGATTGATTCGAGTAAAATAATAGATAATTTAAATAGCACTAATGCTACAGAGGTATTATCAGCGGCACAAGGCAAAGTTCTTAAGGATCAAATAGACAATAAGTTAGATTCCAGTTTAAGGGTGGATGTGTTAGATGTGTTGACATCTACTGATGCGAGTAAAGCCTTATCAGCGAATCAGGGTAGAATATTAAATGAAGGATTGGGAAGAAAGATTGATACGAGTAAAATAATAGATAATTTAAATAGCACTGATGCTACAGAGGTATTATCAGCAGCACAAGGGAAAATTCTTAAGGATCAAATAGACAATAAGTTAGATTCCAGTTTAAGGGTGGATGTGTTAGATGTGTTGACATCTACTGATGCGAGTAAAGCCTTATCAGCGAATCAGGGTAGAATATTAAATGAAGGATTGGGAAGAAAGATTGATACGAGTAAAATAATAGATAATTTAAATAGCACTGATGCTACAGAAGTATTATCAGCAGCACAAGGAAAAATTCTTAAGGATCAAATAGACAATAAGTTAGATTCCAGTTTAAGGGTGGATGTGTTAGATGTGTTGACATCTACTGATGCGAGTAAAGCCTTATCAGCGAATCAGGGTAGAATATTAAATGAAGGATTGGGAAGAAAGATTGATGTGAGTAAAATAATAAATAATTTAAATAGCACTGATGCTACAGAGGTATTATCAGCAGCACAAGGCAAAGCCCTTAAGGATCAAATAGACAATTTAGGTTCTGGTTCCAGGGTGGATGTGTTAGATGAATTAACATCTACTGATGCGAGTAAAGCCTTATCAGCGAATCAGGGTAGAATATTAAATGAAGGATTGGGAAGAAAGATAGATGCGAGTAAAATAATAGATAATTTAAATAGCACTGATGCTACAGAAGTATTATCAGCAGCACAAGGAAAAATTCTTAAGGATCAAATAGACAATAAGTTAGATTCCAGTTTAAGGGTGGATGTGTTAGATGTGTTGACATCTACTGATGCGAGTAAAGCCTTATCAGCGAATCAGGGTAGAATATTAAATGAAGGATTGGGAAGAAAGATTGATTCGAGTAAAATAATAGATAATTTAAATAGCACTAATGCTACAGAGGTATTGTCAGCGGCTCAGGGGAGGGCATTAAACGAAAAGATAAATGAAAACAAGACTCTTATAAAAAAGGGGACTAATAATCTGATAACTAAATGGTCAGGAAATGGCAGTAATGGAACTAGTGCAGGCACTGGTAAAGAAAATATTTTTTTAGGTATAAGGTCTGCTAATGCCATAACCACTGGTTATCAGAATACGGCTTTTGGCTTTGAAAGTTTGAAAGAGAATACTACAGGTTATAGGAATACTTCTATTGGCACATATTCTCTCGCTTATAACACTACAGGTACTAGGAATACTTCTATTGGATACGCTTCTTTATATCGATCAGCATCTGGAATAAAAAATGTAGGAATGGGCTCACATGCTTTACTTAAGATGACTACAGGGGATAATAACACAGCTATAGGGACAAATGCTTTATATGGTGTAACTACAGGGAGTAAAAATACAGCTATAGGATGTGACGCTGGTTATTATATTGCTAACGGATCAACACGTCTCACTGAATCAGATAATTCTATTTTTATAGGAGATAATGTTAAAGCGCTAGCAAATAACAGCGAAAATGAGATAGTTATAGGTAATGAGGCTACAGGAAAAGGAAATAATACGGTAGTCATAGGTAAGGAAGGTAGTATTACATCTACTCATTTAGGAGGTTTATTGCACAGTGGAGGTTTTAACAAAAGAAGTAAAATGATAGGGGTTACTTATAACGTTAGTGATGTAGTTCTTTACGATGGGGTTTTTTATAAGAGAACTGGATCTTCTGTCACTATCCCCATCACTGGCCCCACCTCTAACCCATCTTCTGATCCTAATTGGGAAGATATTAGTTCTGATAACCTGCTAAAAGTAGGGACTAATAATCTGATAACTAAATGGTCAGGAAATGGCAGTAATGGAACTAGTGCAGGTACTGGTATGGAAAATAGTTTTTTAGTTATAAACTCTGGTAATGTCGTAACCACTGGCTATCGGAATACGGCTTTTGGCTTTAAAAGTTTGGAAGATAATATGACAGGTTATATGAATACTTCTATTGGCGCATATTCTCTTGCTAATAACACCACAGATATTCAGAATACTTCAATTGGATACGGTTCTTTATACAAATTATCAAATGGAGAAAAAAATGTAGGAGTAGGTTCACATTCTTTATATAAGATAACTACAGGGAATAAAAATATAGCTATAGGGACAAATGCTTTATATAATGTGACTACAGGTGATAGTAATATAGCTATAGGAAATGAAGCTGGTCGTTTTATTACTAGCAGATCATTTCTCACTTTATCAAATAATTCTATTTTCATAGGAGATAATGCTAAAGCGAAAGCAAATAACAGTCTTAATGAGATAGTCATAGGGACTAATCTGATAGGAAGTGGGGATAATACTGTAACCATCGGTGGTTTGGGTAATATTTATGTTTACTTAAAAGGACATGTTCATGCAAAAGGAAATTTTTATGCAAATAATGTACTAATAGTTTCTGATAAACGTATCAAGAGCATAATAGGCATTTCAGATAAAGAATCAGACCTTAAAAAACTTTTAGATATAGAAATCACGGATTACACTATGAGAGATACTAATAAAATGAGGAATCAGCATTTTAAAAAAGTAATAGCTCAGCAGATAGAAGGTATAGTTCCAAATATTGTAGGAAAGAACAGTGGTGTGATTCCTAGCGTCTATGAATTTTCTAAATCGGTAGAAACTATTGATAATATGACATCAATTACTACAAATAAATCTCACGGTTTTTCTAAGGGAGACATGGTAAGATTAATTTTGGATGATAAGCGAGAGATTTTAGTTAAAGTAAAAGGGATAAAAAGTGCTAATGCTTTTGTTGTAGATTTAGGATATGAGGTATCTCCAAATAAAGTATTTGTATATGGTAAGGAGGTAGACGATTTGCGATCAGTAGACTATGATGGCCTTACCACTTTGAATATCTCAGCTACTCAAGCTATTTACTATCGTATGTTAGAACTAGAAAAAGAAAGTAGCATTCTTAAAAGTGAGAATAGTATTATTAAAAGTGAGAATAGCATTATTAAAAATGAGAATAGCATTATTAAAAATGAGAATAGCATTATTAAACAAGAGGTTAAGATCCTTAAGGAAGGACTTTCTAATTCTAGAAAAGAGATTAAGAAATTAATTAATATCTTAAATAAAGCTAAGATTCTAGATGTTAAAGATCTTAAAAATTTAACAGAAAAATAATACCTCAAATATGTTAACAGACACTATCCCTTAAAGTGTGTAAATAAAAAATGACATATTTTTTTTGTTTTTATTCACAGCCGAATTCTTTCGTCAAAAATGCTTAAAAATTGATTCAGGATTGTTTCCCATTTGGTATGGACACTATCCCTTAAAGTGTGTAAATAAAAAATGACATATTTTTTGTTTTTATTCATAGTCGAACTCTTTCGTCAAAAATAGTTAAAAATTGATTCAAGATTATTCCCCAATTTGGTATGGGTTTGGACCATTTTTTTGTAGCCTCCCTCAAAGCCAAAAAAGTAGATTTCATAACATGCATCATCTGTTGGGAATGACAATTTGTTTTTGGTATACTTTCTGATTTTTCCATTGAGGTTTTCAATCAAGTTTTTCAATCAAGTTGATGGTGTAATATAAATTTCCTAATTTTTACGGGGAATTTATGAAGAGTAGATAATTCCTCCTGCTTATCTCGCCAGCTTTTAACAGCATTAGGAATACTTAGATTCCCATGTCTTTGCAAAATCATTTAGGGCTGGCTTCAGCTGATTGTTTAGTAGATGAATTGTATATTGATTTCATGTCATTAGAAAACATCTTATTTGATGGACTACACATATTTGTGTTGTTGATTCAGGAAATACATTTTTTGTAGTATCATTTGTCACTCTATCTGTGATGCGTGATATGTAGAAATATAAAAATCGTATAACTCTTGTATTTGATCCTCTATGTCTGAATTACTCATCCCCTTGAAATAAAGGCTGATAATCACATTTTCTACTCCATCTGCCATATTCTTGCTTTTAGGGATTAACATAGGATTAGAAGAAGAATCTCTATCTCTAAGGAACTTTAATCTTGCTCTCTCCTAATCATGTTCTAACATTCTTTGTAGAATAGCCATTGCGGAAATTTGTATTCATACTATTTGATTATCAGTCAGTTAACAAGATAAACTAACAGGTAAAAAACTACACTTTTAAACAAAAAAAAGCTGCCTCGGTTTTGAGATAGCTTCCTTCTTTTAATAAAATTCAGGATAATGAAAAGGTTATATGCTAATTAACTAGGTTTTGTAAACTATTTTTATTACCTTTAAGTACCCATATAAATAATTTCTCTATTTATAAAATATGATCGTCATGAAGAGTATTATTTTTTTCTTATCCATAATTGCCAGTATCTCCTTATTCTCTCAAACTTTCCCTGATAAATTAAGTTATCAGACTTTGATAACAGATAATGAAGAAAATATATTGGCTAATACTTCGGTTACTATACAAATATCGCTAGTTATTAGAGATGCTTTAGGTGATATGAGGGCAGTATATAACGAAACGCATAGAGTTAAAACTAACGGCGTAGGGGTTGCTTCTTTAATTATAGGCAATGGGGTTAAGCCTCTCTCTTTTAGGGATGTTAATTTAATAGATTTAAATTGGGATATTCCTCACAAGATAAAAATAAAGGTAGATTTAGATAATGATGGAGAATACGATATATACAAAGAGAGTAAGTTGCTTAGTGTTCCGTATGCTATACATTCGTATAGTGCTCATGAAGTTGATGTTGTAGATAATCTAAGTTCTCATAATAGTGAGGTTCCTCTATCAGCGAATCAGGGCAGAATATTGTCTGAAAGGTTACAAACTAAGATCCACAAGAATCAGATAATAAATAATTTAACTACTAATGATGCCACTAAGGCCTTATCAGCAGCACAAGGTAAAGTTCTTAAGGATCAAATAGACAATTTAGATTCTGGTTCTGGTTCTGGGGTGGATGTGTTAGATGTGTTGACATCTACTGATGCGAGTAAAGCCTTATCAGCGAATCAGGGTAGAATATTAAATGAAGGATTGGGAAGAAAGATTGATTCGAGTAAAATAATAGATAATTTAAATAGCACTAATGCTACAGAGGTATTGTCAGCAGCACAAGGCAAAGCTCTTAAGGATCAAATAGACAACAAGTTAGATTCCAGTTTAAGGGTGTATGTGTTAGATGAATTAACGTCTACTGATGCGAGTAAAGCCTTATCAGCGAATCAGGGTAGAATATTAAATGAAGGATTGGGAAGAAAGATTGATTCGAGTAAAATAATAGATAATTTAAATAGCACTGATGCTACAGAAGTATTATCAGCAGCACAAGGCAAAGCTCTCAAGATAGAAATAGATACTAAATTAAATATATCTGATATAGTAAATAATTTAACCACTAATGATGCCGCTAAGGCCTTATCAGCAGCACAAGGCAAAGCTCTTAAGGATCAAATAGACAATAAGTTAGATTCTACAGAGGTATTATCAGCAGCACAAGGAAAGGCTCTTAAGGATCAAATAGATAATAAGTTAGATTCCAGTTTAAGGGTGGATGTGTTAGATGTGTTGACATCTACTGATGCGAGTAAAGCCTTATCAGCGAATCAGGGTAGAATATTAAATGAAGGATTGGGAAGAAAGATTGATGCGAGTAAAATAATAGATAATTTAAATAGCACTAATGCTACAGAGGTCTTATCAGCGGCTCAGGGGAAGGAATTAAATGAAAAGATAAATGAAAACAAGACTCTTATAAAAAAGGGGACTAATAATCTGATAACTAAATGGTCAGGAAATGGCAGTAATGGAACTAGTGCTGGCACTGGTAAAGAAAACATTTTTTTAGGTATAAGGTCTGCTAATACCATAACCACTGGCTATCGGAATACGGTTTTTGGTTTTGAAAGTTTGAGAGAGAATACTACAGGTTATGGGAATACTTCTATTGGCGCATATTCTCTCACTGATAACGATACAGCTTATAAGAATACTTCTGTTGGCGCATATTCTCTCACTGATAACACTATAGGTTCTAGGAATACTTCTGTTGGATACTCTTCTTTATACCGATCAGTAAATGGAGCAAAAAATGTAGGAATAGGCTCACATGCTTTATTTAGTATGGGTATAGGGAATAATAATACAGCTATAGGGACAAATGCTTTACGTAATGTGACTACAAGTAATAGTAGTATAGCTATAGGAAGTGACGCTGGTTATTATATTGCTGACGGATCAACAGTCTTCACTGAATCAACTAATTCTATTTTCATAGGAGATAATGTTAAAGCGAAAGCAGATAACAGCATTAATGAGATAGTTATAGGTAATGACGCTATAGGAAAAGGAAATAATACGGTAGTCATAGGTAAGGAAGGTAGTATTAGATCTACTCATTTAGGAGGTTTATTGCACAGTGGAGGTTTTAACAAAAGAAGTAAAATGAAACGAAATACTTATAGAGTTGGCGATATAGTTATTTACGATGGAATTTTTTATAAGAGAGCTAGAGGTTCTATCACTATCCCTGACACTGGCCCTAACCCTATCCCGCCTTCTGATCCTGATTGGAAAGATATTAGTTCTGATGAACTGCCAAAAGTAGGGGCTAATAATATCATAACTAAATGGTCAGGAAATGGCAGTAATGGAACTAGTGCTGGCACTGGTAAGGAAAATAGTTTTTTAGGTATAAACTCTGGTAATGCCATAACCACTGGTTATCAGAATACGGCTTTTGGCTTTGAAAGTTTGAAAGAGAATACTACAGGTTATAGGAATACTTCTATTGGCACATATTCTCTCGCTTATAACACTACAGGTACTAGGAATACTTCTATTGGATACGCTTCTTTATATCGATCAGTATCTGGAATAAAAAATGTAGGAATGGGCTCACATGCTTTACTTAAGATGACTACAGGGGATAATAACACAGCTATAGGGACAAATGCTTTATATGGTGTAACTACAGGGAGTAAAAATACAGCTATAGGATGTGACGCTGGTTATTATATTGCTAACGGATCAACACGTCTCACTGAATCAGATAATTCTATTTTTATAGGAGATAATGTTAAAGCGCTAGCAAATAACAGCGAAAATGAGATAGTTATAGGTAATGAGGCTACAGGAAAAGGGAATAATACAGTAGTAATAGGTAAGGAAGGTAGTATTACATCTACTCATTTAGGAGGCATATTGCACAATGCAGGTTTTAACAAAAGAAGTAAAATGAGTGGGTTTACTTATAATGTAGGCGATGTAGTTTTTTACGATTGGGTTTTTTATAAGAGAACTGGATCTTCTATCACTATCCCTGTCACAGGCCCTAACCCTACCCCGCCTTTTGATCCTAATTGGGAAGATATTGGTTTTGATAACCTGCGAAAAGTAGGGACTAATAATCTCATAACTAAATGGTCAGGAAATGGCAGTAATGGAACTAGTGGAGGTACAGGTACTGGTGTAGAAAATAGTTTTTTAGGTATAAACTCTGGTAATGTCATAACCACTGGCTATCAGAATACGGCTTTTGGCTTTAAAAGTTTGGAATATAATACTACAGGTTATATGAATACTTCAATTGGATACGCTTCTTTAAATAAGATAACTACAGGGAGTAAAAATACAGCTATAGGGACAGATGCTTTACGGTATATAGCTACAGGTAGTAGTAATATAGCTATAGGAAGTGACGCTGGTTGTTCTGTTACTGACAGATCAAGACTTCTACAGACGTCAAATAATTCTATTTTCATAGGACATAATGCTAAAGCGCTAGCAGAGGGTAGCTCTAATGAGATAGTTATAGGTAATAACGCTGAAGGAAAAGGAAATAATACTGTAGTCATAGGTAATGCTAACACTACTGATACTTTCTTACTAGGAGATGCTCAATTAGAAAATGTTTATGCAAATGGGGTAAAACTCTCTTCTGATAAACGTATCAAGAGCATAATAGGTATTTCAGATAAAGAATCAGACCTTGAAAAACTTTTAGATATAGAAATCACGGATTACAGTATGAGAGATACTAATAAACTGGGTAATCAGTATTTTAAAAAAGTAATAGCTCAGCAAATAGAAGGTATAGTTCCAAATATTGTAGAAAAGAATAGTGGTGTTATTCCTAGCGTCTATGAATTTTCTAAATCGGTAGAAACTATTGATAATATGACATCAATTACTACAAAGAAATCTCACGGTTTTTCTAAGGGAGATATGGTAAGATTAATTTTGGATGATAACAAAGAGAGTTTAGTTAAAGTAAAAGAGGTAAAAAGTGCTAATGCTTTTGTGGTAGAATTAGGATATGAGGTATCTCCAAATAAAGTATTTGTATATGGTAAGGAGGTAGAAGATTTACGATCAGTAGATTACGATGGTCTTACTACTTTGAATATTTCAGCTACTCAAGCTATTTACGATCGTATGTTAGAACTAGAAAAAGAGAATTATATTCTTAAGGAAAAGCTTTCTGGTACTGAAAAGAAATTAGATACTTTAATCAAAGTATTAAGTAAATCAAATGTCCTTGATAGGGGAGATATCAAAGTTTTGATAAAAGAATGACACTATCCCTTAAAGTGTGTAAGTAAAAAATTACGTATTTTTTTTGTTTTTATTCATAGTCAAACTCTGTGTTTGTTAAAATTTCTAGTTTAGTAGAATGCTCATTTGAGGTTGAGAATTGAGAAAATGAACTACGTAAAGTTTCAAAATCACAAGGCTTTTATATCAGTTAATACTCATTGAAAAAAAGCATAGAATTCATAAGCCCTCTTGAGATATTTGATATTGATGCCATTTATATTGTTATATCTTTTAAACAAAAAAAAGCTGCCTCGGTTTTGAGACAGCTTCCTTTGAGATTATCAACATTTAAAAAGATTTCTGTTTTCTAATGAGTGCCAATTTTAATTCCTACGAATATTGTTCTAGGTTTAGAAGGGCCATAGGTATACGAAGCATCTTTATCTGGGCCTTTATCAGAGTCTTGTTGAAAACTGTCTAAAATGTTTGAGATACCTCCACTAAATTCTATGTCTAATATCTCTTTATAATGTATGTTGTAAGAAGATCTTAGGTTTATTACCCAGAAATCTGGGGTTTTTTCTAATTTATCTTTTTCTATAAATCCACTCACATGAGGGACATACATGCTTCCTAAATAATTTCCAGTAATATTATTTTGAAAATCTTTGGTAGGAGCATAAGTAATACCAAAGTTTCCGTATAGATTAGGAGATCTGAAAAACTTATTATCATTTTCTGTAATATCTAAATCGTCGCTCCATTTTACAGGTTCTGAACGTAATCCCTCTTGCAAGGTTCCGCCCAATTGTATTTGCCATTCTATATTAGGAGCGTATTTCAACTCTAGGTTTAATCCTTTTATATGTGAAGTGCCTCCATTTTTCTTTTGAAAAATTCTACTTTCTTCATCTCCAACATCTTCCAAAACAAAAGAATTGTATAATTGTGTGTAAAATCCCTCTAACAACACATAAAACTCATCTACTCCATAATTATTCCCCCAATCTATAGATGCCAAATAGCTGGCAGATTTTTCAGGTTTTAAATTTGGAGCTAATTCAACTCTAGTTAGCTCTCCTCCAGCTAGAGTTTGGTGTATGTCTTCTGTAAACATTTTAGGAGATAAAAACCCTGTAGAATAAGAAAGTCTTAGTCTAGAATCTTCGTGTATAGAATACATAATGTTTAATCTCGGGCTCAAGATTATTTTTTCTCCTGCGAAGTTATCTATATCACCTCTCAATCCGAGTAATATTTTTAAATCGTCTTTTTCCCATTCTTGTTGTATATATGTACCGTAGTTTTTTAAGGTTTGAAGTATTTGAGCATTGAAGTTTTTCTTTTGGTCTTCAACCATTTCGTGTTTAAATTCAACCCCACTGGTAATATTTCCTTTTCCAAACAGCAAATTCGGAATTCTATGAGAATATTTGGTTCCTACTAAAAATATCTCATTCATAGTTTTACCAAAACCTAATACTTTGCCTTTTTGTTTTACAAGATCCTCACCTCCACCGTAATAATTTCTATTCTTAGAAGAAGAAAAAGAAGCGTAGCTATTTGAATGCATTATTCCATTCTCATCCATAATGTCGAATGACACATTACCAGAATAAACATCAGATATAATTTGTTCTGCTGCATCGGCTTCAAATGGCTCTAAGTGAAGGTTATTACCTCCTCGTCTAAATTCACCAAGGGTGCTGAACTCCACTGCTAATTTGGAATTTTCTACTGGTTTTAGAAATGATTTAAATCCAAATGACTTATTTTCCAAGGTAGGGAATTCTGAGAACCCGTCACCGTTGTAGTCCATAGAGTTTTTCTTCTTGAATGAACCAAAATATGAGAACCCTGCATTATTGCTATCACCTACTACAGATCCATTCATCATAGTTGTAGATTCTGGGGCTTCTAAATTTATAAGAGATAGTTTTTGATTAATCTGAAAAGAGTTTACTTCAGGGTCTTTGGTGATGATATTTATAGTTCCTGCAATGGCATTTGCTCCATATAGAGAAGATCCTCCACCTCTTACAATTTCTATTTCTTTTATCAGATTCATAGGCATTTGATCTAGTCCGTATATACTATTTAAGGTACTGAATACTGGCTTGCTATCTATTAATATTTGAGAGTAAGCTCCTTCAAGACCATTTATTCTAACTTGAGAAAAACCACAGTTCTGACAATTACTCTCCGTCATTAATCCTGGTTGATAATTTAGTCCTTCTACAAGAGATACGGAGTTTGTAGTCTCCAACATACGAGCAGTGGTTACAGAAACTACAATAGGGGCTTCTTTTCTATCTAGGTAATTCCTAGTAGCAGTAACTACCACTTTGTCTAGTTCTAGTAAATCTACTTTTAGTGTGAAATTTAGTACTATATCTTTATTGTCTTTTACCTCTATTATTTGTTTTATAGTTTTATACCCTGGCATTCTCAACACTAATTTGTGAGTTCCCAATGGAATGTCTAATTCATAATTACCATGTTGGTCAGATTCTGAACCTATAGACATATCCTCTAAAGAAATATAAGCGAATTCAACGGGTTTATTTTCTGAGTCTTTTATATTGCCTATTATCTTGGCAGTATTTTTAGCGAATAAAAAATTACAGCTAATCACTATTAGTAATAGGGAATTGGTTATTAGTTTAATCATTATTGGTTATTATTAAAAATTATAAATAGCACTACACAAGTAGTGACCATGAGTTGCAAACTTAATAAGTTTATTTTTATTTAGATTAAAAAAAAATAAGTTTCAAGGTAACTTAAGGTAAATTGACTAATGTAAGTCGTTATACTATCAACAAATTTTTTGACAAATTACATTTGTTTTTTTTTGCTCAAAAATGCGAAGAATAAAGTCTCTTTAATCAATGGGAAATAGAATTAAATGAGAGTTATTTTGTCTCTAAACGAGTTAGGGGAAAAAGAGGATGGGGATCAGAAGGAAAGGTTTTTGTATTAAACTGCTCATCATTAGTAATAACCTGAGTTCGATTAATAATTAGGTGTAAAATAGTCAATAACTATAATAGATTTAGAGTAATTTAATGCTCTAAAATTCAATGTTTTAATTCTAAAAAAAACGGGTGTGATAACTTGCTCCAAAATAACAGAAATATTTTGTTTGGTTGATGAATTCTGTAAAAAATATTCTCAAGTTATTGATAAAGCCCTTTTGGGCAATAAATCAAAACCCTCATGCGGGATGAGCTCTAGTCAAATCATAATGATTATTTTTCAACACAGTAGCATGGGAAATCTCAAACATTTTTATTTGAACTATTTATAAAAACACATGATTAAAGAATATCCTAAAACCAGATCATACAATAGATTTGTGTAATTGATGCAGCAAAATTTATTGTCTCTTGCCTTGTTTTGACCTGTTGTTTAGGAGAATGTACTGGACCTTTGTAGATTTCATGCCCATTAGCGTTTGTAAAAACAAAAGAATAAGAAGAAATAAGGTATTTAAAGGCATTGCTAATGTAGGAAAATCAACGATGGGCTGGTTTTATGGATTTAAACTTCATATCGTCACGAATAATCGAGGAGAAATACTAAATTTCTGTATCACAAGGGCAAATGAAGATGATAGAGTGCCATTAAAAAATGAGCGTTTTTTTGACTAAAGTATTCGGAAAACTCTTTGGAGATAAGGGATATATAAGTGAAGATTTAAGAAATAATCTCTTTGAAAGAGGTGTAGAATTGATTGCTTCAGTTAAAAATAACATGAAAAATACCCTCATGCCAATGATTGATAAACTATTATTCAGAAAAAGATCTATCGTAGAAACCATCAATGATCAGCTTAAAAACATTTGTCAGATAGAGTATTCTAGACATAGAAGTTCTGCTAATCTTCTGACCAATGTCGTTTCTGGATTTATTTACTTACAGTTTTTCGTCTAAAAAAACCTTCTATCAACTATCAAGATGTCGGTAATGCCCGTCTTAATTCAGTTTATTAATCGAACTAAGGTTTATAGGAAAATTCGAGAATTTATGGTTTTATATTTTAGTTTTGCTCTTTTTTTCAACATAAGAGAATATGAATCTAGCTCCTATAGTTCTTTTTGTTTACAATCGTTTAGATTGTCTTAAAAAGACCATTGACCATTTACAAAAGAATGAATTAGCCTATGATAGTGAGTTGTTTATTTATTCAGATGGTCCCAAGGATAGTATTTCTATTCAAAAGGTAAAAGATGTTAGATCTTATATAAGTTGTATAACAGGATTTAAAAAAGTCACTGTTATAGAAAGAGGTAAAAACATGGGGGCAAGGGATTCTGTTATCGGTGGAGTAACAGAGGTTATAAATAAATTTGGCAGAGTTATAGTTGTAGAAGATGATTTAATTACTTCCAGATATTTTTTAAGATATATGAATGAGGCATTAACTACTTACCAAAGTAATGATGAGGTAGGTTCTATATGTGGATATGTTTATCCAATATCTGGATTATCTGATTATTTTTTTATTAGAAGTTTTAGTCCATGGGGCTGGGCTACTTGGAAGAGGTCTTGGGATTTATTTGAAAGAGATAGTCAACTACTTCTTTTGAGATTTATAGGTGAAAAATATAGTGATGAAATTTCAAGTTATTATAAACGTCTTTTAAAGATGGAAATAAGAGGGGTAGTTAGTTGTTGGGATATAAAATGGCATTTTAGCCTTTTTTGTAATGATAAGTTGATATTGTATCCAGGAAAAACTTATGTGAATAACATTGGCTTTGGAAAGGATGCCACTCATACTAATTCTTTTATAGATGTTCCTAGTATGTATAACAGTAAGTTACAAGATGAGTATTCGTTTTACGAGATAGAGGTAAGGATGGATTCTAAAGCGGAGAAAAAGCATAAATTCTATATTGATAATTATAAATACATAGGTCTATTTCACAAAATTAAAATGATATTAAGTGGCACTTTTGTAAGGATTAAGTCACTTATAAAAGTTTTTTTTGTTCGCTTTATGAAAGTCTAGGCTTTTTGGTTAATGTAATTAGTGGCATATCCAGTATTAATGTTTTTATTTTTAAGTGATATTTTTTTTTGGAAAAACTAGTTTTTCCACCCTTGTAGATACATTTGAGTGGAATATTACTAATATTAATTTTCACATTTAAAAACTTTTATAGTTATAACAAAAAAAACTACCTTTGCTGTCCTCCTGGAGCGTTGTTTAGGGGCTATGATTTTCCCTTTTGGTTTTATCTAGCCTTTTTTATGTGTCCTAGTGTATTTGAACTTAAATTTTAAAATGTGGTAAAATATGCCAACTATACAACAGTTAGTTCGTAAGGGAAGAAGTTCCTCTGTTAAAAAAAGTAAGTCTGTGGCTTTACATTCTTGTCCTCAGAGGAGGGGGGTTTGTACTAGGGTTTACACTACTACTCCTAAAAAACCTAATTCAGCTATGAGAAAGGTGGCTAGGGTTAGGCTTACTAATGGTAATGAGGTAAATGCTTATATACCAGGTGAAGGTCATAATTTGCAAGAGCATTCAATAGTTTTAGTTAGAGGTGGCAGGGTTAAGGATTTGCCAGGTGTAAGGTATCATATTGTTCGTGGAGCTTTAGATACTATGGGTGTTGAAGGTAGGTCGCAGAGAAGGTCTAAATACGGAGCTAAGAGGCCTAAGGGCAAATAGTATTATATAAATTTTATTTTGAACTACTGAAATGAGAAAAGGAAGAGTTAAGCGTAGGGAGCTGTTTCCAGATCCCAAATACGGAGATGAATTAGTTACTAAGTTTGTGAACAATTTGATGTATTCAGGTAAGAAGAGTTTGGCTTATCGTATATTTTACGATGCGTTGAGCATTGTGGAGGAAAAAACTACAGATGATGAAAAGACATCTCTAGAGATATGGAAATCTGCTTTGGATAACGTAACTCCTTACGTGGAGGTTAAGAGCAAGAGAGTTGGTGGTGCTGTTTATCAGGTTCCTGTTCAGATAAGTTCAGGCAGGAGGATTTCTATGGCTATTAAGTGGATGATTTCTTTTTCTAGAAAGAGAAATGAAAAGTCTATGAGCGACAAGTTAGCGTCTGAGATTTTAGCTGCTTACAAACAAGAGGGTTCTTCTTTCAAGAAGAAGACTGATGTTCATAAGATGGCAGAGTCCAATAAGGCATTTTCACATTTTAGATTTTAATATACAGTACGGATATGTCAAAGAGGGATTTGTTGTATACAAGGAATATAGGTATTATGGCTCATGTGGATGCTGGGAAGACCACTACCACAGAGCGAATTCTGTATTATACAGGTATAAGTCATAAAATAGGGGAGGTTCACGATGGAGCTGCTACTATGGATTGGATGGCTCAAGAACAAGAGAGAGGTATTACTATCACCTCTGCAGCTACCACCGTACATTGGGAGTATCCTACCGATAATGGTAAAAAAACAGCTGAGACTAAAAATTACAAGATAAATATTATAGACACTCCAGGTCACGTAGATTTTACTGTGGAAGTGGAGCGTTCTTTGAGGGTTTTAGATGGAGCTATTGCTCTTTTTTGTGCTTCTTCAGGTGTAGAGCCTCAGTCTGAGACTGTTTGGAGGCAGGCCGATAAATACGGGGTTCCTCGTATTGCTTTTGTAAATAAAATGGATCGTACTGGTGCTGATTTTTTAAAAGTGGTATCTGAGATAAAGGAAAGACTTGGAGGGGTTCCAATTCCGCTTCAGTTGCCTATTGGTTCGGAAACAGAATTCAAAGGAGTTGTAGACTTGGTAAATAATCGAGCTATAGTTTGGAATGAAGAAGATTTAGGTAAAACGTATAAGGTTATAGATATCCCTGAAGATATGAAAGAGGATGTTTATACTTGGAGATCTAAACTTGTAGAGTCGGTTGCGGAGTCTGATGAAGCTTTGATGGAAAAGTTTTTCGAGGATCCAGATTCTATAACAGAACAAGAGATGTTATCTGCCATAAGGAAGTCTACTTTAAGTATGTCTATTACTCCTGTCATGTGTGGTTCTTCTTTTAAGAATAAAGGTGTTCAAACTCTTTTAGATGCTGTAATGGCGTTTTTGCCTTCTCCTATGGATGTGGATTCCATAGAAGGTATTAATCCTAATAATGAACAAAAAGAGATTAGAAAATCTAATGACTCTGAGCCTTTTTCGGCATTGGCCTTTAAGATTGCTACAGATCCTTTTGTGGGGCGTCTGTGTTTTTTTAGGGTTTATTCGGGCTCATTAAATTCTGGTTCGTATATTTTAAATACTAGAACTGGTAAAAAGGAGCGTATATCTAGGATTTTCCAAATGCATTCTAATAAGCAAAATGCTTTGGATGTTATATCTGCTGGTGATATTGGTGCAGGTGTAGGGTTTAAGGATATACGTACTGGTGATACTCTTTGTGCTGAGAATTCTCCTATAGTTTTAGAGTCGATGTCTTTCCCAGAGCCAGTAATAGGGATAGCTGTGGAGGCTAAGACTCAGGCAGATGTAGAGAAGATGGCTATAGCTTTGGGTAAATTGGCTGAAGAGGATCCTACTTTCCAAGTTAAGACCGATGAGGCATCTGGTCAGACTATAATTTCGGGTATGGGAGAATTGCATTTAGATGTATTGGTAGACCGTTTGAAAAGAGAATTTAAGGTCGAAATAAATCAAGGGGCTCCTAGGGTAGAGTATAAAGAAGCAATTAAGGGTCAGGTAGAGCACAGAGAAGTATATAAAAAGCAGACTGGAGGTAGAGGTAAGTTCGCAGATATAGTTTTCGAGATGTCTCCTTTAGATGAGGGAGAGAAAGGCTTACAATTTGTAAATGCTATAAAGGGAGGTAATATTCCTAAAGAGTACATCCCATCTGTAGAGAAAGGTTTCAAAGAATCTATGAAAAACGGTCCTTTGGCTGGATATGAGTTAGAAGGTATGAAGATTACACTTAAGGATGGTTCTTTCCACCCTGTGGATTCTGATCAGTTATCTTTTGAACTAGCTGCTAAGTTAGGATATAGGTCAGCTGCTAAAAATGCTAAGCCAGTTATATTAGAGCCTATTATGAATTTGGAAGTTGTCACTCCTGAGGAAAATATGGGTGATGTAGTGGGAGATTTGAATAAGAGAAGAGGGTCTATAAAAGGAATGGATAGCAAGGGTAATTCTCAAATTATTAGGGCTTATGTTCCTCTGTCTGAAATGTTTGGATATGTAACGGTTTTGAGAACTATTTCCTCTGGGAGAGCAGCTTCTTCTATGGAGTTCTCACATTATGAAGAAACGCCTAAAAATATATCTGACGATATAATATCAGGGGCAAAAGGTGAGGGATAATAATTTTTAATGAATAAAAAAAACACACACAGGGGTATATCATGAGTCATAAAATTAGGATAAAGTTAAAGTCGTACGATTATAATTTGGTAGATAAATCTGCAGAGAAGATTATAAAAACTGTTAAGTCTACGGGAGCTATTGTAAGTGGTCCTATTCCACTTCCGACCCATAAGAGGTTTTTTACAGTTTTGCGTTCTCCACATGTCAATAAAAAATCTAGAGAACAGTTTCAATTAGTATCTTCCAAGAGGTTGTTAGATATTTATAGTTCTTCTTCTAGAACTATAGATGCTTTGATGAAGTTGGAATTGCCTAGTGGGGTGGAGGTAGAATTGAAAGTTTAATTGTTTTAGAATTCTGAAAATAAAAAATTATTAGACAAATGTCTGGATTAATAGGTAAAAAAATAGGAATGACTAGTCTTTATGATGATAGAGATAACAGTGTTCCTTGTACTGTAATAGAGTGTGGTCCCTGTGTAGTTACGCAGATTAAGACTGAAGAAAAAGATGGTTATTCGTCTGTTCAATTAGGTTTTGATGATAAAAAAGATAAGAATACTACAAATGCTTTAAAGGGTCATTTTGCTAAGGCGAATGTGAGTCCAAAGAGAAAGTTAGTAGAATTTCCTAGTGATGAATATTCAGATATTAAGTTAGGATCTGTTCTAAAAGCTGATTATTTCACCGAAGGTATTTTTGTCGACGTGACGGGTATTTCCAAGGGAAAAGGTTTTCAAGGTGTTGTAAAACGTCATGGTTTTGCTGGTGTTGGAGATGCTACTCATGGTCAGCACAATCGTATGAGGGCTCCTGGTTCTATAGGAGGGGCGTCATATCCTGCTAGGGTATTTAAAGGCATGAGAATGGCTGGAAGAATGGGAGGAAATAAGGTGAAGGTTCAAAATTTGCTGGTATTAAAGGTAGATGCAGAGAAAAATATTTTAGTTGTAAAAGGGGCTATTCCTGGGGCTAATAACTCATATGTAATTATAGAAAAATAGTAATGGAATTATCAGTATTAAACATCGAGGGTCGCGACACGGGCAGGAAAATAGATTTAAAAGATTCTGTGTATGGTATAGAGCCAAACCAACACGTCGTTTATTTAGATGTAAAGAGATATTTAGCAAATAATAGACAAGGTACTCATAAGTCAAAAGAGAGATCTTTTGTAAAGGGTAGTACTAGAAAGCTTAGAAAACAAAAGGGGTCTGGTCTAGCTCGTGTTGGAAGTATAAAATCCCCTATATTCAGGGGAGGGGGGCGTATTTTTGGTCCTACTCCTAGGGATTATTCTTTAAAGGTAAATAAGAACACAAAAAAGATAGCGAGAAAATCGGTATTTACCATCAAAGCTAGAGAAAATAGAATAAAAGTTTTAGAAGATTTTTCTTTTGACGTTCCTAAGACAAAAGATTTTAGATCTATATTGAAGGCTTTAGATATCAACAAAAAAAAGTCTTTATTTATATTGCCAACAGAAAATAAAAATATATATTTGTCGTCTCGAAATTTTAAGGAGGCTAATGTTATAACTGCCTCTGATATAAACACTTATTCTCTTTTAAAGGCTTCTGAAATTATACTTATTGAGGGAGCTATTAGTAAGATAGAAAATATTTTAGCTTAAATTATGAACAGGATTATACAAAGAGCTGTCGTTACTGAAAAGGCAAATTCTCTTTCTGAAAGGGAAAATAAGTATACTTTTTTAGTTGATCCTAATGCTAATAAGATTCAGGTAAAATTATCTGTGGAAAATTTTTACAATGTTCCTGTTAAAAAGGTTAGGTTGATGAACTGTTCAACCAAAGCTAAGGTAAAGAATACCAAGTCTGGAGTAATAAGAAGTAAGTCCAAAGTTTTTAAAAAAGCTATAGTTGAGGTTTCCGAAGGAAAAAGTATAGATTTTTATAGTAGTATATAGTAAAGTTGTATGGCGACAAGAAAATTAAAACCAACTACTCCTGGACAGAGATTCAAGATAGATAATATGTTTTCAGCTCTTTCGGGTAGTAGTTCACCCGAGAAGAGTTTATTGTCTACAAAAAATCGTAGCGGAGGTCGTAATAATAGTGGTAGAATAACTGTTCCTCACAGAGGGGGCGGACATAAGAAGAGATATCGTATAATAGACTTTAAGAGAGATAAGCAGAACATCCCGTCTGTAGTGAAATCTATAGAGTACGATCCTAACAGAACAGCTTTTATAGCTCTGTTATTCTATGCAGATGGAGAAAAGAGGTATGTCATAGCTCAGAATGGTTTAAAGGTAGGTCAGACTCTCTTATCTGGAGAAACTGTAGCTCCTGATGTAGGTAATTGTTTGCCGTTATTTAAAATCCCTTTGGGTACTGTGATTTCTTGTATAGAGTTAAATCCAGGTCAGGGAGCTTCCATAGCTAGAGGTGCAGGTGCCTCTGCTCAATTGGTGGCTAGAGATGGTAAGTATGCTATTATAAAACTTCCTTCAGGACAAGTTAGGATGATATTGAAAACTTGTTTTGCAACTGTAGGTGTAGTTTCTAATTCAGATCATCAACTAGTTGTAAAGGGTAAGGCTGGAAAGAATAGATGGTTAGGGAAGAGACCTAGAACACGTCCTGTTGTTATGAACCCTGTGGATCATCCTATGGGGGGTGGTGAAGGTAAGGCCTCTGGTGGTCATCCTAGGTCTAAGAATGGTATTCCTGCAAAAGGATACAAGACTAGATCTAAGACTAAGTCTAGTAATAGATATATAATTGAGCAAAGTAAAAAGAAAAGGTAAGTTTAAGTAAAGTATTATGGCTCGTTCTTTAAAAAAAGGTCCCTTTATAAATTTCAAGTTAGAAAAAAAGGTTTTAGCTGCTGCTGGAGCTTCCGAGGGTAAAAATGTAATTAAGACTTGGTCTAGGGCATCTATGATATCTCCTGATTTTGTAGGGCATACTATTGCGGTTCACAATGGAAAGCAGTTTATACCTGTTTACGTTACGGAAAATATGGTAGGTCATAAGCTTGGAGAGTTTTCCCCTACTAGGAATTTTAGAGGTCATGGCGGTAAGAAGAAAAAATAATGAGTTATAGTTTTTATTATGGGCGTTAGAAAAAGAAATTCAGCTGAGAAATTAGCAGATGTTAGGAGGTCCTTAGCTTATGCTAAGCTAAATAGTTGTCCTACTTCTCCCAGGAAGATGCGTCTTGTAGCGGATCTGATAAGGGGAGTTGAGATAAATAAAGCTATAAGTGTACTTAAGTACTGTCCCAAGGCTTCATCTATAACTTTGGAGAAGTTATTGTATTCAGCTGTTGTTAACTGGCAATCTAAAAATGAAAATGATAAGATTGAGGATCAAAATTTGATAGTTAAAGAAGTGCAGGTTAATAGTGCTTCTTCTATTAAAAGGATGAGGCCTGCTCCACAGGGTAGAGGACATAGAATAAGAAAGCGTTCTAATCACGTTATTATAACGATTGGAAATAAGGAGGAAAAAAACACGAAAAATACTGTTAAATAGATGGGCCAAAAAACAAATCCAATAAGTAATAGATTAGGTATTATTAGAGGTTGGGAATCTAATTGGTACGGGGGCAATGATTACGGGAATAAGATAGTAGAAGATAATAAGATAAGAAAATTCATCAAGGCTTCTCTTTCTAGAGCTAATGTTTCTCGTATTATTATAGAGAGAACTTTAAAGTTTATCACCGTTACTATAACTACTTCTCGTCCTGGCTATGTGATAGGTAAAGGAGGGCAGGATGTAGATAGGTTAAAAGACAAATTGAAAATTCTCACTGGTAAAGAGGTTCAGATTAATATTGTAGAGATAAGAAAACCTGAGTTAGACGCTTTATTAGTAGCCGATAGTATTGCTCGTCAAATAGAAAATAGGATATCTTACAAGAGAGCTATAAAAATGGCTATTCAAGCTACTATGAGGATAAATGCAGAGGGTATAAAAGTTCAGGTTGCAGGCCGATTAAATGGTGTTGAGATGGCTAGGGTAGAGACTTATAAGGATGGAAGAATACCTCTTTCTACTTTCAGAGCCGATATAGATTACGCCTTGGCCGAAGCGCATACTACTTATGGTAGAATAGGTGTTAAGGTTTGGATTATGAAAAATGAAGTTTACGGTAAGAGAGAGTTATCTCCTTTAGTTGGCTTAGATTCTAAAAAGTCTAGATTAAAAGGAGGAGCAAGTGATAATAGATTTAACAATAGAAAATAATAGAAGATAATGTTACAGCCTAAGAGAACGAAATTTCGTAAGATGCAAAAAGGCAGGATGAAGGGTAATGCCGCAAGGGGGTGTTCTCTTTCCAATGGGCTTTTCGGAATGAAAAGTTTGGAATCTTGCTGGATAACTTCCAGGCAGATAGAGGCTGCTCGTATAGCTGCTACGCGTTATATGAAGAGGGAGGGGCAGTTATGGATAAATATTTTTCCAGATAAGCCAGTTACCAAAAAACCAGCTGAGGTTAGGATGGGTAAGGGAAAAGGTTCTCCAGAGTATTTTGTGTCTGTAGTTAAATCTGGCAGAATAATGTTTGAAGTTAGTGGAGTTCCTTTAGCTGTAGCTAAGGAGGCTTTGAGATTAGCTGCTCAAAAGATGCCTGTTGTGACTAAGTTTGTTGTAGCGAGGGATTTTGTAGGATAATATAACTAGAATTATGAAGCAATCAGAAGTTAATGGTCTTTCTGTTGATCAGTTAAAAGAGAAGATATCAGAGAAAAAGGCTCTATATCTCAAATTGAAGATGGAGCATGCGGTAACTCCTTTGCCTAATCCTATGGAGTTAAGGTCTACTAGAAGGGATATTTCTAGAATTAATACTGAGTTGACTAAAAAGATACAAGAGTAATTTTATTATAGATGTTATGTTAGAAAGAAATTTGAGAAAAGAGAGGATAGGAGTAGTTAGTAGTCAGAAAATGGATAAGTCTATAGTTGTATCTGAGGTTAAGAGAATTAAACATAGTATGTATGGTAAATTCGTATTGAAGACTAAAAAATACACGGCTCATGATGAAGATAATTCATGTAGAGAGGGGGATAAGGTTCGTATAATGGAGACTCGTCCTTTGAGTAAAAGGAAGAGATGGAGGTTGGTTGAAATAATTGAAAGAGCAAAGTAATTGAATTATGTTGCAACAAGAATCTAGATTAAAAGTAGCTGATAATACAGGAGCTAAAGAGGTTTTGGTAATTCGTGTCTTGGGAGGGACTAAGAGAAGGTATGCTTCCATAGGCGACAAGATAGTTATAACTGTTAAGGCATCTTCCCCTAATGGGAGTATTAAAAAAGGTGATGTAGCTACGGCTGTTGTAGTTAGAACTAAAAAGGAGATTAGAAGAAAGGATGGTTCTTACATAAGGTTTGACGATAATGCTTGTGTTTTGTTAAATGCTAGTGGAGAGATGATGGGGACTCGTGTTTTTGGACCTGTTGCTAGAGAGCTAAGGGATAAGAAATTTATGAAAGTTATATCATTAGCACCTGAAGTATTATAAAGCATTTCATATGAAAAAAATAAAGATAAAGAAAGGAGATACTGTAGAGGTTATTTCTGGATCCTCAAAAGGGAAAAGGGGGGTGGTAAAATCTGTTTTGTACGGTAAGGATAGGGTTGTGGTTGATAATGTGAATTTAGTTTCTAAACATTTGAAACCTACTTCAAATAACCCTCAGGGTAAGATAGATAAATTAGAGTCTCCTATTCATATTTCTAACGTATCTTTGCTCGACCCTAAAAGCGACAAACCAACTAGAGTTGGGTATAGGTTTGATGGAGAAAATAAGATTAGATATTCTAAAAAATCAGGAGAAGCAATATAATGAAATATACACCTAGGTTAAAAGAGAAATATAAAAGCGAGGTAATAACTTCGTTAGTTGAGCGATTTAGCTATAAAAATGTTATGCAAGTGCCTAAATTGCAGAAGATTGTTATAAGTCAGGGTTTGGGTTTAGCTATTTCAAATAAAAAGATTTTGGAATCTGCTTTAGATGAGTTGGCTTTGATATCTGGACAAAAGGCAGTTGCTGTGGCTTCTAAGAAAGATGTGTCTTCATTCAAGCTTCGTAAGGGTATGAATATAGGGGCGAAGGTCACTTTGCGCAGGGATAAAATGTATGAGTTTTTAGACAGATTATTATCTGTAGCTCTTCCTAGAGTCAGGGATTTTAGAGGTCTGAATTACAACAGTTTTGATGGCAGGGGTAATTATAACTTTGGAATTATAGAACAGATTATTTTTCCTGAAATAAATATTGATAAAGTTACTAGAATTAGCGGTATGGATATTACCTTTGTAACTTCGGCTAATACTGATGAGGAAGGGTATGAATTGTTGAAAGCTATTGGCTTTCCTTTTAAAAAGAAGATAAATGGCTAAAGAATCTATGAAAGCTCGTGAGGTTAAAAGAGCTAAGTTAGTCCTCAAATATGCTGAGAAGAGAAGAATGTTGAAAGAGGCTGGTGATTATGTTGGATTGCAGAAATTGCCTAAGAATTCTTGTCCTACAAGGGTTCACAATAGATGTAAAATAACTGGTAGACCTAGGGGTTATATGCGTCAGTTTGGTATTTCTCGTGTAACATTTAGAGAAATGGCTAGTTTTGGACTTATTCCTGGTGTAAAGAAAGCTAGCTGGTAGTTTTTGTGGTGTTTATGTTTTTTTTTATCTAAAAAGCGTAGATCTTTGGGTGTTTGGTTTGTAATAGAAAATAAAAAGTAATATATGTTAACAGATCCTATAGCAGATTATCTGACTAGAATAAGGAATTCAGCCCTTGCTAGAAATAAGGTTGTTGAAATTCCTTCGACTAAGATAAAAAGAGAGTTGACGAAAATTTTGTATGATCAAGGGTTTATATTGAGTTATAAATTTGATGATTTAGGTCCTGCTAAGAGTGTGATAAAAATAGCTCTTAAATACGATAAAACTACTAATGAAAGTGTTTTGAAAAAACTCGTGCGTGTGAGTAAACCTGGATTGAGAAAGTACTGTTCTTCTAAAGAGATACCTAGAGTTTTAAACGGTTTAGGTTTGGCTATTGTTTCGACCTCTAATGGTGTGATGACTGGCAAACAAGCAAAGAAAGAAAATGTGGGAGGTGAAGTTTTGTGTTACATTTCGTAAAATAAATTTATAATGTCAAGAATAGGAAAGAGCCCCATTAAGATCCCAAAAGATGTCACTGTTGAACTTGAAGGGAATATCGTGACAGTCAAGGGGAAGTTAGGTGAACTTACCCAAGAGATAAAGGAAGTGACTTTGAGGAGGGAGGAAGATATTCTACATGTAGAGTTGTCTTCTAATAAGAAGGAGCACAAAGCTTTTCACGGTTTGTATCGTGCGCTTATAAATAATATGGTCGAGGGGGTTTCAAATGGATTTGTTAAACAACTAGAGTTAGTTGGAGTAGGGTATAGAGCTTCTAGTGAAGGTCAGGTATTGGATTTAACATTAGGTTTTTCTCATTCTATATCATTGGAAATTGTGCCTAATGTACAAGTTGAAACTATTACTGAGAAAGGTAAAAATCCTATAGTAAAGCTTACATCTTATGATAAACAGTTATTAGGATTAGTAGCGAATAAAATAAAGAGTTTGAAGAAAGTTGAGCCTTACAAAGGCAAGGGAATAAGATATTTGGGTGAGAAAATTAGAACAAAACAAGGTAAAACAGCTTAGTAGTAAGACATTATGGCAGTATTGACTAAAAGGGCTAGAAGGAATAGAATAAAGCTTAGGATTAGAAAGATAATTTCTGGGACACCCCAGAGGCCTAGGCTTTCTGTTTTTAGAAGTAATAAGAGTATTTACGCTCAGATTATAGATGATGTATCTGGTAAGACCTTGGTTTCTAGTTCTTCTAGAGAGAAGGATTTTGCTAAAAATACTGGCACTAAAACTGAGATAGCTACCTTAGTGGGTAAAAGTATAGCTGAAAAAGCTGTAGAGATTGGTATTGGAACTTGTTATTTTGACAGAAATGGATATTTGTATCACGGTAGAGTTAAAGCTTTAGCAGATGGAGCTAGAGAACAAGGTTTAAAATTTTAAATTTATGTTGAAAATTAAAAATGCTAATAGGGTAAAACCTAAGGGCTTAGAATTAGTAGATCGTCTAGTTAGTGTTCAGCGTGTTACTAAGGTAACTAAGGGAGGTAGAGCTTTCAGGTTTTCTGCTATAGTGGTTGTTGGAAATGAAAATGGTGTTGTTGGTTATGGTCTTGGTAAGTCTAAAGATGTGTCTGATGCTATAGCAAAGGCTATTGAGTACGGCAAGAAGAATTTAGTGAAAATACCACTGGTAAATGGCACATTGCCGCATGAACAAGAATCTAAGTTTTCTGGGGCTAAGATATTTATGCGTCCAGCCTCTCATGGTACTGGACTTATAGCAGGTGGTGCGGTTAGAGCTGTTTTGGAAACGGTAGGGGTAAAGGATATATTGTCAAAGTCAAAAGGTTCTTCTAACCCACATAATGTTGTAAAAGCTACAATAAATGGTCTTTTATCGTTGAAGAGTGCTAATCAAGTGGCTATAGAGCGAGGGATTCCATTAAAAAAGGTATTTAACGGTTAAAAAGTTATGGCAAAGATTAAAATAACTAAGGTTAAAAGTTCTATAAACCGTCCTAGTAATCAGAAGAGAACTTTAATAGCTTTGGGACTTAAAAAGATGAATAGTACTGTGCAACACAATGATACACCTCAGATACTAGGTATGGTGAGAAAAGTAAAGCATTTGGTTTCCTTAGAGGAAGTTAAGTAATATATAAATAATACGATATGGATTTAAGTACTTTAAAACCTGCTGAGGGATCTGTCAAGAATAATAAGAGAATAGCTAGAGGCGAAGGTTCAGGTAGGGGAGGAACATCTACTAGAGGACATAAAGGAGCAAAATCTAGGTCTGGTTTTTCTAAAAAGATAGGTTTTGAGGGAGGTCAGATGCCACTTCAGAGAAGGGTTCCTAAATTTGGTTTTTCTAACATAAACAGAAAGGAGTATAGAGGGGTTAACTTGGATGTTTTGCAATCTTTAGTAGATTCTAAAAAAATAAAAGATGAGGTTACTCCAGACATATTGGTGAGCAATGGTATAGCTAGTAATAGAGAATTAATTAAAATTTTAGCTAGGGGAGAGTTGAAGTCTCCTTTGAAGGTGTCAGTTCACAAGTTTTCTGCTAAAGCTAAGCAAGCTATCATAAGTAGTGGAGGGCAAGCAAAAGAATTATAATTTTATGTAATGGGGAATTTTATAACTACCATAAAAAATATTTCTAAAATAGAGGATCTTAAGAATAGGATTTTAGTTACTCTATCATTCTTATTGATATACAGATTTGGGTCTTATATTCCTTTGCCTGGAATTGATATTTCGCAGTTATCTGCTCTAGAGGATAGAGCAGCATCTGGTTTATTAGGTTTGTTGAATGCCTTTACTGGAGGGGCTTTTGCTAAAGCATCTATCTTAGCTTTGGGTATTATGCCTTACATATCTGCATCTATTGTGGTGCAGTTATCTGGTATAATTATCCCTTCTTTTCAAAAAATGCAAAGAGAGGGAGAGAGCGGTAGAAAAAGAATTAATCAGATAACGAGATTTTTAACTATACTCATATGTCTTATACAAGGCCCTACTTATATAACAACTATAAAAATTATGCTTCCCGAGGAAGCTATTTTATTGTCTGACACAATGTTTTGGGTTCTATCTATAGTAATATTGGTAACTGGAACAGTATTTGCTATGTGGTTAGGGGAGAAGATCACTGATAAGGGTATAGGTAATGGTATATCTTTATTGATTACAGTTGGGATTATAGCTCATCTGCCCCAGGCTTTTATGCAAGAGTTTGTATCTAAGATGGAACATTCTAATGGAGGTTTGGTCATATTGCTATTAGAGCTTGCTATTTGGCTTGTAGTTATAGCGTTTTCTATTATGCTTGTTCAGGCAGTTAGAAGGGTTCCAGTGCAATATGCTAAAAGGAGTGTTTCTGGAGCTGTGGCAACTGGAGGTGTTAGGCAGTATATACCGTTAAAAGTTAATTCTTCTGGGGTTATGCCTATTATATTTGCTCAAGCTATTATGTTTCTACCTATGCAGTTGTTTTCATTGTCTTCTAATGATATAATGCAAAAATTGTCTATTGTTTTTAGAGATATACACGGTCTGTGGTATAGTTTATTATTTGCTTTTTTGATAATTATGTTTACCTACTTTTATACGGCCATAACGGTTCCTGCCACTCAAATGAGTGATGATATGAAGAGAAATGGTGGTTTTATTCCTGGGATAAAACCAGGAATGGATACTTCTCAATTTTTAGATAAGGTTATGTCTAGAATTACTTTGCCTGGAGCTTTATTTTTGGCTTTTATAGCTATATTGCCTTCTATAGTAGTTAATATTGGCATAACTCAGAGTTTTGCCATGTTTTATGGAGGTACTTCATTACTTATTATGGTTGGTGTTGTGTTAGATACTTTGCAGCAAGTAAATTCATATTTGCTAAATCATCATTACGATGGTTTAATGAGAAGTGGTAGACTCAAAGGACGTATAACAGACATTAATTTATAATTTTATGGCCAAACAATCAGCAATAGAACAAGATGGGACGATAATTGAGGCTTTGTCTAATGCTATGTTTAGGGTAGAGTTGGAGAATGGTCATGTGGTTACCGCACATATTTCAGGAAAGATGCGTATGCATTATATACGTATTTTGCCTGGGGATAGAGTAAAGTTAGATATGACTCCTTATGATTTGACCAAGGGTAGAATTACTTATAGATATTAAAAAAAATGATATATGAAGACTAGAGCATCGATAAAGAAAAGAAGCGAAGAGTGTAAAATTGTTAAGAGAAAAGGGAGATTATATGTTATCAATAAAAAGAATCCTAGATTTAAACAGAGACAAGGATAATTAATATTCTATTATTTTATGGCTAGAATTTCAGGGGTAGATTTACCCAAAAATAAAAGAGGCGTAGTAGGGTTGACCTATATTTATGGAATAGGTCGTAGTACTGCTGCTAAGATATTAAGTGAAGCTAAGATTAGTGAGGATATTAGAGTATCGGATTGGTCTGATCAAGATGTCACTTCCATTAGAAAGGTCGTTTCTTCTTATACTATAGAGGGAGAGTTACGTTCTCGTACTCAGTTAGACATCAAGAGATTAATGGATATAGGTTGTTATAGGGGTATCAGACATAGGATGGGCTTACCTTTGAGAGGTCAGAGAACTAAGAATAACTCTAGAACTAGAAAGGGTAAGAAAAAGACTGTTGCAAACAAAAAGAAGGCGACTAAGTAATTATATGATTGTTGATTATTATGGCTAAGAAAACCACAAATAAAAATAGGAAAGTAAAGGTAGATGCAGTAGGTGAGGCACATATAAATGCTTCTTTTAATAATATTATAATATCTCTGACAAACAAATTAGGAGAGGTTGTATCTTGGTCTTCTGCAGGTAAAATGGGCTTTAGAGGATCTAAGAAGAATACTCCTTATGCTGCTCAGCTGGCAGCTGATGATTGTGTGAAGGTGGCTTTAGAAGCTGGGATGAAGAAAGTTAAAGTTTTTGTCAAAGGGCCTGGTAATGGTAGAGAATCTGCTATCAGATCTATACATAATTCTGGAATAGAGGTTATAGAAATAATGGATATAACTCCTATACCTCATAATGGTTGTAGACCTCCAAAGCGCAGACGTGTATAATATTTAAATTATGTGTAAGAAAAATAAAGATATTAGAGTATGGCTAGATATATAGGTCCTAAAACAAAAATAGCTCGTAAATTCGGCGATCCAATTCTGGGTGAAGATAAGTATTTTGAGAAGAGGAAATATCCTTCTGGAGAGCACGGTTTTTCTAAGCGGAGAGGAAAAAAGTCTGAATATTCTGTTCAGTTAGAACAGAAGCAGAAAGCCAAGTACACCTATGGTATATTGGAAAAACAGTTCTCTAATATGTTTAGGAAAGCTTCTAGAATAAAGGGTATTACTGGTGAAGTATTGCTTCAGCTATGTGAGTCTAGGTTAGACAACGTAGTATACAGGTTGGGTATATCACCTACTAGGGCTTCTTCTCGTCAATTAGTTTCTCATAGGCATATCACAGTAAATGGTAATACAGTTAGCATACCTTCGTACACTTTAAAGCCTGGAGATAAGATTGGGATCAGAGAAAAATCTAAGTACATGCAAGTTATAGAGGATTCTTTATCTAGTAGAGTGAGTTATGATTGGCTTACTTGGGATGAAGAAAGTAGAGTAGGGTCTTTTGTTTCTGTTCCTGAAAGGTCACAAATTCCAGAGAATATCAAGGAGCAGTTAGTAGTAGAGTTGTATTCTAAATAATAGTGTTACTTTAAATAGATAAGAAATAAAAGATGGGAATTTTAAATTTTCAAAAACCAGATGAGGTTTTAATGATTGATTCTGATGAGTTTCAGGGTCGTTTTGAGTTTAAACCTTTGGAGCCTGGTTATGGTTTAACCGTAGGTAATGCTATTAGAAGGGTATTGTTGTCTTCGTTGGAAGGATATGCTATCACTTCTTTGAAGATGTCTGGAATAGCTCATGAGTTTTCTTCTATAAAAGGTGTTATGGAGGATGTGACCGAGATAGTTTTAAATCTCAAACAGATTAGATTAAAGCAAATAGTTGATATAGATACTGAACAAGTAAATATATCTATCTCTGGAAAGGAAAAGATTTTATCTGAAGATATAGGTTCATTTTTATCTAATTTTGAAGTTATAAACAAAGATCTATTGATATGTAATCTAGATCCAAGTGTAAAGTTAGAATTTCAGATAACCATAGAGAAAGGTAGAGGCTTCGTGTCTTCGGAAGAGAATAAGAGGGTACCTGTATCTGAAGGTGTAATAGTCATGGATTCAGTTTTTACTCCTATAAAAAATGTAAAATACAGTATAGAGAACTTTAGGGTAGAGCAAAAGACTGACTATGAAAAATTACTTATGGATATCAAGACAGATGGTTCTATTACTCCAAAGGATGCTTTAAAAGAGGCATCTAAGATACTCATTCATCATTTTGCTTTGTTTTCGGATGAAAAAATATCTACTGAGGCAGACGGCAAAAGAGAATCAGATGTATATGATGATACTGTACTTCGTATGCGTAAATTACTCAAGACTAATCTAACAGATTTAGATTTGTCGGTAAGAGCATTGAACTGTCTTAGAACCGCTGAAATAGATACACTTGAACAGCTAGTAGGTTTTAGAGAGGACGACCTTATGAAATTCAGAAATTTTGGTAGAAAAACATTAGTTGAATTACAGTCTATTTTGGATGTTAAGGGCTTGAGTTTTGGAATGGATTTGAGCATATACGGTTTAAAATAAAAAGTTTATTACTTCATTTAGTAAAAAAATATGAGACACGCAAAGAGATTTAATCATTTAAGTAGGACGGCATCACATAGAAAAGCAATGTTAGCTAACATGGCTTGTTCACTCATTGAACATAAGAGAATAAACACTACTGTTGCTAAGGCTAGGGAGTTGCGTAAGTATTTAGAACCTCTTATGACTAAGTCTAAGAATGATACTACTAATTCTAGAAGAGTGGTTTTTAGTTATCTTAAGAGTAAGGAAGCTATTAATGAGTTATTTAGAAATATATCTGTCAAGATAGCTAGTAGGCCAGGTGGTTATACTAGAATTATAAAGACAGGAACTCGTTTGGGAGATAATGCTCAAATGTGTATGATGGAGTTAGTAGACTACAATGATATATACACGGCTAAAGATGTTAAAACCAAGACTACTAGAAGGAGTAGAGGAAAGAGTAAGTCTGACAAAGAGCCAAAACAGGAAGCTAATAAGAAAGATGTAGATATTGTTAATACTATGGAAGTTGAGGCTAGTGATAAATCCGTGGTAGATGATAAAAATAATATTGAGAATAATAAAGAGGATGATAAATAGAGGTTGATTTATTCTTTTTATTATTATGAAAAAAGCAGGTGAGGTATTTTTTTACTGTCTCCTGCATGCTCGCCCTATGGATTTACTATAGGGTTTTTTTTTGATTATAAGTTTATTTATTAAACATGTTATTATCTTTATGAGAGTAAAAATAATTGATAGGTCTACCCATGGCATGCCCAGTTATCAGACAGAGGGTTCTGCAGGTATGGATTTGAGGGCTAATATAGATACTAATTTAACTTTAAGGCCTTTAGAGAGGCTTATAGTTAAGACGGGATTATCTATAGAATTGCCTCAGGGTTTAGAGGCTCAGATTAGGCCTCGTAGTGGTCTGGCTATAAAAAGTGGAATCACAGTACTCAATTCTCCAGGAACTATCGATTCTGATTATAGAGGTGAGATATGTGTTGTGCTGATCAATCTATCTTCAGATGTTTTTGAGATAAAAAACGGAGATAGGATAGCACAAATGGTCATTGCAAAATATGAAAAAGTATCTTGGGATAAGGTAGAAGTAATTAGTGAAACGCAAAGGGGAGGAGGAGGCTTTGGAAGTACTGGAGTATTGTAGTTAATATCTTTTTCTAAGAATATAGAATCATATGAAAGTAGGGATTTTTAGTATAATAGAAACAGATCAGGTGTATGGCTGTATTTTAAAATTAAAAATTGCCTTGGATGAGCTCAATGTTGAATATGTCGTATTAGACAATCTAAAAGGCAAAAAAATATTTTCTCAAAACACAGCTAGTTTTTCTTCTTTTGAAGATTTAAAATCACAAATAGATTTACTCATCACAGTAGGAGGAGATGGAACTATTCTAAAAACCGTAGATTATATAAGAGATTCAGGTATTCCAATAGTTGGAATAAATATGGGAAGATTAGGGTTTTTGGCAAGTATAAAACAGGAGGAGATATCTCATAGAATAAGACAAATAATAAAGGGAGATTACAATGTTTTAGATAGAATATTACTATCTACTAGTTTCGATAAAAGTCATAGGTGTGCCAATGTAGCTCTCAACGAGGTTTATATTTATGGTGAAAACAACACTTCTATTATCAACACGGTGGTATCGGTCAATGATATATACTTGAATTCTTATTGGTCAGATGGTCTTATAGTAGCTACTCCAACTGGATCTACTGGATATTCTTTGAGTTGTGGAGGAGCCATTATAATGCCCGATACAAATAATTTTATCATTACTCCAGTAGCTCCTCATAATTTGAATTTGAGACCGATTATAGTTTCCGGGGATGATGTTATAAAAGTAAATGTAGTCAGGAGTACTTCTAAGTGTTACATGTCTTTAGATTCTAGGATTAAGGTTGATATAGATAAGGAAGAAATAATTATTAAGAAATCGGATTTTAGTGTTAAGACTCTAATTTTTAAAGATCAGAGTTTTTCATCAGCTTTACACGAAAAATTATTTTGGGGCATAGATGTAAGGAGTTCTAGGACATGAACAATTATACTATTTTTTTTTTCTTTTGGAGTACGGTTTTATTCGCTCAATACGGTGAAAAGCAAAAGTGTGAGATCACAACTGTATTTAGTACTAATAATTTAGTTAGTGATGTAGGAAATACACATTTTATAAATCCATCGGGATTTGGATTTGGTTTTGGATTTGGCTGGGTGATAAATGATAGATTTAACTTATTAACAAATTTAAAGTACAATTGGATAAATGAGACAGACACTAGAGCTACTGAAGCTTACAGAAAAAATAGGAATAAAAATATAGATCTTAATACAATTATGTTGTATGAAGTATTAGAGTTTAATTTTTTTCCTTTAGATGGAGGAAAAAATCTTTTTCATACCCCTTTTGTCTTTGTAGGTGTAGGTATTAAGATGTATATGTCAGAGTATAGTTATTTGATTTTTAGTGGTGTGGATAAGTTTGTACAGCAGAAAAAAAAAGTTATTGAGCCTGTGGCTTTTATTCCTTTTGGCATAGGCTATAAGTATTTGTTTTCTAGAGATTGGGCCTTGAAAGGCAGGATTATGTTTAACTGTATTTTTTCGGATAATATAGATTCTAGTAATCCTAATAAATCTAGATATATAGACAAACAGATCATAATAGACAACTCTGTTACAGAAGATTATGCTAAGGGTGAATCTATCAAGTTGTATAATAAAAATGTATTTGGTGATACAAGTAATTTTGATTGGTTTAATATTATAAGTTTGTCGTTGGTTTACACTTTTGAATTGAAGTGTGATTGTTAAGGGTTAGGCATAGAAATATTGAATTATTTTAAGTATTGATGGAAAAAAACGACACTATATCTAATGATAATATGCCTAGGCATTTGGCTATTATTATGGATGGTAATGGACGTTGGGCAGAAAAGAGGGGTTTGTTCAGAGTATTGGGTCATAAAAATGGAGTAAAAACTGTAAGACATATTGTAGAAGTCTGTTGTGAATTAGGAATAAAATACGTTAGTTTGTATGCTTTTTCTTTAGAAAATTGGAATAGACCTAAAAGTGAAGTGTCTAAATTGATGGATATGTTGAGATCTTGGACTAAAAAAGAATTACAAACATTCCAAGAGAATAATGTCAAACTAAATGTAATAGGAAATTTAGATAGGTTACCAGCCGATGTATCAGAGGATTTGAAAATGGTTGTCGAAAAGACATCTTCCTATGATAGGATGATTTTGACCATAGCTGTCAGTTATAGTTCTAGAATGGAGATCGTCGATGCTGCAAAGACTATTGCTTCGGATGTCAGTTCTGGTAAGATAAAAGTTGAAGATATAGATGATGTGCTTTTTGGCAAGAGATTATACACCAAAGATTTGCCAGATGTTGATCTTTTAATAAGAACTAGTGGAGAACAACGCGTTAGCAATTTTTTATTATGGCAGATATCCTATGCAGAATTGTATTTCACTAGTGTTTTATGGCCTGATTTTAAAAAGACACATCTTTTAAAAGCTTTGCAAGTTTATAGCAATAGAAATAGGAGGTTTGGTAAACTTTCAGAAGAATAAATTTAAAAATGACAAAAAAACTATCAAAGGTACTATTAGCAGGTTTTGTATTATTTATATCTGTTAGTACAAATATAAAAGCTCAAGAATACATAAGTACTTCATCTTTTAGAAATCCAGTAAGTTACATCATAAGAGACATAAAAATTGTAGGCAATAATCGTTTTGATTCTGATCCTATAATAGTTTTTTTGGGTTTAAAAAAAGGACAGGAAATAAGTATTCCAGGCGATGATATATCTAATATTATAAAAAAACTTTGGAAGCAATCGCAGTTTGAGGATATTTCAGTATACGCTTCGAAAGTCACAAAGGACAGTGTGGATATAGAAATATCACTAAAAGAGTTGACGCAATTATCAGAGTATGAGATATCGGGAATAAGCGAATCCGAAGCAGATGATATAGTTAAAGAGCTAAAACTGAATAAGGGCAGGATGATCACCAAAAATTTGATAACTGAGACAGAAAACTATATCAGGAATAAATACATAAACGATGGATATTTAAACACTGAGGTGAGAGTATTCAAAGAGGAGGATTTATCTGATAAGAAGGGGTCGATTTTAAAAGTAGATGTGAATTTACAGAATGCTATAAAGATAAATGACATAACTTTTAAGGGTAATAATTCCATACATTCTCGTCATTTAAAGGGGGAGATGGAAAAGACATTTGAAAAGAGTTTTTGGAATTGGTTTAAGACATCTAAGTTTGTAGACAAGGATTATCGTGAAGATTTAAACAAGGTAATAGACTATTATAAGAAAAATGGTTATAGGGATGCTCGCATATCAAGTGAAAGAGTTTATAAGTTTGACGATTACAATATCAATATAGAGATAGAGGTAGACGAAGGAAAAAAATATTTTTATAGAGACATAAAATTTGTTGGAAACTCAAAATACACCGATGAGCAATTACAGAGTATTCTAAAAATAGAGAAAGATGATGTTTACGATACATCACTGTTGAATAAAATGACTTCTGGGTCTCCAGATGGCGATGATATTAAGACCTTATATTTAGATCAGGGACATTTATTTGCGAGGGTTACTCCTGTGGAGGTTAGTGTGAAAAAAGATTCTGTTGATGTCGAAATAAGAATTTTCGAAGGAGAGCCAGTTACTATAAACAGAGTTATAGTCAAGGGAAATACTAGAACCAAGGATCACGTTATCTTGCGTGAGATAAGAACTAGGCCAGGTCAGTTGTTTAGCAAAACAGATTTACAGCGTTCATTTAGGGAGATAAGCCAATTGTCTTTTTTCGATCCAGAAAAAATAGGTATAGTTCCCAAACCAGATCCTTTGACTAATACTGTTGACATAGAGTATTCTTTGGTCGAAAAGTCCAGCAGTCAAATAGAATTACAAGGAGGTTGGGGCAGGAATCAATTTATAGGTAGTCTAGGACTCTCTCTTAATAATTTATCAGCTGGCAGTTTATTTGATCCCGATGAGTGGAATCCTATCCCTATGGGTGACGGTCAAAAAATATCTTTGAGAGTGCAGGCTAGTGTTTCTCATCAGACATATAGTTTTTCATTTACTGAACCTTGGTTGGGAGGAGAAACTCCTACTAATTTATCATTTTCTGCTCATCATACAGTTCAAGTTCCCTTTGATAGCAGGAGACGTGGAAGGGATAGCAATAGTAGTATGGGAATCACTGGTGTGACTGTAGGTTTAGGAAAGAGGTTAGAATTTCCAGATGACTATTTTGTTTTGTATCAAAGTTTAAATTTTAAGAGATATTCTCTTGAGAACTACAGGTTAAATCTATTGAGTTTCTCAAATGGAAATTCAAATGGAATTACATATTCTGTCTCTTTAGGTAGAAATTCATCAGGGCCTAGTCCTATTTATCCTAGAACAGGTTCAGATGTAAGTGTTTCTATAGAGCTGACTCCTCCGTATTCTTTGTTTATGAAAAATGAGAATGTGCGTCCAGGAGACGATGCTACTACAGAGGAATTAGAAGACTACGATAGGAAAATACACAAGTGGGTGGAGTACTACAAGGTGAAGATTAAAAACATTTGGTATTCTCAAGTATTCTTAGAGGATTTAGTTTTTAGAGTAGGTTCGGAGATGGGTTTTATAAATGCATATGACAACGAGATTTTATCTCCTTTCGAACGTTTTTATTTGGGAGGAGATGGGTTGAATCAATATCCCGACGGTAGAGAAAACATAGGTTTGAGGGGATATGCCAATAATAGTTTATCCACACAGGAGGGGGCGACTATTTATAATAAATACAACATTGAATTGAGATATCCAGTAGTTTTAAGTCCTACTGCTAGTATTTACTTACTCAGCTTTGTAGAAGCTGGTAATTCTTTTTTAAATTTTAAAGACTACGATCCCTTTTTGTTAAAGAGATCAGCTGGTTTTGGAGCTAGAATATTTATGCCGATGTTTGGAATGTTAGGAATTGATTTGGGGTATGGTTTTGATGGAACCTTAGGAAATAATAATAAATCTGGATGGCAGACACATTTTGTAATTGGTCAACAATTTTAAGATTAGCGCAGTTTAATTACAAAAAATAATTAAATTAGCGCGCAATTTGTCTCTTTATGAGTGTTAAAAGTACAATATTTCTAACTGTATTTTCTTTTTCATCTTTGTTTTCAGCGGCTCAGAGGATTGGATATGTAGATGTGAAGTACATCTTAGAAAACTTTCCTTCTTATAAGGAGGCACAGGGGCAGATAGATCAATTGTCTAAGGAGTGGCAATCGGAAATAGATCTTAAGAACAAGGAAATCAAAAAGGTTCAGAATGAATTTCTTGCTAACAAGGCATTGTTTACCGAGGATATGATTAGAGAAAAGGAAAGTGAGATAGGTTTATTAGAGAAAGATCTAGAAGGGTTGAGGTATAAGAGATTTGGGCCCGATGGAGATCTTATTATAAAGAGACAATTATTTGTAAGACCTATACAAGATGAGGTGTGGAATGCAGTTCAGGAGATAGCTAAAAAGAGGAGATTAGATTTTGTGTTGGATATATCGTCGAGTGGTTTGTCGGTATTGTATGCTAACAAAAAGCTTGATTATAGCGAGGATGTATTGAAAATAATAAATAAATAACAATAAAAATTATGAGTGGAACTTTTAAAATAAAAATGACTTTAACGAATTGTGTCAAGAGTATTTCTGTTTTGGTGTTTAGTTTGTTTTTTGTCCAGGCGTCTCATGCTCAGATTGGGCATGTAAATAGTGCCGAAATATTAACTGTTATGCCAGAGACCAAAAAGATAGAGACTGAATTAGAATCTATAAGAAAGACTTATGAAGACGAGCTCATGGTAATGGTAAAGGAGTTAGAGGAAAAAAATAAAAAATATCAAAAGGAGGCTACAGGTAAGGGAGATGCTATAAATGAACAGAGGATGAAAAGTTTGCAAGAGATGCAAATTAGAATTGAAAAATTTAGAGAAACTGCTGCTACAGAGTTACAACAAAAACAGATCAAGTTAATGGAGCCTATCAGAGATAGGATTAGAGTTGCCATAGAGGCTGTAAGAAAGGCTAAGAAATTAGATTATATACTCGATGTAATATCAGGAGGAATAGTAGCTTTTGACCCTTCAAAGGATGTGACCTCTGATGTAAAAAGTAAGTTAAAAACAAGTTAAAAGTTTAGAAAAAGTAAATAAAAGAGATCTAATATTTCGAGCGAGGGTAAGTGCTTTAAAAGCAGGTGCTTTGTCTGAGTTGTTATTTTTTTGTCTTTTTTTATTTTTATTCAAGTGTGGGGAATCGACCAATAGGCATATTTGACTCTGGTATAGGCGGTCTAACTGTAGCTAAGGTGATGTTAGACCTGCTCCCCAATGAGAGGTTCATATATTTTGGTGATACAAAAAACCTTCCTTATGGAGAGAAGTCTCCTGAGTCTATAATAGAATACTCAGACAGGATAGTTAATTTTTTAATTGAAAAGAATTGTAAGGCTATTGTCATTGCTTGTAATTCAGCTTCTTCCATAGCCTATAGCCATATATCTTCTTTGGTTAAGGGAGATAATGTATTGGTTTTTAATGTGATAATTCCAGCTGTTAAACAGGTTCTTGAAAGCAAATTTAAAAGAGTAGGGGTTATAGCCACCAGGGCAACTGTAGATTCTCACATATACTATTCTAGTCTTAATAGCAAGGGGATAGAAGTAAGAGAATTAGCTACGCCTCTTTTAGCTCCTATGATAGAGGAGGGGTTTTATAAAAATTCTGTTAGTTATTCTATTATATCGGAATATTTATCTAACTATAAATTACAAGGTATAGATAGCCTAATCTTAGGCTGTACTCATTACCCACTCATACGTGATCAAATAAATAAGTATTATAATTTCAGTGTTGCTACTATAGATTCAGCTGAATATTTATCACGTGATCTAAAGTCTGATTTAATAGCTAAGGGTATTATCAATTCATCTTTGGCAGAGTGTGAGATAGAGGTATTTGTATCTGATTACACACAGTATTTTTATAAAACATCCCAAGTTATATTAGGTAGAAGTGTCAAGTTAGAAAAAATAAATTTATGATTGATTTTCAATATCTCATTTTAGTATAGAGATTAGTTAATTAATTTTCATTTCTATTTGCTATAAACCTATAGAATATCTTTTTTTTGGTCCAGTTCTTTTTATATGAGGAAATAATCGTTCTTTATGCTATGTTTAGGAATTTAGGAAAGAATGAAACAAAAAAAATACCTATTTTATTTTACATTTTTTTTAATACTTAGCAATTTAAGTGTAAGAGCTCAGTTTTATTACGGCAATCAGCAGCAATATGGCAAAAGTGTAGTAGTCTACAAGGGTTTCGAATGGAATTTTTATAGATATGATCCATATGATGTGTATTACTATATCAAATCTAAAAAGATTGCTGAATATATACTACATTCTCTTCCAAGAGAGATGAAGAGGTTAGACAGTATCTTCGATATAGAATTTGACCAACGAATAAAAATTATATGCTTTAAATCTATGGAAGATTTAAAGCAGAGCAATCTAAATGATAATGCTCAAGACAGTTTTGATACATCAGGCACATTGAGTGTAGATTACGATAAACTTTTTGTTTATGGAGTCGGTGATAAAAAAGGTTTAGATATACAGTTTAGGCAAATCATGGCCAGGATGTATATAACCTATCTTCTCAACGGCAATAAGCTGATGACAAACATTAAAAATACTGATGATGCATTCGGTAAGATCACTCCTTGGTTTATTGATGGATTAAGTGCATTTATAGCTAATCGAGATTCTCCAGATTTTAACGATAAAATAAGAGATGGGATTAAATACGATTATCTACAAAGTTTGAGTTATCACAATGATGATGTAAATATTTCTTTTGGTTATTCAATTTGGAAATACGTAAGTGAAAAATATGGCCATGAAATAATATCTGATTTAATATATCTATGTACTATTTCAAAAGACACAAGAAAAGGATTTGAGATAGCTTTGGGAATTACCTATGAAAACTTCTTAAAAGAATGGAGAAATTTCTATTTAGAAAAATTTGACATAAAGAGCATAGAAGAAGAAAAAGAGAAACTACGAGATATAATTGTAGACAGCGGTGTAGAAGATAAGATATTTAATATTAGTTATTCTAGTATTTCCAATACAATAGCATACACCACTCATGATAGGGGTGAATACAGCATAAATATATTAGATTTAGAAACCAAGAAAAAAATAAAAACATTTGAAGGGGGATATAAGATATCTCGAAACGAAGACACTAGTTTTCCTATTATCTCATTGAATCCACAAGGAACTCAACTTTGTTTTTATACCGAGAGGGAAAATATGTTATACATAAACATATACGATATAGAGTCAGATGAGATATTCCAAAAGAATATAGCGCAATTCGAAAAAATAAATGACATCTCTTATAATGGTAAAGGCGATAAGATTGTATTGTCAGCTACGGTAGAAGGGTATTCAGATATATACGTATATACTCCTAGCCTTAACGTAGTCGAAAAAATAACAAAAGACAGCTATGAAGATCATAATCCCATTTTTGTTAATGGAGATAAATACATTGTGTTTTCATCTAACAGACTCACAGATACTATAAAATTTTCCAATGAATACAGACTAGGAGGAGATAAGTATAAATTATTTTTATACGATTATGAGAACAAGTCTCCAGTATTAAAAAAGATAACTCATGATCGAGATACTGAAGATAAAACTTTGCAGAGTATAGGGAAAGACTTCATATATAGTCGTGTAGAATCAGATAGTATAATCAGAAAACGAGTTGAAATAGACAATGTAATAAGTCATATAGATACAGTTATACACTATAAACTTCAATTCAAGCAACAGAATGTTGACCATATAGATAACGACAATACTAACAGCACACTGCAGATAGATGCAAAAAACAATACTCTATCTCAGGTTATTATAGATGATAACGAATATAAAGTACAAATAACAAAGGATTATGTAATAAATAAAAATAATGATTTAGATATAATAGAACAAACCGATGAGGAAGTTGACACTTCAAATGAGGACCTATCTCCCAATGTAGAAACAAAAAAATATCCTGTAGATATATACAATTACACCTTTGAAAATGATGTCTTGGAGAGTTTTGGAATTAAAAATTACGATCATAAAATAATGGTAGAAGAGAAGAGTGGAAATGATATTATATTAAGGAGTGAACGACATATGATAAACAGAAGGTTTTATGACATCTTATTTTTCCCTACAGGCATAAAATTAAAGTTAGATCCCTTTGAGAATATAGATTATCAGATTTATACAGGAGGGCCAGTCACATTGAGATCTGGATCAAATGTATTGTTCAATATAGAATTAAAAGATATTTTTGAAGACTATATACTTTCGGGAAGATTTAAAGTACAACCCTCTTGGGTCCCAGGTTTTTCAATATTGCCTAACAATCAAGTTAAATTGCAATTAGATGATAGAAATGGAAGATGGAATAAAAGTTACACAATATACAGGACAGGAGCATACAATGTCAATGATGTGATTCATACGAATATAATTACTAAAGGAGTAAAATATGGATTGACATACCCTTTTGATCCTATTAGGAAAATTAGTATGGAGTTAGGTTATAGGAATGATAAACTGGTTCTATTATCAACTGAAAGAAGGACTTTAAAGGAAAAAATAAAATACAAAAATTACATTTCTTCGACCGTGTCGTATGTTTATGATAATTCTAGAAAAATAGGATTGAACTTAGAGGACGGCTTAAAGTATAAGGTATTTATAACTGCTAATTTTAATATGGATGAATCTGGCGGTTTTATGGTCAATGTAGGTCTAGATGCTAGATATTATCATAAAATACACAGAAATCTAATATGGGCAAATAGATTAGCTTTTGGATCTTCTTTGACCAAATTGAGGCTCATACATTATTTGGGAGGTACTGACAATGAATTTAGTCCTGATTACAATCGCAATATTCCTGTATCTAAAAAAGAGAATTACGCCTTTCAAACTCTGATGACTAACATGAGAGGCTTTAAACAAAATGTCAGAAACGGTAATAACGTGATGTTATTTAACACTGAATTTAGATGGCCTATCTTTCAATATTTCTATAAATCACCTATCTCTTGGCAGATTGTAAAACACTTTCAAATAGTACCTTTTTTTGATATTGGTAGTGCTTGGAATGGACTATTACCTCTTCAGGATGAAGAACTTAAATACGAGACGGTTAAACGTAAATTAACAACAATAAAAATGAACAGACTATTGTCACCTATAGTGTACGCATACGGCATAGGTATACGAACACAAATATTTGGATATTTTTTAAGAATAGACTATGCTATCGGAGTAGATACATATGAAGAAAACAGACGACTTCATTTTTCTTTAAACTTTGACTTTTAAAAAAAATAATATGATTACTATTTTATGTTTTGAGCAATGGATATGATCACTGTTTTGTTATTAGTATTTGTAGGTATTTGTGCCGGAGTATTAAGTGGTTTGACAGGAGTAGGTGGAGGAATCATAATGATACCGTTACTAATTTTGTTTTTCGGTGTTTCTCAGTTTAAGGCACAGGGAATTTCTCTTGCAGCCATGTTACCTCCCATAGGTATTATGGCAGTTATAAATTATTACAAACAAGGGATGGTAGAGGTAAAATTTGCCGTAGTAATATCTATTGCATTTGTAATAGGAGCTTTTTTAGGGTCTAAAATAGCTTTGTCTTTAAATCAGAGAACTGTAAAAATTATTTTTGGTGCCCTCTTGGTATTCTGTGGGCTAAAAACAATATTAAACAAATAGTAAAGTGTGTAAAGAGATAAAACCTTACGATAATACTTCTTCCAAGAAAAAACAGATAGAGATTATGTTTGACAACATATCTCATCGATATGATTTTTTGAATCATTTTCTTTCAGCTGGAATAGATAGGAGATGGAGAGATAAAGTAGTGGACATAGTAAAAACTCATAACCCTAAAAATATTTTAGATATAGCCACTGGAACGGGTGATTTAGCGATATCTCTTTCATCTACAAGTGCCCAAGAAATCATAGGATTAGACATATCTAAGGGAATGCTGAAAATAGCAAGAGACAAAGTCTCTAAAAAAAAACTTGAAAAAAAAATAAGTTTTATACAAGGCGATTCTGAGCAATTGCCTTTTGGTGATAATACTTTCGACGTTATAACAGTGGCTTTTGGAGTTCGTAATTTTGAGAATATCCAAAAGGGAATGCAAGAGATATACAGAGTATTAAAACCAAAGGGATTACTAGTAGTATTAGAGTTATCTCAACCTAGTAGATTTCCTGTAAGGCAGATATATAATTTTTATTTTAAATATATTTTGCCTTTCATAGGAAAAATTGTTTCAAAGGACAATTCGGCATATCAGTATTTGCCAGAATCGGTAGAAGCTTTTTCCCATGGAAATAAATATGTTAATATCTTATCGGAATGTTTATTCCAAAATATAAAAATCAAACCCTTAAGTCTTGGGATAGCCTCTATATACACGGCTGTTAGATAATTTAATCGTGAAAAAATATCTGTATTTAGTCCTATTAATACTGAGTGGATTTTTCACATCTGTGGCACAGAGAAAGACTCCTCAGAATATGCCTTATTTTGATTTTCAAACATATCATTTTGGGTATTATTTAGGATTAAATTATTACGATTTTAAGATAGTTCCAAGTGAAGATGATCTAAGTGAAAGTGGACGTATACAGATAGAAACAGATCCGACTATAGGGTTTGATATAGGGCTACTTATAGATTATCGTCTACATGAATTTTTAAACCTGAGGTTGGAGCCTGGGGTCTCTTACACGCAAAAAGGATTTAAATACGATAAAGAGATATTGATAAAATACGCAAAGTTAAATACTAATGTGAAAAGTACAGATGACACTTCTAGACAAGTAGGTTTAGTTTTTTTAAATATTCCATTAATATTAAAATTTAGCAGTTTTAGAATAAATAATTTTAGACCTTATATCACTTGTGGAATTTCATATACTCATAATTTTATATCTGGTGAAAATTCACTACACGATAATTTTGACAATGTATTTAGAGTGAAAGCTAAAGACCTCAAGTACGAATTTGGTTTTGGAGTAGATTTTTATATGCCATATTTTAAATTTTCCCTTATTACAAAGGGAATTTTTGGAATTTTTGACAGTTTAGTTAAAGACAATCCTCAGAAGGGAAGAAGCCCTTGGACAGACCCTATAGAGTCTCTTCACACTAGAGCTTGGAAGGTAATTTTAGTATTCGAATAACATCTGTTATTTCTTTTTTAGAAATTCTCTAGCTCTTTGTAATTGTTCGGGAGTATCTATTCCTAATCCTATATTTGAGACTTCTATCATCTTTATTTTTCTTTTGTGTTCTATATAACGAATAGCTTCTATTTCTTCGGACGCCTCATTATCTCTAATAGGTAGTTTGGCAAAATCTAGGAGAGCTTTTTTTCTAAAAGCATATACACCTATGTGTTTGTAATAATTAGCATTGTAATCTCCCTTAGCATAAGGGATGGGATGTCTTGAAAAATATATTGCAAAATCATCTTTATCTGTAATCACTTTAACATTATTAGGATTATTTATATCCTCTGTGCAAGACATTTTTTTCATAAGAGATGATAAGTCTATTTCCTCTGTAATATCTTTTTTTAAAACACTTACCACTTTTTTGAGTGACTCTCTATCTATAAAGGGCTCATCTCCTTGCACATTTACTATTATGTCTGCATCTATATCTTTTGCGGCTTCTGCTATTCTATCTGTTCCACATTTATGTATGTTATTGCTGATATGAGCACTCCAGCCATTTTTTTTTATTTCATCAAATATTATTTCACTATCTGTGACTACTATTACTTCATCGAATATATTGGCTTTGTGTACAGCCTCACAGGTTCTAGTTATAACTGTTTTGCCTTGGAGGTCTTCCATTAATTTTCCAGGAAAACGACTTGATTCATAACGAGCTGGAATCATTGCTATTAACTTCATATTTGGTATGAATTATAACTTATAATCAATTAATCACAGCACAAAAGTAAAGTCCTTGCAAATACAGTATAAATATTTTTTGTAGTTGATAAAGTTTCAATTGTATATTTTAAAAAAAGCACTAATTTTGGGCTCCCCAATGAGATTTTCAATGATGAAAATCTGGGGAGTTGTTTTATATTGATACGGGATCGAGAATCCTAATAAATATTGTTTATGCCAGTAAAAATAAGATTGCAGAGACACGGTAAAAAAGGGAAGCCGTTCTATTACATAGTCGCTATGGATTCTAGATCAAAGAGAGATGGTCGTTTTATAGAAAAGTTAGGGACTTATGATCCAAACACTAATCCAGCCAGCATCACTTTGAGTGTTGAAAATTCTGTTAAATGGTTAGAAAATGGCGCTCAACCTACAGATACTGCAAGGTCCATACTTTCACGCAAAGGTGTTCTTTTAAAGAAGCATCTAAATGGAGGGGTACTAAAAGGGGCTCTAACACAAGAGCAAGCAGAAGTCAAATTCCAAGCGTGGGTGGATGAAAAAGAGCTAAAGAGTTCTAATAAAAAGGATGAATTACTAAAGGCAAGAGATAAAGAAAGAGAAGATAGGATAGCCAAAGAGAAAGAAAAAGCAGAGGAACAAAAGGCTAAGAGAAATGCTGCTCCTCAAGAGGAGACAGCAGAGTCACAAGAGCCTAATTCTGAACAAGACTCTCAAAACTCACAAGAGACTTCTGAAGACTCAAAAGAAGAAGAAAATAAAGAAGGGTAAGATTATAAGTAATATTTGCTAGTGCAAAGAAACTTTATAAATAATTCTTTTCGACCTGAAGAATGCTTCGTCTTGGGCTGTATAATAAAAAAGTATAGCTTCAAAGGCGAGGTCATCATTTCTTTAAATAGTGTAAATCCCAAAAAATTAAAAGATATAGAATCAGTATTCGTTTCTAAGTCCCGAATGCTGATTCCTTTTTTTATTGAGTATTATCGCATTATATCTGATTCTCTAATACGTGTAAAATTCACAGATATAAACGATGATGTAAGTGTGTTGGAAATACTAAAATCAGATGTGTACTTGCCCTTGAGTCTGTTGCCATCTTTAAGAGAAGAAACAGTTAGTTATAAAGACCTTATAGAATTTAGAGTTATAGATGAGGTTTTTGGTGATATAGGTGTTTTAAAAGAGGTAAATGATTCTAGTCCACAAATGTTTTTAGATGTAGATTTTAATGGAAAAGACATATTGATCCCAGTTCATGAGGATATAGTAAAAGATGTGGATTATGTAAAAAGACAAATAATGGTCAAATGTCCAGGGGGACTTATAGATTTTTATTTAAATAATTAGTCTATTTTCAAATAATTTATAATTTCATCAGAGGTTAAAAATAGATGATAAACAAGGTGAGCAATATCAAAACTCTAACTATAGATTTAGGTGATTTCTATCCTAAAGGTGAAAGGGTTACTTTGGATATCAAGTGTTTTTTGCAGGAGGAAATTCTATTGAAAGAAAAATTATTCAGAATAGAATTAGAAAAATATAATTGGGAAATATTCAAAAATAAATATGTAGCTATTCATTGTTCTTCAGATACTATACTGCCTTCTTGGACTATGATGTTGATATGTGCTAAGCTCTCTCCTATGGCCTTAAAAGTGGTTAAAGGGGATTTGGTCGATTTAGAAAATGTCATATATCAAAATATTATAGATAATATAGATTTAAATCCCTTTAAGAATAAAAGGGTAATTATAAATCGATGTAGTAAGGTAATGATTCCAGAGAATGCATATTTACATCTCGTACAAAAGTTGAGAACTGTTACAACTAAAATAATGTACGGAGAGATTTGTTCTGCAGTGCCTTTGTATTAAATATTAAAAATAGATTTTGTAACTCAGAATAGGGATAAGTCCTAACTGTAAGAAATTTGTTTTATTTATATTATTTAGTTCGTCTATGTAGTAATGGACTTCTCGGACATTTCTTATGTTAAACACATTTTGAATATCTATGCCAAGTTCATGAGAAGTATTTTGAGTATTTAGTTTGTACAAAAATTTGAGGTCTAATCTTTTGTAATCTGGATTTTTGTCAAAAAGTGGATGCAGTATCACTTCTTTATCTCTTTTTTCTAATACATTGTGTCTATTGCCACCTGCGTATTTCACTTTCATATTAAACCCCAATACATGTTGATTATTATCTCCAAAGGTCCACTCTATTCCAGATATAGTATTTAGCATGAATACGCCAGCCCATTTGGTGCGCCTATACACTTTGTCTGATCCTGCATATTTAGAATCATATAAACTTCCTGTAAACAGCATATAATAATCTAAGGCTTCACCTGTAAGAGTTTTCTCAATTGTAACCTCTAGGCCATAATTAGTTCCAGTGCCCAAATTTTTTAATTTTTCACTGGGTACAAAGGATGAAAAATCACTGCCTGAATTCAAGTAAGAATAAGAGGAGGGAAATTTAGTAACAGGAATATTGTATAAATCTTGAAAGTATATTTCAGAAGAAAAAATCCAATTTTCATAGAATTTATTTGAATAGCCTACAATAAAGTGATTGGCTTTAACTAAATCCAATGATTTATTTTCCTCATTATTTGTTTCATATAAAAAGTTGAGAGCTACCAATTGACTGTGTTTACCATATCCGATATTTAAGGTTTGATCGTTTACGATTTCAAAAACTACATTAACACGAGGTTCTAAGCTATAACTATCATTTAATTCAAAATACTGAAAATGTATACCAGAATTTACTACCGTATTTGGAATACTTCTATTTTTATATTCTACATATGAGCTGATTTTTCTAAAATCATCTATTTTTTTTATATGGAGTTCATCATTTTTTAGGTGTTTTTTGCCTATTGCTTCCTCTAAACTTTTACTGTGATAGTTTACATTTATAAAGTTAACTCCTGAACCTAGTTTTAACAAATGCCATTTAGAATACTTATATATTAGCTGATAGTTAATGATATTTAGATATTCTTTAGAGTTACTAGTTTTTATTTTAACTTTTTGTTTTTCTTTGTTTTCACCAACTTTTTTGTAGGATAGAGCATATGATAGTTTATGTCTTATGGCATCGTTGAAGAAGTATTTGTATGTTATAGCTCCTACTCCTAATTCTGAATTAAAATCTATATCGTATTTTTTTGATATTTCTCTATTGTTTGGGTCTCCTTTAGTTTTCATTTTTGAATATCCATAAAGTCCCCATGTCTCTATCTTGGAGTTTTCTCCTATAGGGAGATCTGTTTTAAACATAGCGTCAGTATACCTGGGAGTGCCAGAATATCCAAAATCGACTATGTATTCAATGCCAGAAAAATCTGCATAGCGAGCACTAGCTATATAAGAACCATTATAATCTTCGTGATACGGACCTTCTGCTCCTAGTTCTAGCCCAGACATAGATATTTGACCAGTCCATTCTCTTTTAGTGTTATTTCCATGACGTAATTGTATGTCGAATAATCCCGCAAAAGCGTTGCCGTAATTAGAGGGAAAAGCGCTAGAGTAAAAATTAGATTTGTCTAACATATTGTTATTCAACATGGGGACAGCTCCTCCTGTAGTCCCCATCGAAGAAAAGTGATTAGGACTGTGTATTTCTATATCTTCTACCCTCCACGCTATTCCCAAAGGAGAATTGCCTCTAACTATTATATCATTCCTTTCATCACTACTTTGATTAACGCCTGCGTAATTAGAAACCATCCTGGCTGGATCGCCTACAGAACCTGCGAATAGATTGCTTTTTTTGTATGATATCTCTTTAGGATTAACAGCCTTTAACTTGTCTACTTCCATCTCTTCACCTCTTTTTGTCTCTAAGACTATCTCATCTAAAATTGTGAGATCTTCTTTCATCTCTACATCCAAAACCAATTCTTTAGCTGAATATAAGTACAGATTATTCAACACGTATGATTTATATCCCAAATAACTAAAACTAATATCTACCCTGCCTATTAAAACATTATCAACTGCAAAATATCCGTTTTCATCAGTTATACCTCCATATCTTTCGCCGTCACTTTCTATGAGTATATTCACCCCTTGTAATGGGATTTTAACATCGTTGTCTACTACTTTACCTCGAATACTTTGGGTTAATTTTTGAGAAAAAACATTAATAGTTACCGATAATGAAAGAAATACCAGAAATAAAAACCTATTCATAATATTTTGCTTATAAATCAATCTAAGACAAATTAATACTTTTTTTAAAACCTTTTAGAGTCTATTTTTATGTATCTCTTTTTTTATTTCTTTTACAAGAGAAATGCCATTGTATATAAGTCCAGTATATATCTGGACGAGGCTGGCTCCAGCTTTTATCTTTTCAAGAGCATCTTTGGGAGAGTGAATTCCTCCAACGCCTATAATGTAGAATCTATTATCAGATTTAGAATGTAGATATTTTATAACTTCCGTAGATCTATCTCTCAGTGGTATACCGCTCAAGCCGCCTGGGCCTATTTCATCTATAACGTCTTTATCTTCTTTTAAAGAATCCCTAGAAATGGTAGTATTGGTAGCTATAATGCCAGAAATTTTTGTGTCTGTAACTATCTCTACAATATCGTCTAATTGCTCTTTTGTCAAATCTGGTGATATTTTTAAAAGTATAGGCCTCTTTTTAATGTTTATCTCTTGAAGGGATGTAAGTATTTTTTTTAACGGTTCCTTGTCTTGTAATAATCTCAGATTAGGAGTATTAGGCGAACTTATATTTATGGTGAAGTAATCTACTACATCTTCCAAACTCTTAAAAGCTAAGATATAATCATTTACAGCTTCTTCATTTGGGGTGTCTTTATTCTTGCCTATGTTTCCGCCTATTATAATGTTATTATTTCTTTTTTTTAATCTTTTTATGGCATTTTCAATTCCTTTGTTGTTAAAGCCCATTCTATTTATTATTCCCTTGTCTTTTTTCAGACGAAAGATCCTAGGTTTATCATTGCCTTTTTGCGGTCTAGGGGTGATAGTTCCCACTTCTATAAATCCAAATCCTAAAAGAGATAGTTCTTCAAAGAGTTCAGCATCTTTATCGAATCCCGCAGCGAGTCCGACCTTATTTTTGAATTTCAACCCAAAAACCTCAGATTCGGAATTATAGTTTTCCGACAAATACCTCTTTTTGAAGATATACCTAATAAATGAGAATTTAAAAGATACTTTGATGATAAAAAAGACAATGCGATGTATAGATTCTGGTGAAAAGATAAAAAAAATGGGCAGTATTATTTTTTTATACATATTTTGAATTCAGGGTTATTAAATTTTAATATTTCTAGTAAGAGAAATTCGACGAATTTAATAAAAAACGATTAACTTTGTCTGACTTACTTGAATAGGTATGACTTTTATTTTGGGGTCGACTGGATTTGACGGTAGGATGATTGATATTGTAAGCACGTCGAGCTTTGTAATGTGGCTCGTTAATACTATGTTTCATATTTTTTAAATGGCGAAACTAATTACGCTCTTGCTGCTTAATACCTGAATTATAGTACGGTAAAGCTCATTTTACAAGTTGTAAAAGGCGAGATGTCTCTGAAAAACTTTGTTCGACAGTATTTCATATAGAGGCACCATATAGTTTGAACTAGGAATAAATAATTGCTTTGGTGTTTAGTCCGAATTTTAAAAGCTAAGTTGTAATTTTAGATGTTTGTATCTCTTTTTACAATCGAAAATTTAAAACAAAATAAGCGTGTAGAAAGCAGTATGAACACTTATTCGCACGGGAGTTCGAATCTCCCCGACTCCACAATATTTTAGTTATTTTCTTCTCTCTAAATATTAGTTTGAAAATGCCAAGAGTACTGGCTCGTGTATTTGTATTGTTTTCTTGTATTACTATTTGTCTTGCTCAAACTGCAAATGAACTCAAATCAAAAGCGTTGAGTAGTTTTAAATCAAAGAATGATAAAGCAGCTATTTACTATGTGACTAAAGTTATAAAAGCAGATAAAAATGACAGAGGGGCTTATATATTAAGAGGTGATATATTCAGAGGTGTAAAACAATCACAAAAGGCTATAGAAGATTATCAAGATGCCTTAAAAATCAAAGATTCTCATGATGTATATTACAAATTAGCACTGGCATTTTTTGACTCTTCCCAATACATCCAAGCTAAGGATACTTTTGAAAAATATTTGAGTGTAGCTCCCAACAATGTAAAGATCAGAAATAAGGTAGATAACTATTTGAAATCCTGTGATTTTGCTATAGAAGAAAAAAATAATCAAAAGGATTTTAAGCTTAGAAATTTAGAAGATATTAATACTCAACACTCTGAATATCATCCAGTTATTTCAATAGATAATAAACAACTCATATATACCATAGCCAAAAAGAAAAATGGAATTTTTCAAGAAGATTTCTATATGAGTAAAAAGATAGATGATAAATGGCAGGTGGGTGTTCCTCTATCAAAAAATTTAAACACTTTAAATAATGAAGGGGCTCATTGTATTTCAGCAGATGGGAAGTATCTATTTTTTACTGGATGCAATAAAATAGATGGATATGGAAGCTGTGATTTATACCTCAGTGTTAAAACTAAAGGCGGATGGTCTAAACCCAGTAATTTGGGAATGGTCATAAATACTAAGTATTGGGAAGGACATCCTAGTATTTCTTCCGATGGAAAGACTCTTTATTTCTCATCGAGCAGACCTGGTGGACAAGGGCAAAGAGATATTTGGTCAAGTGTCTTTGATGGAAATAGTTGGGCAGAACCTAAGAATATAAAGGAATTGAATTCTTCTGGAGATGAGACGGCTCCATTTATTCACATAGATGATCAGACTTTATATTTTTCTTCAGACGGTTGGGTAGGCATGGGAAGAAGTGATTTTTTTATGTCTAAAAAAGACGATGATAATGTGTTTAAAACACCCAAAAATTTAGGTTTTTCTATAAATTCCCCTTATGACGAGTACAGCCTGGTAATAGGAAATGATGGAGTCACTGGTTATCTCTCCTCTGATTTTTTATCAAACAATAAAGGAGAGATGGATATATATGAATTTACTCTTCCACAAGAGTATACAGCCAAAAAAATGGGATACCTAAAAGGTACTATATCAAGTGAAAATATGCATACATTAGAGGATGTGCAGATATCTATCTCTAATCTAGATGATAATAATCCTGTAAATAATATTTCATTTGCTGAGGATGATGGAAACTATCTAGCAATTCTGCCTTCTGATAAAAGATACGGATTACAGGTTATGGCTAAAGATCATCTAATACATTCTGAGACCTTTGATTTTATGCTTGACACAATTGTAGAGGTAGAGAAAAATATCGAATTAAAATTATTAGAGAAGGGCAATAGCATTTTGTTGAATAATATTTATTTCGACACTAATAAATGGGATTTGAAAGAGAGTTCTATTACAGAACTAAACAAGGCAACACATTTTTTGAATATAAATCCTGAGATAAAAGTAGAGATAATAGGGCATACAGATAGTGTAGGTAATGATCGAGATAACTTATTACTGTCAGAGAGAAGAGCAGAAAGCGTTTATCTAGAACTGATAAAAAAAGGCATAGATAAAGTTAGATTAACTCATAAAGGCTTTGGTGCCCAAAAGCCTATCTCTGACAATCAAACAGAAAGAGGTAGAAAACAAAACAGAAGAATAGAATTGAAAATTAGATGAGCCTAGCGCTTGTAATCATACCCACCTATAATGAAAGAGAAAATATAGCTTATATAATCGAGGCTGTGTTCTCTTTGGATAAGAGTTATCACATACTAGTGGTAGATGATAATTCAAAAGATGGAACTATAGATATTGTAAGAGATATCCAACACACACATCATGAGAGACTGTTTCTAAAAATTCGCAGAGAAAAAATGGGACTTGGCACAGCCTATATAGAAGGATTTAAATGGGCTCTCAACAGAGAATATGATTATATTTTCGAGATGGATGCAGATTTTTCTCACAATCCTAAAGACTTAGATAAATTATATAATGCTTGTCTATGTGGAGCAGATTTAGCCATAGGGTCTAGGTATGTTAGAGGTATAAACGTAGTTAATTGGCCTCTTAGAAGGGTACTATTATCTTATTTTGCTTCTATGTATGTACAGTTCATTATGAGAATGCCAATAAAAGATCCCACATCTGGTTTTGTCTGTTATAGAAGGGCGGCTTTAGAAAAAATAGATTTAGATAGAGTAAAGTTCATAGGTTATGCCTTTCAAATAGAGATGAAATTCAAGGTGTGGTTAGAGAAATTTAAAATAGAGGAGAAATCTATAATATTTACAGACAGAGAAAGAGGAAGCTCTAAAATGAGCACTTCAATAATAAATGAGGCTATTTTTGGAATCGTCTTATTGAAGATAAAAAGTCTATTTAGAAGAAAATGAGATTATTAATTAAAAACGCCTATGTAGTAAATGAAGGTACCATATCTATAAAAGAAATATTAATAGAGGGATCTCATATAGAAAAAATTGGAAGAGATATTGTCGTTGGTGACGACACTGATATATTAGACGCCAAGGGCAAGTATTTATTGCCTGGAGTCATAGATGATCAGGTACATTTTAGAGATCCTGGATTGACTCACAAAGCAGATATATATACCGAATCTAAGGCGGGAATAGCTGGAGGTGTCACCTCTTTTATAGAAATGCCAAACACTATCCCTCAGACTACCACTATAGATCTCATAGAGGAAAAAGTCGGTATCGCACAGAGGAATTCTTGGAGTAATTATTCTTTTATGTTGGGAGCTACCAATTTCAATATAGAGGAAATAGAAAAAATAGATCCGAATAAAATACCTGGGCTAAAGATATTCATGGGTTCCTCAACTGGTAATATGTTAGTTGATGATTACTCCATTCTAAAAAACATTTTCTCAAAGGCAAAATGTCTTATAGTCGTACACTGTGAAGACGAACAAACCATAAAAGAGAATACCAAAAAATATGTAGAAAAATATGGAGAGGACATCCCTATAAGTTTTCATCCGCATATAAGGAGCGAAGAATCTTGCTATATATCTTCATCAAAAGCCATAGAGATAGCAAAAGAAACTGGGGCTAGATTACACATTTTCCATATCTCTACTGCAAGAGAAACAGATTTATTTAGAAACGATATTCCTCTAAAGGACAAAAATATAACCTCTGAAGTATGTGTGCATCATTTGTATTTCAATGAAAATGACTATGAAAAAAGAGGAACACACATAAAGTGGAATCCTGCCATAAAAACTAAAAGAGATCAAGAGGCATTGTGGAGAGCTCTCTTAGAGGATAAAATAGATATTATAGCCACTGATCACGCTCCACATACTCTAGAAGAAAAAAATAATAGTTATTTGAAAGCTCCTTCAGGAGGCCCTTTAATTCAACATGCATTACAAATAATGTTAGAGGCTTGTTTAAAAAAGGAAATAACTTTGGAGAAGGTCGTAGAAAAAATGTGCCATAATCCCGCTATACTTTATAAAATAGAAAAAAGAGGTTTTATAAGGGAGGGTTATTTTGCGGATTTGGTGTTAGTAGATTTAGACTCTTTGTATACAGTGGATAAGAGTAATATTCTATATAAGTGCGGTTGGTCTCCCCTTGAAGGAGATACTTTTAGATCTAGTATTTATAGCACTATAGTCAATGGAAAAATTGTTTATGCCAATGGGGTTTTTCACGAAGAGAACAAGTCTCCTATGCGGTTAATTTTTAACAGATGAAAAATATAATTATCCTGCTTTTGATGAGTTGTTTCATCTCTTGTGAAGATGAAAATACACCTGTTTCTAATAATATCTTATCAGAAGATCAATTTGTGTCATTTTTATTAGACATGTCTCTATTAGAAGGTGTCACAGGGCTGAACTTAGCAAATAAACCACAGAATAATGATACTGAGGAACTTTCTAAGTTATTTATAAAAGATTATGAATATATGGATCTGGTTTATAAAAAACACAAGGTTACAGATAGTATCATAAAGGAAACTATATCTTTTTACAGCAAAGACTTAGAACTGTACAAAAATATTTACAAAAAGGTATTAGACAGTTTAAAAGTACTGAAAGTCAATTTAGAGATGGAAGCTAAAAATAAGAAAAGATCTCTGCCATCAAATTTGATGGCACCAAATTTAAGGAGTCCTTTTTACTTTTTATGAAAGGTCATCTTATAGGGAGGGCTTATTTTTCCATTCATTATTCTATTTAGACTGCCTTTTAGCAGTCGTCTCTTCAACGGAGATAATTTATCTATAAATAATATTCCTTCTATATGATCGTATTCGTGTTGGATAATCCTAGCTAATAATCCAGTATATACTTTTTTTTGTTTTTCTAAATTTAAATTGTAATACTCTATTTCTAGACTGTCTTTTCTGTATACTTTTTCAACTATATCGGGAATGCTTAAACACCCTTCATCAAAGGCCCATTCATCTCCGTACTCCTTTGTAATAACTGGATTTATAAATATTTCTTTGAAGTTTTTTAGTAAATCGTAATCTTTATCTCCCTCTTGAGCAAAGAGGGATGAATCCACTATAAACACTCTTTCTGATTTGCCTATTTGTGGGGCAGCCAATCCTACACCTTGTGCGCAAGACAAAGTGTCGAACATATCTTCAACTAGCTTTTTTATATATACTAAATCCAGTTCTACCTCCTTGGCTTTTTCTCTTAAAACAGAATTTCCATATGCGACAATAGGGAGTATCATAAGCTGTTCTTTCTATTTAAATATGATTGTAATATCAAAGTAGCACTGATTTTATCTATTAAAGATTTGTTTCTTCTTTTCATTTTCTTTACTCCGCATTCTATGATGGTGTCAAAGGCCATTTTAGAGGTAAATCTCTCATCTATCTTCTCTATGGGGATGTCGGGGAAATAAGATTTTAATTTAAGGCAAAACTCATCTACTGATTTACTCATAATAGAATTAGAATAATCTAAATGAACTGGATTGCCGACCACAAACAGACAGACCTTTTCATGTGTCAAGTACTTTTTTATGAAGCTAAACACTTGATTTGTATCGACTGTTGTCAACGCCGATGCAATCATTTGAAGATTATCTGTAATTGCTATTCCTACTCTTTTTTTTCCGTAATCGATAGCTAAGACCCTACTCATTTAATAATTATTAGATATCTAAGAGATTATGACATTAACCTATAATATCAGATGTATACATCTGCTCGACTTTTACAGTTAAAAATGCCCATAGCAGATAACGTAAAAATTTACCTATAAACATATATAAAGCAGTTTTTTTAACAGAAATTTTTAGAAATCCCAAACTTACACATATAATACTTCCTATAATTGGCAGCCAAGATATAAATGCCATCAGAGTCAATATTCCTCTGTATTTATTGACGAACGAAATTATTCTATTTTCAGATATTCTAAACCATTTATTTATCCATTCCCACTTTGCAAAATAGCCAAGTGTATAACCTGTCATTCCTCCCATGGTATTTGCTATAGATGATATTATCAAAGGGATAAAAAAATCATCTGGATTTTTAATTAAAAAGGCACTTAATATAATTTCAGAGGAAAATGGAAATACCGACCCCGCCAGCAAGCAACTTAAAAACAGCACAAAATATTCCATCGTTTTAAATAGTTTTTCTCAGACGAGCTATGGGAATTTCTAATTGTTCTCTGTATTTTGCGATGGTTCTTCTAGCGATATTTATACCTTTTTCTTTTAGGAGTAAGGCTAATTTGTCATCTGTGATAGGCTTTTTTTTATCTTCCTGGTCTATTATGTTTGAGAGTATGTCTTTTACTTGTTTGACAGAAATGTCTTTGCCTTCGGTATTTTTAATCCCATCGGTGAAAAATCTACTCAATAGAATAATTCCATATGGAGTCATGGCGTATTTGCTGCGAACAACACGAGAGACAGTAGATATATTCATTCCTATCTCATCTGCTATATCCTTTTGTCTCATGGGTTTTAGATGTGAATAATCCCCTGTGAGCAAATAGTCTTTTTGGTATTCTACTATTGTATTCATTACCTTCATGAGTGTTTGCTGACGTTGTTTTATATTATCTATAAAGTGCTTGGCAGTATTTAGCTTGTGCTTGATAAACTGTGCTGCTTTGGTATATTTCTTCGATCCAGTTTCTTTGTAAGTCTGTAATACATCTATATAAGATGGAGATATTATCAATTCTGGATATTTCATATTTAATTTTACCTCTATGTTGTTATCTTCTATATCTATGATAAAATCAGGGGTTATATCTTCGTTAAAATCCATATCTGAGGCGTACTCTCCACTGGGTTTGGGATTTAGTTTTTCTATTTCCGATATGGAGTTTTTAAGATCTTCTTTGGAGATATTTTCTCTGTCTAAAATCTTATCGTAGTGTTTCTTTACAAATGCGTCATAGTGTTTCTCTAATAATGCTATAGCTAGATCTATACTGTCATTTCTATTTTTCCTTTTTAATTGAATTAAAAGGCACTCTCTGAGAGAAGTGGCTCCTACACCTGGAGGGTCCAATTGTTGAACCAATTTCAATACTTCTCTTATTTTTTTTTCAGTTAAGACAATATTTTCTGAAAACTCTATATCGTCTATTATGTCTAATAAGTCTCTGCGTATATATCCGTTACTTCCTATGTTTCCTATTAAGAAATCTGCAATTAACCTGGTTTGATCATCTATTTTAAAGGTGTGTATCTGTTTTTTTAAACCTTCTATAAAGCTCTCTTTGGATATATAAGGCAATTGTTTATTGTCAGAATCACGGTTGTTGTTAATCTTGTATTTATATCTGGGAGTATCATCTTCTAAATATTTATCTATTTCTAGATCATCTTCCCTATCATTTAACTCTAAAACAGGATTTTCCTCTATTTCTTTTTCAAGAGAATGCATAAAAGATAGGCTGTCCATTTCTAACATATTCATGAGTTGAATCTGTTTCTTGGAGATCTTTTGTGTCAGGCCTTGCTTTTGTTGTAACTCTTGTTTTGGCATATAGAATAAAAAATCATTACTGCGAATATCTCATTGTTTTGTGTGAAAATATCGCTCAATTAAAAAGTAATGAAAGCACAAAATTATGATAATAAGTGATAACCTGTGTTGGATTAATAATTTGGGCAAATTGTTTAAATCAAGAGTATTTGAACGATTTTAATTAGTAATTTTTATTACCTTCTAAATCCCAAAATAAAGATTTGCTATTTCAGCAGGTTTTTATTCGATTTGGTTTAAGTGAAATTTTAAAAAAAATAAAATTATGAAATACAAATCTTTTATAACAAAGAGTATTGTTACTCTTTGTGAGTATCTCTCCTTTATTTACTTCTTGTGATAAAGATCAAGAAGTTACGTTATGAAACACCTAGTTACAATCTAAAAAAGTTTATCTCCAAATGGAATTTAAGTGCAGATAAACCAATAGTATTACATATTTATGATGGAGGAAAATATGACTTCACTGTAGATTGGGGAGATGTATAGAAAAGCAAAATTAGTGGTGTTTTTAATTCCCTTTTTAAAAAGGGAATCTAGGTTTTGTTATTAATGTTTTTCTTAAATAATTAAACCTTGCATTACCTATTTTCCAATCAGTAAAATGAGTCCAACTTCTTGATCTATATCCCCATCCCCAATTCATGTGAAAAAAAAGTTCTCCGCCATTATTATGAGAGTAACCGTCACAAACCCAAGCGTGTCCATCTCCATAGGTATAACGAGTAAACCAACTAGCAGGATTCTGCCAAGAAGAACGCTTAATTTTCCTTGTACCATATGCATATACAATGACAGGACGTCTTCTGTCAAGAGAAGTTATAATATTGTCAGTATGTCTAGCATAGTTATTACTATTATAGTCGTAAGATTCAACATCAATTTCCATATCTCCAAATAGTTCTACGGATTTTTCTGGATGACCTCCAGTTTCGTTAAAACCATAGTTAGCACCTATATAGTAACCTATCATATGTAGAAACTTACGAGTAGCTTCAGTTCCTCGTCCAAGTTTCATTGCACTGAAATTAGGGTAATGAGCCAAATGATTTCTCTTTGTGTAAATTGTTTTAGGAGCATTAGGATTATTATGATAATAATAGAAAATTACTTGTCCTATAGCTATGGGAACACACCCAACTGTCATTTCTCGATTATTTATCATAACGTAAAAATCTAGAAATTTATTTTGACTCCAATAAGTTTTTAGTAAAGGATTTACTCTGCCTCTGTTTACAGGATCTTTAGCAGAGTGTATATCAAGCATTTTTTTTTGTTTGTAAGGATTGGATTTTAAATACTTATCCTGAGCTATTTTGCCTTCTGCAAAAGAGTTTATGTAATTAATAAGACCAGGGTTTACGTTATTGGGGTTAAATTTATTTTCAGAATAAAATAAAACAGGAGGTACTTTATTTATATTCAAATCCAAATAACTAGTTAGGAAATAACCATTTTTTTTGAGACAAACTAGCTTTAATAACGGTTCGTGTTCAGTTAATCTAAAGTCGTAAATAGTATCAATATCAGACATCCTAAGAGTATTACTTAACACATTAGAATTACGGGAATAGGTTGCAGTATTTGAATTCTCAGAACTATATTGTAAGAAAGTAGTATTATTTAAATATTTTAAAGCATCGGATACTTTGTTTATATCCTGAATATTTTTATTCGATAAGTCAGGAGTGTCTAAATGGTCTTTATTACAACTGAAGAAAATAAAAAGGACAAAATAAAAAATTAAGTTATTTTTGTAGTTCCACATGATTATGTTTTTAATACATTAAACGAAGATAGTAGATATTAGCGTTTCCCAAATGTATATAAAATGAAAGACTTTACAAAATTTACATGTATTTTATTCACAATTTTTATGATTATCATTTTTATAAAAAGTTGCGCGAATAGTAATGATGAAAGGCCAATAGGAGAAGGTGTAAGGCAGCCACAATATTTTTATGATTTAGATTTTATACTACTAAACCTGGATTTCAATAAAGACGATATTTTGAGAGTAGAGATAAAAGCTGTGGATGAAATAAAAACAATTGGATCTTTTCTTTATTTAAGTAATAATGTGGGCACATGTTACAAAAATAGACTACACATAATGTTTCTACCTCATAATAATTTTTCATCAAAAAAAGATAACGATAATTTTATAGAAAATACAAACACTATAGTAAAAGGTAAATTTATTGAGGTAAATAATGAAATTGGCCGTCTTTTATGGGGGGTGTTTACGAATAATAATAACAGCTATAATAGTAAATATGACGATCCAAATTGGGATTTTTATGATGGATATAAAGGAAAGGAGAACCGAAAATTAAGGGGTGTTAAAAGAACCTTTAATCTAAAAGTATTTAAAAATGATTCTTTTGTTATTTTCGATAAAAACTTTACAGTAAAAACAGAAAAAAACTTAGAAAAGAAAATAGAGTATTTAGAAACAGAAATATTTGAAATGGAAGGAATGAGTAATAAGATTTATCTTGATGGTAAAGTATGGAGAAATTCAGGTAAAAATTTAAGGGATTACTTTAACGAAAATCCAGAAGATATAGGTAAGATTTTTAGAATTGATGACGTTCAAACTAGATCTTTGATATATCTACATAGGTTATAATGATCTATGGTTTATTTAAACTATTTTTTCTCAAAAGTAGCGGCTATTATTATTTTATTCTAAAGTGTTAAGAATTATCCCTTAAAATGCGTTTTAGGTTATAATTAAAGTATAATATTCACTCCCTTCATGACATTTTTTTTCGCAAAACTCAAAATTTTCACGTCAAACCTAGATTATTCATAGTCATATTAAAATAGATTAGACGTGATATTTTTCCTTAATTTTTTTTGTTAATCGAAAATAATCCTTCTTCTTTGTCATTTTTTTTTGCATCATTTTTTAGCATGTAAATGCTCTTTTTTGGTGTTTTTACATGTTTTTTTAACGACAGAACGTAAATATCCCAAGGTTGTTCATTTTTATCTAATTCAAAACTTGTTTTCTCTATCTTCTGTTTGAGTAACAAAAACACTTCATAGATAAGACTACTTATTATTATAAGTCCAAAAAAAATTAGCAAAAAAACTATGATTTGACAAATGGTCAGAGAAACACATATTTTTAACTTCTTTAATTCTATTTTCACTTAAATCACTTCTTTTAATCTGGATTATTCATAGTGATATGAATTTCTCAAGTTAAAAATATTATTTTAGTTAAAAATATTGTTTTATCCAGTATTTCTGAGTAATTATCAATCTAACTCAGGTTATAAATAATGTATTTTTATTTCTCATTTTTGGGGAATATCTAAAGTGGTCTAGATTTAGTTAAACCCCTTTAAAATTAACACCTCATATCAAATATTGGAATATAACCATGAATAATCTGGGTTAAAATAAAAGCAGTCTCTTTTTTTAGGATAAATATTTGCCAAATTCAGGTTTATAATTTCTTCATTTAACCCAGATTATTCATAGTCATATTAAAATAGATTAGACGTGATATTTTTCCTTAATTTTTTTTGTTAATCGAAAATAATCCTTCTTCTTTGTCATTTTTTTTGCATCATTTTTTAGCGTGTAAATGCTCTTTTTTGGTGTTTTTGCATGTTTTTTTTAACGACAGAACGTAAATATCCCAAGGTTGTTCATTTTTATCTAATTCAAAACTTGTTTTCTCTATCTTCTGTTTGAGTAACAAAAACACTTCATAGACAAGACTACTTATTAACCTGAGTTTGATTAATAAATCACTCGAACCCTTTGATTTTACTAGGATTTAAGGAAATGCCTCTTTAGTTTTTGGCTCTTTTGTGTGTTTATGAGACGATTTATGGAAATTTAACAATTTTTGCGAAAAAAAACACTCGATTTATCACAAATGCGAGTCTCTTTAATCCCAGTTAACTCAAGGCTTTTGATTGTTTTAATTAAACAAATTATAAATCTAACTCAGGTTACTATTATAGTTAAAGGTATGATTAGAACGTATATAATTTCTAGATGCACTATTTTTTTTATCAAGTTAAATTTATATATTGCAACCAACTGTAATCAAAATATTTATAATATGAAATTATCAAATCAAATTCTTATTAAAAGGGAACTAAATAAAAAGCGTTACATATCTATAGCTATAGATAATCTACTAATATCACAGATATTATTTATAGGAGTAAGTGAATTAGAAATATCTAAATCTTTTTTAACTGGAATAACACTTTTTTGCTTATACTACACATTTTCGGAATATATTTTTGGTAAAACCATAGGCAAATATATAACTGGTCTAAAGACAGTAAATTCCCAAAACAAAGAGATAACTTTTAAAGAGTCTTGTAAGAGACAATTAGGAAGGATATTATCGATATTTTTCTTAGGCACTAAAGGTTTTTTTTATTGCGATAAATACTCTAATACAAAAGTTGTATAATTATATTTTTTTTCAATTTTCTGCAAGTTTTTTTAGTATACCAATAATGTAACCTTTTGGGTTATTAGTTGTTATAATTTTATCATCTAGCACTTTTAGGTAGTGTATTACATCGTATAGTTTGTGAACTTTTTTGAGTAATTCTTTATGTGATTTTAATTATTTATCAGTAAACCCATATTTCTCTTTGAGAGTAATAATGATACTTGCAGGAAGTATACATCTTAAAGATGTCTCTTTCAGAATATTTTTTTTTCTTCCTAGCTGTTTTCAGTTTTATGAATATCAATATCGAATCCAGTTACCTTTCTTCTCTTCCACATTTGATAGTATATAATCAAAAACTAAATCTGTTATATTTGAAGCGTTTAAGTGTCTCTTAGCTTTATCTAGAACCCTTCGTCTTAATCTGGATTATTCATAGTCATATGACTTTTTCAGGTTAAATCTATTATTTTTATCCAGTATTTCTGAGTAATTATCAATCTAACTCAGGTTATAAATAATGTATTTTTATTCCTCATTTTTGGGGAATATCTAAAGTGGTCTAGATTTAGTTAAACCCCTTTAAAATTAACACCTCATATCAAATATTGGAATATAGCCATGAATAATCTGGGTTAAAATAAAAGCAGTCTCTTTTTTTAGGATAAATATTTGTCAAACTCAGGTTTATAATTTTCTCATTTAAGGACTTATATGAGTTTTATATAAATACTAATTTAACTCAGACTAGTATTTTTATTTAAGTTTGTCCCAAAAGTTTATCTGTCAATAAATAAATAATGAGGGTTTATTCTGTAAATGCTGGGATATTCAAACTAGATGGAGGCGCTATGTTTGGAGTCGTGCCAAAAGTGATATGGAGAAATATATTCTCCTCTGACAAAAATAATATGATAGATCTCTCTATGAGATGTATGCTTATAGAAGATGGAAATAGGTTGATTCTCGTAGATACGGGAATGGGAGATAAGCAATCTGATAAATTTTTTGGTCATTATTCCTTTTTTCATGGAAATAGTGTTTTAGACGAATCATTAAAGAGTCTAGGTTTTGATAAAGATGATATCACAGACGTGATATTGACCCATTTACACTTTGACCATTGTGGAGGAGTCATAAAGTGGAACAGAGATAAGACATTTTTGGAGCCTGCTTTCAGAAACGCTAAAATATGGAGTAATGCCAGACATTGGGAATGGGCTACCAATCCTAATTCTAGAGAAAAAGCATCTTTTTTAAAAGAAAATATAAGTCCTATAAAAGATAGTGGACAACTCAATTTTTTTCCAGATACCTCTGATATATTTGTGGAAAAAACTCCAATAGATAACGTTTCTCTTTGGGTGGTTAATGGTCATACAGAGTCTCAGATATTACCGCAGATAAACTACAAGGGCAAGACAATAGTCTTTTGTGGAGACTTAATTCCTACAGTGGGACACATAGGTATACCATACGTAATGAGTTACGACACAAGACCTCTTTTGAGCATGGAGGAAAAAAAGATATTCTTAGACAAAGCAGTGGAAAACGACTATGTATTGTTTTTACAACACGATGCAGTAAACGAACTTTGCACTCTACAAAGAGGAGAGAAAGGAGTAGAAAAAAAAGGGACTTTTGCTTTTGAAGAACTATTTTAAAACCCTGAATTTGATTTTCAAAATCAATTTGAATAGTTTATAAGAATATTTAATACATGTTTTTATTCAGATTTTTTTAGTTGAAAAAGCATAAGACGATATTGTGAATAATAGAAAAGTTATACTAGAAGACTTAGGTTATTTAGAATACCAAAAAGCCCTTGAGATTCAAAAAAATATTTTCGATGAAATATTAAATCAAAAATTATCAAATAGAAAACTGCCTGAAGACAAACAGATAATAACACAAAATCACTTGCTCTTTGTGGAGCATCCCCATGTATACACCATAGGTAAAACTGGTAATATGGATAATCTCCTTTTAAGAGAAAACCTTTTAGAGAGAGAGGGGATCACTCTATACAAGACAGATAGAGGAGGAGATATTACCTATCACGGACCTGGTCAAATAGTTGGATATCCCATACTGAACTTAGATTATTTCTTTACAGATTTACACAAGTATTTGAGATTTTTAGAAGAAGTAATAATAAAAGCTATATCACATTACGGATTATCAGGCCATCGTTCCAAAGATGGAACAGGAGTTTGGTTAGATGTAGATAAGCCATCTACAAGAAAAATATGTGCTATAGGAATACGCTCATCTCGATGGACAGTCATGCATGGCTTTGCATTAAATGCCAATACGGATTTAGATTTTTTCAGGCATATCTTTCCTTGTGGGATAAGAGATAGACAAGTGACTTCTTTAGAAAAAGAATTAGGGTATAAAGTAGATACAGAAGAGCTCAAAAAAAACATAATTTCAAATGCTTTCGCTGAGGTTTTTAAAGCAGAAATAATCCGAAAATAGAGCCTGATTTTAGGAAGTTATACTTTTTTGTATAAATTAGCGCCACGGTATTCAGGTCCCTCTCCAATTTTTTTTCACATCTAGGGGCGGAAAAGAATAAAAAATACATCTGTAATTATTAATTTTTAAAATTTTATTTCAAATTATGATCCCCACACTAATAATTTTTCTATTGATTCTTCAGTGTTTGTTTTGCACTATTTTATTTAGAGTCAGCCTAAAAGTCTTCACTTTTCTATGTCTAATACCTATACTGATGTATTATGGGATAGTATCAGATAATTTTACACATTTGTCGTTTAGTGATATTCCTTTTTCTCTGCTTGTTTTATCAGTATTGTGGTCGATGTTATTGTTGATTAATATACCGATTGTCAGAAGATTCATATTCAGCGACAGAGTGTACAATATGTCAAAGAAGACAATGCCTAAAATATCTGTGACAGAACAGGAGGCTTTAGAAGCTGGGACTACTTGGTTTGACAAAGAACTTTTCTCTGGAAATCCAGACTGGAAAAAATTATACGATTACAAAGAAGTAGATCTAACTAAAGAAGAGTTAGCATTTTTAGATGGTCCTACAGAACAAGTGTGTAATATGATAGACGAGTGGGATGTTTTCTTAAAAGGAGACATGTCTTCAGATGCGTGGAAATTCATAAAGGAAAAGGGTTTTTTGGGAATGCTAATAAGCAAAGACTACGGAGGATTGGGATTTTCTCCTAAAGCTCAATCGGCAGTTATAGGAAAGTTGTTTTCATCTCATAGTTCTACTTTGGCCATAACGGTAATGGTGCCTAATTCTTTAGGGCCAGGAGAATTATTACTCCACTATGGAACTGAAAGACAAAAAAATAAATATTTACCTAAATTGGCCAGTGGAGAGTTGATACCTTGTTTTGCTTTGACAGGAGTTTATTCAGGATCTGACGCTGCTAATATGCGAGATATTGGTGTAGTGTGTGAGAGAGAGATAGATGGTAAGAAGCAATTGGGAATAGAGCTGAATTTCGAAAAGCGATATATAACTCTAGCTCCTATAAGCGACTTGATAGGATTAGCTTTTAAGATGACAGATCCCGATGGATTATTGGGAGATAAACAAGATTTAGGGATTACTCTGGCGCTTGTGGAAAGTTCAACAAAGGGAATAGAAATAGGTAGTAGGCATTACCCTGGGAATCAGGCTTTTTACAATGGTCCTGTAAGAGGCACAAATGTGTTTATAGGCATAGATCAAATAATAGGAGAAAAAGAATACATAGGAAAAGGATGGAAGATGCTCATGGATTGTTTATCGACTGGACGTTCTATATCTCTACCTGCCGTATCTGCGTTTGGAATTAAGTCGTTATTTAAATCTACAGTAGCTTATAGCTCTATTAGATATCAGTTTAATATGCCTATAGGGCAAATGGAAGGAGTGCAAGAAGGATTGACAGATATGGCTCTGATGAATTATCAATTTGAGGCGGCACGTTCGGTAACTGCCGATATAGTCAGTAGGGGAGAAAAGCCCTCTGTAATATCAGCTATTCTCAAGTATCAAGGAACTGAAAAATTGAGAGAGACTCTTAATCACGCTATGGATATTCACGGCGGTAAGGGAATTTCTAATGGTCCCAATAATTATCTTTTCTCTGCTTATAACTCTTCACCTATATGTATTACTGTTGAAGGAGCTAATATACTGACTCGTACTTTGATTGTCTTTGGACAAGGATCTATACGTTGTCATCCTTATCTCTTGAAAGAAATCCAATCTATAGGGATGGAAGATTCAAAAAAGGGAAAAGTAATTTTTGACAAAGCTATATCCAAACACGTAGGATTCTTAATATGTAATGTATTATCTGTAATGTGGCATAATCTCACTAGGGGGGTGTTCATAGGAGCTAAGGGAGCCCCATCGAAGGTGAAAAAATACAGTAAGAAATTAACTTTAGCATCTCTTAATTTCTCAGTAGTAGCAGATCTATGCTGTATACTGTTGGGAGGAAAATTAAAGGCAAAGCAGAGAATATCTTGACGTATGGCTGATGTGTTATCAGATTTGTACATTTTGAGTTGTGTGTTGAAAAAACACAATGATAATAAGGCTCCCTCTTCGGACAAATTACTCTTGAAATTGAGCATGGAGGAAGGATTAGATAGAATACGTGAAAATCTATCTTTAGTAGTTAATAATTTGCCTATGGTGAGTACTTTCAGAGATATTTTCTCATTACCTAAAAATATAAAAAAGGATAAAGATTATTCAAAATTATCTCATAAACTGTTGAGTGATAGAAAATTTGTAGACAGGCATACCAAAGGGATTTTCATCTATAAAAATGATCTCGCTATGGGGGCTTTATATCAAGCTTATGATTTATTAGAAAAGATGGAAACTACATATAAGAAGATAATGAAATTAGCAAGAAAGAAAGAGCTATCACAATCATATGGTGATGTAATGCTAAAAGAAGCTGTAGAGAAATCTATACTCACACAAAAAGAGGCGGATGAATACAAAGACTTTGAAAATAAATTACACAAGGTTATTAGTGTTGATGAATTCGCAAACGAAGAGTTGTTTCGAAAAACTGTTTAAATAATTTTTATCAAAGAATAATGAGTTTATACAATAAAGACATAAATAAGGTTGCGGTAATTGGTTCTGGTGTCATGGGAGGACAGATTGCAGCTCATTTCGCTAATTCAGGTATTAAAACGGTGCTTTTGGATATTCAATCTAAAGGAGGAAAGAATAAATTAGTGGAGGACTCTGTAAAAAAAATGTTAAAAGCTAAGCCCGCTCCTTTTGCTCATCCATCTTTTAAAGACCGATTGATATTAGGAAATTTAGAAGATGATTTGAATCTGTTATGCGATTGCGACTTGGTAATTGAAGCTGTGGTAGAAAACTTAGAGATAAAACAAAATCTGTATAAAAACGTACAGAAATTTTTATCTAAAGATGCTATTTTAGCCAGTAATACCTCTAGTATTAGCATTGAAAAGTTAACTGCTGCATTAGATGATGATATAAAAAAGAGATTCTGTAATATTCATTTTTTCAATCCACCTAGATATATGTATTTAGTCGAGTTGATAAAGGGAAAGGATACAAGAGAAGATGTTTTAGAAAAGTTAGAAGGGTTTATAACTCAAAGACTAGGTAAAGGGGTAGTATATGCCAAAGACACCACTGGTTTTATAGGTAATAGAATAGGTATAATGGCTCTAGCTCTGGTGGATCATTACCGAAGAAAATACAATTTCAGTATAGAGTTGGTCGATGAGCTTACAGGGTCTTTAATAGGTAGACCCAAAACAGCCACATATAGACTAGCTGATTTGGTTGGAATAGATATTTTTTCTAATGTTTTAAACATCTTTAAAAGTAATTTGAGTGGAGATCCTTGGTCCGAAATTTTTGAAAGCCCTAAGTGGATGAATCAGCTAATAGAGAATAAATCTCTAGGAAATAAAACTGGTCAAGGCATTTATAAGAAAAAAGGCAAAGATATTTTCGTATACGATGAAGATAAAGATGAGTATAGGCCTAAAATAAAAGAGAAATTAGTAAGTAAGGATATCAAAAAGATTTTAGGCAGAGGTTTTTCCGAGCGTATAGAACAAATCAGAAATAGTGATTCTAAGGAATTACAGTTCGTATGGGATATACTGAGGGACCTTTATCACTACTGCGCTTGTAGATTAGGGGAGATATCTTTTTGTGCCAGAGATATAGACTTCACCTTGAGATGGGGATTTGGATGGAAAGAAGGTCCATTTGAAAGCTGGCAAAAAGGCGATTTTGCCAAAGTAGTAAAGATGATAGACGAAGATATTAAACAAGGGAAATCTTTTACTGATGAGCCATTGCCGCAGTGGGTGTTCGAGATAGATGAGGTTCACAATGAAAGAGGTAGTTATAGTGTAGATAAAAAGGATTATTTGAGCAGGTCTTCTCATCTAGTTTACAAGCGTCAGACTTTACCTTTAGTCTTTGGAGAGAAAAGAAAAACTAAAACGGTAGTTTTAGACACTGAAAGCCTATGTGCATTCGATACAGGAGATGGGGTAATAGCCGTTAGTTTCAAAACAAAGATGAATACTTTGAGTTATCAGCTAATACAAGATTTATTCGAGTTGTTAGAGTTGGTGGAAGAGAAATATAAGGCTTTAATTTTTTGGCAAGAAAATCCTCCATTTTGTGCAGGGGCAAATATTTTCGAGATATTAATGGCTACAAAGCTGGGTATGATTTATAAAAAAGCAGGATTCTTGGCTAAGACTAAAAAGCTAGCTATGGAGACTTTTATGAAGAATATGCCTAAGATAGATGATAATCTGCCTCCTATAATAGAGGTAATAGATCAGTTACAGAGGCTTTTTATGAAAATAAGATATAGCTCATTTCCTACTATTTCGGCTACTCAAGGTTTAGTCTTAGGAGGTGGTTGTGAGTTGATGCTACATTGTAATTCATCTGTTGTAGCCCTTGAGAGTTATATAGGTTTAGTAGAGGTAGGAGTGGGGTTATTGCCTGCTGGAGGAGGAACTAAAGAAATGATATTAAGAGCTAGTCAACAAGCCGTGAATGAAAAAGATCTGTTTGATAGATCAGCAAAATTTTTCGAACAAATAGCAATGGGTAAAGTAGCTACTAGTGCCTACGAAGCTAGAGAAATGGGATATGTAAGACCTAGTGATAAAATAGTTATGAATGCCAATGAATTGCTCCATGTAGCTAGGGCAGAGGCTATGGCACTGTATGAATCTGACTTTCACGTTCCAGATGCGGGAAGGATAAAAACCATAAATAAAAGTGGAAGAGCTACTATAATGTCACAGGTGGTAAATATGAAAGAAGGGGAGTTTATATCCCAACACGATTATTTAATAGCTGATTACATATCTAGGATTTTTTCAGCAGATGATGTACAAGGCAGCTTTATAACAGAAAAATATCTGTTATCACTAGAAAATAAATACTTTTGCAAGCTGTTGGAAACTGGTAAAAGCCAGGATCGTATAGAGAATATGTTGAGGTTTGGTAAGCCTTTGAGGAATTAATCGCAATGCAAGTTTAAATATTGCGACGTTGTTATCTATTTTTATGAGAAAGTTAATATTATCGTCAATAGTCTTTATTATTAGACTCTATCAGATATTTATTTCTCCTTTTAAAATGCAGTGTTGCAAATTTGTGCCTAGTTGTTCTAAATATTCAATCTGTGCCTTTCAAAGCCACGGGTTGTTTAAAGGATTATATCTATCTCTAAATAGAATTATACGTTGCAATCCGTTGAATAAGAAAAATGGATATGACCCTGTGCCTATCAAAAAAACAATATCATAATATAATATGAATCTACTTTTTATAGATTGGGATCCGCCAATAGGAATTCCTATTGGCGATTTTCAAATACGTTTTTATAGCTTGATGTTCGGTTTGGCTTTTTGGTCTGGATACATGAAAATGAGAAGCAGCTTCAAATATGAAAATGTATCTACAGATAGAGGTGCAGATACTCTGTTGATGTATATGGTTATATCAACTCTTGTAGGAGCTAGGTTGGGACATGTCATATTTTACGGATGGGATTATTACAAAGACCATCTATTAGAAATATTTCTGCCATTTGAATTTTCTCCTTTTAGATTTACAGGATTTCAAGGTTTAGCTAGTCACGGGGCTACAGTAGGGATATTATTAGCTCTCTATATCTACAGTAAGCGAATTTCCAAAAGACCTTTTCTATGGATAATAGATAGGATGACTATAGCGGCATCTATTGGAGGGATGTTTGTTAGGATCGGCAATTTGATGAATTCCGAAATAATAGGTAAAACCACAGATGTACCTTGGGCATTTGTATTTAAAAGAATAGGAGAGGAGCCTAGGCATCCAACTCAACTGTATGAGGCTGCGGCTTATTTTATAATATTCTTAATACTGAATCACTTGTATTATAAAAGAGATAAAGGTAAGTCTGAAGGATTTTTAACAGGTGTTTTCTTTATTCTGTTATTTACATTTAGATTTTTCATAGAGTTTTTAAAAGAAAATCAGGAGTCATTTGAAAATGATATGGTCTTTAATATGGGGCAGTATTTGAGTTTACCTTTTATAGCGGTAGGCGTAATATTGATTTTAAAAAACAGAAAAAGCAAGTCTATAGTATGAGCAAAAAGAGTATACTGATAGTTTTATGTCTAATTATATCAGTGATAATTGGTACACAGCTGTACAAAGCTCTTAGCCATGAGAAGGTGTCGAAATATAAAAAGGCGGAAGTCCCTTTTAAAAAGGAAGGTGAGCTGAGTATTTTCGTCCAAGACAGAGAGATAAAATTAGATATAGAAATTGCAAATACAGATATAGAGCGAGCTCAGGGACTCATGTATAGGAGTGAAATGTTAGAAAATAGAGGCATGTTATTTATCTTTGAGGTAGATCAGGTGCATTCTTTTTGGATGAAAAACACCAGAATACCCTTGGATATATTATATATAAACAAGGATAAAGAGGTTATAAACATAGTTGAGAATGCAAGGCCTAAAAACACAAAGAATATTCCATCTTCAGATGGCCCTTGTCTCTATGTATTGGAAATAAATGGAGGTTTGTCTAGTAAGTGGAACATAAAAAAGGGAACCAAAATAGATTGGATAGAGAAAGAATAAGCCCAAATAGATTGGATAGAGAAAGAATAAGCCCATGTTTGAGTCTACAGATAAAAAGAGCACACCTCTTAGCAGCTTAGGAGAGTTTGGATTAATAGAGCATATAAGTAAGAAAGTAATCATAAGAAACCCTTCTACTGTAAAGGGTATAGGCGATGATGCTGCCATTTTAGACTTCGAAGATAAATACACTGTCATATCTTCCGATATGTTAGTAGAAGGCATACACTTTGATTTGTCGTATATGCCCCTAAAGCATTTAGGGTATAAGTCTGTAATAGTTAATATTTCGGATATCTATGCTATGAATGCTACTCCTACTCAGATAATAGTTTCCATGTCTTTGTCTAATAGATTTAGTCTAGAGTCAGTAGAAGAAATTTTTGAAGGAATAAATCTAGCTTGCGAAGTATACCGTGTAGATTTAGTAGGTGGAGATACCACATCTTCTACATCGGGGTTGACATTGAGCATAACTTCTGTAGGGAAGGTAGATAAAGCAGATGTAGTTGAGAGAAGTGGGGCTAAACCTAATGATCTAATAGTAGTTTCAGGAAATTTAGGAGCAGCTTATCTAGGGTTGCAAATATTAGAAAGAGAAAAAATTATTTTTCAAGAGAACCCAAGTATACAGCCCGAATTAGAGGGATATGAATACATAATAGAAAGACAATTAAAACCCGAAGCTAAAAGAGATATTTTTAAACTTTTAAAAGAGTTAAATATAAAACCTACATCTATGATAGATATTTCAGATGGTCTCTCTTCCGAAATAATTCATTTGTGTAGACAATCTAATGTGGGCTGTCATCTATTTGAAAATAAAATACCTATAGATACCGCTGTATCATTTACATGTGAAGAATTGAATATGAATAGCACTACTGTAGCTCTAAATGGGGGTGAAGATTACGAATTGCTATTTACTGTTCCCATGGAATGCTATGATAAGATTAAAGTATGTGATGAATTATCTATCATAGGGCATATTACAGAAGAGAAGGAAATGAAGCTTTTAACACTTTCTGATTCCATTGTAGATTTAACTGCCCAAGGGTGGAATGCTCTTTTAAAAAGAGAGAATAAATAGTAAATATTTAGTATAATAATTCGGTTGTGAAAAATATCAATCTAGTTTGGTTTTAGGTTTATTGTATATTACAACTAGAGCGGTTTTTATATTTCACTGAAAAATTCTAATATTATGGAAAGAGTCTTGACCTCAAAACAAAAATCCTTAGAAATAAACCTAAACGATAAGATATATGGGACCTTTGCTGAGATAGGTGCTGGTCAGGAGACTGTGAGAAATTTCTTTAGAGCGGGTGGTGCATCGGGAACTATAGCCAAAGCTATGTCTGCTTATGATAAGCAGTTTAGTGACACCATATACGGACGAGAAAAGGATAATAGATATGTCACAGAATCTCGTCTAAAGAATATGTTGAAATATGAAGTTGGTTTAATAGAAGAGAGATTAAGTAGAACAATTCATCCAGATAAATGTTTTTTCGCATATGCGAATACTGTGGCGACTATTGACTTTAGCACTAGGTTTAAAGGTCATGGCTGGGTCGGAATCCAGTTTCAATTAGATCCATCTGAAGGCTATAATGAAGTTGTATTACACATACGTTTCAAAGAGATGGACGCTAAATTTCAACAAGAGACACTAGGTGTTTTAGGTGTAAATCTGATTTATGGCTGTTTTTATATCAATGATCCTGTAAAAATGTTACTCTCTCTATACGATAATATGGAGGGTGAACGCATGGAGATAGATATGATCAATTTCTCTGGATGCAGATTCGAGAATGTAGACAATCGTTTGATGAGTTTGCAGCTGTTGAAAAACAAAATGACTGATGCTGTAATATTTGGTCCCGATGGAAATAACATATTGCCTGCACAATTGTTGTATAAAAAAAACATTCTCACAATGAGAGGGAGTTTTAGACCTGTTACAAAGGTGAATATGGATATGTTAGAAACTTCTTATAAAGCTTTTTGTGAAGCTAGAGAAGTCGATAGAGATAACGTTCAGATACTCTTTGAAATAACCCTGTCTAACTTAACTTCAAGTGATAAAAATATAGATGAAAGAGATTTTTTAGACAGAGCTAATATTCTCTGTTCTTTGGGTTATACAGTGTTGATTTCCGATTTTTCGGAATACTATAAATTGGTAGACTATTTCTCTACAATCACTAAAGCTAGATTAGGGCTGATAATGGGAATAAATAATCTATTGCACATATTTAACGATGTGTATTATAAAGAGTTAAGTGGAGGAATACTAGAAGCTTTTGGAAAATTATTTGCCAGAGATTTAAAAATATATCTCTATCCATTACAAAGGGAAGATGGGGTTACCATAAATAGTACAAATTTAAGGGTCCATCCTAGGTTAAAAGAGCTGTATAAGCACTTCAAGTTTACCAAACATATCACAGATATAAAAAATGCCAATAAAGACATCTCTCATATAAATTCTTCCAAAATATTGAGTATGATTTCAAATAACGAAAAAGGATGGGAAGATATGGTGCCGAAAAAAGTACACGATATTATAACAAAATTGAAACTTTTTGGATATAAAAATGGTTAATATCATTCAATTATACGACACTATTGCTTAAAGTGTGTGAACTCATGACCCCCTATCCTCTTAAAAAAACAAATAATTATTTCTTTTTTTTCTCTACATAATCTAATTCTAGATCATATATCAAAACTCCATTTTTACCTCTGAATTGTTGATTAATACTTGTAGCTGGGATAAATAATATACCCTTTCCAACATTATTATATACAGTTCTACCTTGTTTTGACTCTTTTATTCCTCCCTTGAAGAAAGACATGGCATCATTGAGCCCTTCTATATTATCTCGAGATCCCAATATTATTTTTTTCTTATAGCCACTATCTCTTGTGTCACTTACAAAAGATAGATCAGGTCTTATAACCTTGTAAGTCATTAAAATAGTATCTCCATCACTTGGATTAGAGCCTGCTCCTACGTTCTCCACTAAGTAATACACTCCTGTTTCTAAGAGTTTAGCTCCTTTTATAAAAGGTACCGCATTCGTGTCGCTGTTAGTTATCTTTTTTATGTTTCCGTCTATACGAGTGTGTTGTTTTAAAAAATTAACTATTACCTCCTTATCGTAAGCTTCTTGTTCTTCCAAACTCCATTGAGATTCTTTTTTGTCACAAGAAAAAATTAGAACCGCCATTAAACATGATAATATATGCCTGTTAAGTCTCATATTCTTTTCTTTTATATTGGGAAAACAAAAGTATAATAAGATTATAAAACAACCAATTATCCTTTTTTTTTAAGACTTATTTACGGGGCTCATTTTAAATTTATCGGGTTTAAGAAGTTGTTAATGTAGTTATTGGAATCCTTTTATACTTATGAGGCGATTTAATGGAATTTTAACACTTTTTGCACAAAAACATTCTATTTGTCACAAATATGAGCCTCTTAAATTTCAGTTAATTCAAGGCTTTTAATTGTTTTAAGTAAGCAAATTATTAATCGAACTCAGGTATATAGGAAATTGTTTTTGCCAGTCATCGGTCAGGGCTTTTCCAAATTAAGTTCTTCCATTGCCGCGTAGTGCGTTCTGTCGTGAAATATTTTCTTCACATCCATCAAATATTTTTTTCCTTTTTAAAAAAAAAGTTTTAAAAAATTAACATTAATTTCGCCGCCTACTCATATAGTAAATGAGTAGTTTATTAATTGTTGAATTTTAAACCTAAAAAAAATCAAAAAAATGTTTAAAAACCTTTTTTCACTACTAACACTTGGTCTGGTAGTTTTCTCATGTAGTAAACCAAATGATACAGCTGAAAAAGCTTTAGAAATCTCTTCTGTGAAGTTTGAGAAGAGAAAAAATCTAAATGGAGATAATGTTTCTGAATTTTACGAAAAGTTATTTATTACAAAAACTCCCGCTAGAGCTAAAGGAAAAAATGTTGCTGCAGGTGCTACTAACGGATATGCAAATGAGTTTGTAATCGCAGCTACAGATATAGAAGGAGACAGTATCATAAACGTAAATCTTCCGTATAACTCACAGTTTACAAACTTAACAACTAATGCTACAGTTAAGGCTACTATTACTTTTAAATCTGCTGTTGAAGGCATTACCTTAGGTGGGACTGCTATTACAGGTAAGACTGCGGAGATCCCTTTTGAAATACCTGCAACAGAACTTACTAAAGAGAAATTAGAAGTTGGCTCTTTCAGAAAAGACTTCGAATTCTCTAAAGCTGGAGGTGCTTCCGCAGTAAAAAAATATACTGTAGTTTTTAAATTCTCTAATAATAAATTTGACAAATGTACTATAGAACAAGGTGAGTTTGGATTTATAGTTGCTGAGACTGGTGCTAATGCTAAGGCTAATTTTAATTCGCATACTTCTGATCCTGCGGCTGGGACTAAGGTATTTGCGCATTATTCTACTGGTAATAATAGTGGTAAGGATGGCTTAACTGCTGCTAATGCTATTGAGTTTGAGCTTAGAAAAGGTAAAGCTAGCACTGCATATCCTACTGGTGGTGAGCTAACAACTAGTGGGGCTTTAGATACAGCTTACTTCAAAGCAGATGCTTTAATACTACCTGATGGGGCGTTTATTGAACTCGGGACTACTGATAAAGATGATGTAGACCCAATTACTGGAATTAAAAAAACTGGTGGGACTGTTACGGCTGGTCAGACAGACCTCAAGGGAGCTTCTGGTCAATCAAGTGTTAGTTATACATTCCGAGTTGTAGCTCAAGATGGTATTACTAAAAAACACTATAAGTTAACAATTAACGCTAATGCGCCTAGTTAGTAGTTAGGAAGATTAATTAATTTAGCTAACAGTTTTAAGCCGTCTCATTAATGAAATGGGGCGGTTTTTTAATTTTTGGTATTTAGCGCTACATTTTAGTTTCCTTTTTAACCTGGATTATTCATAGTCGTATGAATTTTTCGGATAGAATCTATTGCTTTATCCAGTATTTATAAGTAGTCATTGATGAACTCAGAGTTATAAATGGTATATTTTTATTCCTCATTTTTGGGGAATATCTAAAATGGTTATTTTTGGTTGAAACCCTTTAAAAATAACACTTTATGTTCAAATTGAAATATAACCATGAATAATCTGGGTTAAGACACTATCGCTTAAAACCTGAGTTCGATTAATAATTTGTTTAATTAAAGTAGCCGAAAGGCTTGAATTAACTGGGATTAAAGAGACTCGTATTTGTGATAAATCGAGTGTTTTTTGCACGAAATTGTTAAATTTCTATTAAATAGTCTCATAAACACACAAAAGAGACAAAAACTAAAGGGGTATTTTCTTAAATCGACACTATCGCGTAAAGTGTGTAACTAAAAAATGACATATTTTTTTGTTTTTATTCATAGTCGAACTCTTTGGTCAAAAATAGTTAAAAATTGATTCAAAATTATTCCCCAATTTGGTATGGGTTTGGACCATTTTTTTGTAGCCTCCCTCAGAGCTAAAAAAGTAGATTTCATAACAGCATCATCTGTTGGGAATGACAATTTGTTTTTGGTATACTTTCTGATTTTTCCATTGAGGTTTTCAATCAAGTTGGTCGTGTAAATAATTTTCCTGATTTCTAAAGGGAATTTATAAAATGCAGATAATTCATCCTGGTTATCTCACTAGCTTTTAACAGCATAGGAATACTTAGATTCCCATGTTTTTGCAAAGTCATTTAGGGCTGGCCTAAGCTGATTGTTTAGTAGGGGAATTATATATTGATTTCATATCATTAGAAAATGCCTTTTTGTCCTTCCATACTACATATCTGCTGGAATTTCTGATTTGGTGACACTACACATATTTGTGTCGTGGATTCAGGAAATACATTTTTTATAGTTTGGGTAAAGCCATTTAAATTATCCGTAGCTGTGATAAGTATATCCTCAACTCCTCTAGCCTTTAAATCTGTTAATACGTTCATCCAAAAGGCAGAGGATTCATTCTTCCCTAACCATAAGCCTAATACTTCTTTTTTTCCATCTCTACCAAGGCCAATAGCGATGTACATACTCTTGTTGATCACTTTGGAATTCTCCCTAACCTTGTAATACTATAGCATCCATCCAAATTATCAAATGTACAGGCTCTAGAGGTCTATTTTGCTAGGCTATGATATCATTTATCACTCTATCTGTGATACGGGATATGGTAGATGTGGTAAATATCAAAATTGTATAACTCTTGTATTTGATCCTCTATGTCTGAATTACTCATCCCCTTGAAATAAAAACTGATAATTATATTTTCTAATCCATCTGCTATATTCTTGCGTTTAGGGATTAACATAGGATTAAAAGAAGAGTCTCTATCTCTTGGAACTTTAAATTTTGCTCTCTCCTAATGATATCCTAACATTCTTTGTAGAATAGCCATTGCGAAAATTTGTATTCTTTGATTGCTCATATTTAGAATAATCCAAATGTGAATCTAATTCCCCTTCTAGAATCTTTTCAATATCTCGTCTCTGAATATCTTTTAGAAATGATAGCAGATCTTCTCCTGTTTTGAATTGCTTTAAGAATTCATCTTTTAATAAATCTTCTTTCTTCATTTGTATAAAGTTTTAATTGTTTTTTTTAAAATATCTAGATTTTTTTATCCTAAATATAAACTTTTCACACCTTACAGGATAGTGTCAAATCTTTTAATGATCTGTATAAAATAACTTACAGCCTCTTTTTTATTTTTCTGATTTTATTCTTTTGAGGAGATTTTATATGTGCTTTAAACACTTTATTGTGATCAGCTAGTTACAGATTAGGTCTTTTTTAATCCTCAATGCTAGAGAAACTGTCTCTAAAACTGTTCATCCTCAACTGGTTGCCCCTGCTGTAGATGAGGTATCCAGATTTGTTTTTTTGTTCTCTATCTGATTCCTTTAAATTATCGAAAATACTCATTATACTACTATCTGTAGAATAAAACTCTAATACACTATCTGAATATGTAAAATACACTTCTTCTTTGGAAGACAGTTTCATATATATTTCAATTTCCCAATAATCAATTTTTCTTTTTAGTTTGACATATCCTGGTATAACTTTATTCACAAATTTGCCATCTAACTGACTTATACTAATCTGTTTTTTTGAGGGGAAAAATTCACTTCGTTCTTTATTGTACTTTAATTTTAAATTATTTAGGAAGAGTATATGTTGGAAATTTTCAGGCACTGTTCTATCTAACTCTTCTTGTTCTATATCTTTTTCATATTCAGAAATCTCTTCGATAGAAAGCAAATTATTTAATGCTAACTTATATGGAAGATTATCTTCTTTTGATATATCTATGCTTTCTGCAACAGTGAATTTCTCGTATAATTTTTCTAGTATTTTTTTATTAAAGAAAAAATTTAATCCTAAAGCTAAATCTAAATTGAAGGCTTTATCTTTATAAAATCCCGTTCCAAAAGAGTTAATAGTTAAGCCTTCATTAGAATTGTAAAAAAGTACTTTCCCGCTACTTGTAATACTACAATTATCATTGAAATAATATGTTTCTGCTAATAATTTATCCTCTTTATACTTGCGTATTTCATAAGCACTTTTTTTATAGTTATACGAAAGATTACCAGATACTAATATCAAAGAATCTTTTTTAAAAATCTCTTTACGAGATAATAATGTAGATTTTACACTTTTTTCATGTAAATAAAAACCACTTATCCGCTCATTTTTTGGTACTATTTCTATACTATCCTTGTTTATAAAGGTCCTGTCTATGCTGATTGGTAAAACTTTATTTTTTTCACACTCATTAAAAATATCTATAGAACCATTTATTTCAATATTTTTTTCATTACCCATTATGCTAATCTCTCCACTAAAACTAAAATACGGACTTAATTGTAAGGGTTTATCTTTAGTAATCATAGTCTTAGCGATGGTCATAGAGTCAAGTCCGATTATATTATCAAAAATCAATGGATAGGCTATACTATCTCTATCTATATAATTATAGGTTCCGTTTCCTGTATACTTTTTCCCAGACCATATTTTGATATTAGCGTCAACTATTTCATGCATATCATTTATATTGAGGCTAGCCTTTTTGAATTCCTCCATGTATCCTTTACTGTCTATGGTTACAATTTCCTCATTGGGATATACATGTGAATCTATTATTTTTATACTCTTAGTTCCACTTGTTTTTAGAGTTTTAAAATCAAAAGTTGAGGATTCTCCTTTAAATAGTATAGAATCGTTTTCAACAGGCCTGTATATGAAATCTGAAGGTGAATTATCATCGTTATGAAAATAAAGATTTGACATTTCTGTATCCCATATAGCTTGATCAAAATGGAATTGTATCCTATCACTAAATAACCCAATGATGCTATCTTTTGGTATTTTTAGATATCCTTTTTTTTCTGATATAGAAACATCTATATCGTAATCTTTAAATTTCAGTAATAATAAATCATCGTCTTGTCTGTCATAGAATGACAGAGTGCTTTTGTAAGCATAGAACTTATCTTTTTTGAGGAGTATACTATCTGAAGATAATTTTAAGTTTTTATAATTATATTTTCCATTTGCCACTAATCTTTGGGGTTTAAATATCATATTCCCTTGTCCTACTAACTCTCCAGAGAATATGCTAAATTCTTTTAAAGATTTTATAAATACACTATCAGATCTCATCATCCACTTTAGATCTACACTTTCAGACTTTACACTTGCCATATCTTCTGTAGATGAAATATTTAGTTTAGAATCATTTAAAAATAAAGTGTCAGGAAAAAATAACATATCTCTAGATGCATTTTTTATATTGTAAAAAGAAGATTCCCCATTACCTGTTAAACCTCTGGAATCCATAGATATATTTCCTTTAAAGTTTCCTTTACCTCCATATATGGGATATCCTTCTTTTGGAGTTTTATGATCTTCAAATCCTATAACTAAATCTTTTAGAGGTTTTATCTTTTTGCGAAAATGGGGAAACACATCTTTAGAATAAAAGGTTCCAGAAAGATTTATATCACTAGATGATCTGATTGTCAAACTATCTAATGTGAAGGGATCTATCTCCACATAGAAATGTTCTCTATTGTAGATTCCTCCGTGAATATCTTTATTATCATAATAGATACGAGCTCCTGTTATACTATCTAATATCGGATATTTAGCGAGATTTTTTCTGCCCGATTTATTTGATTTATCATCTAATAGTACAGCTCCACTTAAATTTTCCAATTTGCTCTTAGATAATACTGTTTGATCGTCTTGGTTAGATTTAAGATCTAGATTACATTTTGTAGCATTCAGAAATATTTTAAACTCTTCATAATTAAAATTAAAAAGCTTCCCCTCTAGAATAAAATTTCCCACGTTTACATTTCCATCGAATAACATATTCATATCCTTACCAATGGTAATACTATCGGTGTTGTATAAAAAAGTTTTTTTTTCTGTATTTATATCTATAGAGGATACTCCTTTTACATACAAACTATTCATATTTAAGCTGTCTACGCGTAAATCAAGCATTGCAGAGGATAAGTGATCTTCTTCAGTGTGAAAAACTATCTTATCTGGATTTGAGTCGGGATTTTGAGAATTGTTTAATAGCTCTTTAAATTTATCTGTAAAAGTTACACTCTCTTCTAAGTGATTAAAGACACTATATCCCAATATGTACATTTCTTTTAAAATATTTAACATATATGCTTTAGTTATCTCAAAGTATCTACTTAGATAATCTAATTCAAACTTATCTGTTTTCTTTTCTGAAATTAATTCTCCTATCTTTTTAAGGATGTTATCACTGCCTTCTACTCCTTTAAATTTAGACATGAGAGATTTAGAAAAAAATCTATTTGACATATATTTGGCAGTCTTTGATTTATCTAATAAAAAATATATTTTTTCACTTCCTGTTTTCCAACTTACAGATGACAAATACATGTCTACTTTATGTTTGGTATTTATCGATATTATCTTTGTTTCTTTATCTTCATGTTGTTTAGCATAAAGGGTCCCTTTATCTAAATCATATATAAACATAACTTTATCGTAATTTATCGAGTCGTTATTCCCTATGTGAATAGACAGTGATGCCTCTGGAGAATAACAAGAGTTTTCCTTGAAAAAGAACGAAGATGATTTAACCTTAAAAAGGTATGAGTCATTTCTTTTTATATTTAAAAGGGCTTTTCTCTCTTCATGGTTAATGCCCATCTTACTATTGGGAGTTATCTTGTAAACTCCTTCAAAATCTACATTATTGTATATGTTTTTATAAGAGTCATAGTTAGAATAAGTGACTATAGGATAGTTATTATCCTTTTTTGACATCCTTAGTTTAAGTTCTAAATCTGCGAATATATCCTTGTTTTTTTCGAGTTGTGATAATCGTACACTGTCTATTTTTAGATAACTGCTAGATGTAGAGATATCTTGTTTTTTAGTTGCAAAAGCAATTATAGTATCATTGGCATTGTCAAAAACTACATTAATCTTACCTTTTGACATATTAATCTTTCCCTCAATAGGATCAAAAATTCCATCAAAATCATCTATTCTGAATGAATCAACTTTGTTTTTACACAATAGTTTTGCCTCTTTTAAATGAATTTTTATGAGTTGTTTGTCTCCTACTAAATCCATTTCCCCATCTATATTCCAACTAAACAAATTGGATGTGTTTAATTTACTATCAAAGAAGACATTTATAAAAATGGACATATATTTTTTAATAGTACTAATGTCCTTTTCTAAAAGAGTGTCTTTAAAGAACTCCAATTTTTTTTGAGTGGATACTCCATCTTTATCTAAGAATACAGATAAAACAACAGAAGCATCTATATATACCTCTTTAGAATAACGTCTTTTTTTTAAAATATTATATATATCTACTAGTATTTTTAGCTCTTGCTCGGATAATTTATCTAAGTGATTTACTATTGAAAGACTATTTGCTGTATTGTTATTTTTTCTAGCAGATTGTAATTGCAGTGTTATTTGATTTTTAAAAGTATCTAGTTCATAACTAAAAACATCCTTAGACTGACTGTATGAGCTCGTAGCTATTGCACAGGCTATACATACAAATACATTTTTTAACATAAAATATTTTTGAATACTTGGTTGATCTTTTAGGGCATAAAATTATAGATAAATTTGTGAAAATTAGAGGTCTGATATTCTTTGTAAATGATGTTTTGATGAATACCAAGCCATTATACTCAGTCTATTTTTTTAGGGGGTAAAACACTATCTTCGCGCCAATTATGAATATCACTTGTGTTAATTTTAAAACCATATAAAAATGAATAATCTTAAACCAGGAATTGCTACGGGAAGAGAAATGCAAAGTATTTTTATAGATGCGAAAAAAAAAAAATTAGCCTTGCCTGCTGTAAACGTAACGGGCAGCAATACGATCAATGCTGTATTGGAAACGGCCTTGGAGGTAAAATCACCTGTCATAATTCAATTTTCTAATGGAGGCGCTCATTTTAATGCTGGCAAATCTCTCTCTAATGCAGACCAAAGGGCAGCTATATCTGGTAGTATTGCTGGTTCAAGGCACATAGATATTCTAGCTAAACAATATGGAGTAACCGTTGTACTACACACTGATCATTGTTCAAAAGGTAATCTGCCTTGGATAGATGGGCTTTTAGATGCTAGCGAAATAAATTATAAAAACACAGGAAAATCGCTTTATACTTCTCATATGATAGATCTATCGGAAGAACCTATAGAAGAGAACATAAGAATATGTAAAGAATATTTAAAGAGAATGTCTAAAATTGATATTGCTTTAGAGGTTGAGTTAGGCATTACAGGAGGTGAAGAAGACGGTGTGGACAATACCGATGTAGATAATTCCAGATTATATACACAACCTGAAGAAGTGGCTTATGCCTACTCGGAATTAAAAAGTATAAGTGATAATTTTACTATTGCAGCTGCATTTGGGAATGTTCACGGCGTGTACAAGCCAGGAAATGTGGTTTTGACTCCTAAGATTCTGAGAGACTCCCAAGATTACATAGAGAAAAAATACAATACCGAAAAAAATCCAGTCAACTTTGTATTCCACGGGGGATCTGGTTCTAGTCAAGAAGAGATAAGAGAGGCTATCTCTTATGGAGTAATCAAGATGAATGTAGATACCGATTTGCAGTACGCCTTTTTAGAAGGAGTACGTGATTATATTCTAGATAAAAAAGACTACTTGAAGTCTCAAATAGGCAATCCAGAATCTGAAGAACAACCCAATAAAAAATATTACGATCCTAGAGTTTGGCTTAGAAAAGGGGAAGAGAGTTTTAAAGCTAGATTAAAAAAATCTTTTATAGATCTCAACGTACAATTATAGAGTTTATCTCATAGGATGTTGCTGTTTTTAAGTTTGAAATAAAAAAATATTGTTAAGATATTGTTTTAACATTTATATCATTGAAGGGGTCTAATCCGGTTTTTATCTATTGTGAAAAAGTTATTTCTCATATTTTTTATTTTAAAATCAATTTTGTCTTTTAGCCAAGAACAACTTAGACTTATAGATCAGAATACTAAAAAATCCAAAGAAAAAATAGTTCGAGATACCATTGGAGAAATGAGATATTTCACCGTGAAACTCGACACTGTTGTAATTGATACTACCATAACTATAAAAAAACATTACAAACACAACCTCATACGTAGAGACTTATTCAATTATTCTAGTTTTTCTAATGTAGGTGAACATTACAATAATCTCAGATACAATTCAGATTTTTATTCTATCCCAATTATAGGCACAAATAAAAGAATTCACTATTGGGACGTCGGAGATGTTAGATACTATGATGTAAAACTGCCTTTTACAGAAATATTTTATTTAGAAGGAATAGAAGAAGGCCAATCAGCCTCTGGAACCCTATCTGGAAGCAGTTCTAAAAAATTTAATATAGCAGTTACTTATAAGGGTAACGATTCCAAAGGGGATTATAATTTTTCCCGTTGCGAATCCACCAATTTTGTGGCATCGTCTCATTACTCTGGAGATGTTTATGGAATTAAAACACATTATGCATATCAGATTTTCTCCAACAGGGAGAATGGTGGACTTACAAAAGAAAGTCGAAAATCAGAGTTTGAGTCAGGAGAGCTAGAATACGTAGACAACAGAAGATTGCTCAAGACTAATTTTACGGATCAGAGCAAAGTAGAAACGGCCTTGTCTGGGAAGAGATTTTATTTCGAACACTATCTCGATTTTTTACAAGGAGAAGATATAGACCATAGTCTTCAGTTAAAACACATTTTCAAACGGAATAAGAATCATTATTTATACAAGGATGTAAGTAGCAAAGAGACTGGACCTATATATATGGCTGATGTTATAAATGAAACCTCTACTAACGATAGCCTAGGAATTATGAATCAGTATAATTCAGTTATTGTGGAATATAAAAAAATAAAGCACTTTTCTATATCTGTGGGATTAGCACATAATAAAACCATTTATGGAAATGATTCTATACAAACTGATTTTCTCCAGAGACAATGGGATATAGAAGATGAAATAGCTAAAGATCACAATGCAAATGATCAAAAAAAGGACGGGAAAAAAGCTGAAAAAAAAGAGGACAAAATAAATGTTATAAAAGCTCAAGAGCTTAAAAATATCTTTATAGATAAGGAACTCAATACACGAGGTACAACCTACATAAGTAATGCTTCGTTCAAAGTCCATTCGTCTATATTTAATTTGAATGTGAATGCATCATATAATTTTAAGGGATTATTCAAAGGGGCTTTTGAGATAGATACTAAAGTAGACTTTCCTTTATCTAAGTCTAGAGAAATTCAAGTTGGTTTAAATATCCACGAGCAGTATCCACAGATAAACCAAATGTTATATTTCAGTAATTACGATAGGTTTAATTGGTCAAATGATTTTGGTTTGATTTCAAATAAAAACCTCTATATAAACTGGAGCGATAAAGTATTAGGGAAATTGGGGTTCAAGCTAAATAAGATACGCAATTACGTATATTTCGACTTGTCTTCTGAGCCTAAGAAACACAGTCACCCCATAAATATATTTGAATTAGAATACGATGGAAAAATAGAGTATATGCAATTTTCTTTGGATAACAGGGCTGTATATCAAAGAGTTATTGGTTCCAATGTGATCCGAATTCCTAATTTTATCATTAGAAATTCTCTTTATTACACTGGAGAGTTATTTGATAATGCCTTGAAATTCCAAACAGGCATAACTCATAAATACTTCTCCGAATATCGATCTAATTCATTCAATACACTATTGAATGAGTTCCATTTGCAGAATGAATCAAAAATAGGTAACTATTCCGTTTTTGATATTTTTTTCAACGCCAAAGTTAGGACCATGCGTATATTTATCAGAATAGAACACATAGATTCATTCGATGAAAAGCACCTTGGTTTGAGGATAAGATTTAATAAAAAGTACAATTACTACTCTGCGCCAGGCTACCCTTATAGGGATTGGTTTATTAGATGGGGAGTAGTTTGGAATTTATTTTCTTAAAGTCTCTTTTTTTAAATTTTTTACCCTCTCCAAAAGGGTCGGATGAGAATAGTGTAAAAACACATATAGGGGATGCGGCGTTAAATTGCTCAAACTATCTCTAGAGAGTTTCTTTAGAGAACTTATCAAAGTGTTTTCTCCAAGTTTTTCTTTAGCAAAATTATCTGCTTGATATTCAAATATTCTAGATAAATAGTTTATAATAAAATTAGTTATCATCGATAGGGGAGAGTACAATATGCTAAAAATTATAATTCCAATATGAAAACTAGGTTGAGATACATTTAATAATTCTGATAGAAGAGGATTGTCTATTACCAAGGAGAATACATATAGAATTATACACGATGTTAAGCCAAATATTATCATATTGTATACTGTATGTCTATTTTTATAATGTCCTATTTCGTGTGCTAAAACAGCAACTATCTCATCAGAGTCTAATTTTTTTATTAGGGTGTCATATAGAACTATTCTCTTTCTACTTCCAAATCCGGTGAAATAGGCATTGGCTTTGGTAGATCTTTTAGATCCGTCTATCACAAAAATATTACTGATGTTAAATCCCACTTTTTTGCTAAAGGCCATTATCTTATCTTTTAGTTCTCCCTCATCTAATGGAGTCTGTCTGTTGAAAATAGGGACTGACTATAATAGAAGAGTAAAACAGATTCATAAACACGGAAAATGATATTACAACTATCCACGCGTATATCCAAAAGTCTTTCCCTGTTTCTTGATAAAACCATATTATCGCCGATAGTAATGTTGCGCTAATTATTAGTTTTAAAATCAAACTTTTTATTAAATCTAAAAAAAATAACCTTTTAGTCATTGTATTGAACCCAAATCTAGACTCTATCATAAATGTGAAATAATAAGAAAAAGGCATAGATATAATGTCGTTTGCAAACGATAATGCTCCTATAAAAATCAGAGATATAAGTAATTCATTATCTACGTAATTTCTAACTAGTTCATCTAGAAATGAAAAGCCATTTGACAGGATAAATACTACGATCAGAATAACTTTAAATAAAGAATTAAATAGAGAAAATTTATAATTGACTTTTTTATAATCTTGGGATTCTAAATACTTTTTTCTGTCATAAACATCTCTAAGAACGTCTGGTATGGGTTTGTCATAATAACTATAGTTGAAATAATTTACTATTTCATCAAAAATAAAAACATATAGTATAACAGCGATTATAAGTAAGTAATTAGGGTCCATTATCATTTTATTCTTCTTTTTATTCTTTTTTTCAGAGATTAATTATCTATTATATGAGCTGTTTAGTTTCCTTATGGAAATTTTGGATATTTTCTAAAATCTGGTTCTCTCTTTTCTAGAAAGGCATTTTTCCCTTCTTGAGATTCTTCCATTAGGTAATACATCAGAGTAGCATCTCCAGCGAATTCCATTAGCCCTACTTGTCCATCTAATTCAGCGTTTAATCCTCTTTTGATCATACGAATAGCCATTGGACTTCTCTTCAAGATAGTTTTACACCAATCTATGGTTTCATCCTCTAGTTTAGAAAATGGAACTACAGTATTTACCAATCCCATATCTAAAGCTTCCTGAGCCGTATACTGCTTGCATAAAAACCATATTTCACGTGCTTTTTTCTGCCCTATACTCCTAGCCAGATAGGACGAACCAAAACCAGCATCGAAACTACCTACTTTAGGACCAGTCTGCCCAAAACGGGCGTTATCAGAAGCGATAGTCAAATCGCATACTACGTGAAGCACATGACCTCCACCTATGGCAAATCCATTTACCATAGCTATAACAGGTTTTGGCAGAGAACGGATTTTTTTGTGTAGATCTAAGACGTTTAACCTAGGTGTTTGATCTTTTCCTATATATCCTCCCAAACCTTTTACATTCTGATCTCCTCCAGAGCAAAAAGCTTTATCTCCTTGTCCTGTGAGAATCACCACGCCTATATCTTGCCTCTCTCTACATATGTCAAAGGCGTCTAGCATCTCCATATTGGTTTCTGGACGAAAAGCATTATAAACTTCAGGTCTATTTATAGTGACCTTTGCTATGTTATTGTAAAACTCAAATTTTATATCTGTATACTCTTTAATTCTTGTCCATTCGACCATAATTTTTAACTCTATCTGTGATTCTTTAAGGTCGCGAATATAGTTACTTTGATTTTTACTTTATACCATAAAAAAAAGAAGCTGCCTCGGTTTTGAGACAGTTTCTTTTGAATTAAAGCCATTTTTAAAATCCTAAGAAGACTGTTGTTAACAAACGTCTTAGTCTCCTGATATTGGTGGTGCAGTTTATCCTGTTTGTTCTCCTGACATTGGTGTAGAAGGTGATGCTGGTACTCCTGTTCCTGCTGTTCCTGCTCCTGATTGTACTACTGGTGTTGGTGCTTGTTCTACTGTTGCTGCTTGTCCTGTCCCTGTGTTTGTGTTCTCTGTGCCTGCTGCTCCCTGTGCTTGTGTTGCTTCCTATGTTGCTGTTGTTTGTTCTACTGGCGCTGTTCCTGTTTGTGCTGGTTCTGCTGGTTGTGGCTCTGAACTATCATCAGCCTGGGCTTGAGACGGATTAGAGTTAGGGGCAGGGTCAACAGCCTTTTTGTATACAATAACCTTATATTCTTTTATAAATGGGTTCCCTTCTATTGTTTAAGTAATTGGAATAATAGATTCATAAGTATTTAATTCCAGGATTTTTTTAGAGAATTCTAATTTTAAACTCTTTATTTCTTTAGGGATTTTACTTTCAGAGTTCCCCCACATTCTAAATATTGATTATCCTTCCTAATTCTGAGTTTATTTTTTTTTGTAATACTATCAGCTTAGTAATGGAATGTATGATCTTAGATTTAAAATCCTGATCTTCTTCCTCGCTCAATCTCTTTTTTTCTTCGGCTATTATATCACTCAATCTAGCTGATTTGTATTTGAGTATCATCTCCATTACCGTAGAACTTATATTCTGCTTCCTACTTGAAAATATATTCTTTTCCTCCCACTGAGGACTAGGAGAATATTTTGTTATCAACACATTGGCAGTCACCTCTGAAATCTCTCTATCTGAGGAATTACAAAAATATTCAGAGTTTATCTCTTTGTTTTGATCTAGTAAATTACAAACCTCAACGAAGATCTTCCTGAATCTCTCATCGAAGAATTCTAATTCATCTTCATTTATTCTGTAACAGATTTCCTGAGCAACTGTAGATTTATAAGTCTTTATCTCTGTTTTTAGTTCTCCTTTGTCATCCTTAAATTCTATAATATCATCTACTAATATCTCTTCATTGCCATTGAGCAAGAGTAGCTTTATAATATTTCTTTCTATATCTTTAATAGCTCTATGCTTTATAGAACAGTCATCTCTGTCTTGAGTTTTTTCTATTAATCTAAAAGCTTCTTTTTCTTGCCTCTTTTCACTCTTTTCATTTTCCTGATATAAAAGCTGAGCCTCCTCTTTAAATAAATTATTTTCACTGATATTCATCAGTTTAGAACACTCTTTTATATAGATTTCTCTTTTAATGCTATCTGGGATTTTAGATATGCTCAAGACTATATCTTTTACCAGTTGGGATTTTTTAATTGGATTTTCTAAATCCTCCCTTGCAAGAGTATTTATCTTAAAAGTTATAAAATCAGTCGATTGGGTCTTTAAATAATTTATTACCGCATCGGTTTCTTGTTTTCTAGAATAAGAATCTGGATCTTCACCTTCTGGGAGTATCACTGCTTGAACATCTATTCCCTGTTCTAACATAATATCCATGCCTTTGAAAGAAGCTCTAATGCCAGCTTCATCTCCATCATAAACTATAGTGATATTATTTGTGAGGCGTTTTATAAGTATAATTTGCTCTTCAGACAGAGCCGTTCCCGAAGAAGAGACCACATTTTTTATTCCCCTTTGATATAGAGAAATAACGTCTGTATAACCCTCTACCAAGAGGCAATTATCTTCTTTGGAAATATGCTTTTTGGCGTGATAGAGTCCATATAATATTTTGTGTTTTTTGTAGATAAGACTATCTATGGAGTTTAAGTATTTAGCAGTATTCTTGTTGTCGGTTAAATCACGACCTCCAAAGCCCATGACTCTTCCAGACATGCTGTGAATGGGAAATATTACACGGCCCTTAAACCTATCTATTTTCATTTCCTCTTTTACTATGGTGAGTCCCGTTTTTTCGAGAAAAGAAATATTAAACCCCTTTTTTAGGGCTGTTTTTGTAAAGTAATCCCATTGATTGGGAGAGTAGCCTAGATGAAATTTTTTAATTATATCTATTGAGAATCCTCTTTTTTCTAGGTATGTTAAACCTGTATTTTCTCCCTCTGTGGTGTTGTGCAGAGAATCTTCGAAAAATGATTGAGCAAATTCTGACACGGAGAACATGCTCTCCATTTCGTCTTTTTCAATTATCTCTTTTTCTGTCCTTTGGGTTTCTTTTACTTCTATGCCGTATTTTTTGGCCAAGTATTTTATGGCCTCTGGATAGGTAAAATGTTCGTGCTCCATTAAAAAAGAGATCACATTACCTCCTTTATTAGAACTAAAACACTTAAAAATCTGTTTGCTAGGAGACACGACAAAAGAAGGTGTCTTTTCGTTGCTGAAGGGGCTCAATCCCTTGTAATTCTGGCCTGACTTTTTAAGTGTGATGAAATCACTTATTACCTCCTCTATATTCGAGACGCTAAAGACCTCATCTATGGTTTCTTGGCTTATCATAAGTGCAATCTACAAAAAGACCGAATTAATACTCGGGTATAAATCGAGCTCAACTTTTGTGTAAAGTGAATATTGTTTTAATATTTATTCTTTGCGAAAATATATGGGATTTTGAAGCTTTTTAAATCCGTTGAGCATTAGTTTTACACTTCCTAAAAATATTGTTATTTCACTTTTTATAGGTATTTTGTTGTCGTCTTTGCTTATCCATATGGTCAAAGTATTGCCATTCCTAAGAAGAGATCCAGTTTCTTCCCATGCAAAGAACTTGTAACACGGTATGTATCCAAAGGATGTTTTAACATCTTCTATTGCTTGGAGGATTAACTTTAAATTGAACATTTTTTTATCTATAAAAAGAGGAACAGATAAGGTATCCTTTACCTCCATAGGGGATAGATCTTGTAAACGCACGTGATAAAACATTGATACAATATCTTGTGTTTTATTAGAAATTATATCGATTATGGTATCTTTTTTAGCTAAATTGTCTAACACCGTAGCTGTACCTTTGTCTTGATCGAAGGTTATATCTCTATTTATCATAATGGCCCCATTCTCAACTATTTTACGCACAGAACGATTAGAGATATTCTTTTTCTTATCCATGAAAGAAAGATATTTATAATCAGCATCATAGAACCATGAGAGCATATCTACGGTTTTACCTTTTACTTCTATTTCGTAATCTAAACTGTCTGACGTATCTTTTACTTCAAAGACTACTTCTGCCAAATCTAAAATGGTATAGCTGATTTGATATCTCAACCATTCCCCTCTTTTAAAGGGTTCTGGGTTTTGTCCTAAAGCGCTAGAGCTAAGTAAACAAAACAGTTTTAGGATTAAAATTCCTCTATTCATCGTGCCTCTTATGTATCATTTTTTTTTGAGAAAAAAGTCAAAAAAATAAGTTCTCAAAGTTATGATTTTGTTTTGAACAAATATTATTTCAATCAATTCAAAATTGATAATGCACGATACTGAGACTCATTTAGTTGCCAACAACAAGGCCATATTTATTTTAGAAAATAAATATGAACTTTTATAAATAAAATCTTTATTCGGACAACTTCTCACCCGTATTAATCAAACAGATTTATTCATATTTCAACCATGTCAGATATAAAAAACACATTGCCACGTTTTTTTGGCAGTTTAAATTAAAAATTACAAGCTGTAAAATTAGGTCTGAAAGCAGGACTTAAAACACCTGCGTAATTAAATAAACGACACGAAGTAACTTTTTCTACTTTCCATGGACTAATATCTTGATTAAAAGAATCAGCCGCAGAAAACATAAAGGACATATTCCTAACTTTAGATATATCCCAATCATTTAAAGGTTGGTTGAAATTTTCAGCTTTTGAAAACATTCCTTTCATATTAGTAACACTAGATACATCCCATCGATTGATATTTTGATTAAAAGATGTAGCGCGAGTAAATAAAGCTTCCATATTAGTGACCTTAGAAACATCCCATCCACTAATATCTTGATTGAACAATGTAGCTTCAGTAAAAAGAGTACTCATATTAATAACATTAGATACATCCCATCTGCTAATATCCTGATTGAACGATGAAGCTCTTGAAAACATGCCTGCTATATTGGTTACATTAGACATATCCCAATCACTTATATTTCCATTAAACTTAGTGCAACCACTAAACATGCCAGACATATTAGTAACTCCTTTTAAATTAGGGTTATCTTTAGATGAGATATTTAAATTAGTACACTTATTAAAGTGAGATCCTCTATTGCCTAGCTTTAAATTGCCCCAACTTGAAATGTCTATTATTTTATCTCTACTCTCTCTAACTTCTCCAAAGTTAAACCCTTGTATTTTTCCTGTGATAGTTATAGTGTATTTATCTGATGCCGTATATCTGTGTCTTCCATCAGTCCAATTTCTTATATGTTCATCTGTTGTGCCATCTCCCCAATTGACATAGAAATCATATGTTCCTCCATTGTATATTGGTAGACATACCTCTTCATTTACTTTTACTTTCCACTTGGATATGAAAATATCTTTGAATAATACATCTACAGAGTATGTCTTAAAATCTCCATTTTTAGAATAGACCACATATTCTGCAGGGTCAGAAAAATCAAACTTAACATCGGGAGGATAGACCTTTACTCCCTCAAATTTTATACTAGGAGTAAAAGTTGTAAATAGATGTTTTTCTAAATCCTTATCACTGATGACTACTGATATCGTTTCAGAAATGTTGTCAATAACTCCAACTATATCTCTATCTAAACCAGGATTTTTTTCAGCCTCAAATTTAAATGATGTTATTTCCATAGGGTTTTTAATTTCTTTATTTGAACAAGAGGCAAACAAAAAAAACATACCTAAAAGGGTGATTTGTACATATCTAAATTTCATGTCCGTAATAATTTAAAAGTTAATGGTAAGTTAAATGTCTAATGATCTTCGATTTATATTAAATCTCTGGCCTGACACCCGACACGAATGTACAAAAATTACAAAACTATTTTTTGAGTCAAAGCTACTACTTGTTTTGCCTCTTTCACATCGTGGACTCTGAGTATATTAACCCCTTTTTGTAATAAAATTGTGTTTAATACAGTGCTTCCATTTATAGATTCTTCAGGACTGATATCAAGAGGTTTATATATCATAGATTTCCTGGAGATTCCAGCTAGAATAGGTAATTTAAAGCATTTGAATAGATCTAATTTTTTCAATAATTCATAATTGTGATCTATAGTTTTTCCAAATCCAAAACCCACATCTATTATAATATCATTTACTCCTAGCTTTTTTAATTCTAGTGTTTTGGTCGAAAAGTATTTTAATACATCTTTTACTACATTGTCATACTCTGGAGACATTTGCATGGTTTGGGGGACTCCCAGCATATGAGTGAGCACATAGGGAACTTGTAACTTAGATACTGTTTCAAACATGTTTTTGTCCATACTTCCACCAGAAATATCATTTATAATGGCAGCTCCTTCATTTACACACATTTTGGCTACTTCACTTCTAAAAGTATCAACAGATATAATTATATGACCAAAGTGCTTTATTACATTCTTGATAACTGGAAGTATTCTATCTTTTTCTTCTTCTAAAGAGATGTGTTTAGCTCCTGGACGAGAAGAATAAGAGCCTATATCTAAAAAGTCCATCCCTTGGTCAATCATGTTTTCGACCTTCTTTAAAAGAGAAATGTCGTTTTTATATCTACTTCCCTCATAAAAAGAATCAGGAGTTATGTTGACAATCCCCATTACCATTGGGGTGGTTAAATCTATCAACTTCCTCTTACAATTTATAAACATGTCTTTTGTCTCTGTGTTTTTTTGTTCTATGAATAATGAAACTCTCCGTATGAGCTTTTTACAGTTAATTTTTTAGTAGTATGACTGTGACATTGGCCTATTACTTTAGCCTGAACTCCAAAGTCATTTGATATATCTATAATATTTTGTGCCATTTGAGGTTCTACGTAAATCTCCATCCTATGTCCCATATTAAAAACTTGATACATCTCTCTCCAATCTGTTTTGGACTGCTCTTGTATTAGTTTAAAAAGCGGTGGAGTTTCGAATAGATCGTCTTTTATAACGTGCATCTTATCTATGAAATGAAGTATTTTAGTTTGACCTCCTCCACTGCAGTGTACCATGCCGTGAATTTTATCTCTGTATTTATCTAATATCCTCTTTATAATGGGAGCGTACGTTCTAGTCGGAGATAGCATTAGTTTGCCAGCATCTAAAAGTGTATTCTCTACACCATCTGTGAGTTTTATATTCCCAGAATAAACTAATTCATCAGGCAATAAATGATCAAAACTATCTGGATATTTCTCAGATAGATATTTAGAAAATACATCGTGTCTGGCTGAAGTCAATCCATTGCTTCCCATGCCTCCATTGTATTCCTTCTCGTAAGAAGCACATCCAAAAGAAGATAAGCCCACAATAACATCACCATGGGAAATATTACTATTACATATGACCTCTGATCGTTTCATCCTACTGATTACTGTAGAATCTACTATAATGCTTCGAACTAAATCACCCACATCGGCCGTTTCCCCTCCAGTAGAATAAATATTTATATCGTATTTTCTCAACTCTGTTATCAATTTTTCAGTGCCGTTTATAATCTCTGATATAACATCACCTGGAATATTATTTTTATTTCTGCCTATTGTGGAAGAAAGCATAATATTGTCAGTCGCACCCACACAAAATATATCGTCTATATTCATTATAAGTGCATCTTGAGCTATTCCCTTCCAGACAGACATATCACCTGTCTCTTTCCAATACACATAAGCTAAAGAAGATTTTGTTCCCGCTCCATCAGCGTGCATAACTAAACAATAGTTCTCATCTAGACTTAAATAATCTGGAACTATCTTACAAAAAGCATTGGGAAACAAGCCCTTGTCTATATTCTTTATAGCGTTGTGAACATCTTCCTTAGAATGCGAAACACCTCTTTTGTCGTATCTGTTTTTCATAACTAAAATATCTTAACTCTTCAAAATAGCTTTGGAATAAACCTCCCAACTCAGATTCTCTTTAAAAGATTTTATAATAGCTTTGGAATAAACCTCCCAACTCAGATTCTCTTTAAAAGATTTTATATTCTCCATTGGAATTGGATTGTCCAAAAATCTAAACATCGTTTGAGCCATAGACTCCACAGTGTTTTCTTCGACCATATAACCGTTTTGTCCATCTTTAACAGTTTCAGGGAAATGTCCTGTTCTAGTTGTCAAAATAGGTAAATTAAAGTTATAGCTCAAGGATTCTATTCCAGAGGGAGTGGCCCTAGAATAAAATAATACAACCGCATTGGAAACGGCAAAATATTTATTCACATCTTCATTAGGTATGAATTTATCTACTACTACTATCCTATCTCTCAAGTTTAATTCATCTATTAGCTTGAGTGGATTGTAATCTTGATCTTCATCTTTGGAGTTTAAAAATACTCGCTTTGCAATGGAAAAAATAGTTTTCTTAATCTTGGTTCTTAGACTATTGTATTTTAAGGTGTTCCAAAACATCTCTCCACATATTAGGAATGATACGTCATCTCTCTTTTTAGCTACTATATCAAAAGCCTTTATAGCATTGTGAAGCCCTTTATATTTTCTGATAAAACCAAAAAATAAAAATACATTATCTCTCAATCCATATTTCTTTTTGAAGGCGGCAGCATCGAATATAGGATCTGATTTATACAAATCGTATATGGGATGAAAGAGCTTTATAACTGTTTTTTTAGACGAATCACTTTTTATATTCCTCTGTCCAGAATTGGACAATTCGAATGTTATGTCTGGAAAGAGATCTACTAATTCCATATAAGTTTTAAAATCGTGAACGATATAACTATCGGCATTTTCTATGCCTATGCGGGTCAGCTTTTTATCTAAAGTACTCCTCTCTTTTTGGATTAGAAAATGTAGATCTACTATCACTTCACAATTGGAATTGTTTTTTATGCTTTTAATTATAAAGGATATTGGTAGTCCCTGTATGGCTATAGACCATTGAATTATAACTTTATCAGCATTGAGAGATAATATGTATTTGACTGTTTCATTCCAAGAAAAAGGATTGTTGTAATTAGTTATGTACTTACAGTCAATATCAGTTCCTTCTAGGAAGTTTATGGAACTGACTTTGTCTTTGAAATTCCTAGGAATAATGCTGGGATATTGATGTGTCCACGATACGATATGAACTTTGGTATGTTCAAACTTAGATAGGGATTTGGCCAAAGAGGTGTTGTAATTAGACATTCCCCCCTTGAAAATAGGACCAGCTCCAAAACAGACTATAACTTTACTACTGCTAGACATTGTGATATTCCCTTTGGTGTACAGCTTGATAAACCCTTCTAAGTCCTTGTTCTAGAGATATTTTAGGTTCCCAGTTGAGATGTTTTTTGACGTAATCTAGACTACAATACCTAGAGAAAACTCCAACGGGCTTGTCTAAAAGACATTTTATATCAGTTTGATAACCCGCTATTTCACAGAAAATAGTTATAATTTCCCTGAAAGTTGTCAATTTTCCAGTTCCTATATTGATTGCTCTTCCGTCGGAAATCTTATCCATAGCCAACAAAGTGCAATCGATAACATCGTCTATATGGACGAAATCACGCCCCTGATTGCCTGTTCCCCATACCTCAAAAGGGCTTTCCTTTAAGGCTGCTCTCTTAGCCAAAGACGGAATTGGATAACTGTAATCTTGGTCTTCTCCATAACCAGAAAAAGGTCTGATACACACGATCTTAACACCGTAATATTCTGCAGCTATCTTAGCTAAAAATTCTCCTGTCAATTTAGTCCAGCCGTAAGTCATATCTGGCTGTCCCATATTAGAAAAATCTATGTCTGTCTCTCTTAACTGAATATAGTTTTGCTCGGTCTGCTTGCTTATGGGATAGGCTGCGCTGGAACTCGGATATAATACTCTCTTTGGCTTATAACGTGTAATCCAATAAAAGAACTCTGCATCTATAGAGAGGTCTAATGCCACTTTCATAGGATCACCATCTATAGTAGCCCTTCCTCCTACGATGGCTGCAAAATGAAATACATCTGTAAACTCTACAATATCTATTCCGTATTCATGTGAAATCCATTCGGGATTCTTTGTTAAATTTCTCAAGACATCTATAAAATCACTTTTTATAAAGATCAATCTCTCATCTTGTCCATATGTTCTGAGGTTTTTTATCTCCCTATTTAAAGATTCCTCAATCCAATTATTAGGATCCATTCCCACAGATAGATTATCTACAAATAATATTCTATCAGTAGTTGTACTGTAGAGCCTTTTGACCATATTTCTACCTACAAAGCCACATCCTCCTGATATGAGATGATTTTTCATTCTATTATTAATAAAGATTTACACTCTAGAAGATTGAGATATACAACTCTTAACAACACTTTTTTTTTTAGGTATTTTATACTTTATCTCAAAAAGAGTCTTTTATGTGAGAAGATATCATATATAATTTTTGACGTGAATTTATGAGATTCAGTGCAACTATGTCTTTTGTCTTTTTTTTAGGAAAAAGGCTAATATCAAAGATATAATACAGTATATAGGAGTTGAAAATATAGTAGCATTTAATATGCCTCCTATTGAAATTCTCTTTATATCTATTTTTTTAATATAATCTATAGTATTCTGTAATTCTGTTTTGTCTTGAGAGTGATCTATATCTTCTAAGAAGCCCATTAGAAAATTGACATTATTACTCTTTTGCAGCTCCATGAGATTGCTGTCAAACAAGTTGATGAATATAAACAGAAGCATTTTTTCTAAAATCACCGAGAATAATATCATTCCAAAAGCAAGTGTAAATGTATCTTTAAAAGATAATTCTAAGCTCGTCTTTCTATACTTAACTATGAAATATACGACTGATATAATCCAGATGGGATAAGAAAATAGCAACTGTATAACAGTGGAAAACAGATCGGTATAAAAACAGTAAAAAACTATCATAATACCAATTTGTATGCCTGTAATTATCAAGGCCGAAATCGAAATGTAATTCCACATTTTTTTCATATCCATCAATTTATGATAGTTTATTTTTCTACTTCTTCGTAATCTACGTATTCCCCTACATTGTCATATGTCTTATTCCTTTTAGGAACTTTGTCTACAGTAGTCTTGCCTTCTTTGGAACGATCGTAATAACTGGCTCTATTTCTATGATTTTCATCTTTCATGTTTTTAATAATGCTGCTTAGAAAAAATGAAAAAATATATCTGCCAAAAAATTTCAATAAGAGAAATATGATCGCTATTACCAATAATACATACATCATAGCCTTACTGTTTTTAAAGGTTTTTCAAAGGACAAAAGTAAATAAAAAAACACCATGCGTTTTTTTACTCTCATTCGATTGGGTAGAAAATAAAAACTCTGATATTACTCAAAACACATAAGTTTGCAACATTCCAGGCAAACTCAAAAAAACAATCCATTTGGATGAACTGATAAAAAAATATAATGTTCCAGGTCCCAGATATACTAGTTATCCAACTGTTCCATATTGGGATGGTGAGAATTTAGGTGTAGAAAATTGGACCAAAACTCTAAAAAGGGCATTTGCTGAGAGTAATTCTGAGGAAGGTATTAGCATATATATACATCTTCCTTTTTGTGAGAGTCTTTGTTCTTTCTGCGGATGTCATAAAATCATAACTAAAAAACACGACAAAGAAGACGTTTATATAGAATATCTCTTAAAGGAATGGGATCTATATACAAAATTGCTAGAGGAAAAACCCTTTGTAAAAGAACTCCACATAGGCGGAGGCACTCCCACGTTTTTTTCTCCCCAAAATCTAAAAGGACTTATAGAAAAGATTTTATTCAAAGGTTCTTTCTCAGAGAGATCGGAATTCAGCTTCGAATGTCACCCGAACAACACTTCTGAAGATCACATGAAGGTCCTCTATGATTTGAATTTTAGACGAATAAGCTTGGGCGTGCAAGATTACAGCCCTGTAGTCCAGAAAGCTATAAACAGGATTCAGCCTTTCGAAAAAGTTTCTCAAGTTCACAATATGGCTAGAGAGATAGGATACACTTCTATTTCTCACGATTTGATATATGGTCTTCCCCATCAAACCCTAGAAGATATTATCGATACCATAGAAAAAACTCAAAAGCTAATGCCAGATAGAATAGCTCTTTACGGATATGCTCACGTTCCTTGGATAAGAGGCAGTGCCCAAAGGGGATTTGACGAAAAAGATTTACCAAAAGACGAAGAAAAAAGAACACTATACGAAAAGAGCAAACAAAAATTGACCGATGTAGGATATGTAGAAATAGGCATGGATCACTTCTCTCTAAAGAGTGATTCCCTATATGAATCCTTTATAAATAAAAAAACACATCGAAATTTTATGGGATATTCTTCTTCTAAAACTAAAGTGATGATAGGATTAGGGGTCTCTTCCATAAGTGATAGTTGGTATTGTTTTAGTCAGAATGAAAAAAAATTAAGTCTGTATTATTCAAAAATAGACAGAGGCATATTGCCTGTTATGAGAGGTCATGAGTTAAATGATACTGATTTAATTATAAGAAAACACATACTCAATCTGATGTGCTTATTAGAGACTTCATGGAGAGATGATAATATGAAATTTGCTGAATTGCCTCATGTGTTGAGTCTTTTAGAAGAGATGAAAACCGATGGGCTACTTAGCTTCAAACAAGAAGGTATTGAGATAACCAAAAAAGGACGTCCATTTATCAGAAACATATGTATGGCCTTCGATCTGAGATTACTCAAAGACAAGCCTTCGACTAGAATATTTTCAATGACAATATGAAAAGAGAGATAACAATACAGGGCAAACACTTCAAAACAATATCTTTTGATATAAATTTTAAAGAGAGAGACAAAAAAAATCCTGTTATCATATTTTCTCATGGATTCAAAGGCTTTAAAGATTGGGGGCCCTTCAATCTGATGTCAGATTATTTTGCAGATAATAATTTTGTATTTATAAAGTTAAATTTCTCTCACAATGGCGTTACAGACGGAGAGTTTACAGATTTAGATGCTTTTGGAAAAAATAATTTTGTAAAAGAACTAGACGACTTACAAAGTGTAATAGATCATATCCATAATTCGGAGTATCAAATTTATATGGATTTGGAAAATATCACACTTATGGGCCACAGTAGGGGAGGAGGGATATCTATCCTAAAGGCGAGTGAAGAAAAGAGAATAACTAAATTAGTTACATTGGCTTCTGTATCAGATTTTTCTAGAAGATTTGGAAATATTGAGAAATGGCAAAAAGATAAGGTTTTATACGTAGAAAATTCTAGAACCAAACAAAATATGCCTCTTTATTATCAATTCTATGAAAATTTTTTAGACAACAGAGATAGATTAGACATTTTATCTGCGAGCGAGAAGTTAAATATTCCTTTTTTGTTAATACACGGTTCTAAAGATCTTGTGGTAGATATACGAGATGCTTATGAATTGGAAAAACAAAACCCAAATATTGAAATGAAAGTTATACCAAATACTGGTCATACTTTTGGAGCAAAGCACCCTCATATTGATTTGAGCCTTCCAAAAAAGATGGAGGAAGTATTAAAACAATGCCTGAATTTCTTAGAGAAATAACATATTTTCATTTCTACAAGGCATTAGATTTTTTATTAATCTACCTCGTTGCAATGTTTTTTTTTTAAATTTTCTTTATCATTTAAGAATATTTTAATCAAAAATTACTACTAACCTGAGTTCGATTAATAAAAGTGCTTGAATCCTTTTAATTTATTCGAGACAGTAGTAAAACCAAAAAACCGCTTAAGCTTTCTGTCTTAAGCGGTTGTAAAATAATAACACAATAATTATACTATTCAGAATATCACTAACTCCTTTTTTTATTTAAACATTTAAGATCTTTTAGTAGGAAGTTTTTCCCTTCTGAAATCGTAATTAATTTCAGTACAATTACAATTAGTAGAACCTTTAACGGAAATTTCAGTACAAATATTTGTCCCCCAAAGCATATTTGATATATTTGTTTTTGCTGGTACTCTCCATTTTTTTAAGCTCTTACTAAAAGAGCTAGCTATGGCAAGAAAATAATCAATATCAGTAACACTAGTAATATCCCAATTTTCTATCTCTTTATTGAAAGATTTAGCTGTATAAAACATACCAAACATATCTGTAACCTTAGAAACATCCCATTTACCTATATCGCCATTGAAAACTGTAGCTCGAGAAAACATACGATTCATATTAGTAACCTTAGAAACATCCCAATTATTTAAATCTTGATTAAAAAGTATTGCTGCTTCAAACATACTACTCATATCAGTAACACTAGATGTATTCCAATTACTTATGTCTCCATTAAAGACTGAAGCATCATAAAATATACCTTTCATATCAGTAACCTCCCCCGTATCCCATTTATTTAAATCTTGATTAAAAGCTGAAGCAGTGTGAAACATTGCTCTCATATTAGTAACCTTAGAAACATCCCAAGAACTTATATCGCTATTGAAAGATTCAGCTCCATAGAACATAAAAGCTGTATTAGTAATACCTTCTAAATTGGGCGCTTCTAGAGGTAAGTATTCTAGTTTTTTACACCCTTTAAAATACCCTCCCTTATTACCAAACTTCAAATCTCCCCAAGACGTTATACTTATTATCTCATCTTTACTTATTGCAACTTTTTTGAAGTTAAACCCTTCAATCTTACCCGTAATAGTTACAGTATAATCACTAGGACTTGTATACGTGTGTTTTTTATTATTTGAACTATGAGAATCAACTTTTTGTATCTGACCGTCTCCCCAATCTACAGTAAAGTCATAGTCCCCTCCATCATATATAGGTAATTCTATTTCTTTATTAGATTGTATTGTTTTCCATTTGGAAACAAATTTCTTTAACTCATGGGTAATATTCACAGTGTACTCTTTAGTTTGTCTGTTTTCTGCTGTTACTGTGTATTTCACAGCTTCTGAAGGAATCGTTGAAAGGTCTATACTTTTAGACTTATCGGATTCAGATATAGAAGCATATTCTGAAATTCTTATTGACGGCACTATTTTTGTTATTTTTGCTAAATCATAGTAAGATAACTCTGTTAGCGATATAGATATACTTGAACTACCTTCATCTATAGTTGTCGATATTTGTGCTTTCACATCATTAGGTTTTGTAATACTAAATGATAATATTTTATTCTCAGAGCTTGGTTCTGACACAGAAACAGTTACTGTATATGTTTTAGCTTCTCCTTTTTTAGGGGTAACTACATAACTTACGGGGTTTGTAAAATCTGTAATTGTACTAGGGTCAGGTTCTATTTTTTCACCTACAAATTTTACTGTAGGAACTAACTTGGTTATTAATCCTCCTTCTTTATGAGGTAAAACAATAGATATCTTAGTAGAATCTTCAGAATTGATAATTCCTTTTATATCTTTACCCAGACCAGTATTCTTGGTAGCCTCAAAGTCCAAACTGAAAGAAAGTAAAGAACCGATATCTGAACTATTTTCTACTCCAGATGAAGTATTTTCTACTTTTTCTTCTTTTTTACAAGAAGGAAATAGTATAATTTGAAAAACAAACAAATAAAACAGTAAAATTTTTGATCTCATAATATAAAGTAATAAACTAAAAGTTTGTTTTAGAGATAAAACAATGATAATTTTTGAGCTGTTTAGCTTCGGTTAATAAATAAGCTAAGTTAGTAGTTTTATTTTAAAAATTAAAAGAAAATATTACTCTTTGTAATTTGAATTTAAGGAAATACCCCTTTAGTTTTTGGGCTCTTTTATGCTTATGAGGCAGATTTAGGCGAAATTTAACAATTCTTGCACTAAAACATTATATCTGTCACAAACACGAATCTCTTTAATGTCAGTTAATTCAAGGTTTTCAAGTACTTTAATTCCATTATTAATCGAACTCAGGTTAATTAGTTAGCAGGAATAGGATACTTAGTATTATCTCCATCCATTCCTGAATCGTTAAAGATATCTGTTATGTCTGTAGTCTTTTGCACTTTCCAAGAACTTAAATCTTGATTAAAAGCTTTAGCACTGTTGAACATACCTGAAAATTCAGTAACATTAGATACATTCCAACCGCTTATATCTTGATTGAAATTATCAGTATATGAAAACATTCCTCCCATATTAGTAACATTAGATACATCCCAGTTGCTTATATTGCTATTAAAAGCTTTAGCACCATCAAACATTCCCTCCATATTAGTAATCTTAGATACGTCCCAAGAACTTATATTGCTGTTGAAAGATGTAGCGCCTTCAAACATCTGCCCCATCTCAGTAATTCCCTCTAAATTTGGAGCCTCTGAAGGTAAAGACTTCAATTCAGAACAATATTTAAAATATCTTCCTTGATTACTGCCAAATTTTAAATCCCCCCAGGATGTTATAGCTATTATTTTTGTGCTATCAGAGTGAGCCATAGAAAAATTAAAACCATCAATCTTACCTGTAATAGTCACAATATAATCTCCCGCTGCTTTATACGTGTGTGAAGCATTAGTTATATCATGAGAACTAACTTTTTGTTTTTCTGTACCATCTCCCCAGTCTACTGTAAAGTCATAGTTTCCTCCACTGTATATAGGCAATTGTATTTGTTTGCTGGATGAAGTAGTTTTCCACTTAGAGATAAATTTCTTTAACTCATGGGTAATATTCACAGTGTACTCTTTAGTTTCTCCGTTTTCTGCTGTTACTGTGTATTTCAGAGCTTCTGTAGGAATCGTTGAAAGGTCTATAATTTTAGAATTATCGGATATAGAAGCAAATTCTGAAATTTCTATTGACGACACTATGTTTTTTGCTTTTTCTAAATCATAGTAAGATAAATCTGTTAGTGATATAGATATACTTGAATTATCTTCATTTAGATTTGTCAATATTTTTGCTTTCACACCATCTGGTTTTTTAATGCTAAATGATAATATTTTATTTTGAGATCTTGGTTCTGATACAGATACCGTTACTGTATATGTCTTTGCTTCTCCTTTTTCGGGAGTAACTATAAAAGCTACAGGTTTGGAAAAATCTTTAATTGTAATAGGATCAGGTTCTATTTTTTTACCTACAAACTTTATTGTAGGAACTAACTTGGTTATTAATTCTCTTTTTTTGTAAGGTAAAACAACAGATATCTTAGTAGAATCTGCAGGATCAATATTAATGCTTATATCTTCCTTATTCAACCCCCTATTCTTAGCAGGATCAAAGTTTAAACCGAAAGAAAGTAAAGAATCAATGTCTGAACTATTTTCTATTCCTTTTACACAAGAATTAAAGAATATAATTTGAAAAACAAATAAATAAAACAGTAAAATTTTTGATTTCATAATATTTAAAATAATAAACTAAAAGTTTGTTTTAGAGATAAAACAATGATAATCTTTGAGCTGTTTAGCTTCGGTTAATAAATAAGCTAAGTTAGTAGTTTTATTTTAAATATTAAGAGAAAATATTACTATTTGTAATTTGAATCCTAATAAGATCAAATGGTTCGAGTGATTTATTAATCGAACTCAGGTTAATTTGAATTCAGGTTAGTAAATTAACTAATGTAAGTCATTATACTATCAACAAATTTTTTGACAAATTACGTTTGTTAATTGCTCAAAAAAGCCAAGAAGAAAGTTCCCTTAATCAAGGGGAAATAGAATTAGATGAGAGTTATTTTGGATCTAAACGAGTTAGGGGAAAAAGAGGACGCTAGGATCAGGAGGAAAAGTTCCTGTATTTGGCATGTTAAAGAGGGGGAGGGAGAGTTTATACACAAATTGTAAAAAAAAACTGATCATCATCAGTAATAAAATGCCTATTGTAGAGAGTAGAGCAAGTAAAGAAAGTACAATTTACACCGACGGATTTAAGTCTTATGACGGCTTGGTAAATTACGGTTATAAAAGGCATTATAGAGTAAAACATAGTGAAAACGAATCTGCTAAAGCAGTAAATCATATTAATGGAATTGAAAATTTTTGGGGACTATGTAAAGTCCGATTATCTAGGTTTATAGGATTTCATAAACACAAGTTTTATTATCACCTAAAAGAGTGTGAATGGAGATTTAATTATTGTGATGAAAAGAAAATTTGTACTTTCGCCTCTTAAAATGGCTGACAAAAAATCCCCTTAAGTTATCTTGAATCTAAAAAAATAGCTTTGGTCACTGCTTTTTTTTTTAAAAAAAAAATAATTTATTAAATCTATGAAAAAGCTCTCCTTAAAAATTATACAAATATTTATCATAAGTCTTTTAGTATCGTGTTTTTCAGATAAAGATGAATATTTCTTTTCTTCTAAAAATATAAAGTTGAAGTGGACAGCCTATAAAACTACTGATAAAGTTCCAGTGTCTGGCTTATTTGAAGAGGTCTACATATCAGGAGCTGAAAAATCTCATGACCTAGGACAAAGCATTAAAAATATGACATTCAGGATACCTATAAGTTCTATAAATACTCATGATAAAGGTAGAGACTTGAAAATAATGAAGCATTTCTTTAGTTCTATGGTAGGGACATCTAATATACAAGGGTATGTAAAAGAGATAGCCGAGAATAATATAGTATTTTCTATAACTCTCAACGATACAGAAAAGGATATATCAGCCTCTTACACTAAGAGGGAAGATGGTGTATTAGTTATTTCAGCCAAGATGGATCTTTTAAAATGGAATGCCTCTTCTTCTATAAAATCTTTAAATGCGGAATGTGTTGATTTACATAAAGGTACAGACGGCATAAGTAAATTATGGAATGAAGTGGATATTGAGATAGAGGTTGATCTAAAAATAATTTAGAATACTTATAAGAATATATAGTTCAAGAGATAATTTAAAAGGATTTATAAAAGAAATGCCTTTAAAGTTTCCCCCGTTCGTAAATTGCCTTTTGGTGTTATAGCGATGTTAATGGTTGCTGTCTATATATTTAAGCAAAAATTTCAAAAAACTAGTATATTAGGATTATACTTATTGTTCTTATTTTTAAGTATAAACTCTTCAGAGGACAAAATAGGAACGCGTAAATCTTTTACGGCAAAGCACAATATAAAACTTCTGCCTCTAATCTTAAGGTAGATCTTTCAAAGGAAAGATAATCTCATTATTACTAAGACAAAAGAGACTATAGAGTCTACTAAATGAGAATCGAGGAAAATGAAAGTATTATAAGACACTTTTTGGGACAGTGTCTTTTTAATCTTTATTTTGGCAGAGAAGCCCTACTTAAAGAGAGCTAAAACGATTTAAATTCCTAAGCAGAGCCGTTTATTCAAAAGGTAGCTAAAACAGCTGTAATTATTGCAAATAGGGGTGATTCTGCACTCCTATTTTAATACCTATAAATTCCACATTTTCCTAAAGAAACCATTTAGAAAAAGAAATACTTAGGCGGTGGATTTTCGATAGAAAAATAACAACCAGAATCCTTGTTTACACACTTTTCGGGACAGTGTCTTTTATAAGTGTGTTATACGAAAAAATACAGTTGAAAATATGAGAGGGAAAAGATTTAAAGCTAATAAACCTGAGTTTGGTTAATAAAAACGCTTGAATCCTTTGATTTTATTAGGATTTAAGGAAATCCCCCCTTTAGTTTTTGTCTCTTTTGCGTGTTTATGAGACGATTTAATAGAAATTTAACAATTTACGTGCAAAAAACACTCGATTTATCACAAATACGAGTCTCTTTAATCCCAGTCAATTCAAGACTTTCAGCTGCTTTAATTAAACAAATTATTAATCTAACTCAGGTTAGTATGTAAGGATAAAAAGACGTTTTCTAATGACACGAAATCAATATACAATTCCCCTACGAAACAATCATCTGAGGCCAGTCCTAAATGACTTTACAAAGACATGGGAATCTAAGTATTCATACGCTGTCGAAAGCTGGCGAGATAATTTGGAGGAATTATCTGCATTTTATGAATTTCCCGTAGAAATCAGGAAAATTATTTACACGGCTAACTTGATTGAAAATCGATACTGAAATTTGGGAATAATCCTGAATCAATTTTTAACTATTTTTTACAAAAGAGTTCGACTATGAATAAAAACAAAAAAATCCCCTTAAGTTGTCTTGAACCGTATTTAAATTAGGAGAGTTAAAAAAAAATCATGAGATCCTAAAAACAAAAAAGGAGCCAAAAGCCCCTTTTTTACACTTAATCTTCAACAGCTAAAGCTGAAAGAATTTAAGATTCAGTACCATGAATAAATACTAGCTTGTATGTTTTCTCAGAAAGAACTTTGCCTTCTTTTTTTATAGAGATTTTAAAATCTTGACTAACACCAGCTTTTAAATCAGCGTGAACCAATTTAACAGTAAAATCATGATCACAGATATTACCTTTATCTGTATATTTAGTCTCTCCTACATATGTATTTTCAATAGGTTTCTCATTAAAGGTAATTTCAGCTGTTAGTTTTGCAGCAGGAATATTTAAATCATCTTTAAAAGGCACTACCACTTTGATGGTATCTCCTTCAATTTTTGCTTCAAGTTGCTCACCTAACGCAGCAAAATCAACGCTACCGCCATCCTTAAAAAGGGCTTTATAAGCATCAGTAGCAGCAGTAGGTTTTTTCTTGTCAGGTCCAGTTCCATTTTCATCCTTTCTAAATACAAAGAGTTTAATTCCAGGAATATCTGATTCTCCAGATTTAGAACATGAGAAAACAGTCAAAACAATGATTAACAGTGATAAAAGGTTTTTCAATAAATGTTTCATTTGAAAAAAAATAAAGTTAAAATTAAACGTCAACAGCCCCAACACCAAAGCATTAAAAACCATTAACGACAAAAAAACAATTCAATCTTCCCCTTTGCCTTTTTTTAAAAGGGAAAGACTAAATCTGAGCGCTAATGTAGTAGCAATTATTTAATATTAATAGAGTTTTTTTTAAAAGTGATTAGGGATAAGTCACGGTTTAGAAATAGTTTAAAAGACTAGAAAAATAGCTGTGTAATGAGTTTTATTTAAAAATTAAATTTGCATTTTTAATTTGATGCGAAAGTATTATCTAACCTTAGGAAGTAACATGGGCGATAGCCTATGTTTAATAAAAAAAGCATTGAGACGCATAGAACAACATATAGGTTTAATATCTAAGTGTTCTCATCTGTATTCTACACAAGCTTGGGGCTTTGAATCAGAAAATAACTTTTTAAATATAGCCGTAGAATTAAATACCGATTTCGAGGCCGATAAGGTGCTCTCATATATCTTAGACATAGAAAAACAACTTGGAAGAATAAGAGATAAGAGATCAAAAGGATATAATTCTAGAACAATAGACATAGATATACTACTGTCAGAAGGTTTAGTAATAGATTCACTAAATTTACAGATACCACATCCTTTGATGTGTGAGAGGATGTTTGTCTTGGTTCCTCTCATCGATATAGCTCCAAATTGTATACATCCTGTAAATAACAGAAGCATATGCGAACTTTATAATATGTGTAAAGATAAAAATGCAGTCAGAAAGATAGGAGATTCCTCCTCTGTAATAAAAATCTCAAGTGGACTGATTGCTAATTAATATTTTATTTTTTCTATTGGAGATGCTTCTATACACTAAGAATCCTATTATTATAAATATTATAGAATAAGATAAAAGGCTTATCCCAGTTCCTATATATATCTGTTTGGGTTCGAATTTAAATTCTATTCTGTTATTGCCTTTTGGAAGCATCATAGCTCTAAGGACGAAATTCGCTCTAAAATGTGGTGTTTTAACATTGTTTATATAGGCATTCCAGCCGTCTTGGTAGAATATTTCAGAGAATATAGCCAGTCGGTCGTCTTTAGAGGAATATTCATAAACTAAATTATTTGGCTGATAATCTATCAGGGAGATTGTCTCTGTGGAATCTTTTTGAGATTTAATATCTCTTAATAGTGGAGCGAATCTCTTGTCTATCACGGCTTCTTCTTTAGTCTTTATGCTAGATAAAGAATTAATTTCTTCATCTGGATTATCGACTATTTTGTATTTGTCTACAAACCACACGTTTCCATTGGCTTGTCTGTTTTTAAGTACATATGGTTTTCCATTACTTCGTTGGTGTAGAATAAAATATTTTGCATTTAGCATATTTATGACTTCAGTGTTTTTTTTAGAAATATGATGGTCCCACAGCTGTTGATATCTCATTAATTTAGCGGCGTGATAACCTCCTATGGAATGGTGAAAATAAGAAGTTCTAGACTCATTCATAGTGTTAGAAGTATTAAAAACCCGGTATACACCTTTGTCTTTTAAAATCTCCAAATTAGCTCTGTTAGGGATAAAAGTATTTAGTGCATCTTTTTTATCAATAAAATCTTCACTATTCAAATATCTTTTGTTGACAGATACTAGGTCTAATAGGACTAATACAGTTAAGATTGCTATTAAGTAATTTTCTTTGAGTTTATTTTTCAGGAAAATATATAACACTATAAAAATAGTTACAGCAAACAGACAGGCTCTCATAGAATCATCTTTGAGCATAGTTAATCTATCTTCTCGTAGGGCTTCTAATGGAAAGCCATATCTAGTATCTCCCGCTTTTTCAAAGGGAAAGATGTCAGATCCGAAGAGATAGAAAAATAGTGGTATAATGAGCAGTACAAACGTTGATAAGCTAAGGGCTCTTTTTTTGTTTTCTAGTTTAGTTTTTTTGGATAGAAATTCTCTAAGGCCCAGCATGGCCATAAATGGAACTGCAAATTCTATTATAATTTGTATGGAAGATACAGCTCTAAATTTGTTGTAAAATGGAAAATAATCTATAAAGAGATTTGTCAACCACATCATATTTTTCCCCCAGGATAGAAATAAGCTCAGTAATATGCTGGCTATGAGCCAATTTTTCAATTTGCCTTTGTAAAGAAAGAGAGATAGTATAAATAAAAACAATACTACGACGCCTAAATATGCAGGTCCTGAGGTTCCAGGTTGCGGCCCCCAGTAGGCGGGCGAATTATTTATGATTTCTGTTAATCCTTCTTCTGGAATATGTCTTTTTAATTTTTGATAGACAGCGCCTTTTTCTGGCAGTGCAGATATTGAAGATCCTCCCATCAGGTTAGGGATTAGAAGATTAAAGGTTTCCATTTTTCCATAACTCCAATCGGTTATATAATCTTTATCTAAGCCGCTTTTAACTTTGGAATTTTTAGAGTCTTTTAAAGTCAACTCTGATGTTCCTCGTATGGTTTGTTTACTATAAGAATAAGTAGTCCACAGCTGTTGTATGTTAATTCCTATAGCTATTATTCCCGCAAGGAATATCGTTAAACTAGACTTGGCAAAACATTTTAATTCCCTATTCTTATAGCTATTTATGAAACTTGTAAGTACTAGAATTGATAGACTCATTATCATATAGTAAGTCATCTGATAATGATTTGAATTTATTTGTAATCCTCCACCTATGGATAAGAGTAAAAAACCTTTTATATACTTTTTGTCAAACACACAACAGGTTCCAGCTACCACTAGAGGGATATAGGCTATAGCGAGTGCTTTTGAAATATGTCCTGCATCTATAATGATTAATAAATAAGAGGATAACCCATAAGATAAAGCTCCTAAAAGTGCTGTTTTATAATTAAAATTGAGACATAATAACAATATGTAAAAACACAGAAAATACATAAATATTATGCTTGCAGGATATGGAATAATACTGTTTTTCATTACGAATTTTATTCCCATATAAGATATCAGATCGTAATTCGAGACTCCTCCAAATTGATAAGTAGGCATTCCTCCAAACATGCTGTTGCTCCATCCAGTCTGTTTTCCTGTTTTCTTGTGAAAATCGTTGTATTCCTTTGCCATTCCTTCCCAAGCTAGCATATCAGGTGGAGAGATTTGTCTATCTTGTAAAATATCTGGGGAAAAATATCCTAGACTAATGACATAAAATATAGATATGACTATTAGGTGTGGTAAATATCTCTTCATTAAAAAAAATGTTATTCAGCGGCGAAATTAATTTAAAAATAGACATTAGGATTAGGGATTGAGGGTCTTAATGGTTTGATAAATGTCCATTTTATTAAATTTTAATCGAAATTTAAAATAGAGAGTTATTTTTAGTTTTACTGTAGAAAAAAAAAGTGTTTTTTTCTTGTTTGTCTTTTTTTTAGACTTTTTTTTAGACTTTTTTTATAGAAAATATTCAAATCTTTGTGCATAGATTTGGCAATCGAATTATCCTAGAATAAAACTATGAATAAATACATCTTATCCTTGGATCAAGGAACTACTAGCTCCAGAGCAATAATATTTGATAAAGACGGAGATATAAAGCACATAAAGCAACAGGAATATACTCAAATTTTTCCTCAACCAGGATGGGTAGAGCACGATGCTGATGAGATTTGGTCTACTCAAATAGATATGGCTATTCAGGCTGTTAATGAGGTGGGGGCAGATAATGTTAGTGCTATTGGCATAACTAATCAAAGAGAGACTACTGTTGTTTGGGATAGATCCACTGGCAAACCTGTATATAACGCGATAGTATGGCAGGATAAGCGAACATTGTCATTTTGTAATAGTTTGAAAGAAGATGGTTTAGAAGATATGATTCGTTCTAAAACGGGTTTAATTATAGATTCTTATTTCTCAGCTTCTAAAGTAAAGTGGATTTTAGATAACGTAGATGGTAGGGGTAAGGCAGAAAATGGTGATCTTCTATTCGGCACGATAGATTGCTGGTTAGTTTGGAATTTAACTAAGGGTAAGGTTCACATAACTGATATTACCAATGCTAGTAGAACCATGTTATTTAACGTTCAAACTGGGGAGTGGGATAGAGAACTTTTAGATGTATTTGGAATACCAGATAGTATGTTGCCTCAGGTGAAAGAATGCAGTGAAGTATATGGGGAGACTGATATAGATATTTTTTCTAAGAGAATCCCTATTTCTGGGATTGCAGGAGATCAACAATCGGCACTTTTTGGACAGATGTGTGTAGAAAAAGCTATGATTAAGAACACTTATGGAACAGGTTGTTTTATGCTTATGAACATAGGTGATAAGTTCATAGAGTCTAAAAACAATCTGTTGACTACTGTAGCTTGGAAGATAAATGGCAAGACTCAATATGCTTTTGAAGGGAGTGTGTTTATAGGTGGTGCTGTAGTTCAGTGGATTAGAGATGGATTAAAGTTTATAGAAAAATCTTCAGAAATAGAAGAGTTATCATTGGGGATTAAAGATAATAATGAGGTATATGTGGTGCCGTCTTTTGTAGGTTTGGGGGCTCCTTATTGGGAGCAGAGGGCTCGTGGGATTGTAGTAGGATTAACGAGGGGGAGTACCAGAAGGAATGTAGCTCATGCAGCGCTGTGGTCTATAGCTTATCAGACTATGGATGTTCTAAATGCTATGAAGACAGATGCCAATCTAGATATAAAAGAGTTGAGAGTAGATGGAGGTGTTACTGCGAATAATTTATTGATGCAATTTCAGTCTAACTTATTGAACTGTAGAATAATAAAACCTAAAAGTATTGAAACCACAGCATTAGGTGCTGCTTATCTAGCTGGTTTAGCCGTTGGTTACTGGGAGAATTTAGAAGAGATCCAAAAATTGTGGAAAATGGAAAAAGAGTTTAATCCAGATAAGAATAGATCAGATGTAATGAAAGGGGTAAAGGGATGGAGAAGAGCTATTCACGCTGCTAAGGCTTGGGCTTCTTATGAAGAGGAAGAAGAGAACTAGAATTAATAGAAATATTTACAAATCTTAAAAAATCTTAAAAAAAAATAAATTATGACATCTTTTATAGCGGAATTTATAGGTACAGCTATGCTTTTACTCCTGGGTAACGGAGTGGTAGCTAATGTAGTTCTAAATAGTACAAAAGGCAATAACTCTGGTTGGATTGTAATAACTACAGGTTGGGCTCTTGCTGTGTTTGTAAGTGTAGTTGTAGTGTCTCCTTATAGTGGGGCTCATATAAATCCAGCGGTTACTATTGGTTTGGCTATTGCTGGGAAGTTTGCTTGGAGCAACGTGGGGTATTATATACTAGCTCAGATGCTAGGGGCTATTTTTGGTTCTTTTCTAGTATGGTTAGCGTATAGAGATCACTTTGCAACTACCGAAGATAAAGATGGTATATTGGCAGTATTTTCTACTAAGCCAGCTATAAAAAATCGCATTTCTAATATTGTGACCGAGATGATAGGTACTTTTGTATTAGTATTTGCAATTTTTTATTTCACTCATGCTAGTTTTAATTTGCCTAATATGTCAGATAATGAGGTAATAGTAGGTTTAGGATCTATAGGGGCTTTTCCTGTAGCTTTATTAGTTTGGTCTATTGGTCTTTCCTTAGGAGGTCCTACAGGTTATGCTATTAATCTGGCTAGAGATTTAGGGCCGCGTATTTTACATGCGTTTTTGCCGATAAAAAATAAAGGGGGAAGTGATTGGGGATATGCTTGGGTTCCTGTGATAGGGCCGATTATGGGAGGAGCTATAGCTGCTTTATGCTTTATAGCTTTGACAGAGTTAAGTAATTAATTTTTTAACGACGTTATAATTTTAAAGCTTGAGTTATGAATTTGGAATATGACTGTAGGTATCCATCTGTTGATGATTTGAGAAAGAGGGCAAAAAAGAGAATGCCAAAATTTATATTTGATTATCTAGATGGAGGTTGTAATGAGGACATAAATTTAGAGAGAAATATTTCTGATATTAGAGAGAAAGAGTTACTTCCTAAGTATTTATCGAGTAATCACACTAAATCTGATATATCTACGGAGTTATTCGGCCATGTGTATGACGCTCCTTTTGGTATATCTCCAGTAGGATTGCAAGGGCTTATGTGGCCTAATTCTCCTGAGATATTAGCCAAAGCAGCCTTAAAACACAATATTCCGTTTATACTAAGTACTGTGACTACTAGTGATATAGAACGAATTTCTGAAATAACTGAAGGTAAGGCTTGGTTTCAGCTATATCATCCAAAAGAGGATAAGCTGAGAGATGACTTGTTAAGAAGAGCTTGGGAGGCTCAAAATAAAGTTTTGGTAATTTTATGTGATGTTCCAGTATTTGGATATAGACATAGGGATATTAAAAATGGACTCTCTATGCCTCCGAGGTTAAATCCACGAAATATACTTCAAATTATGGGGACTCCGCGTTGGGCTATGGAAGGATTGTGTCAGGGAAGACCTAGTTTTGCAAATATGAAACCGTATATGCCTAAGGGTATGGGTATTAAGAATTTGGGATTTTATATGGATCAAACTTTCGATGGGAAGCTCAATAGAGATAAAATATCTGCTATAAGAGATATGTGGAAGGGTAAATTGGTCTTGAAAGGTGTAGCTTCGGAAGAGGATACAGCAATAGCTGTAGAGTTAGGATTAGATGGTATAATAGTATCTAATCACGGAGGAAGGCAGTTAGATGCAGGTCCATCGTCTATAAAGTCATTAGATATGATAGTTAAAAACTACTCTGATAAAATAACTATAATGATGGATAGTGGAATGCGTTCAGGTCCTGATATAGCTAGAGTTATAGCCTCTGGAGCTAAGTTTACATTTATGGGAAGACCTTTTATGTATGGAGTGGGTGCCTTGGGTAAAAAAGGAGGAGATCACACAATATCTATATTAAAAAGACAGTTTTATCAAGTCATGGAACAGCTGTGTTGTAATAAGGTTTCAGATTTGCCTGATCATTTGATGTAGTGTGACATAGCATATCATATCATCTATTATATTTATTTACTAGAAATAGGTTAGGGAGGCGGTATTCTAAATATTATTTAGAAATATTTGACTTCCCTTTTCTAATGTTGTAAATTCGCAGATTTTCTGGTTAAATTTCGTAGACCAGAGTAGTACTTTTCTATACAAATTAATGAAATTATCAAAGTTTAATTACAGTTTACCTAAAGATTTAATAGCAAAATGGCCATCTAAGGAAAGGGATGAGTGTAAGCTCATGGTTGTACACAGAGATAAAGGCACTATAGAGCACAGATTGTTTAAAGATATAATAGAGTATTTCGACGAGGATGATGTTATGATATTGAATAACACCAAGGTCTTTCCTGCTAAAACACATGCTGTAAAGGAGAAAACAGGAGCTAAAATAGAAGTATTCCTTTTGAGAGAGTTAAACAAACAATACAAGTTATGGGAAACCTTAGTAGATCCTGCTAGAAAAATACGTATAGGGAATAAGTTGTTCTTTGAATCGGGTTTAGTGGCTGAGGTAGTAGACAACACTACTTCTGGTGGTAGGACTTTGAGATTTCTACACAAGGGGACTTATGAAGAGTTTAGAAAAGAATTGAGGGATTTAGGCGATACTCCTATACCTAAGTACATGGAGAGAGAGCCAGATGAAAGCGATATAGAGAGATATCAAACTGTGTATTCTAAACATGAGGGTTCTATAATTGCACCTGCAGCTGGGTTACACTTTTCTAAAAACCTCTTAAAGAGATTAGAGATAAAAGGTATAAATCTTGCAGAAATAACCCTTCATTTGGGCTTGCCTACTTTCAGCGTGATAGAGGTAGAGGCACTTCCAAAGCACAGGATGGGATCTGAGAGGGTAATTATAGATGTTGAAGCCTGTAATATTATAAATAAGGCTTTGGACAATGAGAGAAAAGTATGTGCAGTAGGTACGACTTGTATTCGTTCTATAGAGAGTTCAGTGTCTACTTATAGGAGGCTTAATCCTTTTGATGGATGGACTAATAAGTTTATATATCCACCGTATGATTTTTCAATTGCCAACTGTATGTTGACCAATTTTCATATGCCAAAAACAGCTCTTTTGACGATGGTTTCAGCTTTTGCTGGGGACTATCCTATTTTGGATGCTTATAAAGAGGCTATAAAGCACAAGTATAATTTCTATTCTTATGGAGACTGCATGTTGATTTTGTAGTAGTTTAAAAAAACAATATTATTTAAAATTATGTTTGAAGGTTTAAATAATAAATTAGAAAAAGCTCTTCATACCTTAAAGGGGCATGGGAAGATTACGGAGATAAATGTAGCTGAGACTGTTAAAGAGGTCCGTCGTGCTCTTTTGAGTGCTGATGTGAATTTTACAGTGGCAAAGACCTTTACCGATATGGTGAAGAAAAGAGCTATAGGAGAAAAAGTTTTATCCTCTTTGCGTCCTAATGAGTTGATGATAAAGATCGTCAACGACGAGTTGACAAAGCTCATGGGTAGTAGAAATAAGGATATAAATATCGATGGCAGCCCTGCTGTGATCCTAATCTCTGGTATGCAAGGATCTGGGAAGACCACTTTTTCTGGGAAGTTAGCTAATTTTTTAAAGAGTAAAAAGAAAAAAACTCCATTATTAGTGGCTTGTGATGTATACCGTCCTGCGGCTGTAGAACAATTGAAAATTATTGGAGAGCAGGCAGAAGTGGAAGTTTTTTATGAACAAGACAATAAAAACCCTGTTAGTATAGCCGAGAATGCTATATCGTATGCTAAAAAAAATAATCATAATGTAGTTGTAATAGATACAGCTGGTCGTCTGGCTATAGACGAGCAGATGATGGATGAGATATCGTCCATACATAAGAGGGTGAATCCATCTGAAACTCTTTTTGTAGTGGATTCTATGACTGGGCAAGATGCAGTGAATACCGCAAAGGTATTCAACGACCATTTGAATTTTGATGGGGTTGTATTGACTAAACTAGATGGAGATACTAGGGGAGGAGCTGCCTTATCCATAAAATATGTGGTAGATAAGCCTATAAAATTTGTAGGTACTGGAGAAAAGCTAAAGGATCTAGATGTGTTCTATCCAGATAGGATGGCCAATAGGATATTGGGCATGGGAGATATAGTCTCTTTGGTGGAAAAGGCACAAGAAGAGTTTGATAAGGAGGAGTTTAAGAAGCTATCTGGTAATATAGCTAGGAACACATTTTCTTTCGAAGATTTTTTAAAACATATACAACATATAAAAAAAATGGGAGGCGTTAAGCATGTAATGGGTATGATGCCAGGTATGGGGAAGATGTCCACTGAGATTGGTGATGTGGATCATTTTAAGACCATAGAGGCTATTATAGGTTCTATGACTCCAAAAGAGAGAAAGCTTATAGTTCCTATAAGTAAAAATAGAAAACATCTTATAGCAAGTGGTTCAGGCACTTCTATACAAGATTTAAACCAATTATTAAAACAGTTTGAGCAAATCAAGAAGGTTATGAAGTTATTCAATAATAGTCAAAAAGGCGGTATGAATAACTTGATGCAGATGATGGGAATCAAGAGGTAAAAAGGTAAAAAAAAATAATAACTGATAATATTTATCATGAAGATTTTAGATGGAAAAACACTATCAGTTCAATTAAAGAAGGAGATATCTATAGAAGTTCAAAGACTCATTGAACGAGGCAATAGGCGGCCTCATCTCGTTGTTGTCTTAGTTGGGGATCATGCTCCAAGCCAAGTCTATGTAAATGCTAAAGTAAAAGCTTGCGATCAAGTTGGCTTTGACTCTACGTTGATAAGATTATCGGAGAGCATATCTGAATCAGATCTTTTGGATAAAATCCAGGATTTGAATAAAGATCCAAATGTTGATGGTTTTATAATTCAGCTTCCTCTTCCCAAACACATAGATTTTAATAGAGTAACATTATCTGTAGATCCTAAGAAGGATGTAGATGGTTTTCATCCTGAGAATATAGGCAAGATGGTGTTGGGATTAGATACTTATCTTCCAGCTACTCCCTTTGGAATTATAGAGCTTTTAAAGAGGAATAATATAGAAACTCGTGGCAAACACGCTGTTGTAATAGGGAGAAGTACTATAGTTGGGACACCTGTTAGTCTGTTGTTGAGTAGAAAGGGAGAGACAGGTAATTGCACTGTAACTCTGGCTCATAGTCATACTGTAGATTTAAAGAGTATAAGTCTACAGGCAGATATTATAATAGTAGCTTTAGGGATTCCTAATTTTTTAACTTCCGATATGGTGAAAGAGGGTGCTGTAGTCATAGATGTAGGTATAAATAGGGTAGAGGATGCGACTAAAAAGCGAGGCTTTGCTCTAGTGGGGGATGTAGATTTCAAAGAGGTTAGTAAAAAGGCATCTCATATCACTCCAGTGCCTGGAGGGGTGGGACCTATGACCATTGCTATGCTTCTTAAAAACACTTTGATAGCTAGAGAATTTAGTTTAACTAAAAGTTCTACTTGATACATTTTAATTGATGTTTTTTTGTAAAAAAGCAAAAAATAATATTTTTGCGGCGAGGTAAAATTTAATTTTTTTTAAATGAACACAGTAGATATTAAAGTAATTAATGAAAAAATCCATAGAGAAAGTGCCTTTATAGACCTATTAAATATGGAGATAGGCAGAGTTATAGTAGGTCAGGAGGTTATGGTAGAACGCCTTTTGATAGGGCTTTTAGGATCAGGACATATTCTTTTGGAAGGGGTTCCTGGATTGGCAAAGACTCTGGCTATAAATACTCTAGCAAAAAGTATAGATGGATCTTTTAGCAGAATACAGTTTACTCCAGATTTATTGCCTTCAGACGTGATAGGAACTGTTATTTTTAATATGAAAAACAATGATTTTTCTATAAAAAAAGGTCCTGTTTTTGCAAATTTTGTTCTTGCCGATGAAATAAATAGAGCTCCAGCTAAGGTGCAATCAGCTCTATTGGAGGCTATGCAAGAGAGACAGGTTACAATCAATGATGAGAGTTTCAAACTAGAAGAGCCATTTTTGGTTTTAGCCACCCAAAACCCTTTGGAACAAGAGGGAACCTATCCTCTTCCCGAAGCACAGATGGATAGATTTATGTTAAAGGTAGTTATATCTTATCCAGAGATGGAGGATGAGAGAAACATAATGAGGCAAAATCTGAGTAATTTAAAGACAGAGGTAAAATCTGTAATCACTACCGAGCAGATAATTAGAGCTAGGGAGATGGTCAAGGAAGTATATATGGACGACAAAATAGAGAATTATATTTTAGATATAATTTTTGCGACTCGTAATCCTGAGAAATACCAATTGAGCGAGTTAAAACCACTTATTAGTTTTGGAGCTTCACCACGAGGTACTATTAGTATTGCAACGGCTGCTAAGTGTCATGCCTTTATAAAGAGAAGGGGGTATGTCATACCTGAAGATATTAGAGATATTGTAGTAGATGTTCTAAGACACAGGATAGGAATAACTTATGAAGCCGAGGCTGAAAATATTACTTCAGAAGATATTATAAAGAAAATAATAGATACAGTGGAGGTTCCTTAGTGATTTTATCTCGATTTTAAAATATATTTTTTAGATATATGGATGCAAAAGAACTGATCAAGAAGGTAAAGAGAATTGAGATAAAAACCAGGAGATTGTCTAATGATATATTTTCTGGTGAATATCATAGCTCCTTTAAGGGGAGGGGTATGACTTTCAGTGAGGTCCGACGTTATGATTATGGAGATAGTATAAAAGATATAGATTGGAATGTGACGGCTAAGTTAAATAAGCCTCATGTAAAAATTTTTGAAGAGGAGAGAGAATTGACCACCATACTATTGGTTGATATTAGTGCTTCGGGGAATTTTGGAACTACCGATCAATTAAAGAGGGATAATATAACAGAAATATGTGCCACATTAGCCTTTTCAGCTTCACAAAATAACGACAAAGTAGGCCTAATACTTTTTTCGGATATAATAGAGTTATTCGTACCCCCTAAAAAGGGTAAGAAAAATGTGCTGCGCATAATAAGAGAGTTAGTAGAATTCAGCCCCAAAAGTAAGAAGACAGATATAGCCAAGGCTATTAAATTTTTATCAGAAGCTATTAAAAAGAGATCTATAGTTTTTATCTTGTCTGATTTTATGGATGATTATTACGAAGTAGATTTAAAAGTAGCCAGTAAAAAACACGACATAGTAGGTATAAAGGTATACGATAAGAGAGAGAAGGTAATGCCTGATTTAGGTATGGTCGATATGCTCGACAGTGAGACAGGTGAGCATGTACTGATAAATACTTCCTCTAGAGGTGTGAGAAGGTCTTATAGAGATTATTTTTTGAGTAAATCCAAGTATTTTAAGGATACTTTTACAAGTTGTAAGGCGGGGAATATAGAGAGTGAAATTTCTGAATCTTACGTAAAAAAGTTATTAGAATATTTCAAGCAAAAGAGATAGTTAGAGATGAGATATTTAGTTAGACTATTATTTGTAGCTACTTTTTTTATATCCGCAAAGGTCTTTGCTCAAAGTCAGGCGGAGATAAAAGCCGTGTTAGATACTAATAAAATTCAGATAGGAGAACAGATAAAATTCGACCTATCTATATCTACTGAGTTAGGAAAAGAAAGTGTTTTTCCTATTATAAAAGATTCCATAGGACCATTTGAGATCGTAGATTCCTCTGAAATGGATTCACTTGTTATAGATGAAAGGATCATAAAAAAACAATCTTTTGTAATAACAAAATTCGATACTGGACAATACGTGCTTCCACCTCTGAAATTTGAAATTGAAGATGATATCAAATTTTCTAAGCCCACTATGGTAGATGTGATTTCTCCTGAATTAGATATTGATAATGGGCAAGTAAAACTCAGGGAAAACAGAGATATTATAGATGAGCCTTATACATTTATAGAGATATTGCCTTATGTCTTGTTAGGGATAATAATCATATTTATAGTGTATTTGATAATTAGATATATGATGAAGAATAGGGAGGTAAAGCCTAAAATAGTAATTAAAAAGCCCGCTCATATCATAGCTTTAGAACGATTGAAGGAATTAGATGAGAAAAAATTATTAACAGAGGGTTTATTTAAGCAATACTATTCTGAGTTGACAGATATTTTGAGAATTTTCTTTGAGGAGAGATTCTTTTTCTCTGCCATGGAATTAACTTCTTATGAGATTATTTCATATTTCGATAAGAGTGGTATTCACGAGGGGGTCATTTCAAAGGATTATTTAGAAACTCTTAGAGAGTTATTATCTATATCTGATTTAGTGAAATTTGCCAGAGCTATATCTACCCACGATCAAGCTGAAAAATTTAGAGTATATGTGGAAGAGTTAATTGTAGAAACTAAATTTATAGAGGCAGAAAATGAAAGATAATTTCGAAATATTAAATACGGAGTTTTTATACTTTCTAATTATAATTCCACTTCTGTGTGTATGGCATTATTTTAGGCGTAAAAAAAGTCATTCTGAGTTACAGATTTCCAGCATTAAAGGGTTTAGCTTTTATAGAGATATTTGGTCTCGTTATAGGTGGATCCTTAATGCTTTGAGATTATTAGCTATAGTGTTTTTTATAATAGCTATGTCTAGGCCTAGGTATGTAGAGACTAACAATAAGAAGAGAAATACTATGGGCATAGATATAGTTATGGCTATAGATGTATCTGGAAGTATGTTGGCTAGAGATTTCGCTCCTAATAGATTAGATGCTGTAAAGCAAGTTGCTTCGGAATTTGTAAATAAGAGATCATCAGATAGATTTGGAATCGTAGCCTATGAGGCTGAATCATTTACTCAGTGTCCTCTCACCACGGATCATAAGGTTGTAAATAGTTCTATTATGTCTATTAAAAATGGGCTTTTAGAGCCTGGCACGGCCATAGGGGTAGGCTTAGGTGTGGCTGTAAATAGATTGAAAGAGAGTCAGACTAAGAGTAAGGTAATAATATTACTGACCGATGGGGTTAATAACACAGGTTATATCGACCCTATAACTGTTACAGAGGTAGCCAAACAAGAGAATATTAAGATTTACACCATAGGTGTTGGGACTAATGGCATGGCAGAAACTCCAGTAGGGATAGATCCTCGCACAAACAAATATGTGTATCAGATGGTTCAAGTGGAAATAGATGAGGAATTACTAAAGACTATTGCCAACACTACAAATGGCAAGTATTTTAGAGCTGACAATAATTCTAGATTACAAGAGATATACGATGAAATAGATAATATGGAGAAAAGTAAACTACAAGAGTATCACTATTATAGTTACCAAGAGAAATTTCGTTTTTGGATCTTATTGGGAATATTATTTCTATTGATAGAAGTAGGATTAAAATACAGTGTATTTAAAAGTTTTATATAATGTATCACATAGAAGACATTTCGTATTTAAAGATATTGTTCATTATTCCTTTGATAGTATTCTTTTTTATTATTCTACAAATGTGGAAGTTAAAAAAGCAAAGGGATTTTGCCGATAATAAACTATTAGATAAGATAGCTCCCAATAGGTCTCTTTTCAAGAGTGTGTTAAAGGTGAGTGTTTTATGTGTTTCTCTCTCTCTTGCTATAATAGCTTTGATAAATCCACAACTGGGGACAAAACTCGAGAAGGTAACTAGAAAAGGTGTGGATATAGTTTTCGCTGTAGATGTATCTAAAAGTATGTTGGCTGAAGATGTGGCTCCCAATAGAATTGAAAAGTCAAAACAGGTGCTGTCGAAAGTTATAAGCGAAATACGTCACGATAGGATAGGTATTATAGTCTATGCTGGCAATCCTTATGCTCTTCTGCCTATCACTACAGATTATTCTGCGGCTCAGATGTTCTTGAAGAATATAAATACCGATATGGTTCCATCTCAAGGTACTTCCATATCGGAGGCCATGGAGATGACCGATAATTATTTTGATGATGAATATCAAAATAATAAGATACTGTTTATCATATCCGATGGTGAGGATCACGAAGATAACGTGTTGTCTATGGCACAAAAAATTTCAGAAAAAGGAGTTAAGATTTTCACAATCGGGATGGGATTAGAAAAAGGGAGTCCTATACCTATTAAGGAAAATGATAATATAGTAGGTTATAAAAAAGACACCGAGGGTAATGTGGTAATAACTAAGTTGAACAGTGAGATTCTAAAACAGATAGCTTCTACTTCCCAAGGGAGTTACATAAATTCTCAAAACACACAGACCATAGTCGATTTTGTAGAGCGCAGTATAAATAGCGTAGATAAAAAAGAATACGAATCGTCTATGTTTTCTGAATATGAGAGTCAATACCAATGGTTTTTGGGTTTTGCGATCTTATTGTTGATAATAGATGTTTTCCTATCGGAAAAGAAAACTTTATGGATACAGAGATTAAACTTATTTGATAAAAATAAATCATGAGATTAATTATAGTGATATCAATTTTATCTGCGACTTGTGTATGTGCTCAAAATAAAGAACTCCTGAGAGAGGGTAATGAGTTGTTCAAAAGTGAAAAATATGCAGATGCAGAGATAAAATTTAAAAAAGCATTAAATGACGATTCTAAAAATTTTAAGGCGAATTTCAATCTGGGCAATGCACTATTTGAACAAAAGAGATTTAAAGAGTCTATAGAGAATTACAGTGTAGCATCTGAGGTCGGTAATACAAAAGAGGATAAATCTAATTCTCTGTACAATTTGGGCAATGCATTATTGGAAAATAAGGATATAGATAAGGCCATAGAATCGTATAAACAAGCTCTTAGGAATAATCCTAATGATAACGATGCTAGACACAATCTAATGGTAGCCAAAAATCTAAAACAGCAAAACGAGGACCAGAAAGACAAAGATCAAAAGGATCAGGATCAAAAAGAGAAAGATCAAAAGGATCAGGACCAGAAAGACAAAGATCAAAAGGATCAGGACCAGAAAGATAAAGATCAAAAGGATCAGGGGCAGAAAGACAAAGACCAAAAGGATCAGGGGCAGAAAGACAAAGACCAAAAGGATCAGGATCAAAAAGACAAAGATCAAAAGAAAGACGATATGAAATTGTCAAAGAGTGATGTAGATAGGCTACTGAAAGCCATAGAAAATGAAGAAAAAAAGGTTCAAGATAAATTACAAAAACTAAAATCTAAGTCTAAAAAAATTAAAAACGCAAAAGATTGGTAGATATGCTTAGAAGTGTTTTGATTTGTATATGTATTTTCATTGTACATATTACCTCAGCTCAGGTTTCGTTTACAGCTAAATCAGATAGGCTCAAGGTAGGGAAAAATGAGAAGTTTAAAATAGATTTTATCTTAGAGTCTACTGAATCTGTAAATCCAGATATAAAATTTCCCAATTTTGATGGATTCAAGGTTATAGCTGGTCCTAGCACTTCCACACAAAATTCTTATTCTTATGTAAATGGAAAAACAGAATCTTCTTTTAGGAAGACAATGTCTTTTTGGCTTAAGGCACAGAAAATAGGTAAGCATAAGATAGCTTCTGCTAAGTTTAAAATCCAAGGTAAAGATTACAGCACAGACCTCATAGATATAGAGGTAGTAGAAGGTGTAGCTGATTCTCAAGATGGTCGTAATCCCAGAGATACCCAGAGTAAAAACATTCATTTTAAGGTAGTGTTATCTAAGAGTAATCCATATGTAAATGAGGAGATCATAGCTACATATAAGTTGTTTTTCAAGGTTGATATTCAATCTCCTAGAATTGAACAACTCCCAAAGTTTGATGGATTTTGGACTCAAAACATAGATATAAACAAAGGAGGAAAGTACGATATCAATACTGAGTATTTAAACGGAGAATTGTATAATTATATAGTTCTGAAAAAAGTCGTGTTAAGTCCGCAGAGATCAGGACCTTTAAAAATATCTCCTATGGATATAGAGGTTTCTACCACTGTAAGTTCAGGAGATAGTTATGATATATTTGGTAGTATTATGAGGCAACAAATACAGGTTCCTCTCTCTACTAAAAGTAAGACCATAAATGTAAGAGCTCTTCCTCAAAAGGGTAAACCTATAGATTTTAAAGGTGCAGTGGGTGATTTTTCTATGGATGTAAATTTAAAGAAGAGCTCTTTAGAAGAAAATACCTCAACGGGAGTGGTCATCAAGATTTCGGGCAAGGGAAATTTTAAATTAACGCCTTTGCCAGTTTTAGATATCCCCAATCAAATAGAGAAATACGATCCAAAAACTTCTTCTCAGTTAACTGTAGGTGAAAATGGAAGTAGCGGAAGTATAACGAGTGAAATTTTGCTAATACCTAGAAATAAGGGTGTCTATAAAATTAATCCTGTAGTATTTTCTTTTTTCGATCCAAAAAAAGAGAAGTATATCACCTTAAAGAGTAAAGAGCTCAAAATTGATGTGGTCGAAGGAGATCATATTGCCGATCAGAATAAAAACTACGACAGCACTTCTATTAAAGAAGATGTGGCTTATTTAAATCAGGAGATACGTTATATAAAACAAAAAGCAAAATTTAAAAAATTACAAGAAGATCAATTTATAGGATCTCCTTTGTATTATTTACTTTTAGTATTTCCATTTGTGGCGGTGTTTTTTGTAGTCTTATTTACGAGGAGTAGACGAAATAGAAATTTAAAAGAGATAAATAATAAGAGAACTATTAACAAGGCTAAAAAACTTCTTTTAGACAGTAAGACAATGATGAGTGATGAGAATAGCTCTAATTTTTACATAACATTGGAGAGAACCATTTCTGAATATCTCTTGTCTAAGTTGGATATATCTAGAAGTGATTTTAATAAAAAATTACTCAGAGAAGTATTGGAGAAAAAAGGTATCCAAACCACTACAATAGACAAGGTTATATCTATTCTCAATAGTTGTGAATATGCTCGATATACTCCATCTGGTATAGATACAATATCAGATGATTATAAGAAATCACAAGAAATAATTGTAGAGTTAGAGAAAAAAATATGATTTAGATTCTGGGGAGATCTAAATATAAATTTAATCATATTCCCTAAAGATTAAAATTGGTTAAGTTTGTGTTGTTTTTTTTTTAAGTGAGAAGATATAATAATGGATTTTGATATTGTAATAATAGGCAGTGGACCTGGCGGATATGTAGCTGCTATTCGTGCGGCACAGTTGAATTTCAAGGTAGCTCTGATAGAGAGAGAGTCGCTAGGGGGTATTTGTCTCAACTGGGGATGTATTCCTACCAAGGCTTTGCTTAGGAGTGCTCAAATTTTAGAGTACCTCAATAACGCTCAAGAATACGGTTTAAAGGCTGATACTTTGGATAAAGACTTTAGTCAGGTCATAGGCAGAAGTAGGAAAGTAGCTGAGAATATGAACAAAGGCATTCAGTTTTTGATGAAAAAAAACAATGTTACAGTTATAGAAGGTACAGCTAAGGTAAGGCCTTCTAAAAAAGTGGAAGTCTTAGATGAGAAGGGAAATATCACTGAATATACAGCTAAACATATAATTATAGCTACAGGAGCTAGGTCTAGAGAATTGCCTAATCTTCCTCAAGATGGAGAGAAAGTCTTTGGTTATAGAGAGGCTTTATCGTTAAAAAAACAACCAAAGAGAATGGTAGTTGTTGGCTCTGGGGCTATTGGCGTGGAGTTTGCTTATTTTTATAAGACTATGGGCACCGAGGTTACTATAGTGGAATACATGCCTAAGATAGTCCCTTTAGAAGATGAAGATGTTTCAAACCATTTGGAGGAAGTACTCAGAAAAAAGGGAATTGATATAATGAATAATTCCTTAGTAGAATCTGTAGATACTTCAGGGAAAACAGTAAAAGTATTTATAAAAACGCCAGAGGGCGAAAAAACCATAGAGGCTGATGCTGTATTATCTGCTGTAGGAATAAAGTCTAATATAGAAGATATAGGGTTGGAAGATGTAGGTATAGCTGTAGATAGAGACAAAATACTAGTAGATGATTTTTACGAGACAAATATTTCTGGATATTACGCCATAGGAGATGTGGTTAAAGATTTGGCTTTGGCACATGTGGCTTCTGCCGAAGGGATAACCTGTGTGGAGAAAATAGCTGGCATAGATGTGGAGGCTATAGACTATAAGAATATACCTTCTTGTATATATTGTATTCCTGAAGTGTCTTCTGTAGGCATGACAGAGAGACAAGCAAGGGAATTAGGATATGAATTAAAAGTAGGTAAATTTCCATTTTCAGCTTCTGGAAAAGCTACTGCTTACGGTTCTAAGTATGGTTTTATAAAGGTTATTTACGATGCTAAATACGGAGAGCTTTTAGGTTGTCATATGATAGGCGATAACGTTACTGAAATGATTTCAGGAGCTGTTGTAGCTCGTAAATTAGAGAGTACTGGACACGAAATTTTAAAGTCTGTATTTCCTCATCCTACTATGAGTGAAGCTATAATGGAAGCTACTGCTGCGGCATATGGTGAAGTTATACACTTATAAGGGGAGTTTTTTTTAGTCTTATTGTTAATTCTAATGGTTTTGTAAGGTATGGAGATATATACTACTGTATCTGAAATTAGCACTTTTGTGAGTGATAAAAGCCATAAGACTATTGGTTTTGTGCCCACCATGGGGGAGCTTCACGGTGGGCATATGAGTTTAGTAAAACTGTCAAAACAAGAAAATGATATTACTGTTTGTAGTATTTTCGTAAATCCTACGCAATTTGATAATAAGTCTGATTTAGAGAGATATCCTAGAAATACGGTTTCTGATATAGAAAAATTGAATGAAGCGAAATGTGATGTTTTGTTTTTACCTTCTGTTTTAGAGATTTATCCCCAGGGGGATAAATTGGAATCTATATATTTAAATGGATTAGATCGAGTAATGGAGGGGGCTTTTAGGGGGGCACATTTTAAAGGGGTGGCCACTGTGGTCAAGAGGTTATTTGATATCATACCTGCGAACAATGCCTATTTTGGAAAAAAAGATTATCAACAACTATTAATAGTTAAGCATTTAGTCAAAGTTTATGGGTTAAATACAAATATTGTTGGATGCGAAACTGTAAGGGATCCTAATGGCTTAGCTCTTAGTTCTAGGAATAAATTACTATCTAAACAACACAAAGAAAAGGCAGGATTTATATACAAAACGCTTAAAACAGCCTCAGATATGCTCAAGCGCTGTAGTCTTTCAAATACAAAAAAATGGGTTGAGAGTCAATTTGATAAAGAATATTTTAGATTGGAATATTTTGAAGTAGCAGAAAAAAATACTTTAGAGATAGCCTCTGAAATAGAGAAAGATAAAAAATATAGACTTTTTATAGCATTGTTCGTAGGGGAAGTTAGACTGATAGATAATATACCTTTACAGAATTGAAAATTTCCTAAAAGCTATTAGGCGTAACGGTCACTTTAAAAATTATTAGAATAAGGCTGAAGTAGTATATTGACGCCATAAATATCTGTTTAAATAAAATCTAGTTATATCTTATCTAGATAAATTATCATACCTTTGTTGGGTCAAAATTTTAAATTTACATTTTTTACATTTCCAAGAGATGAGAAAAGGAATTCACCCTGAAAATTATAGATTAGTAGTATTCAAAGATATGTCTAACGGAGATACTTTTATATCAAAGTCTACAGCAAATACTAAGGAGACTATAGAGATAGAAGATCAGACATATCCACTAGTAAAAATTGAAATATCTAGTACATCGCACCCTTTCTTTACAGGTAAAGTGAAGTTGGTAGACTCTGCTGGTAGAATAGATAAGTTTAAAAATAGATATAACAAAAATTAGAAGATATGCTATTTCTAATAGCATATGTTTGTCTATAAGGCTAAAATTCAAAAGAAGCTGTCTCAAAACCGAGGCAGCTTTTTTTTGTTTGAAAGTGTAGTTTTTACTGTTAACCTGAGTACGATTAATAATTTACTTACTCAAAACAGCCAAAAGATTTGAATTAACTGGCATTAAAGAGATTTGTATTTGAGATAAATAGAATGTTTTAGTGCTAAGCATAAAAGAGCCCAAAACTAAAGGGGTATTTCCTTAAATCCGAATAAAATCAAAAGGTTCAAGTGATTTATTAATCGAACTCGGGTTTTTAAAAGGAAAGTAAAATGTAGCGCTAAACACCAAAAATTAAAAAACCGCCTCATTTTATTAATGAGGCGGTTTCATCTTGAAGCAGTATAAATCTCCTGTAAATATTTCAGGGGGGGGTAATACTAAAAAAAAACTATGGATTTATGCCTTGTTTTTTGTAGTATTCTTCAACTAGAGAATCAAAATCATAAACTTTTTTACCTATAGAAAAAATAACGGTAGATTGACTAAATATAGTGTCATCATCTACTGATAGTATGTCTACATTACCAAAAGCTAATCTATTACCTGCTCTATTACAATGAGCTCTTATTCTCAGTTGCTCTACCTTAGCAGGTTCCAAAAATTGACAATTCAAACTGACAGTAGAGCTATCTAAGACTAAACCTTTTTTTAGTAAAACTGTAAAGTACATAGAAACATCGGCTAAAGCCATTTGTACGGGCCCTGATATATATCCACCAAGACGATAATCGCTTTCTTTTGCTACATACAACATATCTATGTTGCCATTATCATCTATATTTTTAATTTTTAGATTTGGTAATTTCATTCCTAAATCTATTACCATTTGAAATTGTTCTTTTATATTCATTTTATTTTCTCAAAAGACGTCTAAGTATTTTTCCTACATTACTCTTTGGTAAGCTATCTACTATTTCCAATTGAGAAGGTACTTTATATGCTAACATCCTATCTTTACAGAATTTTCTGAGCTCATCGAGAGTCAAATGTTGATTCTCTTCTAAAATCACAAACGCTTTTACCTCTTCGTTTGAACGTTCACTAGGAACACCTATACAGGCTACTTCAAATACTGAAGGATGTTGAGATATAACATCCTCAACTTGGGTAGGATAAACATTAAATCCAGATACTATAATCATATCTTTTTTTCTATCTGTTAGGTACAGACAGCCATTTTCATCTAATTTTCCTATATCACCTGTTTTAAACCATTCGCCTTTATGGAAGGCCTGTTTAGTCTCTTCTTCGTTATTCCAATAAGATTTCATTACCTGAGGTCCTTTAACGCATACTTCACCCTCTTTACCAGTTTCAACCTCTTGGCCTGAGTCATCAATAATTAATATATCTGTACTTGGAACAGGAATACCTGTAGATCCATCGAAAGAAGTTAAATCAGGATTACTCAAAGTAACAGCAGGAGATGTCTCGGTAAGGCCATATCCTTGATATATAATCCTCCCAGTGAGCTTATGCCACCTATCTGCTGTGTCTTTCAAAACAGCCATACCTCCACCTATTGTGTAAATCAAATTAGAAAAATCTAACTTACAGAAGTCCTCATCGTTCATAAATAAATTAAACAGAGTATTGACCCCACATAAACAAGTGAACTTCTCATTTTTTAAATCCTTAACTACAGATTTTACATCTCTAGGATTTGCTATCAAAATTTGTTTGGAACCTAGGGAAATTCCTCTTAAAAGATTTGCGTTCAAACTAAAAATATGGTAGATAGGAAGCGCAGTTACTATCACGTCTTTCTCTGTATGAGTTACAAACGAATCTACTTGGTATAAGTTCGAAAGTAAATTTTTATGAGATAGCATAGCTGCTTTAGGATTACCAGTAGTTCCGCCAGTGTATTGTAAAAATGCTAAATCTTCTTGTTCTATCTCTATTTTATCGAACTCACCTTTTTTGTTTAGAATTTCGCTAAAAGTATTGTGATTAAAATCGTATGCAGGAACTTTCTTTTGTATATTTTTTACTACAAAATTCATCACTAAACCCTTAATGGTAGGGAATAGATCTCCAATCTTAGACAACATAACGTGTTTTAAGGGAGAGTCTTTACCATTTATCTCTATGGCCTCTTGTATTGTCTTGCCAAAAAAATTCAGAGCTATTATAGCCTTAGCCTTGGAGTCTTTTAACTGAAAAGCGAGCTCGAGAGGAGGAGAAAGAGGATTTATATTAGTTATTACTAAACCAGTTAAAAAAGAAGAAAAAACAGCAATGGGATAAGGTAAGATATTAGGCATCATAATAGCTACACAATCTCCTTTTTTTAAATTCCAATCTCTTTGTAAAAACTCTGCTAACTTATAGCTAGTTTTTAAGAGGTCATTAAAAGAGAGCTCTTTGCCCATAGAGGAAAAGGCAACTCTTTCAGAGTATTTCTTACAAGAATTTTCCATTACATCACACAGAGATTTTTCCTTGATTTCACCTAAATCCAAAGAGACATTTTTAGGGTAATTTTTACTCCAAAGTTTAACATTGCTACTCATATTTTAGCTTTTTAAGTTTTTATTTAAACACTTATACTATTGATAATTTTATACTCTGACGAATAAACCTGAAGCTCCCATGCCAGTTCCTATACACATGCTCACCATTGCATAATCTAACTTTTCCCTATTTAAAGCGTGAACAGCAGTAGTCGCCTTAATAGCGCCAGTAGCTCCTAGGGGATGACCTAATGCTATGGCTCCTCCTAGGGGATTGACTTTTTCTTTATCTAATTTCAACTCATTGATAACGGCCAATGCTTGAGCCGCAAAAGCTTCGTTTAGCTCTATCCAGTCTACATCTTCTAATTTGATATTGTATTTCTTTAATAAATTTGGTATGGCTGCTACTGGACCTATGCCCATTATTTCCGGGGGTACTCCTGTTACATGAAAATCCAGAAATCTAGCTAGAGGAGTTAAATTGTAATCTTTTAAGGCTTGTTCTGAACATAACAACAAAGATGCTGCTCCATCGCTCATTTGGGAGCTATTCCCTGCTGTAACAGAGCCTTTGTTTTTAAAGACAGGTCTCAATTTAGATAGGGATTCTATAGAAGAATCTACTCTAGGACCTTCATCGTTTTTAACGATTTTTTTATTTGATTCTACCTTACCATCTTTTAGACTATTGCTCTCTACCTCTACGGGAGTAATTTCATCTTTACCTATATCATTACTTATAGCTTTTAGAGCTCTTCTATGACTCTCTAGGGCGAATTCATCTTGAGCCTGTCTGGATACTCCGTATTTCTCTGATACTTTTTCAGCGGTAATTCCCATACCGTAAGCAATAGCTTTATTCTGATCGTCAGAGATCACACTGGGATTGACCGAGGGTTTATTCCCTCCCATTGGAACCATAGACATGGATTCAACCCCTGCGCCTATAGCCAATTCAGTATTGCCCATAGCCACCTGAGAAGCTGCAAGGGCAACTGCCTGTAATCCAGAAGCACAAAACCTGTTTATAGTATAAGCTGGAACACTATCGGGTAAACCAGATAATAAACCTGCTATTCTAGCCACGTTCAAACCTTGTTCGGCTTCAGGCATAGCACAGCCTACCACTAAATCACCAATTTGAGATGAGTCAACAGGAGCCTTAGTCAACAATGATTTTATCGTGTGTACTAATAAGTCATCTGGCCTAACATTGTTAAACGCACCCCTGATCTTTCCTACAGGAGTCCTTACTGCTGCTGCTACATAAACATCTCTAAGATTTCTATTTTCTCTATTCATAACCATAAGATAAAATTATTTTTTTGTTGTAGAATTCAATTTTCTAGAAATTATAAAAAATGTAAAGTAACCATTAATTACCCTCTGTGTTTTCATTTTAGAACACATCTTAGCTTTTAAAGATGTGAGATAAGAATATTGCATTACCCAAAATGAAACAGATATTCTACAGATTAGTAATTACGTCTGGGCAAATGTAATCTTTTTATGCAAAAAGAATTTTTTAGAAATCTCAAATGCTTTTAACCTGAGTTAATCCAAAGTATAATTTTGCGTTTATGTTATTTTTGTGTTTAATTTGTGGGTCATTCAGTTTGTGATATGAAGGATATTAGTTTATTTTCCATATTTAAGAATAAGTATTTTTTATCTGCTATCTTATTTGTTTTCTGGATGTCTTTTTTAGATAAAAACTCCTTTACCGTACTCTTGGAACTCAGTTATGAAATAGAAAAGTTAGAAAGATCTAATGATTTTTATAGAAAAAAAATAAGGGAAGACACAAAAAATCTCGAGAGGATACACATCCCTTATGAAATAGAGAAATATGCTAGGGAGAAATTTTTAATGAAGAGAGAGAACGAAGATGTTTTTATAATTAAACGTGGATGAGATAATAATATCGTATTATATATAAGAGAAAGCCAATGTCAGATCAAAAAATAAAATCCAAGTTAAAGTCTAAAACTTGGGCTAGGGTAAAGGGCAATGATTCATGGGTTGTATTTAAGATAATGTCTGAGTTTGTAGATGCATTTGAAACTATGGGTAATACAGGGCCGTGTGTCTCTATTTTTGGTTCAGCTAGAACCGATAAAGAACATAAATATTACAAGATGGCAGAGGAAATAGCTTATAAATTAATATTGAAGGGATACGGTATAATAACAGGAGGGGGTAGTGGAATTATGGAAGCTGGTAATAAAGGAGCTAATAGGGGAAATGGGTTATCTGTAGGTCTGAATATAGATTTGCCTTTTGAAAAAAAAGACAATATGTTCATAACACCTGGCAAGAGTATAGATTTCGATTATTTTTTTGTTAGGAAGGTGATGTTTGTAAAGTATTCTCAAGGGTTTATAGTTATGCCTGGAGGATTGGGCACATTAGATGAAATGTTCGAGGCGCTCACTCTAATACAAACTGAAAAGATAGCTGAGTTCCCTATAGTATTGGTGGGAAAAGACTATTGGAAGGGCTTATTAGATTGGATTAAGACTACCGTATGTGAGCAAGAAGGCAATATATATAAAAAGGACTTGTCTCTATTCAAGGTGGTAGATACTGTAGATGGAGCTATAGAAGTAATAGAATCATTTTACCAAAAGCACTCACATTCATTTAACTTTTGAATTATCATCCATTTATTTTGCTCGAGCAAAATTCTGTGGACTGTGAAATTTACATCGGCAAACACTAGTTTATCAAACTCAAGACTGAATTGCAAGCTGTGCGTGATAGTGTCGCTAGATTTTCTTATAGCTCAGTTTTTTATAACCTACGGCACTTCTGACTTTATTTAGTGTATCATTTGCGGTATCTCTAGCTTTTTCTGCTCCTCTTTTCAGAGCGGTATCTATATAGTCTAAGTCATTTATATATTCATTGAACTTTTCTCTGTTGGATTTAAATTTTTCTAAAATCAACTCAAACAGCATTTTCTTTGCATTTCCATATCCAAAATTTCCATTTATATATTTTTCTCTTAAAGTTTGGATATCATTTTGTCCAGCTATCGTTTTATATATGTTAAATACATTACAAGTCTCAGGGTTTTTAGGATCTTCTAAGGAAATACTATCTGTTATAATGCCCATTATTTGTTTTTTTAATTCATTCTCGCTAAGAAATATATCTATAAAATTATTGTATGATTTACTCATTTTATTCCCGTCTGTACCAGGGATATTAGCATTATTAGTTATTCTAGCCTCTGGAACTACTAAGACATTTCCGTATTTGTTGTTAAAGCTATTTGCAATATCTCTAGTTATCTCTAAATGTTGTTTTTGATCTTTTCCAACGGGTACTATATTGGCATTGTAGAGTAAAATATCTGCAGACATCAATATAGGATAGTAGAATAAACCTGTATTTACGCTGTGAAGATGATTAGATTTATCTTTAAAAGAATGGGCATTTGCCAACATTGGATATGGAGCAACGCAGCTTAGATACCAAGAGAGTTCAGTTACCTCAGGGAGGTCACTTTGACGATAAAACAGATTATTATCTATATCAAAATCAAAAGAGAGCCAAGCGGCAGCCACAGAATAAGTGTTGTGTTTTAAAATATCTGGATTTTTAATTGTAGTTAGAGAGTGCATATCGGCTATAAAGAAAAATGATTCAATATTTTTTTCTTTAGATAACTCTATAGATGGCCGTATGGCGCCTAAGATATTTCCTAAGTGAGGAACTCCAGTACTCTGTATTCCAGTTAATATTCTAGTCATAATGATTATTAGATTAATTGTTAAAAACTAGTATTCTCGATCGATTCTGATATTATTTTTTGGAATATATATATTGTGAGGAGTATATTATTTTATATTTGTCTTTTCAGCAAAAAAATCACAAAAATCCCTCAAGCTGGAAGCCATTTTATTATCAGAGGTAGCTCTTTCATATGAATCAGCCATGGATAGTAAGGTTTGGTGATAAAATTTTTTCATGTCGTTTACTAACATATCCTTTGTCCATAGATCTATTCTAAGAGTCTCTTCATTTTTTTTATCCCAAAAAGATAATATCAAAGATTCTACATTAACACTATCGGCTTGACCATCAGAAGATGTCCACTTTATGGATTTTGGAATCTTATTTTCATCTAATTCCAGATCTATATTTATTTGGGATTTGGTCATTTTTATTTGTTGGGTTTATATTTAGATAAGGACATTATCTCTGTTGAAGATGTGTTATTTAGTAATTCTTGCCATGTTTTGTCGGGGTTATTTTTCACATATTGTTCAAATATCTTATAACCTATATACACTCCCACACGATCGGGAGATTCTTTATCTATATTTAGGAAAAATTTAGAGAATGGTGCCTGAAGTACAAAACGCTTTAACAGATGTTTATCCGTACTGTAAAGTATTTTTTTTTGGATAAAGTATTTCCAAATATTCCATTCATTCTTTTTGAGCCATTCCATTTTACTTTTTGAATACTTGAATATATCATAGATGGTTGTTTCAGGTAAGATCTTTTTGATGAAAAACAGTAATTTACCTCTATAAATGATTTCCGATATAAAAGTTGTCTCATCACTTATAGGAACTATTTTTTTAGCTATGCTATTAGCGGCGTCGACTATTAGATATTTTTTATCGAAATTATCTTTTATATATTCAGGTATATCATTATACAGAGAACTTTTATTACCCAAGTACAAATCTATGGATATGAACAACAGGCTATCTGCATATATCACAGGATATTCAATATCTATTTTAGATATATAAGTATAGACATCTGGAGCAGTGAATTTTGGATAATAAAATTTTATATGCTTAAATAGTTGTTCTAACTTTTTTTTTTGATTGGAGAAATTGGAAAATTTTAACTCACATTTATTAAAGATGTCTAATTCGTTTGAGTCATTGATTTTCTTATTCCAGATGCTGTCTGGAATGTTATTAGGAAACATAAAGGAATATTCGTCTTTTAAAACGTTTAAATCTTTCTCCTTGCCATAAAATTCTCGTTCAAAACGCACGACATTAAAGGGCACATTAATGTCAGATATATCAGGACTACTGTCATCCCAACAAGAACATAATATGACAGGGAGAAAAAATAAAGCTAACCTTTTTCCTATATGCATAAGAATTATAAAAAAGTAATTAAGCTATTTTCTTATTAGAAGAACTATAATTTGTTTTACAATACTTTTAGTAGCTCTACTTCGAAGTAGAGGGTAGCATTTGCTGGTATAGATCCTCCTGCTCCTTGTGAGCCATATCCCAATTCTGATGGAATTATAAATTTAGCCTTATCTCCTTCTTTTAATAGAGTCAGACCTTCGTCCCATCCTTTTATTACTCTTCCTACTCCTACTTCAGTTTCAAAAGCTTCTCCTCTATCTAAAGAAGAATCTATTTTTTCGCCATTTTCTAAAAATAGTGAATAATGTACACTTACGGTATCTCCTTTTTTAACTTCTTTGCCACTTCCTTTCTGATTTATGGCATATTTCAAACCACTTTCAGTAGTAGTAAATCCTGACTTCCAATCTTCCATATCTAAATTAGATGCTTGTTTGTTTTTATCATTTAAAGAATCTACTTTTTCTTTAAAAACTTTTGCTGCATCAAACTTTTTACTCAAATCTCCAACTCTTATTATTTCTATTTTTTCTATTTTATCCCCTTGTGTTATTACATCTACAGTTTTCTGAGAAATAGAATCTGCTATATTTCCAAAAACAGTGTGTTTATCATCTAACCAAGGAGTAGGCACATGAGTTATAAAAAATTGTGATCCATTAGTATTAGGTCCAGAGTTAGCCATAGATAATATTCCTGGTTTATCGTGTCTTAAAGACTTGTCAAATTCATCGGGAAAACTATATCCTGGATCTCCACTTCCATTTCCTTGAGGGTCTCCTCCTTGAATCATAAAGTTTTCTATTACCCTGTGAAAATTTAGTCCATCGTAGTAAGGATCTCCCTTTTTCTTATTCTTATTCTCTATACTTCCTTGTGCTAATCCCACAAAATTTGCTACAGTCATTGGTGTTTTTTCAAATTCTAATTTCAATAAGATATTCCCTTTATTTGTGAATATTCTCGCATATAGCCCATCCTCTGATGGATTGTTACTATCACAAGAGTGTAATATAGAAGTTGTCATAAGAATTATTATTAGTGTTATTTTTTTCATTTTAATTTAATATTTTTAAAAGTGTAACTTTATACATCAATGACGTGTTAGGTAATACCTTGTTTCCATCACCGTATAGCCCATACGCTTTATATGAGGGGAAGATAAACGTAAATATCTCACCTTCATTCATCAGTTTTAACCCATCGTTGAGCCCTTGGATTATGTCTGTTTTGTTTAACAAAACACTCTGATTCCTCTTTTCATATACCTCATCTCCATTCATACTTAGCACTGAGTACTCTATGATAACTTCCGATTTAGAAGATGGGGCAGTTCTCTCTCCCTCAATCCTAAACCAAAATCCGTCATGGGTTCTTTCAAACCCAGAAAGATCGTTATCTTCAAGGTACTTCAGAATTTTTTTATCCTCTTGGGAGAAAATTTTTTTTGCAAAAGTAATAGAATTACTCCAGTTATTATCCAAATTCTTATTCTTTGCTAGACGAGGTGTATTATTATTAACACAGCTTGAAAAGCTAATACAAATAATCAAACTACCATAAAGTGCCTTCATAATTTTTTAATACATTCTTAAACAAATCAACTGTTTCAGTTATATTTTTATCTATTCTTCCTCCCGCTGCATTACAATGTCCACCTCCGTTAAAATATTTTGCCGACATATCATTAACTGAGAAAGAACCTTTAGAACGAAGAGAGAGTTTTGTGGAATTCAGATATTTATCTTCTGTCATAAGAACTCCTAGTGTAACGCCTTTTATTGACAGAGCGTAATTGACTATTCCAAAGGTATCTCCTTTTTCGTGTTTTATACTTTTTAGTTCTTGCCTAGAAAGAGTTATATATGCTGTATTATAATCTTTTAGAAGTATCAAGTTTTCTAATCCTCTAGCTAATAATTTTATTTTTCCTTCAGAGTTATTTTCATAAACCTGGCTGCTTATATTGATATTATCTGCTTCCATATTTATTAAGTTAGAGATAATACTATGGGTTTGGGCATTGGTAGATCTGAATCTAAAGCATCCAGTATCTGTCATAATACCCGTGTATAGGCAAGTGGCTATATTTTTATCTATTGAAGAGAGAGAGTCTATTTTTTCTATAAATAGATATATCAGTTGACATGTAGCACAGGCTGTGATATCCGAGTATATGTAATTAGGAAAATTATCTGGATTGACGTGATGATCGATCATTATCTTAATAGAGTTTGATTTTTCTATTAAAGCCCCTAAGCCTTCTCCTATACGGCTGATAGAATTAAAATCCAAACAAAAAATTATTTCAGATTTTTCTATAATCTGTTTTGTTCGTTCTATATTGTTTTCATAGATTATTACACTGTCTGCTCCTGGTATAAAGTCTAGGAAATAAGGAAATTTATTAGGCATTATAACGCTTACATGGTGATCTTTATTTCTCAAAAAATGCGATAATCCTAAACTGCTACCCAGAGCATCTCCATCGGGATCTCTATGAGATATTATAGAAATTTTCTTTTTTGATGATAATAGTTCTTTAATTTCTTGTATTTGCGATAATAACATTTAAAATTTAGTATAAGATATTTTTATAGATCAGGATTTTTTTATGAGGTTTTATAATTTTTTGTAATTCATAATATTTTCTGGTTCAAAGAAGTGTGAAAATTTATCTAAGATAATTTTCAACCAAGGTGTGAATTCCATTTCATTTATTTTGATATCTCTCTTTATTTCTGCTATGGAAATCCATTTCCAATCTTCTACTTCATCGGGATTTAATATAGGTTCACCGTTGAAATAACCAAATAATACGTGATCGAATTCGTGTTCTGTCAATCCTCTATCTAAGTCAGCTTTGTATACAAAGGAAAATACTTGGACTAATTCACAATCTATATTCATTTCTTCCATTAGTCTTCTGCGACCCGCTTGCAACGATGTCTCTCCATATATCTGATGAGAACAACAAGTATTTGTCCATAGCAAAGGGGAATGATATTTTGTTTTAGCTCTCTTTTGGAGCATTATTTCCCCTTTAGAATTAATTATAAAAATTGAGAAAGCACGATGTAACAATCCCTCTTTATGAGCTTTTCCCTTACCTGTTGTTCCTAGAAAGTTATCTTTTTCATCTACTAGTATAACTTGTTGCTCTGTCATCTATTTTAGGGTATATTCGTTAGATTTATATTTTCCCAGAGTAAATCTTTTAACTCTACTATTCCCTCATTTGTTATGGAAGAGATAAATATGTAAGGGATTTCTGGTAATTCTTTTTTAATTTCATTTTTTAAATCTTCATCTAGCATATCAGATTTAGATATGGCCAAGACCCTTGTTTTATCTAAAAGTTCTAGGTTGAATTCTCTCAATTCGTTGACTAGTATGTCGTACTGTTCTCTTATTTTGCAAGACTCGGCAGATATCAAGAACAATAAAATTGAATTTCTCTCTATATGTCTTAAAAATCTATGTCCTATCCCTTTGCCTTGGGAGGCTCCTTTTATAATTCCAGGTATATCAGACATGGTAAAAGATTTAAAATCTCTATACTTGACTATTCCTAGATTTGGGCTTAGAGTTGTAAATTCGTAATCTGCTATTTTAGGTTTAGCTGCGCTGACTACAGATAGTAATGTAGATTTACCTGCATTTGGAAATCCTACCAATCCCACATCAGATAGTATTTTTAGCTCTAAGATTAGTGAGATCTCTTTTGCTGGCATCCCAGGTTGAGCATATCTTGGAATTTGATTTGTAGCTGATTTAAAGTGTGTATTGCCCCAACCTCCTTTTCCTCCTTCTAATATGATTATCTCTTGATCGTGCTGTGTTATCTCTCCTAAGAGTTCATTTGTTTGGGCATCTCTTATTATTGTACCAAGTGGTACTTCCAAAAACTTATCTTGACCATTTGCTCCAGAAGAGCACTTAGCCCCTCCATTTTCTCCGTGAGAGGCTTTTATGTGTTTTTTGTATTTAAAAAATAATAGAGTCCATAAGTTTTTGTTTCCTTTTATTATTATGTGTCCTCCTCTTCCTCCATCACCTCCATCAGGTCCTCCTTTTGGATTAATTCTATCTCTGTACATATGGGTAGAACCAGCTCCTCCTTTGCCAGATGTGCAATATATTTTTACATAATCTATAAAATTAGAATTATCCATTTGATATATGTAATAATACTACTATTTAGTGCCTTCTATACTACAGCAAATCTCAGCGAATATATCACTTATAGATCCTATGCCACTTATAGAAATATATTTTTTTTGTGAATTATAATATTCTTTCAGGATACTATTTTTTTTATGATAGTCGGCTATTCTGCTATCAATTATATCTGGGTTATCATCTGATCTGTTACTATCTTTACCTCTGCGTAGCAATCTTTCTTTCAAGATATCATCAGATACGTCAAGGGATATTGCATAATTAATACTCATAGAATTCTTTGACATAAAAGAATCAAGAGATATAGCTTGTTGTTTAGTTCTAGGAAACCCATCAAATATAAATCCTTTTGAGTTCAAATTAGATTTAACTTCCTTTTCTAACATAGAAATAGTTATATCATCTGGAACTAATTCTCCTCTATCTAAGTACGATTTGGCTAATACTCCCAGTTCTGTTTGTTCTTTTATATTTTCTCTAAACATATTCCCAGTAGAGATATGACACAAGTCATATAAATTTATAATTTCCTGTGATTGAGTTCCCTTACCAGATCCAGGAGCTCCTAATAAAATTATATTTAGCATGATTATTTTTCAGAATTGTTATAAAAAAGCCACCTTTAAACAAAGGTGGCTTTTAAGTGTGAATTGTAATGTTTAAATGTTAATAATAGTATTGTCTATAAGGTCGTTGACTTTTCGGATACACTTTACATAAGCTTTATCTATAGCTTTAGATATCCCAGATGCTATTGACGAATCGTCACCTTTTTTAGTCATAGAGTTATCTGTTGATAAGAAGCCTATATCTTTAGTAAATGTCTCTCCTTTGTAGTTTATGGTAATCGATACATTCAGATCTACCATGTAGGTATAATCTATAGATTCCTCAGCAAAGAGAATTCCTTCTGAAGGGTAGAAGGATAAATCAATTTTTTTTAAATTCACATCTATTTGTATCTCATCTTTGGAGTTAACAGGTATGAATTTTAAATCAAAAAAATAATTAAACTTGCGTTTTAGAGATGTGAGACAAGGGTAGCTAAATCCTCCGAATACTGTGGAATTCAACTCTTTGTTTTCATCGTAAGTAGGAATGTCTCCATCTGAGTAAATAGACTTGTAAGAGGTTTTTATTGTTAAGTCTTTAGGCTCTAACGCGTCTGCTAGCGTTTCAGGCATCCCGAGTCTTAACCCGATGCTAGTGCTGCAAGAGTAGTTCAAGACGGCAAAAATCGAGAGTATGAAAATTCTTTTTTTCATTTTCATTTTCTTTTCTTCTAAAGAAGAACTAAAAACTGGGCGCTAAGGTAGTATAAAATATTTAATTTGCTCTAGGGTCTAGAAAAAGATACTGAGTTAAAGTCCTGTTTTTTTAGCGTTTTGACTTACTTCTTAACCCAGATTATTCATAGTTACCCTTTAAATATTGCGCATAAAGTGTTAATTTTAAGGCATTAAAGTCCAAAGAAACATACTTTAATATAGCCCAAAAATGAGGAATAAAAACACATTATTTTATAGAGGGAAAACTTCTGTTGAGTTAACTTTTTCATCATCAGAAATTAGCTCTGATGGATCTTTAATCATGCTTGAAAAACTAGAAAGAGATCATAGATTGATTCATTATTACAGTAAACTTTTGCCTGATACTCGAGACTCTAGATTTATTACTTATACCAGAAAGCAACAGTTAAAACAAAGGGTTTATATGATCATGTTAGGCTATGAAGACGCCAATGATGTTAATCATTTACATAACGATCCTTTATTCAAAGATGTTCTTCNNGGTGATTTGGCTTCTCAACCTACTATATCAAGATTTGAGAATAGCTTTGACAAACAAGCTGTTTTTAAGTTTTGTGATGCGTGGTTATACAAATATGTTTCAAGTTTATCTGATCGTAAGAGAATAGTTATTGACGTAGATTCAACTGATGATCCAACTCATGGCAGTCAACAATTGTCAATGTTTAACGGTTATTATAGTCAATTCATGTACAATGAACTATTTTTTCATGATGGAAAAACAGGACAGATTATCCTTCCTGTACTCCGCCCAGGAAATAGTCATTCTAATAAATGGTATGTGAGTATTTTAAAGCGAATAATTATCAAAATACGTGAGAGTCACCCAGAGATGGAAATAATTATTAGAAGTGATAGCGGCTTTAGTTGCGCTCCTTTTTACCAATTAGTAGATGATTTTGATTTACTATATGTGACAGGCATAGCGAGCAATGAAGTTTTAAAAAGAAAGGTATCTTGGTCAAAAAATGCTGTAAAAAAAATGTATTTAGATCAGGGAGAGAAGCACCAACATTTTATGAGTTTTACGTACAAAGCCAAGAGTTGGCACAAGCCTCAACAGTGCTATTCTAAAGTTGAGAGTACAGGATTAGGGATGAACATAAGGCATTTTTCTAGTAATCTTCCCCAAAAGGATGCTAGAGAAATTTACTTTGACTTTTATGTGAAAAGAGGTGATTCAAGTGAAAATAGAATAAAAGAAGTTAAAAATATGTGTTTTTCTGATCGTTTGTCAAATCATAGTTTTCTTGCTAATTTTTTTCGACTTATGATGAGTAGTCTTGCCTATGAAATGTTTTTATTACTGAAACAGAAGATAAAGAAAACAAGATTTGAAGTAGCAAAAAAAATGGTTAATCAGTTCGATTAGAACNTATCTTCTCAAGGTAGGAGCAACGATTAAAATTACCAAAAGGCGAATCTATTATCAGCTATCTAAATCTTTTGTTTACAAGGGTTTATTTCGGGAAATTATTACCCAGTAACGGTTGTTTATTTGTGAAATGAACAACCTTGGGATAGTTACGCCTTGTCGTTAAAAAACCATGTAAAAACACTAAAAAAGAGCATTGTCATCCTAAAAAAAGGTGCAAAAAAACGACAAAGAAGATGAGTTCTCTTCGATTAGTAAAAAAGTTAAGGAAAAAATATCACGTCTAATCTATTTTAGTATGACTATGAATAATGCGGGTTAAGTGTTTATTTTCAATTAGTCGGATTTGGGTTTAGATCATGATTTCTTATATCTATTCATGGTTTAGAGACTAGTTGTTTGGTGCTGTAATAAAAAATATTAGATTTGCACGATCTTCTAGTTTAGAGATTTTATCAAAAATAAAACATAGCGAAATATGACAGAAAAAGTAATCTTGGGTATTGAAAATAAAGAATATGAATTACCTCTTGTTCAGGGTACCGAGAGTGAATTAGCTATAGATATTACCTCTCTTAGGAATGATACGGGAATCATTACCCTAGATAATGGATTAAAAAATACTGGTTATGTGAAGAGTTCAATAACTTTTCTCGACGGGGAAAAAGGCATTTTAAGGCACAGAGGCTACACTATAGAAGACTTAGCTAATAAATCAACTTTTTTGGAAGTTGCTTATCTATTGATATTTGATAAATTACCCAATAATATAGAGCATGAAGTTTTTATAAATGATTTAAAAAGTCATTCTTTGGTAAATGAGAGGATTAAAACTATACTTTCGGGCTTCCCTAGAAATGCTCATCCTATGGGCGTACTATCCTCTTTGATATCTGCCTTAACTGCATTTCATGATCTTGATGCAGTTAGGAATAACAGCAATCAAGATTTTTATCCAGATTATATAAAGTTAATTGCTAAGTTTCCTACCATAGTATCTTGGACATATAACCATTTGATGGGAAGGCCTTTAAATTACCCTTCTGATGATTTAGATTATGTGGGTAATTTTATGAATATGTTATTCAGTACTCCAGCTAAGGAATACGATTTAGATCCATTGGTAGTAAATGCTATGGAAAAATTATTTATTCTGCACGCTGATCACGAACAGAACTGTTCTACATCTACTGTTAGGATGGTTGGATCTTCTAGGACAAATCTTTACGCGTCTATATCTTCAGGAGTGCATGCTCTATGGGGGGCGTTGCATGGAGGAGCAAATCAAGCTGTCATAGAGATGTTAGAGAAAATAAAAGAAGATGGTGGTAATGTAAGCAAGTATATAGCCAAGGCAAAAGATAAAAACGATCCGTTTAGGCTGATGGGTTTTGGTCACAGAGTTTATAAAAATTTTGATCCTAGAGCTAATATCATCAAAAAATCAGCAGACGATATTCTAGGTAGCTTAAATATAAAGAATGAGGTATTAGACATAGCAAAAGAAATAGAGAGAGTAGCTTTACAAGATGATTATTTTATAGAGAGAAAGCTCTTCCCTAATGTAGATTTTTATTCTGGTATAATATACAAGTCTTTAGGTTTTCCTACAGAAATGTTTACGGTTTTATTCGCTATGGGCAGATTGCCTGGTTGGATAGCACAGTGGCAAGAAATGAGAATGATGAAAGAGCCTATAAGTAGACCTAGACAGGTATATGTAGGGCATACAAGACGCGATTATGTGCCTATTTGGGATAGGTAATTTTTATAAATCTATATCTCATGCTTATTGTTTTAAGTATAAAAAATACCACATTTGTGCAATGGAGTTTACTGTGGCTAAAATAGCAGATCTATTGTCTGGTACAGTCGATGGAAATCCAGATGCTAAGATTTATAGGGTATCTGGAATAGTAGAGGCTAAGCAGGGGAGTATAACATTTTTATCAAACCAAAAGTATACGAATCTCATATACTCCACAAGCGCTACTGCTGTGGTAGTAAGCTCTGATTTTAAACCCAAGAGTAAAGTGAATTCTACTATTATTAGGGTGGACAATCCTTATCAATCATTATCCAAATTATTGTCATTATATGAAGGGTTAAAAAAAAACAAAAAAGGAATTGAGCAACCCTCTCATATAGGTAGAGATGTATCTCTTGGTGAAGGCATATACTTAGGAAAATTTTCTTATGTGGATGATAATTCTGTAATAGGCAATGGTGTTAAAATACATTCTGGTGTTTATATTTCTAATGATGTTAGAATAGGGGATAATACTGTTTTATACCCAGGGGTTAGGGTATACAATAATTGTGTAATAGGGGATAATTGTGTATTACACTCTAATGTTGTTATAGGTTCTGATGGATTTGGATTTGCTCAAGCTACTACTCATTATGAGAGAGTTCCACAGATAGGGAATGTAATAATAGGAAATAATGTGAGTATAGGATCAGGGTCTACTGTAGATAGAGCTACTATTGGATCTACTGTTATAAGTGACGGAGTCAAACTAGATAATCTAATACAAATAGCTCATAATGTAGAGATAGGATCTAATACAGTTATTGCTGCTCAAAGTGGCATTTCCGGCTCTACGAAGATAGGTGCAAATTGCATGATAGGAGGGCAGGTTGGAATATCTGGTCACATAAATATCGAAGATAATGTCAAGATAGCTGCTAAGAGTGGCATTCAAAATAATATTAAAAAAGGTAGGACAGTAATGGGGAATCCATCTATGGATATATCTAATTATAGGAGGTCTTATGTGTGGTTTAAAAATATAGGTGAGTTAGTAGATAGAATTTTCTCTTTAGAAAAAAAAATAAAAAATGATTCAAAAGCAGAGGACGATACAAAATGAAGTTTCGTTTGTAGGTGTAGGTTTACATACTGGCAATGATGTAAGTATTAAGTTTAAGCCTGGAGGAGAAAATACAGGAATAGTTTTTCGTCGTGTAGATTTAGATGGAGCTCCTGAGGTAGAGGCTATATCTAAGTTTGCAGTATCTTCTAGTACGAGTAGAAGTACTATATTGGACAAATATGGTGTTAAGATACGTACTACAGAGCATGTTTTGGCGGCTATAGCTGCATTAGAGATAGATAATCTAATTATAGAGATAGATTCTGAAGAAATCCCTATAGCAGATGGTTCTTCAAAGCCATTTATAGATCTGTTAGAAAAGGCCAATGTGGTACAACAGGAACAAGACGTAGATTTTTACTATGTAAAAGACAGCATATCGTTTTTGGATGAAGATTCAGGAGCTGAGATATTAGTCCTTCCTTCAAATGATTATAGAGTGTCTGTTATGGTAGATTTTCAGACTAAAGTCTTAGGCACTCAAAACGCTTCTGTCAATAGTATGGAAGAATTTAAAAATGAGTGCTCAGATTCTAGAACTTTTTGTTTTCTTCATGAAATAGAGCATCTCATAGACGGTGATTTAATAAAAGGAGGAGGCTTAGATAATTCAGTTGTATACGTAGATAAAGAGCCTTGCAAAGAGATCCTTGACAAACTTAAGGAAGTGTTTGGAAATGTAGAGGTTTCTGTAGAATCCAATGGGATATTAAATAACACAGAGCTTCGTCATCACAATGAAGCAGCTAGGCATAAATTATTGGATTTGGTAGGAGATTTAGCCTTAATAGGCAAAAAGATAAAAGGTCATGTTATAGCCACTAAACCAGGACATTTATTAAATATTAACTTTGCTAAAAAAATATCTAAGGAGATAGAAATTGAAAGAAAGGGAGCTCCTAGGGTAAATCCATGTGATACTCCAGTTATGGATATAGGTGATATAATGAAATTTTTACCTCATCGCCCTCCATTTCTTTTGATAGATAAAGTTTTGGAATTGTCAGATAAGCACGTTATAGGTTTGAAAAATGTAACTATTAATGAATATTTTTTCAAAGGGCATTTTCCAGGTGAGCCAGTAATGCCAGGGGTATTACAGATAGAAGCTATGGCGCAGGTTGGAGGATTATTAGTTCTCTCTACAGTTTTAGATCCAGAAAACTATTTGACTTATTTTATGAAAATCGATAAGGCAAAGTTCAAGAAGAAAGTAGTTCCAGGCGATACTGTAATATATAAACTAGAATTGTTAGCTCCTATAAGGAGAGGTATTTGTCATATGTTTGGCACGGGGTACGTAGGAAAAGATTTGGTCGTTGAGGCAGAGATGGTCGCTAAAATTTCTAAAGTAAAATGAGGTGTAGTGGATAAAAAATTAGTCCATATAGATCCTTGTGTCATGGATAAAAAATTAGTCCATATAGATCCTTGTGCAAAAATACACAGCAGTGTAGTAGTAGAGCCATTCACTACTATTTATGGTGATGTGAAAATAGGTGAAGGAACTTGGATAGGACCTAATGTCACGATAATGGACGGGGCTCGTATAGGCAAAAATTGTAAAATATTTCCTGGTGCAGTTATTTCAGCTATTCCACAAGATTTGAAATTCAGTGGAGAGCCTTCTCTTGCCATTGTAGGAGATAATACTATCATTAGAGAGTGTGTTACTATTAATAGAGGTACAAGTGATATGGGTAGAACTACAATTGGAAATTCTTGTCTTATTATGGCCTATACACATGTGGCTCACGATACTGTAATAGGAGATAATGTGATAATTGCAAATGGAACTGCTCTTGGAGGGCATATAAAAATAGGTGATTATGCAGTAATAGGTGGTTTAGTAGCTGTTCATCAGTTTGTCAGGATAGGTTGTCATTCTATGATATCTGGAGCTTCGGGCGTTAGAAAAGATGTTCCTCCTTACATAACTGCTGGGAAAACTCCATTATCCTTTTCTGGAATAAATTCTGTAGGATTAAAGAGGAGAGGTTTTACCAAGGATAAAATCAGAGAGATACAGAATATATATAAGATTATATATCTACAGAAATACAACACTACTCAGGCCTTAGAATATGTGAAATTAAACGTAAAGGAAACTCATGAGAGAAATGAAATATTAGAGTTTATCAAAAACTCTGATAGGGGTATTATAAAAGCATAAAAAAAAATATTTATGGGATCTACAACAGATATAAAAAATGGGGTTTGTATAGAGCACAACAATAGTTTGTGGAAGGTAGTTGAATTTCAACATGTAAAACCTGGTAAGGGTCCAGCTTTTGTCAGAACTAAAATCAAGAATTTGTCCACTGGCAAAGTTGTAGATAATACATTTCCTTCAGGGCATAGAATAGATATTGTCAGAGTTGAAAATAGGAGGTATCAATATTTATATAATGAAGGTGACACCTATCACTTTATGAATGTAGATGATTACAATCAAATTACTATGGAAAAAGAGTTGATCGATGCTACTCAATTCTTAAAGGAAGGACAAATATTAGAGGTTTTGTTCGATGCAGAAAAGGAGATTCCCTTAACTTGTGACTTGCCTCCTAATGTCGTTTTAGAGGTTGTAAAGTCAGAACCAGGGGTAAAGGGCAACACGGCTACAAATGCTACCAAGCCAGTAATTTTAGAGACAGGCGCTAGTATATTCGCTCCTCTTTTCATAGAGGAGGGAGATAAGATAAAGATAGATACTGTAAAAGGGGTTTATTTAGAGAGGGTTAAATAAAAAAATAGTAATGAGTGTTTTAGTAAATAAAAATTCCAAGATTATAATACAAGGGTTTACCGGAAATGAAGGCACATTTCACGCTACACAAATGATTTCCTATGGTACTCAAATAGTAGGAGGGGTTACCCCAGGTAAGGGAGGAGAGGTTCATTTAGATAGACCTGTATTCAACACAGTTTTTGAGGCTGTGGAAAAGGTAAATGCAGATACTTCTGTAATATTCGTACCTCCAGCTTTTGCGGCAGATGCTATTATGGAGGCTGCTCAAGCGGGTATAAAGGTTATAATATGTATTACAGAGGGGATTCCTACCAAAGATATGATCATGGTAAAAGAGTATATATCTGATAAGGGATGTATCTTGATAGGACCTAATTGTCCTGGTGTCATAACTCCAGATGAAGCAAAATGTGGTATTATGCCTGGTTTCATACACAAAAAAGGACGTATAGGGGTAGTCTCTAGATCTGGCACATTAACTTATGAGGCTGTGGATCAGATAACAAAGAAAGGATTAGGTCAATCTACTTGTATAGGTATTGGAGGAGATCCTATAATCGGAACCACCACTAGAGATGCTGTAAAGTTATTGATGGAAGATCCCAATACTGATGCCATTGTAGTCATAGGTGAGATAGGGGGGCAGATGGAAGCTGATGCTGCTTATTACATCAGAGATCATGGAACAAAGCCAGTGGTAGCTTTTATAGCTGGGCAGACTGCTCCTAAAGGTAGAACTATGGGGCATGCAGGAGCTATAATAGGTGGAGCTGAAGACACTGCTGAATCTAAGATGAAAATTATGAGAGAGTGTGGTATTAGGGTAGTGGAGTCTCCAGCTGAGATAGGTCAGGCTGTAGTAGAAGTATTAGGATAATTAAAACGTTGAATTAAATTATGAAAAATATAAAAGTTACGGTAGTAGGTGCAGGAAATGTGGGGGCAACATGCGCAAATGTGTTGGCTAATAGGGAGGTATGTAATGAAATAGTCTTATTGGATATAAAAGAGAATTTTGCAGAGGGTAAAGCTCTAGATATGTGGGAGACATCTCCTGTAAATCTTTTCGATACTAGAATATTTGGTTGCACTAACGATTATTCTAAAACAAAGGATTCTGATGTTGTAGTTGTTACATCTGGTATTCCTAGGAAGCCAGGTATGAGTAGGGATGACCTTATAACTACCAATGCTAATATAGTAAAGGGTGTAGTAGAACAGATAATAGATTATTCTCCAAATGCTAAGATTGTAATCGTGTCTAATCCTCTGGATATAATGACTTATGTAGCGTATTTATCTGCCAAGGTAGATTCTAAAAGGGTCTTTGGAATGGCTGGTATTTTAGATACAGCTCGCTATAGATCTTTTTTAGCTTTAGAGCTGAATTGTTCACCTAAGGATATTCAAGCCGTGTTGATGGGAGGTCATGGAGATACTATGGTTCCTCTACCTCGTTATACTACTGTAAGTGGTATTCCCGTTACCGAATTGATAGATGAAGAAAAGTTGAATTCTATAGTAGATAGAACAAAAAGTGGGGGAGGTGAGATAGTTCAACTTTTGGGAACATCTGCTTGGTATGCCCCTGGAGCTGCAGCTGCACAGATGGTAGAAGCTATAGTTAGGGATCAAAAGAGAATTTTCCCTTGTTGTGCCTTTTTAGATGGAGAGTATGATATGAGAGATATTTATTTAGGAGTGCCAGTAAAATTAGGTAACAACGGTATAGAGCAAATAATAGAACTAAAACTGAATGATGGGGAGAAAATGCTTTTAGAGCAATCTGCAGAGGCGGTAAGAGAAATCATGAAAACACTAAAATTCTAGTATTTCTGTTATATTCTGGTCAGTTCTTGTAAATGAGTATTAAATATATTTATCTTTTGTTGTTTGATAAATAAAAATAGTGTAATATTGCACAGCATTTTAGTTGGTCCTATAGCTCAGTTGGTTAGAGTAGCTGACTCATAATCAGTTGGTCCCTGGTTCAAGTCCAGGTGGGACCACTATTTTTTTTAAAAAAAAATAGTTTGATAAGAGAAAGTTTTTTTCTTTTTTTCTTTTTTTTCTTTCTTTGGTTTCAGCACAATTTAATCAATAATTTTTTAGTAAATGACTACGTTTTTAGTTGTATTGGTTGTTTGTTTGGCTTTGATTTCTGTGGCTCAGATTATGAGCATACTCAAATTGAGTAGCGCCAAAGAGGTAACCGATGCTGATAATGATTTTCACGGAAAGTTGTTGTTGTTTTTCATGTTCGCTTATCTGATTTTTGCGATTTCTACTATGTTTTATTGGGGTGGGGTTATCCTGCCTAAATCTGCATCTGTACATGGAGAAGAGGTCGACAGTCTAATGGATATTTCTCTTGTAATCATTTTAACTGTGTTTTTTATAACTCAGCCTGTTCTTTTTTACTTTTGTTATAAGTACAGGGGGAATAGTACAAAAAAAGCTAAATATGTAGAGCATAACAATAAGTTAGAGTTGATTTGGACTATTATTCCGAGTATAACTCTGGCTATTTTAATATTGTACGGTCTTAACACTTGGGTCAATATTACTTCTCCTTCTTTTGAAGGAGAAGATCCTTTGGTCATAGAGTTATATTCCAAACAATTTCAATGGCAAGCTAGATATGCAGGGAAAGATAATGTTCTAGGTAAGGCAAATGTTAGGTTTGTAGAGGGGAAGAATACTATGGGTATAGATATGGATGATCTAAATGGAAAAGATGATGTCATGGTAGGAGAGATTCATTTACCTGTAGGAAGGTCTGTCTTGTTTAAGTTTCGTTCTCAAGATGTTATACATTCGGCTTATATGCCACATTTTAGAGCCCAGATGAACTGTATTCCTGGTATGATAACTCAGTTTTCTTTTACTCCTAGTGTCACCACAGAGGACATGAGGCTAGATGAAAAGGTTATAAGACAGGTCAATGACATAAATAAGATCAGGAAAGTTAATGGGCAAGATGAATACGAATTTGATTACCTTCTCTTGTGCAATAAGATATGTGGTGGAGCTCATTATAATATGCAGATGAAGATAATTGTTGAAGAGCAAGAGCAGTTTAATGAATGGTTGAGATCAAAGGATACATTCGAAGAGTATATAAAATAAAAATAGGTTTAATTAAATAATCTTGTATTATGTCGCATCATAGGTTCCATAAAGAAACTTTTATGTCTAAGTACATATTTAGTTATGATCACAAGATGATAGCTAAACAATATTTGCTCACAGCTGTTTTTATGGGGTGTGTCGGCATGCTGTTGTCTCTGTTGTTTAGAATGCAAATAGCGTGGCCTGAGCAACCTTTTGCTATTCTTGAATTTTTCTTAGGAAAGTGGGCTGCTGGCGGTGTGATGAGTCCAGATGCATATTTGTCTTTAGTAACTATGCATGGAACTATTATGGTTTTCTTCTTACTTACTGCAGGCTTGGGTGGTACCTTTAGCAATTTACTAATTCCTCTTCAGATAGGAGCTAGGGATATGGCTTCTGGATTTTTAAATATGTTGTCCTACTGGTTGTTTTTCATTTCAACTGTAATTATGCTGATATCTCTCTTTGTGGAGGGAGGTGCCGCTTCTGTGGGGTGGACTATATATCCTCCTTTGAGTGCTTTACCAAAATCTATGCCTGGTGCTGGTCTAGGTATGACATTATGGTTGGTGTCTATGGCCGTATTTATTGCGTCTTCTCTAATAGGTTCTTTGAATTATATAGTTACTATACTTAACCTTCGTGCCAAAGGGATGACCATGGGAAGATTACCCCTCACCATATGGGCCTTTTTTGTAACAGCTATATTGGGTGTATTGTCGTTCCCAGTGTTGTTATCTGCAGCTCTTCTCCTTATATTCGACAGAGGATTTGGCACTTCGTTTTATTTGTCTGACATATTGTTGCAAGGTGAAGTCCTTCATAATCAAGGAGGGTCTCCAATTTTATTTGAGCATTTATTTTGGTTTTTGGGTCATCCAGAGGTATATATAGTTTTATTGCCAGCTTTGGGTTTATCTTCAGAGATAATATCTACTAATTCTAGAAAACCTATTTTTGGTTATAAAGCTATGGTTGCGTCTATTCTCGTAATAGGGCTTTTAGCTTGTATAGTTTGGGGGCATCATATGTTCGTATCTGGTATGAATCCTTTTTTAGGTTCAGTATTTACTTTTACAACATTACTTATAGCTATTCCCTCTTCGGTAAAGGCATTTAACTACATGGCTACTATTTGGAAGGGTAATGTAGTATTTACTCCTGCAATGTTATTTTCTATAGCTTTGGTATCTGCTTTTATAACGGGAGGTTTGACAGGTATAATCTTGGGTGATAGTACTTTAGATATAAATGTTCACGATACTTATTTCGTGGTTGCTCACTTTCATATCGTGATGGGATTGTCTGCAGTATTTGGAATGTTTGCTGGGGTATATCACTGGTTTCCAAAGATGTTTTGTAGAATGATGAATAAGCAATTGGGATATTTACATTTTTGGCTCACTATGTTTTGTGCTTACGGAATATTTTTTCCTATGCATTATTTAGGTTTGTCTGGTTTACCTAGGAGGTATTACACTAATTCTTCTTTTCCTATGTTTGATGATTTGGTTGATATAAATGTGTTTGTAACTATTTTCGCTATTTTGGCGGGGTTAGCACAATTAGTATTTATATTTAACTTCATATACAGCATATTTAAGGGAGAAAGGGCTACTCAAAATCCTTGGAAATCTAATACTCTGGAGTGGACAACCCCTGTAGATCATATACATGGTAATTGGGAGGGAGAACTCCCTCAAGTTTATAGATGGCCGTACGACTACAGCAAGCCAGGTCATAAAGAAGATTATATACCTCAGTCTGTTCCTTAGAGGGTCTTATAAGAAGGGTTATAAGAGGGTATATTTGTAATTATTTGAAAACTTATATTGATAAGTTAAACTTGCACAGGTCAAAAGTGCCCTGGCAACTGTGTTAGGGTTCTTTTGTTTATAAACTTGGCCCCTATGACACACTATATAAAAATATTGTGTTTTGATAGCGTAATATTCCTCAGAGAGATACTATAATTCAATTTTATAATCTAAGTACTCTTGTTGCTTTAACATATCTATCTTTTCTAACAGAGATGTATTTATATCTATTCTCAACCTACTAATGAGAGGTACATGTATATCCCTATCCTCCACTTTAGTGAAAACTGTCATCTTAAATGACTTATCCCCTTTGTACTTAGAATAAACAGAGTGTAATTCATCTGTAATATGACTGTCAACTTTTTCGAGAGACATTTCTACATCTAGAGATTTTGCCTTTGATACTACATCTCTTAATAGACATACTTCTATTAATTTAAAATTCAATCTATCGCTCCACCCTAATTTGAAAGCTCCACTTAGATATAAAAATTGTCCCTCTATAAAAAAGTGCTTATACTTGAGATAATCTTCTCCAAATAGAGTTATACTAAAACTGTTTTTATAATCTTCAACGTTAAATATTCCCCAATAATTTCCGTTTTTAGAAATATTGTGTTTTACACTGATCACTATACCTGCAAAAGAAAATGATTTATTTAAAAACTGTTGGGGATTATTTTCTATGTATTTTACATGCTCTAAATCGTGAGAACAAAAATTATTTATTACTGTCTTATAATTATCCAGAGGATGTCCTGACACGTATACTCCTATTATCTCCTTTTCTCTTTTTAATAAATTGATCTTGTCCCACTCTTGACAATTTGGAAACTTAGGTTCTGGTATTTGAGTCTCTTTATTATCTCCAAAGAGAGACAATTGAGGAGATTCTATATTTTTTTTATATACATTAGCCCATTTTAAAATTTCTTGTAAGAAAGATACTCCGTTATTTTCATGAAATAAACAAGCCCTACTGTTATCTTTTAACACAGAGTCGAAAGTACCACTCATAGCAAACCCCTCAAGAGCAGTCTTATTAATAGCTCTTATGTCAACTCGTTTTAGCATATTGAATATAGAGGTGAATTTTCCATTTTTTTCTCTCTCTTGAACTATATCCTTTATCGTTGCACCACCTACTCCTTTTAAAGCTCCCATTCCAAACCTTATATCTCTATTTTCATTTACTGTAAATTTGTATTGACTCTCATTTATATCAGGGATCAAAACCTCTATTTTCATTCGTTTACACTCGTTCATAAAGAAAGTCACACTACTGATATTATTCATATTATTGCTCAATACAGAGGCCATAAACTCCGCTGGATAATTAGCCTTTAGATAAGCCGTTTGATAACCTATATAAGCATAACAAGTAGAATGCGATTTGTTAAAAGCATAAGATGCAAAAGCTTCCCAATCTTTCCATATTTTTTCACATATTTTCCTGTCATGTCCTTTTTTTTCACATCCCTCTAAAAATTTAGGTTTTATCTCATCTATTAGTGATTTTATCTTTTTCCCTATAGCTTTTCTAAGTACATCGGCCTCTCCTTTAGTAAATCCTGCTAATTTTTGTGAAAGAGACATGACCTGTTCCTGATAGACCGTGATTCCATATGTTTCTCTTAAATGTTCTTCCATTTCTGGGAGATCGTACTCTATTTTGGTTACCCCCTGTTTTCTCTTTATAAAAAATGGAATGTATTCTATAGGCCCTGGACGATATAGAGCATTCATAGCTATTAGATCTTCAAATACAGTGGGTTTTAATTCTTTTAAGTATTTCTGCATGCCAGGTGATTCATATTGAAAAACACCTATTGTATCACCCCTTTTAAACAGATCAAAAGTCTTTTGATCTTCTAAATCTATCTGATCTATATCTAATTTTTTACCGTAGTTGGCATCTATAATCTTTAAAGTGTCTTTTATTATGGTCAGGGTTTTTAATCCTAAGAAATCTACTTTTAATAATCCCGCATCCTCGACCACATAATTGTCGAATTGAGTCACCAATAATTTGGAATCTTTAGATGTAGTAAGAGGAATATATTTGGATATACTATCTGGAGCTATAATTATCCCACACGCGTGAGTTCCTATATTTCTTACGGATCCCTCTAGTACTCTAGCTTTATTTATGACCTTCGACTCTAAGGTGTTTTCTTTTTCTGATAACTCTTTTAGTTTGATGACATCTTTGTACTTATCCTTAGATTTACTCTTAAGTTGTTCTTTATTCATATTCCAAATGCCATTTAAACTAATGGAATCTGGAATTAATTTGGATATGTAATTAGTTCTATCTAGAGGCATCTGTAAAACTCTTCCTACATCTCTTATGGAAGATTTAGCGCCCATGGTACCATAGGTAATTATCTGTGCTACTTGATTATAACCGTATTTTTTTACTGTCCAATCTATTATTTTGTTTCTTCCTTCATCGTCAAAATCTATATCTATATCGGGAAGAGAGACCCTCTCTGGATTTAAAAATCTCTCGAATAGCAATCCGTATTTTATAGGATCTATATTTGTTATCCCTATACAATAGGCCACTAGAGAACCAGCTACCGAACCTCTACCTACTCCTACGGACACTCCCATTTTTCTAGCTTGAGAGGTAAAATCTTGTACTATTAGAAAATAACCAGGATAACCTGTTTTTTTTATTGTTTCTAATTCAAAATCTATTCTCTCTTTTAACTTATCGTTAATAACTCCGTATCTGTCTTTAGCTCCTTGATAAGTTAGATGTCTCAAATAGGCATTTTCTTCGGTGATATTTTCTGCATCATCATCTGATACAAAATCTTTAGGTATATCAAAACGAGGTAATAAAACATCCCTTTTTAAAGTATAACTCTCGCATTTATCTACAATTTCTTGAGTGTTTTCAATGGCATATGGTATATCCTTGAAAAGGATTTTCATCTCTTGAGTGGAACTAAAATGAAATCTATTATTTGGAAATCCAAACCTCTCATCTCTTTTTATCCCTTTGGGAGTACTCTGATATTCACCATTCTTTACACACAATAAGATATCGTGAGCATCTTCATCTTCCTGATTTGCATAGTGAACATTATTCGAAGCTATTACTTTAACCCCATATTTCTGAGAAAATTTCAATAGAGTATTATTTACTATTTCATTCTCTTGTAGATCATGTCTTATGAGCTCAGCATAAAAATCATCACCAAACTGCTCGTGCCACCACACAAAAGATCTCTCAGCCTGGCTTTCTCCTACATTTAAAATTAAAAAAGGGATTTCAGAGTGTATATCACCTGTCAGAACGATTAAATTATCCTTGTATTTTTGCACCAAAGGCCTGTCTATCCTAGGAACGTAATAAAAGCCATTTACATGAGAATGAGTACACAGATTTGCTAAATTGTGATAACCCTGTTTATTCTTTGCCAAAAACACCATAGACAAGCCATTATCTTTCTTAGTCTTGTCTTGACAATTGTCACAAATATTCATCTCACATCCTAAAATCCCTTTTATCCCTTTTTTTTTGGATTCAGATAAAAAACTATAAGCTCCAAACATATTACCATAATCCGTTAAAGCTATAGCCGACATGTTATCTCTCTTAGCAAGATCTACCAGATTAGATACGCTTAAGGTCGATTGTAATATGGAAAATTTAGAATGGCAATGTAAATGAGTAAAAGAAATATCATCTAACTCTAGGTCTGTCTTTTCCAGAATTTTTATATCGGTATTATTCTCATCTTTGGCATTCTCTATAGGTAGATAGGGCTGTATATTGAGACCTAACAACTGTATTTCTGTAGGATTTGCAATTTTAAATTCTTCTATCTCTGACTCTGTTGTGGATAAATCTTCAGGGCTTAATATGTCCCTTCTTATCATCTCCAAAAAACATCTAGAAGTAGCTTCCACATCTGCAGAAGCATTGTGAGATTCAGAGAATTCTTCTTCAAATAAAAAGGTATATAATTCCATAAGATTAGGGAATTTAAAACTACCTCCTCTGCCTCCTTTTATCTTACATAGATTAGCAGTTAAATCACCACATGTATCTATGCTTTTTAAGGAGGTTATTCTGCTTGTATCTAAGGCTTTTCGATGCATTTCAGCACCTATTATATTTATGTCGAAACCCACATTATGCCCTACTAGAAATTTTGATTTATCTAAGGCTAGATTAAACTCAGACATGACAAGATCTATAGTAACGCCTTGTTCTATAGCCCTCTCTGTAGAGATTCCATGTATTTTTGTGGAATTAAAAGGAATAGTATACCCTTCTGGTTTAACAATATAGTTTTTTACCTCTATTAGTTTCCCTTTTTCATCGTGTAGCTGCCAAGCTAATTGGATCATTCGTGGCCAATTATCCGTATCAGTAATTGGAGCCTTGAAATCTTTTGGCAATCCTGTGGTCTCAGTATCGAAAATAAGGTACATAGGTTGAAATTATAGAATAACTCTTTATAGTAAGTTAATTAGCTTGTAGCTTGAAAAATATGATCTAATGGCAAATAATAAATTGATCTTATTATTCACCAGTTTAGTTAATCTGTAATACAGAATCCCAATCTTTAAAAACAGGTTCGTATCCTTGTTCTCTTATCATCTCAGTGAATTTGTCTGTAGATCTATGATCCGATATAGAAAACTGTTCCAAACTGTCTTCTTTCCCTTTGCTGTATCCCCCTGGATTTGTTTTAGATTCGGCACTAGCTGATGTTATTCCTGTCTTTATCAATACATCTCTAAATGCTGCCCTCTCTCTAGTTGAGATAGATAGTTCCACTTCTCTATTAAAAATTCTATAAGCACATATGAGCTGTATTAATTCTCCCTCAGATATAACTGATTTTATAGGTATTTGCGATGCACAAGGTTTTAACCTAGGAAAAGATATAGAATATCTAGTCTTCCAATAAACTCGTTCTAGATATTGTAAATGCATGGCGCATAAAAAAGAATCTGTTCTCCAATCTTCCAAACCTATCAACACGCCTAATCCAATCTTATGAATGCCAGCTCTTCCTAATCTGTCGCATGTCTCTAATCTGTAATCAAAATTTGACTTTCTCCCCTTGGGATGATGACTCTTGTATCTAGATCTGTTATAAGTCTCTTGATATATTAAAATAGTATTTACCCCTAAGTCTATTAATTCTCTATACTCGACTTCTTTAAGAGGTTGAACTTCCATGGAAATATTAGAAAAATGAGATTTGACTAGAGGAATGACTCTTCTAAAATACTCCATCCCTACTGTTCTATTAGATTCACCTGTGAGTAAGACTATGTGTTGGTATCCCATTTTTTTAATCATAGATATCTCCTCTATTATCTCTGCCTCTGAAAGCGTTTTACGTTCTATATTTACATTCATACTAAAACCACAATAAGTACATATGTTTTGACATTCATTAGATAAGTACATTGGAATGTACATCTGAATCGTATTTCCAAAACGCTCTTTGGTAAACCTATTACTCATTTCTATCATGGTCTTTAGATAGACTTTGGCAGATGGAGATACAAGGGCCTTAAAATCTTCTAGATCAAGAGATTTTTTGGTCAGTGCTATTTCTACATCTTTTTCCGTTTTAGAATATATACTCTTTTCTATATCCTGAAATTCATAAGTATCGAATATGTCTTTAAAATTCTTTATCAAAGTAATTAGGAAATATCTGAGTTATAAATCAAAGCGCTAAAGTAAATATTTTAACATAAAAAATAATCCTTTGTCTCTCCATTTTGAGAGGCCTGAAAATAAAGTAAAACCCCCTGTTTGACTAATAAATCAGAATAAATGCTTTACTTTTAAAACACTTGGAAGACCTTTAACAATTGAGATTAATTATATTAAACTCCCGCTCTTTTTACGAAGCCGTCTCATTAATTAACCCGCATTATTCATAGTCATACTAAAATAGATTAGACGTGATATTTTTTCCTTAACTTTTTTACTAATCGAAGAGAACTCATCTTCTTTGTCGTTTTTTTGCACCTTTTTTTAGGATGACAATGCTCTTTTTTAGTGTTTTTACATGGTTTTTTAACGACAAGGCGTAACTATCCCAAGGTTGTTCATTTCACAAATAAACAACCGTTACTGGGTAATAATTTCCCGAAATAAACCCTTGTAAACAAAAGATTTAGATAGCTGATAATAGATTCGCCTTTTGGTAATTTTAATCGTTGCTCCTACCTTGAGAAGATAGGTTCTAATCGAACTGATTAANCATTTTTTTTGCTACTTCAAATCTTGTTTTCTTTATCTTCTGTTTCAGTAATAAAAACATTTCATAGGCAAGACTACTCATCATAAGTCGAAAAAAATTAGCAAGAAAACTATGATTTGACAAACGATCAGAAAAACACATATTTTTAACTTCTTTTATTCTATTTTCACTTGAATCACCTCTTTTCACATAAAAGTCAAAGTAAATTTCTCTAGCATCCTTTTGGGGAAGATTACTAGAAAAATGCCTTATGTTCATCCCTAATCCTGTACTCTCAACTTTAGAATAGCACTGTTGAGGCTTGTGCCAACTCTTGGCTTTGTACGTAAAACTCATAAAATGTTGGTGCTTCTCTCCCTGATCTAAATACATTTTTTTTACAGCATTTTTTGACCAAGATACCTTTCTTTTTAAAACTTCATTGCTCGCTATGCCTGTCACATATAGTAAATCAAAATCATCTACTAATTGGTAAAAAGGAGCGCAACTAAAGCCGCTATCACTTCTAATAATTATTTCCATCTCTGGGTGACTCTCACGTATTTTGATAATTATTCGCTTTAAAATACTCACATACCATTTATTAGAATGACTATTTCCTGGGCGGAGTACAGGAAGGATAATCTGTCCTGTTTTTCCATCATGAAAAAATAGTTCATTGTACATGAATTGACTATAATAACCGTTAAACATTGACAATTGTTGACTGCCATGAGTTGGATCATCAGTTGAATCTACGTCAATAACTATTCTCTTACGATCAGATAAACTTGAAACATATTTGTATAACCACGCATCACAAAACTTAAAAACAGCTTGTTTGTCAAAGCTATTCTCAAATCTTGATATAGTAGGTTGAGAAGCCAAATCACCTTGAAGAACATCTTTGAATAAAGGATCGTTATGTAAATGATTAACATCATTGGCGTCTTCATAGCCTAACATGATCATATAAACCCCTTTGTTTTAACTGTTGCTTTCTGGTATAAGTAATAAATCTAGAGTCTCGAGTATCAGGCAAAAGTTTACTGTAATAATGAATCAATCTATGATCTCTTTCTAGTTTTTCAAGCATGATTAAAGATCCATCAGAGCTAATTTCTGATGATGAAAAAGTTAACTCAACAGAAGTTTTCCCTCTATAAAATAATGTGTTTTTATTCCTCATTTTTGGGCTATATTAAAGTATGTTTCTTTGGACTTTAATGCCTTAAAATTAACACTTTATGCGCAATATTTAAAGGGTAACTATGAATAATCTGGGTTAAGCGAGGCGTTTTTTTAAAATTTTTGGTATTTAGCACTACATTTTAGTTTCCTTTTAACTTGAGTTCGATTAATAATTAGGTGTAAAATAGTCAATAAAAAACAATGGAATTAGATTAATTTAACTCTCTAAAATTCAACGTTTTAATTCTAAAAAAAACAGGTGTGATAACTCGCTCGAAAATCACAGAAATATTTTGTTTAGTTGATGAATTCTGTAAAAAATATTCTCAAGTTATTGATAAAGCACTTTTGGGGAATAAATCAAAACGCCCATGTAAGAATAAGCTCTAGCCAAATAATGACCATAATGATTATTTTTCAACACAGTAGCATGAGAAATTTCAAGCATTTTTATTTGAATTATTTACAAAAACACATGACTAAAGAATTCCCTAAAACCGTATCATACAACAGATTTGTGGAATTAATGCAACAGAATTTATTGCCTCTTACCTTGTTGTTAAAGACATTCTGTTTAGGAAAATGTACTGGAATTTCATTTGTAGATTCCACTCCGATTCGTGTTTGTAAACATAAAAGAATAAGTAGAAATAAGGTATTCAAAGGCATTGCTAATGTAGGAAAGTCAACGATGGGCTGGGTTTATGGATTTAAACTTCATATCGTCACAAACGACCGAGGAGAAATACTAAATTTTTGCATCACAAGAGCAAATGAAGATGATAGAACGCCATTAAAAAACGAGCGTTTTTTGACTAAAATATTTGGAAAACTCTTTAGTGACAAAGGATATAAGCAAAGATTTAAGAAAAAATCTCTTTGAAAAAGGCGCAGAATTGATTACCTCAGTTAAAAATAACATAAAAAATGCCTTCATGCCAATGATTGATAAACTATTACTCAGAAAGAGATCAATCATAGAAACCATCAATGATCAGCTTAAAAATATTTGTCAAATAGAACATTCTAGACATAGAAGTTTTGCTAATTTTCTAACAAATAATTATTTCTGGACTTATCGCCTACAGCTTTTCGCCCAAAAAACCCTCTATCAAATATCCAACCATCGGTAATGCCCGTCTTATCTAGGTTTATTAATCGAACTCAGGTTTAAATGGCTTTTTTGTTTTACCCCTTTGAATTTTATGAATTTAAATAACAGTTTAAAATTTTTGTTTCAATAAAAAAAAGGCTATTAAATAGCCCCTTTGAATTTATTCTGAAATAAAATAAACAAACCTATTCCTATAGAAATAGATGTGTCTGCTATATTGAATATGGGTTGAAAAAACACGAAATAATCTCCTCCAAAAAATGGAATCCAATCTGGTAGAAAACCTTTGTACAAAGGAAAGTATAACATATCTACTACTTTGCCAAATAATACGGGGGCATACCCTCCAACCTCTGGTAAAAAGGAAGCTACCTTGCCAATACTATCATCAAATAAAACTCCATAAAAAATCGAATCCATTATATTGCCCAAAGCACCAGCCAAAACAAAAGACATAGTAGATATCAAAATTTTACTTCGATTATTTATTATAGCTTTTCTCAAATAAAAAAATATAAAGGTTACAAATATTATCCTAAAAACAGTTAGAGCAACCTTGCCAATGTCTCCACCAAACTCTAAGCCAAAAGCCATGCCTGGGTTTTCTACAAAGTGTATTATAAACCAATCTGTTATACGTATCTCTTCGCCTAACATCATATTAGTCTTTATCCAAATCTTAGATAGTTGATCTAAAATCAATACAGATGAAATAATTATTATAGAACAATATTTTCCTTTCATTTATTATTTAATTTTAATCTTATTCCTTATTCTTTTTTGCATCTATACTCAAAGTAGTATGTGGAACTATTTTTAATCTCTCTTTCTTGATTAAATCACCTGTTTCTCTGCATATTCCATAAGTTTTATTTTTTATTCTAATAATGGCATTATCCAGATCTCTTACAAAGCGTTTTTGCCTAATAACTAACTGCATATTAGATTCTTTAGACATAGTTTTAGAAGTCTCATCAAAAGATTTAAAACAGGGAGAAGTATCTTCTGTCCCATTACCTTCCTTATTAGACAAAATAGATTCTATAACTGCTATATCTTTCAGTGCCTTTTCCCTTTTATCTACTATTATTTGATAAAATTCTTCTAACTCTTTGTCAGAGTATCTATTGTTTTTACTTAGACTCATGATATTTTATTTTTTAATTATTTTTATACTAGTCTTAATATTATCAAACTCAACTGGCTCTCCTCCCTCCATATTTGAAACTGTCTCAATAGATAGAGCCAAAGTTTCTCGGCATATGTATGATTTATTATTAATTATGGCTTCTGAAATTTTCTCATTATCCTCAATTAATACATCTATCTTGTCTGTGACTTCACAATTATTATCTTTCCTAATATTTTGTATTCTGTTTACCAACTCCCTAGCTATACCTTCTTCTATTAACCCTTTATTAGTATTAATATCTAATGCGACTGTAAATCTATTAGTGCTAGTTACAGTCCAACCCTTTATATCTCTTGAAGTTATAACCACTTCTTCAGATCTTATCTCTATATCATCTCCATCTAATGAAATATTGATGGATCCATTATTTTCTATCTTTAAAATCTGATCTTGACTAAACTGTTTAACAGCATTGGATATCAGCCCCATCTTATCTCCATATTTAGGTCCTAAAACCTTGAAATTGGCTTTTATATCTTTTGCCAATACTGAAGAGGATTCAGAAGATATTTCTATATCTACTTCTTTTACATTCACTTCAGATTTTATAATGTCTGATACAACCCTAATTTTATCTTTGATCTTTTCATCAGCAACTATGACTATCATTTTCTGCAATGGCTGACGAACCTTTATCTGTTCTTTCTTTCTCAAAGACAATACCATAGAGCTAATCTCTTGAGACATAGACATTTTTTCTTGTAATTCTAGATCTATAACAGATCTATCACACTTGGGAAAATCAGCAATGTGAACTGATTCAAATTCTTCCAAAGAACTAACCTTATTTAAGTCTTTGTATAATCTATCCATAAAAAATGGAGCTATTGGAGAAGATATCTTAGCTATGGTTATAAGACACTCATAAAGAGTTTGATAAGCGTAAATTTTATCTTCGTTGTACTCTCCTTTCCAAAACCTTCTTCTGTTTAAACGTACAAACCAATTGCTCAAGTGCTCGGTCACAAAGTTAGTTATTTTTCTAGCTACAAGGGTGGGCTCATAATTATCATAGCCCTCCTCCACCTCTATAATTAGACTATTTAGTTCTGATAATATCCATCTATCCAATTCAGTCCTGCTATTGATATTGGTAGCTTCTTGCTCATACCTAAATCCATCTATATTGGCGTAAAGAGCAAAAAACGAATAAGTATTATGCAATGTTCCAAAAAATTTCCGTCTAATAATATCTACCCCCTCCAGGTCAAAACGAAGACTATCCCAAGGAGATGAATTATAAATCATATACCAACGAACCGCATCTGGACCGTATTTCTTCAAAGTCTCCAATGGATTTATAGTATTTCCCAAACGCTTGGACATTTTCTTCCCCTCACTATCTAAAACTAATCCATTAGAAATGACATTTTTAAAAGCCACAGAGTCAAAATTCATGACTGCTATGGCGTGCAAGGTAAAGAACCAACCTCTAGTTTGATCTACTCCCTCTGCTATAAAATCGGCAGGGAAAAATTTATTTTCGTCTATTAAATCCTTATTCTCAAATGGATAATGCCACTGAGCATAAGGCATAGATCCAGAGTCGAACCAGACATCTATCAAATCGGATTCTCTCTTCATACGCTCTCCCTCTTTGGAAACTAATATTATCTCATCTACGTAATTTTTGTGTAAATCTATATTTTGATAATTTTCATCACTCATATCACCTACTACGAAGTTCTCAAAGGGATTTTTATCCATAAAATTAACTTCTACAGACTTATCTATCTCTTGCTTTAACTCTTCTATAGAACCTATAACTTTTTCCTCTCGCCCATCTTCTGTCCTCCAAATAGGAATTGGAATACCCCAATAACGCGAACGAGATAAATTCCAATCATTAATATTTTCTAACCATCTTTCAAATCGCTTTTCTCCAGTTGTAGCTGGCTTCCAATTAATAGTTTTATTTAGTTCTATAAGCCTGTCTTTTACTTGTGTAGAACGCACAAACCACGAATCTAAGGGATAGTATAAAATAGGTTTGTCAGTACGCCAACAATGAGGATAGTTATGTACGTACTTCTCAACTTTAAAGGCTTTATTTTCTATCTTTAGCTTTATAGCTATTTCTACATCCACAGATTTTTCGGGAACACTATCAGCATCATAATACTCGTTTTTAACGAATTTATTAGATAACTCACCCATGCCGTCTATGAATTTACCTTGTAAATCTACCAGTGGTACTGGTTTATTATCATCATCTAAAACTAACATGGAAGGAACCCCCGCCTCTTTAGTAACCTTAGCATCATCAGCACCAAAAGTAGGAGCCGCATGTACTATACCCGTTCCTTCTTCAGTAGAGACGAAATCTCCCGAAATAACTACAAAAGCCCTATCAGCATTTTCAAAAGGTTGCTTATAAGGCAATAACTGTTCGTATTGAACTCCTAAAATATCACTCCCTTTAAATTTTGAAATTATAAAATATGGGATTTTTTCAGAGCCTTTTATGACTAAATCTATACTATCTACCTCTGAATATTTATTAGAAAATTGCTTTGGTAATAATTTTTCAGAAATAATGACATTTATCTCCTCCGAAGTGTACTGATTAAAAGTCTTTACCAAAAGATATTCTATATTTTTTCCAACCACAAGAGCTGTATTCGAAGGCAGGGTCCAAGGAGTAGTAGTCCAAGCTAAAAAATATATATCGCCACTGATATTCTTAAACACAGGACTCAAAGTATTCTTTTTAGCCTTAAATTGAGCTGTTACGGTAGTATCTGTAATATCTCTATAACATCCAGGTTGATTCAGCTCATGAGAACTCAATCCAGTACCAGCCTTAGGAGAGTAAGGTTGAACTGTATAACCCTTGTACAAAAGCCCTTTTTTATACATATTAGACAACAACCACCATACAGATTCCATATACTTACTTTCGTAAGTGATATAAGGTGAAGTCATATCAAGCCAAAAACCTATCTTCTTTGTAAGATCATCCCATATATCCGTATAACGCATAACGGTTTTTTTACAGGTTTGATTATACTCATCCACAGATATTTTTTCTCCTATATCTCTTTTAGTTATGCCTAAATCTTTTTCTACACTTAATTCCACTGGTAAGCCGTGAGTGTCCCAACCAGCCTTTCTCTTAACTTGAAATCCTTGCAAGGTCTTATAACGACAAAATATATCCTTTATAGTTCTGGACATAACATGGTGAATTCCAGGCTGGCCATTAGCAGAAGGCGGCCCTTCGTAAAAAATAAAAGGAATAGCCCCTTGCCTACTACTTATACTCTTTAAAAATATTTGATCATCTTCCCATTCTTTCAAAATCCTATCTGCCGTCTCAGATAATTCTAAGCCATCATATTCAGTGAACTTTTTACACATCAGCCTATAACTATTTTATATGGATAATTTTTTTTCGACAAAAGTATAATAATGTTTCTTCTTCTTGATACCTAAAGAATATTTTTAATTCTATTACAACTATTAGAAAATAGTTCTAAATTTGTGTGATTTTTAAATTCAAAATTACAAAGAACAACTATGTTAGTTATACCTATTAAAGAAGGAGAGGCTATAGACAGGGCTCTAAAGAGATTTAAAAGAAAGATGGATAAAACTAGAGTGATAAGACAACTTAGAGCTAGAAAACAATTCACCAAACCTTCTGTTATAAGAAGACAACAAATAATAAAAGCACAATACAAACAAAGGTTGAGACAAGAGGAAGATTAGTATTCTGCCAGAATTAATCAGAATATTTTTTTTAATCCTTATAAGGGATAATCATTACAAACCTCTTGTTTGATTAGACTTGCGTTACGACGATCCTGTTTCGTATACTCACTAAGTAACTGACGGGTTTTAGACGGGTTTGTTCTTGCTGTGTGGAACGGCATCTTTACTTGCTTTTTAATTTTTTAACCAAAATATGACAGATTTACCTGAACAATTGATTTCAGTAAACATAGTTGATGAAATGAAATCTGCTTACATAGATTATTCTATGTCTGTTATAGTTTCTAGGGCATTGCCCGATGTGCGTGATGGATTAAAGCCAGTACACAGAAGGGTTCTGTACGGGATGTATGACTTGGGAGTATCATCGAAGAGTGCCCATAAAAAATCTGCTAGAATAGTTGGTGAGGTTTTAGGTAAATACCACCCTCATGGCGATTCTTCTGTTTACGACAGTATGGTGAGGATGGCTCAAGAATGGTCTTTGAGATATACCATGGTAGACGGCCAAGGTAACTTTGGTTCTATAGATGGAGATAGCCCTGCTGCTATGCGTTATACAGAGGCTCGTCTGAAAAAAATATCTGAGGACATATTAGGAGAATTAGATAAAGACACTGTTGATTTCCAACTTAATTTTGATGACACTCTAAAAGAGCCTGTAGTATTACCGACGCGCATACCTAATTTGTTAGTAAACGGAGCTTCTGGTATAGCAGTGGGTATGGCTACGAATATGGCCCCTCATAACCTAACAGAGGTAATAAATGCCATAATTGCCTATATAAAAAATATAGATATAAGCATTCCTGAATTGATGGAGTACGTAAAAGCTCCTGATTTTCCTACTGGAGGTACAATATATGGTTATGATGGAGTAAAGGAAGCCTATCACACTGGAAAGGGGAGAGTTGTTTTAAGGGCTAAAGTAAGAACAGAAAATATAGATGGAAAAGACTGCTTATTGGTAGATGAAATACCTTATCAAGTAAATAAATCTGAGATGATCAAAAAAACAGCAGATTTAATAAACGATAAGAAGATAGAGGGGATTTCAACAATAAGAGATGAGTCTGATAGAAATGGAATGCGTATTGTATACGTGTTGAAAAACAATGCTATACCTGAGGTGATACTAAACCACTTGTATAAGTACACAGCTCTACAGACCTCTTTTAGCATAAATAATATAGCTCTAGTAAATGGTCGTCCTAAGCTATTAAATTTAAAAGATTTAGTAGTTCACTTTGTGGAACATAGACATGAGGTAGTAGTTAGACGAACTAAATTTGAACTAGATCAAGCAGAAAAAAAAGCACATATTCTAGCAGGTCTGATAATAGCATTAGATAATTTAGATGCCGTTATAAAACTCATTAGATCTTCAAAGAGTGTAGAATCAGCTAGAAGTAGTCTTATGGAATCTTTTTCTCTATCTGAAATTCAAGCTAAGTCTATCCTAGATATGCGTCTGCAGAAGCTTACCAACTTAGAATCTGCTAAAATAAAGGATGAATACGAAGAATTACTCAAGCTACTAGAGCGACTTAAAAACATATTATCGGACGAGTCACTGAGAAAGGCTATAATACAAGAGGAGCTAGAGGAAGTAAAAGAAAAATATGGAGATCAGAGGAGAAGTGATATAGTATACACGAGTAATATCTTCAAGGTAGAAGATATGATTCCAGATGAAGAAGTAGTAGTTACTATCTCTCATGCAGGATATATAAAGAGAACTCCACTTACTGAATATAGAACACAATACCGAGGAGGCGTAGGACAAAAAGGAGTGTCTATTAGAGATGAAGACTTCTTAGAACACGTTTATATAGCTACGAATCACCAGTATATATTGTTTTTCACAGAAAAAGGTAGATGCCACTGGTTAAGGGTATTCGAAATACCAAAAGGGGCTAAAACATCTAAGGGAAGACCTATACAAAATTTGATAAATATAGATCCTGATGATAAGATAAGAGCCTTTATAAGAACTGATGATCTAAAAGATGAAGAATACGTAAACAGTCATTATGTCATCATGGTGACTAAAAATGGGATCGTAAAAAAGACATCTCTAGAAAAGTATTCACGTCCTAGACAAAATGGGATAAACGCGATAACAATACAAGATAACGATCGCTTATTAGAGGCTCAACTGACAAATGGAAAAAGCCATGTGGTATTGGCAGGAAGATCTGGAAAGGCTGTGATATTTGACGAATCCAAAATTCGCGCTAGTGGACGAACAAGTTCGGGAGTAAAGGGTATAACTCTAAAAGATGATGGGGATGAAGCTATAGGCATGGTCTGTGTAGAAGATATGAATTCCGAAATATTAGTGGTTTCAGAAAACGGGTATGGAAAGCGATCTAAAGTAGAAGACTATAGAATTACCAACAGAGGTGCAAAGGGCGTTAAAACTATTTCCATAACTGATAAAACAGGAGGTTTGATAGCTATAAAAAATGTCAATGATGAGAATGATCTAATAGTAATAAGCAAATCGGGAATTACAATTAGGATGTCTGTGGAAGACATAAGGATAATGGGCAGAAATACTCAAGGAGTGAAAGTTTTAAACTTGAAATCAAAAGATGTTATAGCATCTGTTACTAAAGTGCCAAAAGTCAATGATGAGGATAATGGAAATGATCAACCAAGCGATATAAACGAGGGACAAAGCGATATAAACGAGGAAATAAAAGACTAATTATTTTAAAAATTTAAATGTGCTAAATCGAGTAATTAAAATACTTCTAATCATATGTTTTTTAACATTGTCGGTATTTCAATTTATGAAAGGAAATATTGGTAATGGGATTATGCTGATAATACTAGCTCTGCTAGTATTGTTATTATATTTCAGAAATGAAAATATAATAATGGCTTTTTTCTACTTAAAAAAACAGAAATTAGAAAAATCTCGCAAGTGGCTCAGTAGAATAAAATCACCTGAAAAGACTTTAGTACGATCTCAACAGGCCTATTACTATTACATGCTTGGCTTGATAGAAGGTCAAAAATCTATGACTCAATCGGAGAAGTATCTAAAGAAAGCATTATCCATAGGCTTGGGAATGAAACACGATAGAGCAATGGCAAAGCTCAACTTAGCAGCAATAGCGATATCTAAAAGACGCAAAAGAGAAGCTACAAACCTTTTGGCAGAAGTTAAAAAATTAGATAAGGCTAAAATATTTTCCGAACAAATAAAAGCAGTAAAAGATCAGTTAAAAAGGATATGACACTTTGAGCGAAGTGATATTTTTTTGAATATTATCATTTTATGTTCCAAAAAACATTTATATATTCATCAATAGCAAGTATAGGACTGTACTTTAAGATGTTGGGACGAGTTTTAAAAAAACATCAAAAATGGTCTATTTTCAGAGAGTTAATATTTAAGGAAATATCCGATTTATGTATCAATTCGCTGAATATTGTAATTTTCATATCCATATTTATGGGGGCTATAATAGCCATACAGACAAATTACAACTTACTGAGCAACCATTTTATTCCTAAATACTTTATAGGAATAGCAACTCGTCAATCTGTGATATTAGAATTTGCTCCTACTATGATTTCTATTATCCTTGCTGGAAAAGTAGGATCTTATATCGCCTCTAGTATAGGCACTATGCGCATAACAGAACAAATAGACGCTTTAGACGTAATGGGTGTTAACTCACTAAACTTGTTGGTTTTACCTAAAATTATAGCTGGCCTCACATTTTTTCCATTACTAATAGCCATTAGTATGATAACTTCTGTATTGGGAGGATGGATTGCTGGAGCTGTTGTAGGATCATTCTCACCTGAAGATTATCTAATAGGTGTACAGATGAATTTTAAACCATTTCAGATAATATACTCTTTTACTAAAACCCTCTTTTTCTCTTTTGTCATAATAACTGTGCCGTCTTTTTATGGATATTACGTAAATGGAGGGGCATTAGAAGTAGGTAGAGCCAGTACAAAGGCAGTAGTTTGGACAATAGTCCACATCATAGTATTAAACTACTTACTTACAAAAGTTATATTGAAATGATACTAGTCGAAAATTTGTGTAAATCTTTTTCTGATACAGAAGTCTTAAAAGACATTTCCCTTTGTTTAGAGAGAGGAAAGGTGAATTTCATTTTAGGTTCAAGTGGATCTGGAAAAACTGTCTTTATAAAAAGTCTATTGGGGTTGACAGAAATCGATAAAGGCAAAGTTTTCTATGACGGAAGATCTTTTCACGATTTAAACATAAAGGAAAAACAGAATTTGAGAATGGAAATAGGCATGGTATTCCAGGGAAGTGCTTTATTCGATTCTTATTCTGTTGTTGAAAATGTTATCTTCCCCCTGAAGATGTATACTGATTACAGTATTGAAAAAATGGAAGACATAGCTGAAACAGTCCTAAAAAAAGTTAATCTAGAAAATATCGGAAATAAATATCCATCTGAATTATCAGGAGGAATGAAAAAGAGAGTTGCCATTGCAAGAGCCATCGTAATGAAACCAAAATATTTATTTTTCGATGAACCTAATTCGGGATTAGATCCTAGAACTTCAATCGTAATTGATGAATTAATCCAGAAGATTACAAAAGAATACAATATCACCACCGTAGCAAATACTCACGATATGAATTCCATAATGCAAATAGGAGATAATATTATCTTTCTTAAAGATGGAATGAAAAAATGGGAAGGGAATAAAACAGATATTCTACACACTAATGATAAATCGATCTTAGATTTTGTTTTTTGTTCAGACTTATTTAAAAAAATACGAAGTAATATATAGAGAGAGAATAATATAAATGCTCTACCTTTGCCGAACCACTTTTTAAAGTAAAATACAATGAATAACGATATTCTCGATATTATACAGAGTTTTTTTCAGTCTAGTTTTAAGATTCTTCCAATTTTGGGCAACATACCAAATGTAATTTTTATAATAGTTGGAGTATGTATCTTTTACTATTGGGTACACCAATTGCTTTTCTATAATAAGTAGAAATTATAACAATTATACTTTTTTACAAAAAGTAAAAAAAAATGACTGAATATTTAAAAATAGTATTAATTTTACCAGCGTTAATTTTCTGTTAAAACTTATGGCAAATCACAAATCTGCATTAAAGAGGATTAGGTCTAACGAGACAAAGAGACTGAGAAACAAACAGCAGTATAAAAGCGTTAGAAGTATAATTAAAAAACTAAGACTTACCACGGTAAAAGAGGAGGCACTATCTCTATTACCTGTTGTACATAGCTTGGTAGACAAGCTCGCTAAAAAAAGTGTGATTCACAAAAATAAAGCATCTAACTTAAAATCTAAGTTATCTGCTCATGTGTCTTCCCTTGCTTAAGGGATTTTAAGATATGATGGCCCGTTCGTCTAGGGGTTAGGACGCCAGGTTTTCATCCTGGTAACAGGGGTTCGATTCCCCTACGGGCTACTTGGGAGGACATATTACCAAAGTTGGTAGCGTGTTTTTTTTCTCTCTCTCTAAAAATATTGATATTGCTGCAAATAAGTGCTAATGCTTGGTTTACTCGGGCGGTTTGATAGTTTCTTTTTTGGCAGGCCCATTTTTCAGGGAATATCACCCCAACTATTTTATCCTTGGCTTCGATAGGTGATTATCTATAGTATTTCGGTAAGCCTTTGAGCATTCCGAAACTATACTGTACGGGTTTGATAAAACCCTTTTGCTCTATCTCTAATTAATTCTTGCTTTTGGGATTGTAAATAGTAGATTTTTTTCCTCACATATTTTTTTTCCTATCTCATAATCGGATTGAATGAGCAAATAGTCAGTGTACTTATCTAATAACCTGAGTTCGATTAATAAAAACTCTATAACCCTTGAATTTATTGAGGTTATTTATTGAGGTTAATGGATTATTAGTGCGATTATTTGAATACTTATGAAGCGACTTAGTGGAAATTTGATACTTTTTGCACAGAAATATTCAAACCTGAGTTCGATTAATAATTTGCTTAATTAAAACGGTCAAAAGTCTTGAATTAACTGGGATTAAAGAGACTCGTATTTGTGATAAATTGAGTGTTTTTTGCGCGAAAATTGTTAAATTTCCACAAATAGTCTCATAAACACACAAAAGAGCCAAAAACTAAAAGGGCATTTCCTTAAATCCTAATAAAATCAAAGGATTAAAGTGATTTTATTAATCGAACTCAGGTTTTTAGTGTTTTTACATGGTTTTTTAACGACAGAACGTAACTATCCCAAGGTTGTTCATTTCACAAATAAACAACTGCTACTGAGTAATAATTTCCCGAAATAAAGCCTTGTAAACAAAATATTTAGATAGCTGGTAATAGATTCGTCTTTTGGTAATTTTAATCGTTGCTCCTACCTTCAAAAGATAAGTTCTAATTGAACTGATTAACCATTTTTTAGCTACTTCAAATCTTGTTTTCTTTATCTTCTGTTTCAGTAATAAAAACATTTCATAGGCAAGACTACTTATCATAAGTCTAAAAAAGCTAGCAAAAAAACTATGATTTGACAAACGGTCAGAAAAACACATATTTTAACTTCTTTTATTCTATTTTCACTTGAATCACCTCTTTTAACATAAAAGTCAAAGTAAATTTTTCTAGCATCCTTTTGGGGAAGATTACTAGAAAAATGCCTTATATTCATCCCTAATCCTGTACTCTCAACTTTAGAATAGCACTGTTGAGGCTTGTGCCAACTCTTGGCTTTGTAAGTGAATTTCATAAAATGTTGGTGCTTCTCTCCCTGATCCAAATACAATTTTTTTACAGCATTTTTTGACCGAAATACCTTTCTTTTTAAAACTTCATTACTCGCTATGCCTGTCACATATAGTAAATTAAAATCATCTACTAATTGGTAAAAGGCGGCGCAACTAAAGCCGCTATCACTTCTAATAATTATTTCCATCTCTGGGTACCTCTTACGTATTTTGATAATTATTCGCTTTAAAATACTTACATACCATTTATTAGAATAACTGTTTCCTGGGCGGAGTACAGGAAGAATAATCTGCCCTGTATCTCCATCATGAAAAAAATAGTTCATTGTACATGAATAGACCCATAATAACCGTTAAACATTGACAATTGTTGACTGCCATGAGTTGGATCATCGGTTGAATCTACATCAATAACTATTCTCTTGCGATTAGATAAACTTGAAATATATTTGTCTAACCACGCATTACAAAACTTAAAAACAGCCCGTTTATCAAAGCTATTCTCAAATCTTGATATAGTAGGTTGAGAAGCCAAATCACCTTGAAGAACATCTTTAAATAAAGGATCGTTCTGTAAATGATTAACATCATTGGCGTCTTCATAGCCTAACATGATCATATAAACCCTTTGCTTTAACTGATGCTCTATGCTATAAATAATAAATCTAGAGTCTCGAGTATCAGGCAAAAATTTACTGTAATAATTAACCTGGATTATTCACAGTCATATTAACCCGGATTATTCATAGTCATATGAATTTTTCAAGTTAAAAATATTGTTTTACTCAGTATTTCTGAGTAATTACCAATCTAACTCAGGTTATAAACAATGTATTTTTATTCCTCATTTTTGGACTATATCTAAAGTGGTTATTTTTGGTTGAAACCCTTTAAAAGTAACACTTTATGCACAATATTGAAATATAACCATGAATAATCCAGGTTAATCAATCTATGATCTCGTTCTAGTTTTTCAAGCATGATTAAAGATCCATCAGAGCTAATTTCTGATGATGAAAAATTTAATTCAACAGAAGTTTTCCCTCTATAAAATAATGTGTTTTTATTCTTCATTTTTGGGCTATATCTAAAGTGGTTATTTTTGGTTGAAACCCTTTAAAAATAACACTTTATATTCAAATTTAAATACAAACCATGAATAATCCAGGTTAAAAACCTTTAATTAACTGGCATTAAAGAGGTTCGTGTTTGTGATAAATAGAATGTTTTAGTGCAAGAATTCTTAAATTCCGACTAAATCGACATCATAAGCATACAAAAAGAGCCCAAAACTAAAGGGTATTTCCTTAAATCCGAATAAAATCAAAGGATTCAAGCGTCTTTATTAATCGAACTCAGGTTTATAATGGTTATGCTCTAACTTAAAAATATCCTATGCCTAAGGATTTGATCATCTTCTTTTTTATTGATCAGCCTATAATATTTCATATCTCAGAGTTATGTTATAACTTCTTGGACGAGAGGATTTAAGAGTATAATATTCTGTTGATGGTGTTTGATTAAACACATTATCTATTTCTAATATAAATTTTAATCTATCCTCTAGGAATCTTTTTGTAAGCCCCATGTCTACCACATATGTAGGCTTTGAATATTCTTCTTCGCTGTCTATTATTTCATTGTGATTAAAATGGCTATTAACCCCCATTCTTCCTTTGTACTGAAATGAAATATTAGTAGATATACCCTCCAATATATCATTTAAAAATAATTTAATATTTCCACTGTATTTAGGTCTATTTTCTAATCCTCCGTAATCACTTTCTTTTACCACAATTTTGTTTTTATCAGATTTACTCTTTTTTGAAAATATTTTTCCAGCCCTTATATCTTCTAAAACTACTTTATCCTTAGCTTCCAAGTATTGGCAACCTATAGATAATGATATATTATCATTAATCTCATAGTTAGAACTAAGTGCTATACCTTGGGTAAATACTGAACCTATATTAACATAAGTTTTCACATAACTGCCTATATGAAAACGAAATAGGTTAGCTTTTTCTATCATATTTTCTATATCATTTCTAAACAGTTCTAATTTCAGATCTATTGCGTCTATAGGCTTGTAAGTTAATTCTATATTTGTTCCTATTGAACTTTCAGGTATTAGTATCGAAGCATATATTTTCCAATATTTATAATCGATTTCGGTATCACCAAGACCTACAACAGGTACGTTATACTTATTAAAATAATCCCTGACTTCTTCGCTTACACGGTAGTCTAGATATTTTGAGAATGCTTCTTGTCCTAGGCGTTCACTTCCTAAAAGTATATTAGAGGAATCATCTTCTGACAGTACGTAGTAGTGTTTTAAATTAGGAGTTCTAATGCCTTTTGCTACAGATACTTTTATGTCGATATAATCTGTGATATCGTATTTAAATGAGGCCTTAGGATCAAGATTTACACCGACACCGGTCCCGCTATTTAAACTAAAATTAAATCTAAGACCTAACACTACCTCTAATTTTTCAAAAAACTTTGCAGAGTATTGCCCATATGAATAAAAATCGTAAAAATATACAGGGTCTTTATAATCTTTTTTTTTGTGACTTACTAGTCTTGGTGAAACACGGCCAGCGTAAAATTTAACATTGTGTTTACGTGCATATGCATGCATATATTCATATTCCCGTTCAGGAATAGGGTCTATAGTCCTATTATCTAATTTTAGAACCTCTTCAAAGTTATTTCCAATTCCATAAACCATTTTATCTCCATTGCTTAATTTATGCTCCAATATATATTCCCCTTCCAAGGATCCTTGTGAATATTCAGCGAGTTTACCTTTTTTAGTTTGTTTATAGCTATGAATACTTGAAAATATACTCAATTTAGTAGATAATCGTTCGCTAACATCATAGGTAATTGTAGGTGCTAAATTAAAATTTAATAGATCGGAATAACTATTTTGGTTTGAAACCTCTGAATAGTAACTTTTACGTTTAAAATTTAACCTAGAACTTGTATAAGTTTTTAAATCAGGAGTATTTTGGCTTGAAAATACACTTGCAAATCTAAATTTACTATAAAGATCTTTTTTTTTTACACTATTTTGTTCAGAATTTATGTAAGGGAAATAGGGAAGATTTTTAGAGAAGCCAATATCTGTACTGATATTCCATTTGTTATCACTGCAGTATTGTGTATGTAAACTTCCACCTAAGTCATTGAATTTAGTATATCTAAAAGATCCAGATAATTTGTTTTCTAATATGGGTTTTGTAATTATATTTATGACTCCTGCCACTGCTTGTGATCCATATTCACTAGATGCAGATCCTTTTATTATTTCTATTTGTTTTATATTGTCAATATCTACAATCTCGTTTAAATCTGGATAGTCATCTACATTTTTGCTTAAAATTTGCACTCCATTTACCAGCATCAAAGTATATTCTTGATCTAGGCCTTGTAATTGAAGTTTTGGAGTATCGCCATCTGATGAATCAATATTTATACCCATTGTAGATCCTAATATATTTATTAACTGTCCATCACCTGCATTTTTTAACTGACCCCTGCTTATAAGTGTAACAGGCACAGTACTATGGGTTACTTTTTTATATTTTTTGTCTGAAGTAAGGATTATTTCACTTAAGTCCATTGATTTTATAAATTCTATAGTATCTCTTTTAGAGGTGATATCATCTGTGTTATCGTGCTGAGCTATAACTCTTAAGCTAATCAAGGATATTAATATTAGTTTTGATTTTTTCATTTGAAAACTTACAATATTGATTTGAAGAGTGCAATATTAGTATATTTTCCTTGTTCTAAAATAGTAGCAATATGAATTATGTGCTGTTGTAAATGAAATTTATTGATCTGATTTCAATTAATAAATTGATTAGCAAAAACACTTGGAAAACTTTAATTAACTGAGTCTGATGAGGGACATACTAACTCTTGTTTTCGCTATTTTAAAATATTTACGAAACTATTTATTATTGAAAAGTTGACATGTTTTCTATAAACCTGAGTTCGATTAATAATTTACTTAATTAAAGCACTTAAAACCCTTTAATTAACTGAGATTAAAGAGGTTTGTGTTTGTGATAAATAGAATGTTTTAGTGCAAGAATTGTTAGATTTCGACTAAGTCGGCCTCATAAGCATACAAAAAGAGCCCAAAATTAAAGGGCTATTTCCTTAAATCCGAATAAAATCAAAGGATTTAAGCGTCTTTATTAATCGAACTCAGGTTTCAATATGATTACAACTTCAATTCTCTTTAACCGTAGTAAAATCAATGGATATAGGTATGATTAATATCTAACTTTCTTAAAAACTGTTTTTTTAGTTATTTATTTTTATTTAAACTTAATAAAAATAGATACATTTGTGCTTCATTTTTGCCTTTAATTTTCCTTCCTAATCGAGGAGAAGGTAACGAGACCAAAATTAAATTTTATAAATAAATGATCATGTATTCAAACTTTAGTAAACTCATTTTAGGAGTACTTCTTGTAAGTATTACATTTTCTTGCATAAAAGAAAAATATATTACCGATAAACCAACAGATAAAACAACCTCTAATAAGAGTTTAATAACTGAATTTAAACTGTTAGTTTCTCAAAACCCTGATAAAATAGGGAATACAGATGTAGTAGCACAAGAGGTAACTTTTGAAAATTCAAAATTTTATGTTCTGTTATTACCTCACGGACTTAATCCTGGAACTACAACTTTTATACCTAAGATTACTGTTTCTGAAGGTACTATATCACCTCCCACTGGGGAAGCTGTAGAATTAGCCAATATTGTTAAAAATGGTGCTGATATAGACATTCATAATTCAGGGCAAGAATACACCATTACAAGTAGAGATAAATCTGTACATAAATATAGAGTTATCGCTATTAGTGCTCCAAGCGGCATTGATGTTTCTAAAACTATTATTACAGCTAATACTTTGAAAGGCTTAGAATCTGAAGCTATTAATCCTGTTGTCAACGACTTAGATGAGACAATAGTATTTGGTTCATTGACGAATGCAGATCTGGAAAATAGTTTTTCTGAAGATTCTTTTAGTTTAGACATTTCTGTGGCTGTGACTACAACAAATAATAAACATCTGTCTATTGTCACCCCAACTACAGCTAATTTTAAAAAGAAAGGATTCTCTGATGAGGAATCACGTATTTATGAAGCTGATCTTCCTATCACTTACACAGTATACGGAAAGAAATTTATAAGAACATATAAGGCAACTATATATAGGGAAAATATTGTCTTTGCAAAAGTTAAGGCTACTAAACGCGTTTTTGATGAAGCTGTCGCTGAGGCTGCTGCTAAGAATGTTATTGCTAAAGCTGCTGCTGAGACTGCTAAGAACAGCGCAATTACAGCTAAAGAATTTACTGATACTATATTAGCTACTGCTACTGATATTAAGAAAAAATTCTGGTCATTTACTCCTCCTGCTATTATGATTGGTACGATTATCAGAAAGCTTACAAAGGTTTCTCAAGCTGCTTCTAGTGCTGCTGATCTTGCTAATACTTCTACTGAAGCTGTTAATGCCACTAATTCTGAAGCCGCTTTTGAGGCTGCTGAGGCTGCTGAGGCTGCTGCTAATGATGCCCTAGAAACTGTTAAATTTTTTAGAAATTCTCCAGCTTTTATTATCGCTAAGGGGATTATTGGCGATAAAGCTGAAACTAATTCTAATATGGTTATCACTGGTCTTACTTATATGTTTCCCGCTGCTAAGAATGATGCTAAAATTGCCGCTGATGCCTCTAAAGAGACTGCTAATGCTCTTAAAAAAGTTGATGATGCTAGAACTGCTTATGAAAGTGCAAAAGCTGATGCTGGGATTAACATTGAGTGAGTCTAAGATAATTAATAAACTACTGTTTTAAACAGCCTTTTCATAAACAAAAAAGATATTTTAATAATTATTTCAATACAAAATGACTGATACAATATCAGAATCTAGTCAAGGTCATTGGGTTCTGGCTAAGATGGGCAAAAGAGTTTTACGTCCTGGGGGAAAAGAACTAACACGATGGTTAATTGAAAATATAGATATTAATCCCAAGAGTTCGGTAGTAGAATTTGCTCCAGGATTAGGGTTGACAGCTCTATTAGCACTCGAATATAAACCTTCTATGTATACTGGGATAGAGATGATAGAAGATGTAGCCAACTCACTTGAAAAAAAGATTGGATCTTCCAATGTAAAAATTGTAATTGCCAATGCAAATAAAACATCTCTAAGTGATGAAGTTGCTACTCAAGTATATGGAGAAGCTATGTTAACTATGCAGTCTGATAACCAAAAATCAGATATTATAAAAGAGGCATACAGGATACTAAAAAAAGGTGGTCTATATGGTATTCACGAATTAGAATTAGTGCCTAATGAAATCCCAGATGACCATAAGAAGAAAATACGATTAGCTCTTTCAAAAGAGATTAAAGTAAATGCAAGACCATTGACAGAAAATGAGTGGGTAAATATACTTGTAAAAGAGGGCTTTAAAATCAAGAAAATTTATAGACAACCTATGCGATTGTTAGAAATTAGAAGAGTTATTGCTGATGAAGGTGTTTTTAATACTCTCAAGATACTAATAAACGTTCTATCTCATCCCTTGGAGAGGAAGAGAATTTTAGCAATGAGAAAACTATTTTTTAAGTATAAACCCCATATGAGTTCGATTTCTATCATAGCAGAGAAATAAATGGGAAATTTCAGAATCTATTATAGAGTTCGATTGATAAGTTGTGTTGAATAGTTATTTACTCGAGACTATCCTGAAAAGTGTGTAAATAGAAAATGACATTTTTTTGTTTTTATTCATAGTCGAACTCTTTTGTTAAGAATAGTTAAAAATTGATTCAAAATTATTTCCCAATTTGGTATGGGTTTGGGCCATTTTTTTTGTAGCCTCTCTCAGAGATAAGAAAATAGATTTTATAACAGCAGCATCAGTTGGGAATGACAATCTGTTTTTGGTATACTTTCTGATTTTTCCATTGAGGTTTTCAATCAAGTTGGTCGTGTAAATAATTTTCCTGATTTCTACGGGAAATTCATAAAAAGCAGATAATTCCTCCCAGTTATCTCGCCAGCTTTTAACAGCATAGGAATACTTGGATTTCCATGTCTTTGCAAAGTCATTTAGGGCTGGCCTCAGCTGATTGTTTTGTAGGGGAATTGTATATTGATTTCATATCATTTAGAAAACGTCTTTTTATCCTTCCATACTAACCCGAGTTTGATTAATAATTTGCTTACTTAAAACAATCAAAAGACTTGAATTAACAGCTATTAAAGAGATTTGTGTTTGTGATAAATAAAATGTTTTTGTGCAAAAAGTATCAAGTTTCCATTAAATCACCTCATAAGCATATAAAAGGACTCCAATAACCACACCAGTAATATCTTAAACTTCAATAAAATTAATAAATTAAAAAGGGCCAAGCGTTTTTATTAATCTAACTCAGGTTTCAAGCATGATTAAAGATCCATCAGAACTAATTTCTGATGATGAAAAATTTAACTCAACAGAAGTTTTCCTTATATAAAATAATGTATTTCTATTCCTCGTTTTTGAACTTTATCTAAAGTCGTTGTTTTTTAGTTAACCCTAATAAAATTAGCACTTTATGCCTAATATTGAAATATATCTGTGAATAATCTGGGTTAATTCTACAAGAGCTTTCCTATAAAAAGCACTAAACAGCTTTATCTTATTGGGGATAATTTTTTTACTTTTGCCCTTCAGTTTCAATTTTTTATAGTTAAATGCATTTTTCTCTTAATGATCACTGGGAGATGAGTGTTTTTGCTGTATAAAAAAGTTACACATTAAATGATAAAAGAATTATCTAAGACTGTAGAGGTATTGAAAAGAGGTGGAGTTGTTCTGTATCCTACAGACACTATTTGGGGTCTTGGTTGCGATGCTAAAAATGAAAGTGCTATAGACAGGATATATGATGTAAAAAAGAGGCTTTATGCTAAGAGCATGATCATATTAGTCAATAGCGAGCAAATGCTCAAAAAGATTGTAGATATCCCCAAAGCAGCTTTGGAAATCATAAATGATCGTAAAAAAATAGTAACCATTATATACGATAATCCAAGAGGGATACCTAAAAGCATTGTATCAAAAGACAATACTATTGCCATAAGACTAACTAGAAATACATTTTGTAATAGATTAATATCTATGTTAAACAGCCCAATAGTATCTACTTCTGCTAATATTAGTGGCTTTGCACATCCCAATAGTTTTAAAGATATAGATTCTGAGATTTTAAATCAGGTAGACTATTGTGTAAATTTATACAGAGATAATAAATGCATCAAGCCATCGTCTATTATAAGAGTATCTGAAAACGCTGAAATTAAAATAATAAGAGAATAGATTTTTATATAAATATGTACACCAAGGGCAGTAATAATTATACGATACTAGACAAACCTATCTTCAGGGTGATAAGTGATATAGCCGAAGAGATGAAAATGCCAACTTATGTCATAGGAGGGTTTGTAAGAGACTATGTTTTAAGACGAAACATTCCAAAAGATATAGATATTGTAACGGTAGGAAGTGGAATAAAATTAGCCAATATGGTAGCTGATAAATTACCTAATAAACCCAAGGTGAGAATTTTCAAAAATTTTGGCACGGCTATGATACAATCCGATGGTTTAGATATAGAATTTGTAGGAGCTAGGAAAGAATCGTATGATATAAACAGTAGAAAACCCTCAGTAGAGAGCGGTTGTTTGGAAGATGATCAAAACAGGAGAGACTTTACTATAAACGCTTTGGCCTTGAGTCTTAATAAACCAGATTTTGGCTTACTCATAGATCCATTTAATGGATTAGAAGATATAAGTGATAAAATCATAAAGACTCCTCTAGACCCAGATATCACTTATTCTGATGATCCTTTACGTATGATTAGAGCAATTAGATTTGCTACTCAGCTAAATTTTGAAATAGATGATGATTCTCTAGATTCTATAAGGAAGAATAAAAACAGAATATCTATTGTCTCTAAAGAGAGGATTTTAGATGAGCTCAGCAAGATATTAATGTCAAAAAAACCTTCAATAGGCTTTGAATTACTTTTTAGAGTAGGTCTTTTAGAGATACTAATTCCCGAATTGACCAATTTGCAAGGAGTAGAAAAAATAGAAGGACAATCTCATAAAGACAATATGTTTCACACTTTTGAAGTAGTCGATAATATATCTAGAAATACTGATAATATATGGTTGAGGTGGGCTGCTTTATTTCACGATATAGGCAAGGCTTCGACTAAAAAATTTGAAAATGGAAAATGGACTTTTCACAGTCATGAATTTATCGGATCTAAAATGGTTTATAAGTTGTTCAAGCGCTTAAAGATGCCTTTGAATGACAATATGAAATACGTACAAAAAATGGTACTGTTGAGTTCTCGTCCTATATCTATTTCTGAGAATAGCGTTACAGATTCTGCTATAAGACGTTTATTATTCGATGTCGGCGATGAGATAGATGATCTCATGACCCTTTGTGAAGCAGACATAACTACAAAGAATGTACACAAGTTGAACCTATATAGAAATAATTTTAAAGTTGTCAGAAATAAGATAAAAGAAGTTGAAGAGAGAGACAGGATAAGAAATTTCCAACCTCCTATATCTGGAGATACTCTTATGAAATTATTCGATTTAGAACCTTGTAAGGAGATAGGAATTATAAAAAGAGACGTAAGAGAGGCAATTCTAGAGGGAAAAATTCCCAATGAATACGAACCTTCATACCAGTTTGCATTAAAGAGAGGAATAGAAATAGGTTTAAAACCAAAAGTATAATGACACTATCCCTCCTTAAAGTGTGTAAATAAAAAATGACATATTTTTTTCGTTCCCACTAAATTATTAGTGGGCCAAATAAAATAGTCAATTGATTTGTCTGTAAACAGAAGTTATAATAAATTATTAGTTGAGTAAAACTGTTATTTTATTATTGTTTACATCTACAACACCTTTGTTTATTTTCAAAATAAAGGAGCCATTTTCCTCATTATAAGTCTCTATATCTCCTTTTGAGATCTTTTTGATTTTGTCTTTATCAGCTATGAGTTTTATAATCCCCTTTTCGAGAGTAGAAATAATAGGAGCGTGATTTTTCAAAATTTGAAACATCCCTTTAGACCCAGGCACAGTAACAGACCAAACCTCCCCACTGAAAATAATCTTATCAAGTGTAACAATATCTATATGCATTTCCTATTGTTCATTTAATAGCTTTTCTCCTTTTTCTATAGCTTCTTGAATGGTTCCAACTAAATTAAAAGCTGATTCAGGATATTTATCCATTTCCCCATCTAAAATCATATTAAAGCCTTTGATGGTATCTTTTATATCTACCAATGCCCCTTTTAAACCTGTGAATTGTTCTGCTACGTGGAATGGCTGAGATAAAAATCTCTGTACTCTCCTGGCTCTATGAACTACTAATTTATCTTCTTCAGATAATTCATCCATTCCTAGGATAGCTATTATATCTTGTAACTCTTTTAGTCTTTGTAAGATCTTTTTCACTCTTTGAGCACACTCATAATGTTCCTTTCCTACAGTTTCTTCATTTAGTATTCTAGAGGTAGAATCCAATGGATCCACAGCTGGGTAGATTCCTAATTCGGCAACTTTACGCGATAGTACTGTAGTGGCATCTAGATGAGAGAAAGTAGTGGCTGGCGCTGGGTCTGTCAAATCGTCAGCAGGAACATATACAGCTTGAACAGACGTTATAGATCCCTTTTTTGTGGATGTTATCCTCTCTTGCATAGCACCCATTTCCGTAGCCAATGTAGGCTGATATCCAACAGCTGAAGGCATACGTCCCAACAGGGCAGATACCTCAGATCCCGCTTGAGTGAACCTAAATATATTATCTATGAAAAACAGTACATTTCTACCTTGTTGACCATCGTCGAGGGTACCATCCCTGTAATATTCGGCTAAAGTAAGACCAGATAGAGCCACACGAGCTCTCGCTCCTGGAGGTTCATTCATCTGACCAAATACAAAAGCAGACTTAGATTCTTTTAAGAGTTCCTTATCTACTTTGGATAGATCCCAGTCTCCTTCTTTTAGAGATTTATCAAATTCTTCTCCATATTTCACAATTCCAGACTCTATCATCTCTCTCATAAGATCATTACCTTCACGAGTCCTTTCTCCAACACCAGCGAAAACGGAAAGTCCACCGTGTCCTTTTGCTATATTATTTATAAGTTCTTGAATAAGAACTGTCTTTCCTACACCTGCTCCCCCAAAAAGACCTATTTTTCCTCCCTTTGCATAAGGCTCTATCAGATCTATAACTTTAATACCAGTATACAGAACTTCAGAGGCAGTAGAGAGATCTTCAAACTTAGGAGCTGGTCTATGTATAGGTAAGCCATTGTCTTTTTTGATATCACCTAACCCATCTATGGCATCACCCACAACATTAAATAGACGGCCGTTTACCTCTTCGCCTATAGGCATTTTAATCGGCGCTCCTGTAGATAGAACACTCTGTCCTCTGCTGAATCCATCTGTAGATTCCATAGAAATGCACCTAACAGTATTTTCACCTATATGTTGCTGAACCTCTAAGATTACCTTGTCTCCATTGTCCTTTGTTATTTCAAGGGCGTCGTAGATTTTAGGCAGTCCGTTTTGACTTGTTTCAAAACTAACATCTACAACGGGACCTATTATTTGTGTTATCTTTCCGATATTATCTGCCATTTTTTTATTTTTTTTCGCTTAAGGCGCGCAAAGTTAATATTTTATATTAAAAATTCTATTTATCATTTATTACATAAATTTTGGTAACCTAAAGTAATTACCGTCTTTTTCAGGGGCATTTTTTAGAGCTTCTTCTTGATTTATCCAATCTCTTGGACTATCCTCTCTAAAAACATTAGTATTTTGATTTATATATACTAAAGGTTCGACGTTATCAGTGTTTACCTCATTTAAACAATCTATGAACGACACCATATTATTCAGATTATCTAACATGATTTGTTTCTCCTCTTCATTAAAATGCAATTTTGCTAGCTTGGCTAGCTTATCTATTTTGTCAATACTTACTTTCATTAGTTTCCTATTTAGGTTGTAATCGTTCTAATTCTCCTTTTATAAGGCAGAATATATCGTTTTTTAATTCCGTTCTGTCTGATCCTGTTCTAGGTTCGTAAATGTGTGCATTTAAAATTCCAGGGGATCCCTTTGACCATATAAAGGGGAACTTCTTTTTATTATCGGGAAATACAACTGGAACTATCATAGAGTTCGTCTCTACCGAAAGACTAAAAGCTCCATCTTTGAATCTATCTAAAAGGAGGTCATAATCATCTGGGATATGTCCCTCTGGAAATATGCATATGGATTTTCCATTCTTAATAGTTTCCATGGATTTCATATAGCTTTTTTTTCGGCTGTGCAATTTTTTTCTATCTACTAAAATCATTGTGCGTTTTGCCAATATCCCAAATATGGGCAGTTTCCCTAATTCTGCTTTTGCTATAAATAGAGTCTGTTTAGGATTTAGCAATAGAATCATGTATATATCCAATTCTGATGAATGATTAGAAACTATTATATACGGTTGGTCATCCTTTGGGAAAGCGCCATGTTTTCTCATTATAAATCCCATTAACATCAATATTAGGCGGGCCCAGCCTCTGGCTGTTCTAGCTAACAAAGGAGGATAAAATAGAGATATAAAACAGAAAGGAGCAGTAAAGATTGTAACAGTAATTGTAACTATCCAATACCAAATTCTCCACAAGAACCTAAATATTATCATCGGATAAAGACAATTTTCCTATCGTTGGATAAATTTTCATCAAAAGTATATCCATCTGTTTTAAACAACTTTATTTGTTCTATATCTTTTATTTGGTTTTCCCATGCGAATCTGACCATAAATCCTCTGGCCATCTTAGAATATATTGGGATGGTTTTTAATTTTCCGTTCTTTAATTCTTTGAATATTGGTGTGATAATTTTTCTCGACAAAATTTTACTATTTATTACTTTGAAGTACTCTTCACTCGCTAAATTGAGGATTATTTCTTCTTTATGAGTTAGATCTTTTATAAAACACGAAACTTTTTCTTGCCAAAAATCGTATAGATTTTTAAAGTTTTCTCCTGAAAGTTTAGTGCCCATCTCCAATCTATATGGATGAATCAAATCCAAAGGTTTTAAAATGCCATATAATCCAGATAGTATCAATAAATTTTCTTGTAAATAATCAATGGATTCTAATTGATATGGGTTGATGCTTTTAAAAACAGGACCGTTAAAAGTATATATAGCCTGTCTATGTGTTTCTTGAGAAAATGGAAATTCCCAACTGTGATTACGATCCCAATTTAACTCTGCTAATTCTTTGGAAATATTCATCAAACTAGATAAATCATCGACAGATTTTTTTTTGAGTATAGAATTTAGGACTGATGATTCTTTTTCGAAGAAAATATTTGAAAACTTTTTTATAGGCACAGAAGTCTCTGAATCCATGCTTTTAGCTGGAGAGATAATTATCTTCATAGTAAAGTTATCTCGTTATTAACGTCCATTTCAGTCCGCTAAATTAAATATTTTTGTTCAAAAAAAGACGTTCCCAAAAAACTTTGACATTAGGTTTAAAATTATAAAATGACAATTACAAATAATGACGGTTTGATTCTGTTAGAACATTCCCATGTATTTAGAGATGATAGAGGCTTGTTTACAGAAATTTACAATAAGAAAAAATTAAAAGATATAGGTCTAGAAGTAGACTTTGTCCAGGACAACTATTCAAAATCTAAAAGAGGGGTTTTGAGAGGATTGCATTTTCAATGTCCTAATCCTCAAGGAAAATTAATCAAAGTCATGAGAGGATCTATATTAGATGTCGTCGTGAACATGAAAAAAAGCAGTCCCTTTTTTGGGAAACACTATAAATTTTTACTATCCAAAGAAAATAACAGAATGTTATATATTCCCGAATATTTTGCTCATGGTTTTTTGTCATTACAAGACGATACAGAAGTATTGTATAAATGCACTGATTTTTATCAACCTCAAAACGAAAGAGGAATAATATGGAACGATTCTGATCTTTCTATAGATTGGAATTTAGAAAATAACAAATTAAATAATGAAGATTTAATTATATCTGAAAAAGATAAGGTGTTATCTCTCTTTAAGGATTCAATTTATTTCTAAAAAAAGCATATCCAAAGTGCCATCTAGTCATCAATGCCTTATTTTTTATTAAGGCTATATTGAAATTATTTTGTCTATTTTAGTTCAAGAGAATAAAGATGATATTGGCTGTTAATTAAGTTACTATTATTTTAACGAGCCTGATAGTGGTTATATTTTATAAAAATGCAAGAAAATGAAATACTTAATAAAGTCAATAAGTGTTGTACTCATAATGTTTATAATTGCTTTTGTTGCCAAGAGTTGCGCCGATAATCATAAAATCCCAAATCGTGAAGAACCAATAGGGATAGGATGTGCATTAGAAGAACCTGAATATTTTTATCATTTGAGCTTTGTATTATTAAATCTAGATTTTAATAGACAAGACAGTCTAACAGTAGAAATAAAAGCTGTAGATGGAATAAAAACAATTGGATCTTTTTTTTATCTCAGTAGAAATATAGGCACCTATTATAAAAACAGGCTGCATATAGTTTTCCTGCCCCATAATAATTATTCATCAAGAAGAATAATAGGCAAAAAAGAAGTCACAGATAGTTATTCCATAGATTCCGCAGAGAATTTTGTAGAGAATTCAAATAGCGTAGTAAAAGGCAAATTTATCGAGGTAAATGACTATATTAACAAACCCTTATGGGCAATATTTACAGATGATATCCATAAAATACATAACGGTCCCGATTGGGGTTTTAATGGTTATAAAGCAAAAGAAAACCGAAAATTAAGAGGTACAAAAAGAAAATTAAGTTTAAAAGTATTTAAAAATGATTCTGTTGTGATTTTTGATAAAAATTTCACGGTGAAAACAGAAAAAAACTTAGAGAAAACAATAGATAATTTAAAAACAGAAATATTTGAAATGCAAGGGGATAAAAAAGTTACAGTCGATGATAAAGTATTGGGTAATTCGGGGAAAAACTTAGAAGATTACTTTAATAGAAATCCAAAAGATATAGGGAGAGTCCTTAAAATTAATCATGATAAAATTATAACTCTGATGATATATTTACATAGTTTGTAATAGTGTCTATTTACACGACCAACTTGATTGAAAACCTCAATGGAAAAATCAGGAAGTATACCAAAAACAAATTGTCATTCCCAACTGATGATGCTGTTATGAAATCTACTTTTTTAGCTCTGAGGGAGGCTACAAAAAAATGGTCCAAACCCATACTGAATTGGGGAATAATCCTGAATCAATTTTTAACTATTTTTGACGAAAAATTTCGACTATGAATAAAAACAAAAAAATATGTCATTTTTTAGTTACACACTTTACGCGATAGTGTCTTTAATTTGGAAGTTTGAAAAAAAATATGGGTTTATTCGATTTTTTAAGAAAGTATAATGTTGTTACTGATGATGTTCTTGAAAAAGAAATTATGGGTTTATTTGATTTTTTAAGAGGAAAAAAGCATAATATTATTCCTGATGATGTTCTTGAAATAAGTTATAATAATTTAATTGCATCATTTATTGAAGGTAAACATTCAAGTTCATTTAATAGTAATGTATTATTAAAGAAAGGAGAAGTTTTAATTTTTGATATTCCAGGTATTTCATATTGTGAGGAAAAAAGTGTGAAAATAAAAGGTAATACTCGAGGTTTTTCAATTAGGTTAACGAAAGGAGTATCATATAATTTTGGACAGTTTGAAGGTGGTGTAGAACAAAAAGTAACCCAATTAGATAGTGGAATTTTAACATTAACTAGTAAAAGATTAATTTTCTCTGGTAGAGCTGAATCTATTGAATATTCACTTTCAAAAATTATTTCATTAAATCCATTAGATAATGGTATAATGATAAATAGAACGGGGAAAACGAAAACGGAATATTTTTTAAATACAACGAATTTGTCAGTTAATATTAAAATTACTCCTTATGAGAGAGAAGGTTTTAAAGAAGATACAATAGAATGGTCATTAAATGGTAATGAGTTTAAAAAAATAATCCAAAATTTAATCCAATAGAGGAAATGCAATAAAGTGATTTGAACGCAGTAAGTAAATCAGATAAAACAAAAAAAAGAAACCGTCTCATTAATGAAATGAAGCGGTTTTTTAATTTTTGGTATTTAGTACTACATTTTACTTTCCTTTTAAAAGGAAGGTCCTTTTTATGAGACCTTTTTTCGAAGATTGTGAGCCAAAGCATGTAATCCAAATTCTAATTCTGCTTTTTTAATCCCTTTATGTGTAAATCTCTTGAAGTTTCGGTTTGATTTGATATGTCCGAAGACGGGTTCTACATCTGATGTTCTTTTTTTACGTCTATTTTGACCTTCATTACTCTTGAGCCTATTACGCATTATATTCTTGTGCCTTTCAAGATGATGGTTGCGTTCTATCTTTCTATTGTACTTTGATTTATGGCAAAGCCCTCGTAACCTGAGTTCGATTAATAAAATCACTTGAATCCTTTAAATTTATTGGGATTTAAGAGGTTTCTAGTGTAGTTATTGGAATCTTTTTCGATGCTTTTGAGACCGATTTAGTCGAATCAATTTTTAACTATTTTTAACGAAAAATTTCGACTATGAATAAAAACAAAAAAATATGTCATTTTTTATTTACACACTTTAAGGGATAGTGTCAAAATATGTCATTTCTTATTTATACACTTTAAGGGATAGTGTCTCTTCATCGTATCTCATCTCATCCTTGAGTCTATCCATCACTGCGAAGACATCATTTCTTCCCAACTTTCCACAAACAATCTCCCAGTCAATGACATCTTCTTTTTCAAGCGATTCCATTTGATTTAAAAGTTTTTTTGCTACTTCAGCACCAAAATTATCCACGTTTTCGATTACAGACTTTGCGGATGAATAAGCTATTAAGTATTCGTATACTGTTTTTACTTCTTAAATCTGAAATGAATTAATTTTCTTCAATTTTCTTTTTACAATACTCTATTTGACCAGGGAACTGAGAATTGATATGTTCGGTTATTGTCTTGCAAACTTCAACATAATCTTCCTCAGTAATGGGGGCTTGTTCAGTTCTCCAACCACCATGAGACAAATCATTAATCAAAGTGTATGATTTTTTATCTTTTGGCAAATTATCATTGATATAATTAGCTATACTTTCATCCGAAATATCAACCTTGTCAAATCTCGTCAGTGTTTCTATTATGTGACGAATTGAGTTACCAGTAGTGTGTGTTGGCAAAGATTTCTTACTTGCTATTGAGTAAACGTCCATCAGATGATGAATATATGGCACTGTTAAGCTTGAATTAAAATCCTTAAGCTTATTATTTCGAAGTAAAAGCTTTTTATCAATGATTTTACTAGTAATTAAAATTCGCATAAAATCATTATTGTGAGTAAAAATAATAAAACGTTCATGGTTGATTTTATCCAGAAACTTTTTTACATTACGAATAACCTCGCATAATTTGTAAACGTGATAGAAATCCATACTTGATATCGGGTCATCAATTATCAAAAACAAATTCTTATACTCATCCTCCTTAGATATCTTCAAGTGGGAGTCTCCCATATAGTAAGCAAATGCAACTATGTTTTTCTCGCCTTCGCTCAAAACATCCTTTGCTTGGTTCTTTTCAAGTAGGTTTTTATTGAAAATGAGTCTAAAAGTATTTTCGTCAAGCTGATATTTATCTGCGAAAAAACACTTCAATACTGTGCGGATTGTATCTGCAACCTGGGTTCGCTTACTGATCTTTTGCTTCTCTTTGTTTTTGGTTATTTCTGAATTCAACTTAGTCCAATCGTTCTTCAATTTCAGTACATTCTCCAAACTCTCCTTATGAGTACTAGCCAATTCACGGAAGGCACTCTTACACATATTTTTTCTAGTATCCTTACTCTCTTTACCTATTTCATCCTTCTTCTTATTTATAGTTGTGATTTTCTCATTGTTATCCTTGATAACGCCATTTAATTTTAACAATTCCTCTTTCAGTTTGGTTAAATATTCATTCTCAACTATCACAGGTTTATTAATTCCCGATATTTTCTTCTTGTTATTCTCAATCAACACACCCATTAAGTCCAAAAGAGATGAATTTTTGAAAGATTCAAGAGAAACTTCTTCCATTGATGGTATATATTTCTCCTTATAATTATTAAATTTTAAAATCCGCTTATTGTTCTCGTTCTCAATATTTGTAAGAGTATTAATGTATTCAGTCAATTGCTCATTGTATTGGGAGAACATTTTAATAGTTTTTGCCTCGCTATCGTTTAAATACGTTGTATAGTCATCAATTAATTTTAATGCTTCGCTTTCCAGGTCTTGTTCGCAAAATGGACACCTTTTGTTGGAATCAGGGTCGTTAAGCAATTTCATACCGCCTTCAATAAAGCCTTGTTTTCCTTTTAATTTTAGTTTAAAATCCTCTGCAAGAGTACTGAGTGAGAATTCTTCAGAATTTTTTTGAACTATAGTCTTAATTAAATCGACATCAATCTTCATTTCGTCAACCATATCGATGTTTTCGAGGGTATCTGGAACAGATTTAATTTTATCGTAATCAATTTTATATTCATCAAACGATTTCTCTACCTTGTGACTGTCTGAATTAAATTCTTTGAGAATAGTATCGTAATTAAGTATTCGATACTCTGTAAGCCGCGTAATATCCTTTATTGGGGCTATTTTTTCGGAAATATAACTGCTAATACTATTCCTAAGTTCATCAGCAATTGCGTTACTTTCTTTCTCAATTGCATTTAACTTTTCCTCTTCATCATGAAGATTGATATTAGCTTCCCCCAGTATAAACCCATCAATCTGTCCATCTTTATCAAAATCTTTAGAACTGATATTCTGCTCTACGTAGTCTTGATTAAAAGTATGGTACAAGTAGTTAGTATTTGAGATTTCAGGTTTCTCTCCTCTTTTTAATTCAATTGAAAAATCTTCAACGGTTTCACCTTTGTTATTCGTAATAGAGAATGAAAACTGGGAACTGTTTGAACCTATTGAAATAATTTTATCTGTTTGAGAGTGATCATCTTCACCTAATTCGGCTGTTTTAATTTGCTCAGTCAATCTAAAGAGCCTGCTAAGAAATGTTTTTCCGCTGCCATTATTTGCGAATACTCCAATCTTCATAGAACCAGAATTAATAGTTCCGCTTAATTCAGATAGTGGAGCAACATTTTTACAATTAATTTTAGTGACTATTTTACCCATTGTTTAGTTATTATAATTCTCTATCAATTTGTGTAGCACATCTGACCCGATATTCATATTCAAGGAATTTGAATCATTCAGAACGTTGACAAACCCTATTTTACATTGGTTTTCATCTGGGTTTGTCCTCCCTTTCCAATATCTACCAAAGATTTCCTCAATATTTACGGAGTTTGGGTATAACAACATACTTTTATTTGCACCCCAATAAAGGTTGTAGGCATACATTTGTTTTAAATCATCATCGCTAGGTTTTGGATTACTAGCATCTAATACCTTCCACTTAGTATCAACCACATAGGTCTCAGACTTTCCGCCTTGTTGATGTACTATGATTAGGTCTGGTCTAATGGTTCTATTTTCCCAAAATTTCTGTTTGTTTTGGAAACTAACTTTGATGCCAGGTTGCTTGGTCCTAACTAACATTCTGTAGATGTACTCTTCCCATGTGTCTTTACATACTTTAAGGGATAGTGTCGATAGTTTCTCAAATAAATAGAAATATCTAACTACTCTTTGATCTTTATTAACAGCCCATTTTTTAAATCTTTATCTTCTATGTCTGGATTTAGATTTCTGAGTTTATCTTCGGTGATATTTAAACTTACAGATATCCTCTGCCAAGATATATCTCTACGCTGTAGCCTATAATTTTTCTCATCAAAGTCTGTATAATCAGCCGTCAGACTAACTTTTAATTTTAACCCTACAAAAGTCCTGAGAGCACTCAGCCCGCCATTTAATTTTTTTAGCTCTGCAACAGAAATATTGAATTTATCTGCAACAGATCTTAAATTCTCCTCTTCACTACTTAAAGTGTAATATAAAATATCTTCAGGCTTTTCTTTAAACTCTACCTCAGATGTATCGATCTTTACAGTATCTATAGCAAAAGCAGCTGTGGCTGTGTTGTCTTTATCATAAGTCGATAAATCTTCTATCCTTATTTTTCCCAAAACCTTAAAATCAGTTCTCCTATTGTACTGACGTGCCTCTTGCTCCTTTTCTCTGTCTAGTTTTTTTATAAAATCTTCTGTTAAAACAGTTTTATAATCAAATGAACTTTCATTATTTTTAGGTATTACAAAGGGTTCTGTCTCACCCATACCCTTATAACTCAACCTTCTTTTCTCCACACCTTTGGAAACTAAATATTCTACACACTTTTTAGCCCTTTGATCTGATAATCTAATATTATCTTCATGAGATCCAATATGATCAGTATGAGATCGTAATTCTATTACTAATAGGTGATTTTCCATTAAAACATCCACTAGAGAATTTAATTCTCTCTTAGAATCTTCTCTCAATTCAGAACTGTTGAAATCGTATTCTATACGGGGTAATACTATAGGTCTATTTATAGGATCTAAAAATATATTTATATCTGTAGAATGTACGTATTCATTTCCCAATAAATTAAATTCCAAATCACTAATTCCTAAAGTTGAAAAACTCCAAGTTTTTGTCAAGTAATTATCTGCTTCAAAGGTGAGTTTATAATTAGTTTGTGCCTTTACAATTTCCTTATTAAAGTTGTAAACTCCCTTTATATCTGTCATAGAAAAATTTACATCTCCATAGAGTTCCTCTAATTTTACTTTCACATTATCTAAGACCTCTCCAGTTTTTTTATCTAAAACTAATCCTTTTAGGAGGTGAAACTTGGGTAAAGGAATGTATTTGTATATATTGTCAGCACCTTCTCTATTAGAAGCAAAAAATCCCCATGTATTGTCCTTTGAAAAAGTTATGGAAAAATCATCTGCAGATGAATTTATATTAGATTCTAAATGTTCTACTTCTGTAAAAACATCGTTTGTAAGCACGGCTTTGTATATGTCAAAGCCACCAAATCCAGGTCTTCCATCCGAAGAGAAATACAAATCTCCGTTCTTATCTACCGATGGATAGTATTCATCTTTATCCGTATTGATTAATCCTCCTAAATTTCTGACGTTACCCCATTCGTCAGTTAAAGGGTCATGAGTGATTTTGAAAATATCCTTGCCTCCTATGGATCCTTTTGTATCTGATGAAAAATAAAGTGTTTTACCATCTTTTGAAATAGTAGGATGCCCCGCGACCCAAACCGAATCTGGAGAGAACACCAACTTTTTTTCACTCCAAATGCCATCGTTATAAACTCTAGAATAGATACCACACTTGTCATTTTCTTCATAAGGAACACACTCGGTATAATAAATAGTTTTAGTCTCCTGGTTCCAACTCGTGACACCTTCGTGAAATTCAGTGTTTATATTATCCCCTATGGAGACGGGGATGGTCCATATAGAGTTATCATCTCTTCCTCTTCTGCTCATATAAATATCCGAATAACTATTGCCCTCTCTTTGATCTACTTTATTCCCTATGGAATTTAACCTAGAAGAACTAAAAAATAATTCTCTATCATTTATCAAATGAGGAGCAAAATCCGAATAATCAGAATTTAACTCCGCAATTTTTTCAACTGTATATTTTGGAGCTTTACCCTTTTGCTCTAAAATCAAATCTATAGAGAGAGACAGCCTCTTTATCTCTTCTTTATCTGATTTTGCATCGCTTGTGTCTAAACCTTGAACAATATCTTTAGCAGAATCTACATTGCCTACTCTTAGCAGAGCTTTAGCATAACTTTTTCTTATATCTAAATCATTAACTCCCGATGAGATTAACCTTTGAAAAATTCCAATGGCTTCCATATAATTGCCATTGTGAAAGTAACACAGACCTATAGTGTAAAGTATTTTATTTTTTATATGGGTGTCTTTCTCTTTCAAGAAAGCCTTTTTCAACACAGAAGAAGCTTGGTGATAAGCCCTATTATTGAATAATTCAAAAGCCTGTTGTGTGATGCTATTTTGTGCAACACAAACCCTTGTTAAACAGAATATAAAACATAGGAATCTAATTTTCATCTTAGATTTTAGATATTACATTCAGTGTTTTAGATTCAAATCATAAAATCGAGATTAAAAACCTTTAAACACTGATATTATTTCGTTTAACTATCATTTTTGTATGATAACCCTGTCATCTATTATACTCACATTATCAAAATAATTTTCGGCAAAAGCTTTTTTGAGTATAAATTCTATCATAGTATCTTCGCTGTCTGAAGAGGGATCGTATTCCTTTTTGAGAGATATATTGAAAACATATATTGTGGAATTCCATAAAAATGCAGTTATATCGCCCTTAAATTTTGATACGATATCGTAGACAGTGCTTCCAGATTCTCTAAATATGAGTTTACATAAAATCTGTCCTTCCGTCTGAGTCATATTCTTTAAATCTTCAACTAGTTTTGACTGAAAATACTCTCTCACTATCTCTACATATTTGTTTCTAGCTTTGGGAGATTTTATCTTTTCAAGACGTTTTTCCATCTTTTTTACCCTATCGGAAACTAATTTAGCATAAGGATATACCTTTAAAACCTTTTTTTTTAAAATTAAATACTTTCTAAACTCGGCATTAGAGTCAAATTTAGGATCAGCATATAATACTACCTCTTTTAAATTAAAAGAGGGGATAGAATCTAATTCTTTATCTGATTTGTCTAATCTCAATGAATCCGACTCTAAATCCGAATTGACGGGTACAGAATCTCTTTCCTGTGCCACTAAATTAGTACCCAACAAAAGACAAGCTAAAAAATATAAAATATGCAACTCTAAATTATTATTTTATTGAAAAAACAAAAGACATTAATAAACAATTTAAAAAAAACTATATCTATATTGATATAGTAAATATATTCGTAAAACTACGGATTGTTAACTGACAAATTAGACAATACAATCATCACCTTTACATCTTTTTGTTTAAATTTTTCAGGATAGGTACTAATTTAAAATATTTATTAGCTCTAGTTTATATCTACTTTTGATAGATTTATAAAATCTTGTAATCTATCTGAGATATCTTTTTTAGAGAGATATTCTAATCTCTTTGTGCCCATCTCTTCAATACAAAAAGAAGCCATAACCGAACCATATATAAGAGCTCTCTTCATATTTTCGAAACTACAATCTCCAGTTTTAGCTAAATACCCCATAAAGCCACCTGCAAAAGAATCTCCTGCTCCTGTAGGGTCATTAACTATATCTAATGGAATAGCAGGTCCGTAAAACATTTTATCTTCTCCAAACATAATCGCTCCGTGTTCTCCTTTTTTTATTATCAAGACCTTAGGGCCCATCTCTAATATCTTACGAGATGCCAATTTTAAAGAGTACTCGCCAGATAATTGCCTGGCTTCTTGATCATTTATGGTTAGAACATCCACTTCTTTAAGAACATTTAATAACTCATCTAAAGCGGAATCCATCCAGAAATTCATAGTATCTAAAGCCACTATTTTTGGTCTCTTATTCAACTGTTTGAGTACGCTTAACTGTGTAGAGGGATGAAGATTTCCTAACATGAGAAAATCTACTTCTTTATCCTTATCACTCAAAACTGGAGAAAAATTACTCAACACATTTAATTCAGTATTTATAGTATCCCTAACATTCATGTCCTGACTGTATCTCCCTGACCAAAAAAAAGTCTTATCATCTTTTTTTATCTCTATCCCACTAATGTCTATGTTGTGATCTTTCAAAAGATCTAAACACTCATCTTCAAAATCATTGCCGACTATAGAAATAATACCTACCGACTCATCTAAATAAGAAGCTGATAGAGCAATATATGTGCCCGCACCCCCTAGTATTTTATCTGTCTTTCCAAATGGAGTCTCTATTGCGTCGTAGGCTACTGTTCCAAGCACTAATAATTTCATGTTTTAATTACCTTTAATTGTTATTTTCTCGTCTTTTATAGGAAAGATATTGTCTTTTCTATTTATATCTGCCATAATGTTTTCAGAATCTATAACTACTGATTTTATATTTTTAAAAGGAGTATTTACAGTAAAAGTATACAGAGGATGTGTCCACGGCCAATCTTTTAAAAGTGTCCTTTTCATATTAGTCTCATTAGGCTTTTCTCCTCTCATCATACTTATAGGAATATAAAACAACTCCTTTTGCCCATCGTTATATGTAACTACTAAATCTATAGGCATAGGCATTTTTCCTATTTTTTCTAACGTTATTTCTGTTGTATTCTCCTTAGTTGGAAGCACTGTCTTAACAGAGTAATCAATAGTATGTGTGGTATTTATCCAATAATTTAAATACCAACCCAAATGTATATCAGAGATTTTTTCTGCTATTCTCTTAAGGTCGTTATAATCAGGATGTTTAAACTTCCATTTAGAGAAATACTCTTTCATTGTATTATCAAAATTTTGTTTTCCTATGATGTACTTTAGTTGAACCAAAAATATCTGTCCCTTTATATAACTCCCTATTCCATAAGCGTAGTTAGTAGAAAAATGATCTGCATGAATACTCAAAGGCTCTTCTTTACCACTTTTGACTATATCAAAATAAGATTGAAATGTTTTTTCAAAAATGCTATCAGATGTCTTATTCTCGATTATTCTGTTTAACATTACAGTAGTAGCATAGGAAGTGAAACCTTCATCCATCCAAGCGTATTTGCCTTCATCAGTGGCTAAGACACCGTGAAACCACGAGTGTGCAGCTTCGTGCATTATTACTCTGGCTAAACTCTTAAATTTTCTATTTCCAGTAATGAGAGTGCACATAGGATATTCCATTCCTCCATCACCACCTTGTATAATTGTATACTTAGAATAGGGATAAGCGCCAAACTCTTTTTTCATCTCTTGAAAAAATTTCACAGTAAGGGGCTGAACCTTTTTCCAATTATCCAAAAATTTAGGATTGTTTTTATATATGAAGTGAACTAATGGTCCCTCTGGAACCTGTACTTTATCGTGTAGGTAATCGGTATCTGCAGCCCATGCAAAGTCGTGAACATCAGTCGCTCTAAAATGCCAAGTATTTCTCTTATCTCGAGTTACTTTAGTGCCTTTTTTTTCGTACCCATGACCTATCTTTTCTGGATTTAAAAGGATTCCAGTGCTTCCTATAAGATATTCTTTATCAATGGTTATTTTAACGTCAAAATCACCCCATACACCGTGAAATTCCCTGCCTACATAACTGTCTGTATTCCATCGGTTTTTATCGTATTCAGCCATTTTAGGATACCACTGTGTCATAGATAATTTAACACCTTCTGCACTATTTCTTCCTGTTCTCCTCAATTGAATGGGTATTTGAGCTTTAAATTCCATCTCAAAAATAGAGCTGGAATTTGGAGATATAGGCTTGTTTAACACTACCTCTAATATCGTTCCCTCTACTTTATAATCTAGATTTACTCCATCTTGTTTTAAAGAGTTTATCATTTGATAACCTATTTCATCTTCTTTTAACCCTAAGATTTTATTAGAAATTCTCTCATCGGGATCTTCCAAAAGTCTAGATCTAACATCCATCATGCTCTCAGGCTTGAAAGCATTGTAATACAAATGATAAAACACTTTTCTTAAAGTATCTGGAGAGTTGTTGTAATAAGTGAGTTGCTGTTTGCCTAAAAAAGTATTATCGTCAGTGTTTATATCTATTTCCATAACATAAGAAACCTTCTGCTGCCAATAACAGGTTTGGCTAGAACTCCTAAACCAGGAAAATGATAAGGCCATAAATAGAAGTATCCCATTGAATAATGATAGTTTCATTTTGTGAATAATTTTACAGTTTATAAAGAGGAAAATAATTTTCAAATGCAACCCCATAACCATCCAGCTGTGATAGATCAAATAAAATAGTCACAAAGAATTCTAATTTTACTCGATAATTCATATGTAGTCAAATGATAGAAGCCAAAATATCAGACAAAAGTAATTTTTTTTATTTCAAATAAAACAAATGCTTATTCCTTTACATTGGTGTCCAACTACTTTTATAACTGATTGATAACAAGTAATTACAAAATGTAAATTCATTAGAATATTACACTCTTTAGATTGACAATTATGTTTAAGTTAAAAAAATGAGAAGCTATTTTTTCAAAATATGCAAAAAGTGTTGATTAATAGTTCATATTATATACTGTGATAACCAAATTGTATGCTTTAATTTTGAAGGTCAAATTTCGAGTAAAATTATGTCCACACTTACCTCTTCATCACAGAAAAATAAATCTAGCAAAGATTTAAATAATAAGTTAACAGATCTTTTGCTGTTGCAAAAAGGGAGAGTCCCGCCCCAATCTATAGAATTAGAAAAAAGGGTAATAGGAGCTCTATTGACTGATAATAAAGGAGTGGACGATGTAATAGATGTGTTAGAGTATAAACACTTTTATAATGAAAGTCATCAAAAGGTTTTTAAATCTATATACTCCCTATTTAATGAATCAAAAAAGATAGACGTATACACTGTATCAGAAAAACTCAAATCTACTGGAGAGTTAGAAGATATAGGCGGTGATTTTTATTTAATAGAATTATCTCAATCTGTTTTTTCTTCGGCTCATATAAAAGATCACTGTCAGATACTTTTAGACAAGTATATCAAAAGGGAGATGATCAGCATAGCCAACGCCGTATTAAAAGAAGCTTATGACGACACTATAGACCCTTTTGATTTGCTGAATAATGCTGAATCCAAAATATTTGATGTTACCAATATCAGTTCAAAAAAAGGTCCAGAGGACATAGGTATTTTAGTTAGTCAAATTTCAAAAAATATCAAAGAGAAAAAAGGAGATATGAGCGGATGCTACACTGGGTTTGAAGGAATAGATATCATAACCTCTGGTTGGCAACCTTCTGATTTGATCATCGTAGCCGCTCGTCCTGGTATGGGTAAGACATCTTTTATAGTTTCCATGGCTAGGAGTATGGCTGTAGATTGGAAAATACCTGTGGCTATTTTTTCTTTGGAGATGTCGGCAGCTCAAATAGGAACTCGTCTAGTTTCTAGCGAAACGGAATTACCTTATGAAAAATTGATAAAGGGAAACTTAAGGGGTGATGAAATAGAACAATTAGACTCAAAAGTCCATCCTTTGGAAATATCTCCCATATTCATAGATGAAACTCCATCTATTTCCGTATTCGATTTGAGGGCCAAGTGTAGAAAATTGATTCGTCAAAATGGTGTGAAAATAGTCATGATAGATTATTTACAGCTTATGACCATAGGCAATAGCTCTAAAACAGGAAATAGAGAACAAGAGATATCTATGATTTCTAGAAGTTTAAAATCCATAGCCAAAGAATTGAATATACCTATTATAGCTGTTTCTCAATTGTCTAGAGCTGTGGAAACACGAGGCGGAAGCAAGCGACCTCTTTTATCAGATTTAAGGGAATCTGGAGCTATAGAGCAAGATGCAGATATAGTTTCATTTATCTACAGACCTGAGTATTATGGAATAGAAGAGTGGGAAGATGGAACTCCTTGCAGGGGACAAGCCGAATTTATATTAGAAAAACACAGAAATGGTAGAACAGGTAGAATCAAGCTTAAATTCAGTGCTGGAAATACTAAATTCGAAAATATGGAAGTCGCTTCCCGTTCTAATATCAATAAGAATATTATGGAAAAATCTAATTTTATGATAAATGGCAAAGACGGTAATGATATGTTTTAAAACAGAATACAATTATTAAGTCAAACAATAAACCTAAGTAAAATGTAAAAAAAGCTGCCTGAGAAAAAAAAACTCAGGTGATTTCTGCATGATAACGCCATATAAAAAGACATTATAGTGTAAAATACTAAGGGTTTTAACCTAAAGTCACGATCTGTGACTATGATACCACTGAAGTATTTTTGAAGTATTTTAATTTAGTTGATAATCTTTTTACAAAGTACATTGATTTTGAAAAAATCTTCAATAATTTCGCTTTGTTATTACAGTTATTAGATTTTCAATGAATACAATAGATACAGTTAATTTTAACGACAAAAAAGTACTTATAAGAGTAGATTTCAACGTGCCTTTAGATAATAATTCTAGGGTTACAGATAACAGTAGGATTAAGTCTTCCATACCCACTATAAAAAAGGTGTTATCAGATAATGGATCTGTGATTATTATGTCTCATTTAGGTAGACCAAAAGGAGTAGAAGATAAACTGTCTTTACATCATATTTTACCTTGTTTGGAACAAGAGTTAGGGATGAAGGTCTTATTTTCTAATAATTGTATAGGATGTGAGGCAAAGGAGAAATCTTCGTTATTAAAAGGTGGTCAGGTTTTACTTTTAGAAAATTTAAGGTTTCACAAAGGTGAAGAAGCAGGAGATTTGTCATTTGCTAAAGAACTAGCTGATTTAGCTGATGTTTATATAAATGATGCCTTTGGAGCTATTCATAGAGCGCACGCGTCTGTTACGACTATAGTTCAGTTTTTCGATGCGAATAAATACTTTGGATACCTTGTAGAGAGAGAGATACATAGTTTAGAAAAAGTTTTGAAGACAGGAGAAAAGCCTATTACTGCTATAATAGGAGGCGCTAAGATTTCTACTAAGATGCCTATAATAAACAAGATGTTAGACACTGTAGACAATTTGATTATAGGAGGAGGGATGACCTATACATTTTGGAAAGCCCAAGGTGGTCAAATAGGTGAATCTATATATGAGCAAGAGAATCTAAGTATTGCTTTAGATGTTATAGAAGCTGCAAAGGAGAAAAATGTAAAACTATATTTACCTGTTGATTCTGTAATAGCTGATAGTTTTTCTAATCAAGCGAATACTAAAATTGCCAATACAGGTGAAATAGAAGACACTTGGCAAGGTTTGGATATAGGCCCAAAGAGTATAGAATTGTTTAAAGAGGTTATAATTAACTCTAAGACAATACTTTGGAACGGTCCTGTAGGGGTTTTTGAATTTGAAAAATTTTCTGTAGGAACAGACACTTTGAGTGAAATCATAGTGAATGCTACAAAAAACGGAGCTTTTTCTTTAATTGGAGGGGGCGATTCTATAGCGTCTGTGAAAAAAAATGGTCATGAAAATAACATGAGTTATATATCAACTGGTGGAGGAGCTATGTTAGAATTTTTGGAGGGTAAAAAGTTGCCAGGTATAAAGGCTATGTTAGATGGTGTTTAATTTGACACTGTCCTAAAAAATGTGTAAACAAGGATTCTGGTTGTTATTTTTCTATCGAAAAATCCACCGCCTAAGTATTTCTTTTTCTAAAGGTTTCTTTAGGAAAATGTGAGTTTATAGGTATTAAAATAGGAGTGCAAAATCATCCCTATTTGCAATAGTCACAGCTGTTTTAGCTGCCTTTTGAATAAAGGCTCTGCTTAGGAATTTAAATCGTTTTAGCTCTCTTTAAGTAGGGCTTCTCGCCAAAATAAAGATTAAAAATGAGAAAAATTAAAAGGTATCTTTACACACTTTAAGGGATAGTGTCTTTAATTTAGAGCATATCAAGTGACATTAATTTTATTTATGCCAGCCCAATAAGGATTTGTTGCTATTTAAAAAGCGCTCGGTATAACTCTTTGCTTTAAGACAGGATCTGTGTAGTGAAAATCCTCTGGATAAATATGCTGTGACTGCTGCTGAAAAGACACATCCAGATCCGTGTTTTTCTGTAATATCAGTCTTTTTTGGAGCGAAGGTGTATTTTTTGTCCTTAGAATATAAAAAGTCTCTTCCTATGTTCGAGATGTTGTGTCCTCCTTTTATAAGGATATTTGTTTTTTTACTCAACTCTAGAACTTCAGATTCTATATCACCATGTTCAAAAAGACTTGTAATTTCATTGTAATTAGGTGTTATCAAAAAACATTTACCAAAAACATCTATCAGTTGTCTATAATTATCTTCTTTATGAAAAGAAAAGCCGCTGCTGGATTTTAAAATTGGATCTAAAATTATATTAATGCCCTTATCGTAGATGATATCAATTATTTTAGTGAGTATTTGTAAATCTTCTACAATTCCTATTTTGGCAAACTTTATTGAGTAATTATCGAGTATGAGCTGTAATTGTTCTATTATTTGTTCTGTTGGAATCCAATTTGCCTTTATAAAATCTTTTTCGGTCTGCAGGGTGTTGGCCGTTGGAACGGCTAAGCCGTACACTTTTAGAGATTCAAAAGTTTTAATATCGGAGTAAACACCTGCTGAAGCAGATGGATCTAATCCAGCTATGGTTAGGACAAAAGGTCTTTTTCTAGGCATAGTTTTTTTATATCCTTAAAAGTTTTTATTTGATTATTAGAAGTCCATATGGCTCCCATGAGAGCGAGTTTTTTAAACCCTCTTGTTTTTAGTTCGTCTATGTTATTTTGGTTTACACCTCCTAGGGCCACTACCCTTTCTAAGGGGAGATTTAATTTTATAGGATTCCAATTTACAGTTGGAAGATAATTTTGTTTTGATATACTTTTAAACACTGGACTAAGCCATATATCTCCTATGTTTTCAGGCAACTCAGATAAGTTCTTTGGTAGGTGTATTCCCGTAGAAGTTCTCTTATTCATTTTGTGCAGATAATTGACTTTTGATTCAAAACACCCTTTTAAATCATCTATGGATTTTTTATTGAAATGAAAGCCTCTTATATATCTTAAATCTTCCAAATCCTCTAAGCCTTCAGAATAAGGAATCATTATTTTGTAATGCCATTTTTGGGGAATTTTAGATAAAAATAAACTTAAAGTTTTTCTGTCGCTTTGGGGTTTTCTAATGTAGAGCACATCTAAATTTTCTTCTAGTAGACCTTTTATTATTTCTATTTCTCCACTGAAGAAATGCGGGCTTGAGATGATTTGAATCTGCATTTGGTATAGAGGATCTGTCCCGAAGTGATTGAATAAATATTTTGCTTTATATCAAATTCTGACTAGTTTTGCAAAATTACTTAATGAAATTATAATAGAAGTAACTATTGTAGTTGTTTTCTCATTTACATAATATTCAATTTTAAAATTATTTCTACATATGAAAATTAGCATTTTACCATTTTTATCAATCTCAATTATTATAACAGTTATAACAGCTTGTACTTCGAGTAAGATCTCTGTTAAAACCAAACCAGAAGTAATTTCAAATAGTGTTGACCTGATAGACGATATAGGTTTCAAAAGTTGGTCTCACAAAGATTTAAAAACTGATAATATTCCAGGAATTAGTTTAGATAAGGCTTACGAGTTTCTAAAAAACAAGAAAGGTAAAAAGGTAATAGTCGGTGTTATAGACAGTGGTGTAGACATAGAACACGAGGATTTAAAAGATGTCATATGGGTCAATAAAAAAGAAATTCCAAATAATAATATCGATGATGATAAAAATGGATTTGTCGACGATATAAACGGATGGAATTTTTTAGGCAGTGACAAAGGGAATTCTTATTTAGAGCAATTAGAGATGACTAGAATTGTAAGCAATATGCACGATCGTTTTAAAGACAAAGAATACAAGGACATCCCCTTAGGAGATATTGCTGATTTTAATGAGTATTCCAAATTGAAAGATGAAGTATTGACAAAGCAAGTAAGAAATCAAGTCTCATTTGATTTACAAAGAGAAAAATTAGAAGATGTTGAAAAGTACAAAAAAATCATTTCTAAGGTTTTGAATGTAGACAATTTTTCTGTTTTTGATTTGAAGAAATTAAAGTCCAATGACTACGATATAGTAAAGGCGAGTAAGGTTTTAAATACTCTTTTAGAGTTAGATTCTCAATTAGATATAGAGTCTTTGGAAAAGCATATTCATAGGGTTATGGAATATTATGGTTCTAAGCATTACGTTTTAAACTTTAATGGAAGGGCTATAGTGGGGGATAATGTATATGATATCGAAGACAAGAATTACGGCAATAATGACGTCATAGGTTTCAAGGATAAAGAATCTCATGGAACTCATGTGGCCGGTATAATATCAGCGACTAGAAATAATGGGAAGGGGATAGATGGTATAGCTGACAATGTGGAGATAATGACCGTTCGTGCTGTTCCCGATGGAGATGAATACGATAAGGATGTAGCTCTTGCAATTCGTTATGCTGTTGACAATGGGGCTAAGGTTATAAATATGAGTTTTGGTAAATCTCATTCTCCAAACAAGCAATGGGTTTTTGATGCTATCAAATATGCTGAAAAACACGATGTTATATTAGTTAATGCAGCTGGTAATAGTGCGCTTAATATAGATATAGAACATACATATCCAAATGATTCTAAGGATTTAACAAACGAAATTTCGAATAATTTTATAACTGTTGGGGCTACATCAATAGATTATAATAAAAATCTATTAGCTGTATTTACTAATTATGGCAAAAAAAATGTGGATGTATTCGCTCCTGGAGTTGAGATATATTCGACTACTCCAAGAGATAATTATCAGTTTTTTTCAGGAACGTCTATGGCTGCTCCTACAGTTGCAGGCGTAGCATCGCTAATTCGTTCATATTATCCTTCTCTATCGGCAAAGCAAGTAAAGCATATATTGATGAATTCGGGCACTGATGTGGATATTAAGGTAGCGCTTCCCTTTAAATCTAGCGAGATTCCAAACAATGAATTAATAACTGATACTAATCTATCTAGTATTTCAGTATCTGGAAAAATTGTAAACGCTTACAATGCGCTTGTTATGGCAGATAAAATGGCATCTAAGAATTAATTATAAGGGAAAAATATTTTTTAGACTTGAATCCTGATTCTGATCCATATATAGTTTGTAAAGATTTTTTAGTTAGTGGAGAGTATTTCTCATTGAGAAAGGACTTGGAGTCAGACTTTTTATTTACGGAAAATATTCCTCTATCTAGGATAGAGGAATATTATAATAGTAAAGGGTATATTTCACATAATAATAAGAATAGCACTTTATTTGAACGTGTTTATTCAATGGTTAAAACCTTTTCTACTCAAAGAAAGATTAAGTGGATAAATGAATTTCGTGGTGATAGAGTCATATTAGACATAGGTTGCGCAACGGGTGATTTTATAAGGGAATGCAAGGCAAAAGGCTGGAAGATAAACGGATTAGAACCAATATTACAAGCGGAGAGAATATTTGGTAAAGACGAGAAGGTAAAAATAGAAAAAGACGAATTATTTCTAACTTCTGATCTATCTGTTTTTGAAGATTCCAAATTTGATGTGGTTACTCTTTGGCATTCACTCGAACACATAACCGATGATTTAGACAACACAGTTTTTCATTTAAATAGGATATTAAAGCCCAATGGGGCACTATTTATAGCTGTGCCAAATTACAAGTGTTTTGATGCATCATTTTACAAGAGTTTTTGGGCTGGTTATGATGTGCCAAGGCATTCGTATCATTTTTCTAGGGAATCAATAAACCGAGTTTTCAAGAATATGGAACTGCTCGAAACTAAAGCTATGTTATTTGATTCGTTTTACGTGAGCATATTGAGCGAAAGGAATAAAAAAGGAAGTGCTCTAATGGGTTTGTTAATTGGATTTTTATCAAACTTTAAAGCACTTTTTACTGGAGAATTTTCTTCTATAACTTATGTTTTACAAAAGAAACCCTAATAGATGAGAAATAATTTTGTCAATTAATTCTTTTTCTTTTTCTCATCACCTTCTTTAGGTGCTAATACTTCTCCTTTTATATTCAAAAATATTTTATCTCTGTCTTGAGAATTAGAAATTACAGTCAAGTGTTTGTTAAAAACTCCGATTCTATGAGTGTCATATGAAACTTCTATTTTCCCAGATTTCCCAGGCATAACAGGCTCTTTGGAAGGAGTAGGAACAGTACATCCACAAGAGCTTTTAACATCAGATATTATCAAAGGGCTACTTCCTTTGTTGGTGAAGTTGAAATATCTAACTCCACTAGCCCCTTTGTCAATAGTTCCGTAATCTATCATTTCGGTATCAAACTCTATTAGAGCTCCTTTGTCATTTTCTTGTGTGAACTGTGCAAATAAGAAAGTATTACTGATTAGTATACAGGAAACAAACAATATTTTTTTCATTTTTATCAAGTTTATATTTTTTAATATTTTTAACTTCGGTTTTTAGTACAAGACTCCACAAAAGTATAATTTTTATATCAAAAAATATTCTTGCTAAATATTTTTAGGTTCAAGACAACTTAAGGTAAATTTATATGCGTGTAAACCCTTATGTTATCTATGAAAGATAAGTGTATAATTCGTTCAAGAATTTAGAAGGTAAAATTTAGGTGTATTTTACGACTATTTTGCTTGGATATTGAGGAGACAAATTGTAAAAAAAAAACAGCTTGAGTAAGTTAGAAATACCTACTCAAGCAACTGCCGATATAACTATCTTTTAACCCAGTTGTTTCAAGCCTTTTAGCTGTTTTTATTACGCAATTTATTAATCTAATTTAGTTTAAAAGAATGTGAATGGAGATTTAACTATCATATGAAAATTTGTATATTTGATTTGATAAAATGATGTAAAAAAAACACCTCTTAAGTTGTCTTGAACCTATTTTTAAATGCTGTAAAAATTTTCAAACGTGTTTTCACTTTTTATTTAGATTCGTATTTATTTTTCATCTACAATTCCTTTTACTTCTACTAAAAATATTCCCAAATAAAGTAGTTATCATATCATTTGAGAGTTTTTTCAAGTTAAAAGGGTAATCTTTCAAATATTTTCTCTGCAAAGTTTAATAACAACGTCAAAAAACTATTAACTTTGGGCGTTAAAAAAATGTCTGATTTCAGTATTTATATTTTAAGATGAAAATTCAGTAAGTTTTATGGATGTAAGTATTTTTTCGTGCAGTGTTAGTCAGACTTTGGCCACTGAGATTGCAAATGAGTATGGAAGTGACTTAGAAAAGGTTACATTCACCAAATTTGAAGATGGAGAGTTTAGCTTGTCGTATGACGAGACTATTAGAGGCAAGAGAGTTTTTATAATTTGTTCGACTATTCCTCCAGCCGATAATCTCATGGAATTATTACTTATGATAGATTCTGCAAAGAGGGCATCTGCTAGAAAAATAAATGTTGTCATCCCTTATTTTGGATGGGCTAGACAAGATAGAAAAGATAAACCTAGATCTCCTATAGGCGCTAAATTAGTCGCTAATTTAATATCCAAGGCAGGGGCTGATCGTATTATAACTATGGATTTACATGCTGATCAGATACAAGGTTTTTTTGAAATACCTGTAGATCACATATTCTCATTTGCTATATTCTTACCATATCTAAAGTCTTTAAATCTAGATAATTTAGCTATGGCATCTCCTGATATGGGAGGAGCTAAGAGGGCTTATGCATATGCTGATACTATGAATTGTGATGTTATAGTGTCGTACAAGCAGAGAGAAAAAGCTAATGTTGTGAAAAATATATCTATGATAGGTGATGTGGAAAATAAAAATATCATCATAGTAGACGATATGGTAGACACAGCTGGAACTCTATCTAAAGTTGCTGATAAAATGTTAGAAAAAGGGGCTAAAAGTGTTAGAGCTATAGCTACACATCCTATACTTTCTAGCAATGCATATGAGAATTTAGAATCCTCATGTATTGAGGAACTTATAGTTACAGATTCTATACCTCTCAGGATGGAATCTCCAAAAATAAAAGTAATTTCGTGTGCAAATATTTTTTCTACAGTCATGAAAGGGGTACACATGCAGAGTTCTATAAATAAAATTTTATTTCATAATACATATCAATAATTTCTATACTAAAAATGAAAACATTAACAATAAATGGCAAAAAAAGGGGAGATTTAGGGAAATCAGCTAGTAGGCTGTTGCGTAAAGAGGATCAAGTGCCTTGTGTTATTTATGGTGGTGAAAAAACCTATTATTTTTCTTCAGAAGAGAAAAATTTTAAAGAATTGGTTTACACTCCTAATTCTTATATCACAAATGTGCAGTTAGACGATGAAAAAATTGAAGCTGTGATGCAGGATATTCAATTTCACCCTGTAACTGATAAAATTTTACATATAGATTTTATCGAGGTGAGAGATGGTAAACCAGTAATTGTTGAATTACCTATAATAACTAAGGGCAAATCTGTTGGGGTTATGCAAGGGGGGATACTAGTAAAACGTTTGAGAAAATTACCTGTAAAAGGATTTGTAAACAATCTACCAGAATCCATAGAGATAGACATATCAGATTTGAATATAGGAGATAGCGTATCTGTTGGTGATTTATCTATGGGGCAAAATGAAATTCTATCTTCTAAAAAGAATATTGTGGTAAAGATTAAAACTTCTCGTGTGGCTAATACTGCTAAGAAAGCAGCCGAGGCTGATAAGAAAAGTAAATCTAAATCTAAATAAAGGTTTATCTGTAGGTAGAACTACGGCTTTATGTGTTAAAAGAGTCCCTCTGTTCTATTTTACTAGGGGGCTCATTTATTTTTATGATTCTCTTGTATATAAATGAGATTTTTAATAGTAGGTCTAGGAAATATAGGAGACAAGTATAGTGGCACCAGGCACAATATAGGTTTTACTATTTTAGATGAGGTAGCCCGAGAGTTCAGCTCTGATTTCTCTGTACAGAAATTAGGTCTCATATCCACATTTACCTACTCGAGTAATAGTGTAGTTTTACTTAAGCCTTCTACTTATATGAATATGAGCGGAAAGTCTGTCAGGTATTGGATGGGAAAAAAAAAGATAGATCTAGAAAACATTTTAATTATCACAGACGATATATTCTTGCCATTTGGTCGTTTTAGATTAAAAACTAAGGGTAGCAGTGGTGGGCATAATGGTCTTGGTAGTATAGAAGAGTTTTTAAACACTACAGAATATCCTAGGTTTAGGTTTGGGGTGGGTAATGATTTTCTAAAGGGCTCTCAGATAGATCACGTATTGGGTAAGTGGGATCTCCATGAGATAGAAGAATTAAAAGAGGGTGTCAAAAAATCTGTTTTAGCTGTAAAGAGTTTTTTAAAGTTTGGATTGTCAAAAACTATGAATGATTTTAATAAAAAAATGCTATGATTAGGTTCGATGACACCAAAACTGCATTTGAGATAAAAAGTAATGCTCAATTAAAAAAGTCGTATTATATATTCAGGATAATAAAGAGGTATAAGCTAGTAAACTTATTATCTAAGATAGCTCTTATAGCCTTAAAGATAAGGATTCCTATTATAGAATATTTGGTAAAGATATCTGTGTTCAATCAATTTTGTGGTGGGCGCACAAAGAATGATTGTCAAAAAAACATAGATAAAATATATAATGCTAAGGTGTGTTCTATACTTGATTACTCTGTGGAGGGTAAGAGTAATAATGCATCTTTTGATAGAACAGTCAATGTTACTATAGAGATCATAGAATATGCTAAAGATAGGGTAGAGATACCTTTTGTGGTGTTTAAGCCCACAGGTATTGGGAGCTTTGACATATATAAGAAGGTGACAGAAAAAAGTGAGCTCAGTAGTTCAGAACAAAAAGAATGGGATCTTATAGTAGAGAGACATTATAAAATTTGTGATGCGGCTAAGTATTTTAACGTCTTTGTAATGATAGATGCTGAGGAGAGTTGGATACAAGGGGCTTCTGATAAATTAGTAGAGAAGCTTATGCAAAAGTACAATAGGGAAAAGCCTTTGGTTTATGGCACCTTACAGATGTATAGGAAAGACAGATTTGAATATCTCAAGTATTTACATGAAAAGGCAGAGAAAGAGGGTTTTATAGTAGGTGTTAAAATAGTGAGAGGAGCTTATATGGAAAAAGAGAGAGAAAGAGCCAAGAGGAAGAATTATATCTCTCCTATAAATGAGGATAAAAAAGCCTCAGATGATTTATATAACAGAGCTGTAGGTTACGTATTAGACAACATAAATAAATTATATCTATTTGCAGGAACTCATAATGAAGAGAGCACTTTGGATATATTGATGAAAATGAAGGAATTAAATATAAGCTCAGATGATAAGAGAGTTTGGTTTGGACAGTTGTACGGAATGGGAGATCACATAAGTTTTAATTTATCAAAATCTGGGTATAATGTTGCTAAATATATGCCTTTTGGTCCTGTAAGAGATGTAATACCTTATTTGATAAGGCGTGCAGAGGAAAATACTTCTGTATCTGGACAGAGTAGCAGAGAGTTGGATCTAATAGAAAAAGAGATGAGTAGAAGGGGGATATAAATTATTAAATCTTTCTATGTTAAGAAATATGGTATTTATAGATGAGTATAGAGCGTGTGGACAAATTATTTAATTGTTTCAAAAGTCTACTTTTTGTATTCTTTTATTTTATTCTCTTCAAAAATTCATATTCCCAGAATGGGAATTTATCTAATAAGATAGTCGTAGAGGCTGATGTTGAGAAAAAAAAACTCTCCTATAATCAAAAGGTTAAATTCAAAAATATTTATCCAAAAACTCTAAATTATATCTATTTGTATTCTTGGGTGAATTCTGTAAAGAACAATACCCCATTTGCCAATGAGAGAATATTTGCAGAAAAGGATGATTTGTATTGGTCTAAATACGAATCACAGGGGGATGTAATCGATTTGAAAATAGATAATTCTAAAATTGAGAGTTATAACTTTTTAAAAGATCACCCAGATGTTTTAGAGATAAAACTCTCTGAATCCTTAATTGAAGGAGATAGCATAGAATTCGAGTTGTCATATGTTGTAAAAGTTCCAGATTCTAAATACACTGAGTACGGAATATACGAGGATAAATGGCACTTAAAGTATACTAATTTCTATTTATCTAGTTTTATAGGTGACCAGTGGGTGTATTATTCTAGGAAGATGGAAGAAGATATTTCTATTTTATCTTCGGAATATGATGTTTCTTTCAGTATTCCAAAAGATTGGGAACTCCATTCTAATTTAAGTGAAAAATCAGTTTACGAATCAGGAAATAGTAAAGTTTATAATCTCAGTTCGCCTAAAGAGAAAGAGATAGAGTTTGTCCTTTTCCCAAAAAAAAGTAAGATTGAATTCGCTAATTATAAAATAGATGATAAAACTATACTGACCGAATTCAGTAATAATGAGGTGGAGTATGATAAAAAAATATTTTTTTTAGAAAATCACATCAAATTTTTAGCAAGACATTTGCTGCCCTTAGGTGATCGAAAAATATTAATAAATAAAAAAGATTTAAAAGATCAAGGTTTTTTAGGGGTGGAAGTAATTTCTTTTTTAAAGGCCTTTTCCGATGAGTTTTTATGGGATATTAAAATTTTTAAAGCAATAGCTTCCAAGTATCTCAAAGAGATAATGGACATAGACTATAGAAAAAACTCTTGGATATACAAGGGTATTTTAAATTTTCTCGAGGTAAAGTATATTCAAGAGAATTATCCTGGAAAAAAAATAGTTGGAGCTCTCTCTAATTGGTTTTTTATAAACTCTTTTCATTTTTCGGATGTAAAATTTAATGAAAGACATAAATTCTCTTATTTATACATGGCTAGAAAGGGTTTAGATCAGCCTATAAGCACTCCATTAGACAGTTTGTCTTTCTTGAATAGGTCGGGAATATCAGGATCTAAAGCTGCTTTGGGCTTTTTGTATTTAGAGGATTATTTAGGCCAAGATAAATTTCAACGTTCACTTAAAGACTTTATACTCAACAGCTCAAATCCTCATGATAGGTCATCAGATTTAGAAGAGATAAAGAAATCCTTACTCTCTAATTCTGATAAAAATACAGATTGGTTTTTCGGTGATTTCTTAAACACTCAACGCGTAATGGATTTTGAATTGAGCCATGTGGAAAATATGAGAGATAGCACTTATATAAGTGTTAAAAACAAAGGGATTTCTGTTCCTTTTAAGGTTTTGGCCTTTAAAGATGACAAAGTATCTTTTTCTAAATGGTATTACAATTCCACAGGTGATAAGAATACTATGGCCATACCTAATATCGATTACGATAAGATACAAGTAAATGATGCTTATTTAACTTCTGAGTATAGTTTTAGCGATAATGTTATATATCCAAAAAAGTTTTTTCAAAGATCATGGAGTATAGGGTTATTTGGAGATATGACAAAACACGATGCTTATCAGACCTTTATAACTCCAAATCTAGATTGGAATAACTACGATAAGTTGCTTTTAGGTTTAGAGATTAACAATAACAGGATTGTCGTTCCTAGTTTATTTGAATATCTCTTGCGTCCATATTACAGCTCTGGAACTAGTAAGCTCAGTGGTGTTGGTTCTTTTTCATACTCTTGGATATCTGATAATGATAATTTTTGGAGAGAGATAAAAGCCAATTACAATTTCAGTTATTTACATTACGATGTTAACATGCCCTATTTCAGGCAGAGTTTCGGACTCAAGATAAATCTGAATACTCCAAAGAACAATACTAATCTATATAGTAACGTTATACTTAGATATCTGTATATAGAAAAAGAGAGAAAAAAAAGTGTAGATGTAGATAAAGTTTTTAACGCAAGATATACACTTAGAAAGTACAATATACTTTACAATTACTATTACGAATTTGATTTGAAAGCTTCAAGAAAGTTTGTGAATATCCATTTAGATCATAGATCTAGGATAAAATACATGAAGGATAATAGGGTGTCTTATAGAGTTTATTTAGGTGCGTTTTTATACAATAATACCACTGATGATTACTATAGTTTTTCTTTGGGTAATTCTAGAGATTACCTCTTCGATCACAAGTATTTTGGAAGGTCTGCCAAGGAAGGTTTTTTAAGTCAACAATTCATAATATCCGAAGGGGGATTTAAAATTAAAAATAGCGAATTTGCAAATAGATTTATAGCTAGTTTAAATACCACTATAACTCTTTGGAAATGGATGGAGTTATATGGAGATTTGGCTTATTTAAAGAGGGATAACCAAAATGAGAAATACTTTTATGAAACGGGAATTAGGCTTAACCTTGTAGAGGATTTTTTAGAGTTTTATTTCCCTTTGAAATCTTCTATTGTGGAAAATATTTTCACCAAAAATTATTATGAAAATATCAGGTTTGTAATTACTTTAAACTTAGGAAAAATAATTGCTAAGCTGAGCAAAGGTTATTATTGATTTTCCTTAAATTTGTTTGCCTTTTTTTACACTTTTAATTCCCAATACATGTCAGATGCATTTGATATATCTTTTGAAGATTTTAGAAAGGAAATCTTGGAAGATTATAAGTTGATGTTAGAGAGTCGTTTTACAAGTCTTTTAGGCAGAAGGGAAGTGTTGAGCGGTAAGGCTAAGTTTGGCATATTTGGCGATGGCAAGGAGATGGCACAGATCGCCATGTCAAAGGTTTTTAAAAAGGGGGATTTTAGATCTGGATACTACAGAGATCAGACTTTTATGATGGCCATAGGTTCTTTGACACCACAGAATGTCTTTTCTGCTTTATATGGTCATACCGATATAGCCTTTGAGCCTGCATCTTCAGGCAGGCAGATGCCTGGGCATTATGCTACCCATATTGTAGATGATAATGGAAACTTCAAAAATCTTATAGAATTAAAAAATTCTAGCTCTGATATATCTTGTACAGCGGCTCAGATGCCAAAGTTATTAGGTTTGGCTTTAGCCTCTAATGTCTACAGAGATGTAAGAGAGTTGAGAGATGAGAAGAGATTTTCTAATAGAGGAAATGAAATAGCTTTTGGAACCATAGGAGACGCTAGTACTTCAGAAGGGCATTTTTTTGAAACTATAAATGCAGCTGCAGTTTTACAAGTTCCAATGATAGTATCTGTATGGGACGACGGTTATGGGATATCTGTTCCAGTAAAATATCAAACTGCAAAATCTAGTATATCTAAGGCATTATTGGGTTTCCAAAGGACAAAAACAGAAAAAGGTATAGAGATCATAACGGTTAAAGGGTGGGATTATCCAGCTCTTATAGAGGCTTATTCTAGGGCTGAAAAATTAGCTCGCCAAGAGAGTGTTCCCGTATTGATTCACGTGGAGGATATAACTCAACCACAAGGGCATTCTACATCTGGTTCTCACGAGAGATACAAGAGTGATGAAAGATTGAAATTCGAAAAGGATTTTGATTGTATTACCAAGATGAAAGAGTGGATAATCAACTATAATTTCATAGATGAAAAAGGAGATAGTATTTCATTATCTAATCCAGAGGAGTTAGATAAAATAGAGAAAGAGGCTAAAGAAAATGTCACAGCTCAGAGGAAAAAGGCTTGGGATTTTTATATAGACTCCATAGTTAATCATAGAAATGATCTATTAGATATTATGGGGCCTCTATCTCAAAATCTTGCTGAAGGTCATCCTGTAAAAGTAATATTCCAAGAGATAAGAGCAAATAGGGAACCTAATAAAAGAGATTTAGTATCGGCAGCTAGAAATTCATTAATTAGATTAGCTGGAGATAATAATCATTATAAGGATAAATTAAAATCTTGGCTAGATAACTACATGAATAAAATACAATTAGAGTATAATTCTAATTTGTATGATGATAGTGTTTATAAGGTAGCTTACAAAGAAGTGGTTTATGATCAGGAGGATGCATATGTAGATGGAAGAGTAATTTTAAGGGATAATTTTGATGCTCTGCTCTCAAAGCACAATAATCTAATCATCTTTGGAGAAGATGTAGGAAAGATAGGAGATGTGAATCAGGGTTTAGAAGGTCTGCAACAAAAATATGGTAAGAGTAGGGTTTTTGACACAGGGATAAGGGAGGCTACCATCATAGGGCAAGGTATAGGAATGGCTCTTAGGGGCTTGAGACCAATAGCTGAAATACAGTATTTAGATTATCTATTATATGCTCTTCAGATGATGAGCGATGATTTAGCCACTACTTTTTACAGAACAAATGGCAAGCAAAAAGTGCCTTTGATAGTTAGGACCAGAGGGCATCGTTTAGAGGGAATTTGGCATTCTGGTTCTCCTATGGGGACTATAATAAATTCTCTAAGGGGTATTTATGTATTAGTTCCTAGAAACATGCAAAAAGCAGCTGGTTTTTATAATTTATTACTGCAAGCACAATCACCAGCTTTGGTTATAGAATCTCTTAATGGATATCGTTTAAAAGAGAGAGTTCCAAAGACATTTGCAGATTTTACAACACCTATAGGCAAGGTAGAGGTAATTAGAGAAGGTACGGATATTACCCTTGTGACATATGGTTCTATGTGTCGCATAGCTGTGCAAGCCAGTGAGAGATTATATGAACTTGGAATAAGTGTAGAAATTATTGATGTACAATCTTTGGTTCCTTTGGATTTAGATAAGGATATTTTAGAGAGTTTGAAAAAGACTAATAAGTTAATGGTAGCAGATGAGGATGTTCCAGGTGGTGCTTCGTCTTATATTCTTCAAAATATATTGAATCAACAAGGAGGATTTAATTTTTTAGATTATAACCCTGTTGTAATTACTGCCAAGGAACACAGACCAGCTTATGGAACAGATGGTGATTATTTCTCCAAGCCTTCGGTGGAGGATATACTCGAGGGGGCCTATAGTATTATGAATGAAATAAATCCGAATAAATATCACAATATTTAGTATTGACTCAGCTAGTTTTAGGTTAGTTATATAGTTTTTAACAGACACTATGGCACAAAGTGTCTGTTTTATTTACACACTTTACGTGTGTATTGTCCAGTTTGTAAATTGCAACTAGGCAGATATGGCTTCTACACTGTTTACCTGAGAGATTTTCTCTTTTAGCAACTGCTCTATCCCGCTTTTTAATGTAACTGTAGATGAGGGACAACCACTACAAGCTCCTTGTAAAATTACATATACCGTACCTGTAGCCTCATCAAAGCTCTGTAATTGTATGTTCCCTCCATCTGAAACCACAGCGGGTTTTATGTATTCGTCGAGTATTTTTTCTATTTCTTTTTCGTATTGGGAAAAAGAAGAAGAGTCTCTTGTATTGCTCACTTCTCCATTTTTCATTTGAGGTTTTTTGCTAACTAGACTTTTACCTGAATTGATAAAATTTAAAATAAAACTTCTCAACTCTGCATTTATCTCTATCCATTCCACATTATTTGCCTTAGTTATAGATATGTAATTCTCAATCATGAAGACCTCTTTCACATAGGGAAAAGAAAATAATTCTTTGGCTAATAGAGAATATTCAGCCTCTTGCATATTCTTGTATTCTAACAATTGTTGAAACAGAATTTTGTTAGCTACAAATTTCATCACATTTGGATTGGGAGTACTCTCTATATAAATAGAAATAAATTGTTTTTCTGGTTCTTTTTCTATTACATCATTTTTTTGAATGATATCTCTACCTGTTTTTAGGTAATCTTCTATCATATCTACCAACTGATATTGAACATCTTCCCATTCTACTATATTGTATCTCTCTATGGCTATAAAATTTAGAGACACATGAACTTTCTTTACAAAAGGTAAGAAAAACATCCTTTTTATCAATGGACTTGCCGACGCTTCATCTACGTTGTTAAACGTATAACTCCTATCTATGGAGAGCATATCTTTAGTTTTAAACTTAAGTATTGTAGACGCATCGGTTTTTTCTATCTCTACCATTTTTCTAATGATTTATATATGATGTTTCTCAGATTAACCCTGACATTTTTTTGTGATAATTTATTTGGATATCTAGTGGGATTCACTCTATTAGATAAAAATATATAAACTATCTCTTCTTGGGGATCTGCCCAAAACACAGTTCCTGTATATCCGTAATGCCCAAAGCTGTATTTAGATATTCTATCTTCGTAGTCCTGTTCTAATGGTGGTTTATCAAAACATATGGCTCTCCTATTGTCATATCTGTCGAAGTACACGGTGTTAAATTCATCGAATACTAATTTATTGATGTATTGTCTACCTCCATAATACCCCCTTTGAAGTAACATCTGAGCCATTTTAGACAGATCATAAGCCGATGAAAATAATCCTGCATTTCCACCTAAGCCACCTTGTAGAGCTGCTGTTTCATCGTGAACATAGCCTCTCAATAATTGTTTCCTAAACAAAGTGTCATTTTCTGTAGGAACGATGTGCTCTTTGGGAAATTTATTCAAAGGGTTATAAGTCAGTGTATTTGAACCTATTGGACTGTAAAAATATTCATCGGCTACTCTATCTATAGATTTGCCATAGACCTGTTCTATGTGATATTTCATCAAATGAAATATTATACAGCTATACTTGTATTTTTTTTTTTCTAATAATGGGAAATCCATTATTTTTTTTATGATGCTATCCTTGTAACTATCAGCTATAAATAGTTCTTGAGCTACTTGAAGAGAATAGCCTTTGCTTTTTTTTTTTGAATATAATTTTTCATCTTCAAGGGTTTTGCTATAAAATTTTATACTAGGAGGCAATTTTGAGAAATGACATAGAGCTTCCCTAATATTTATAGTGTCCTTATCGGAATTTTTTATGCCATTGATATGAGTAAATATCTCTCCTAAGGTTTGGAATAATTTTACTTTTCCTTCCTCTACCATTTTCATGGTGATAACACCAGTTGACATTACCTTGGTTATGGATGCTAAATCGTATATGTCCGTGGTTTTTACCTTTACTTTTTTATCGTATGTATGATAGCCATAAGCTTTTTCGTATACTATCTCTCCATTTCTAGCTACTAATAGTTGACATCCAGGCATTACACTATCTTGTATGGAAGAATTTATCAAACTATCTACTTTGAGTAGTTTACGGTGATCGAATCTTTGATTTGTAGGAAAATTAAATCCCAATCTATTTATACTTTTTAGATCTATACCGCTGTTTACAGGAAAATCTTCGTCTATGTCTACTGGCAATCGTCCACTTGCAGGCTGGGCTCCAAAAATAACTTGAGGAACCAACATTTGACAAAAATCTGTGTTTTGATATCCCAATATCAAAGCAGAAACTTTCTTGACTTGTTGAAAATCTAATAAACTATACGGACTGGCAAAAATGCTTAATATAACTTTGTTTTGTTCTGATATTCTATCTATTACTTCCTTTTCAAAGTTGCTCACTTGGTATTTTTTCCATGGATTTTCACTAGATTTGTGAATACTTATCAAAACTTTTGAATACTCTTTTAGTTTTTTTAATACTTCTGGTAGATTTTTTTGATCAACTTTTAAAGTATCGACTTTTGATGTGTATTTGTAGACGAAATTTTTAAACTCTTCCGATGAAGCATCTCTATCTAATTGTATCATTGCTATTTTTTCATCTACATTTTTCAAAGGGAGTATATCATCTTGATTTTTCAGTACAGTAATCGCCTTTTTGAACATTTCATAGCAAAGAGCAGTGTCGAGAGGAGAATTTAACTCTTCATACAGCCCTTGGGTATTTACTGTCTGCTTATTATTGAGTCCTGCAAAATGCTTTGCCATTAATATTTTCTTTACTCTGTATTCTAAATCACGGACAGATATCTTTTTTTCTTCTACAGCTTTTCTGATCACCTCTATAGAAGTGGGTATTTCATCTGGCATTAATAAGATGTCATTTCCCGCCTCAAATGCTTTTAGTGCTAATTCCCCTTTGGGATATAATTCAGATACTGCTTTCATATTTAAGCCATCGGTAACTACTAATCCTCCAAATGCCATTTCATTTTTTAACATATTGTTAATTATCTCTTTAGAAAGAGATGAAGGCATGGTTTTATCCAGAGAAGGAACACTTAAATGTCCTATCATTACAGATAAAATTCCTGCGTCTATAGATTTTTTAAAAGGGTATAATTCCACATGTTCTAAATGATCTCTATCGTGATCTATAACGGGTAATGTAACATGTGAATCTTTAGAGGTATTTCCATGTCCTGGGAAGTGTTTTGCGCTAGCTATTACTCCTATTTCTTGTAATCCTTTTACATAGGCTATACATTTCTTAGATACATTTTCTTTATCGCTACCAAAGGATCTATTACCTATAACTGGGTTTTTAGGGTTGGTATTTATATCTGCAACAGGAGCAAAATTTATATTAACACCTAGTAGTCTGCAGTGATAGGCTATACGCTTTCCCATTTTATATATGAGATCCTCCCCATTGATAGCCCCCAATGTCATAGCCCAAGGATAAGCAAAAGCGCCATTTAAACGCATACTCAATCCCCATTCCGCATCTATTGATACAAATAGAGGATGTTTAGATTTTTCTCTTATTTTATTTGTCAGAACAGCCTGATCTTTTATATCTCCCTTAAAAAATATAATTCCACCTATATTGTGTTGTTCTATTAATCTTTCTAAATCTTCCCCCTGTTTTTTATTCCAGTTTGAAGGAACTGATGCTATAAATAACTGACCTATCTTTTCGTTCAAGGTCATAGTATTGAGGATACTATCAGCCCACATTTCAGATTGTGGGTTCATCAATGATAAGTTATTGTTCTGCGCTTGTATTCCTAGGCAAAAAGCTAAATGAATTATTATTATAGTTATTTCTTTCTTCATATAGTTTTTTTGATATAACCCCATTTTGGCAAAGTTAAATAATATACCTTTGCACAGGTCAGAATTTTTGTGAAAAGTTCTTATTTAATATTTAAACGCATTCTTGTAGATATCAAGAAATATCACTAATTCAGTTGTTTTTTTATAAATCGTGTGACTTTTTATGTCCCCAGAGAGTTGTATAAAGGTTTTGAAGTTTGGAGGTAAATCTCTTTCAAATCAAGGGATATATGATGTCCTAAGTATAATAGAGCGCATCTCTGTACAGACTCGTATTTTAGTGGTTTTATCGGCACGAGGTAATGCTACTAATGATTTACAGTGTATTTTAGAAAAGGCTTGCAAAGGAGAAGATTATGTAAATGATTTAAACTCTTTTTTTCAAGAACAGAAAGTCCCTGTACCTCAAATAGATTTTTTAAATGAATACAAACATTTAGATAGTATCCTCAAAAAGGTAGAGTTTTCAAAATGTAGTACGCCAAAGATTAAGGATGAATTTATCTCTATGGGAGAGATATTATCGTGCAAGATAATGACTCACCTCTTAAAAGAGAGGAATTACAAAGTGTCATTTACAGATACTAGATCTGTATTGAAAACTGATAGTAACTTTTGCAACGCCAAAATATTAGACTATACATCTAGAAGGAATGTAATAAAGGCATTCGCTAATTGGAACGATAATACTATACAGATAGCAACTGGTTTTATCTCTTCTAATTTAGATGGAGAGACTACCACTTTGGGTAGAAACGGCAGCAATTACACAGCTACCTTATTGGCTGATTATCTAGATGCTAAGGAAGTCCAAAACTGGACTAATGTCAGTGGCATATATACTGCTGATCCTAAGTTTATCCCCACAGCAGAAAAAATAAAAAATATTTCATTTGAAGATGCTAACAAATTAGCCCATATTGGAATAGAGATTTTACATCATAAAACCATAATTCCTTTAATAAGGAAACAAATACCCATACGCATTTTAAATACCCTTGCCCCTCAAGATGAGGGAACACTTATAAGTAACGAAATTATAGGTTTTAATCTAAAGACTCTATCTGTAGTTAAAAATTTGGCCTTGATAACATTAAAGAGTGATATCTTATCAAAGGCATCAGAAATATGTGAAAAAATTTATTTCTCTATGAGAGAAAATGGTGTAATTATGAGGATGGCACCTAAAATCTATGAAAAAAGAGAAATAACCTTTGTGGAAAGATTAGATAACCTACAGAAGGTAAAAAAGATATTACACAAACAATACGATATAAATCCGTCTGATAAGGATTCATTAGTTATAAATAAAAACATAGGCGTGATTTGCTTTATAGGTAATCTCCATGGAGCAATTAGTGATATCTCTAATGTGTTGAAAGAAAAGAGTATACCTATTCATTTAATCTCAAATGATATAGATAATCATTATACATCAGTTGTGGTAGAAGGACAAAACACTGTTCAAGCCTTAAATGCCATATATGAAGAACTTTTTGATAAAAATCATAAAATTAAATTGCAACTCCCCTCTTTGGGCTGATGAAATTTGAAATATCATTTTAAATGGTGAGAGTTTACAATCCTTCAAAGTGTGTATCTGGAACGTTGCACATAACAGGATCTAAAAGCGAAACTAACAGGTTGTTGATACTAAAACATCTTTCCAAAAACAACATAGAAATTAAAAATTTATCTAATTCTAAAGACAGCGAAATGATGAGCAAAGCTCTGTCAACAGAAGAATCTTTGATAAATATAGGCATGGCGGGTACGGCTATGCGTTTTTTGACGTCATTTTTTGCTATAAAACAAGGATCTGATATAGTGCTGACTGGGGATAGTAGAATGAAAGAGAGGCCTATAAAAGTTTTGGTAGATGCTCTGAGAGACATAGGAGCAAATATTGAATATACAGAGATAGAGGGTTATCCTCCAATAAGAATAATGGGTAAGAGGTTAGAAGGTGGACAGATAGATATAGCAGCAAATATCAGCAGTCAGTATATCACTTCTATTTTATTGATAGCTCCTTTCTTAAAGAGAGGATTAAAGATAAATATGAAAGAGCGAGTAGCTTCAATGCCTTATATACAGATGACTATTTCTCTTCTGCAAGAACTGGGTGTAAAAGTGAAAATTGATAAAAATTGCATACAAGTGCCTTTTTTCAATCCAGAAGCTAAAACTCTAAGTATAGAATCTGATTGGAGTTCAGCATCGTATATTTACAGTGTAGTCGCTATGTCTAAAAAAGCAAATGTAAAATTACTTTCATATAAAAAAAACAGCAGACAAGGAGATAGTATATTGCCTGATATTTATAAAAAACTCGGAGTACAAACTAAATTTGGAGAAGATTACATACTTTTAAAAAAAGATGAACATTTTAGTATTCCAGAATATTTAGAATTCGATATGATTGAAACTCCAGATTTAGCTCAGACTGTAGTTGTCACATGTGTTGGATTAAAGATAAAATGTAAGATTACAGGTCTGCATACCCTCAAAATAAAGGAGACGGATAGACTAGTTGCTCTTAAAAATGAATTAGAAAAGATAGGAGCTAAATCGCAGATAACCAACAGTAGTATAGAAATACTAAGTGTGTCTAATAAAAAAATAGAAGAAAGAATCTCTGTATATAATGATCATAGAATGGCTATGTCTTTTGCTGCGCTAGGTGTTTTATGCCCGATTGAAATATGTGATTATAATGTCGTGAATAAATCGTATCCTTCGTTTTGGAAAGATTTTGAAAATATTAACTTTGTAGTTGATTTTAAGGAGTAAAATTTTGTCAGGATTAATAAAAAATATTTGTATTTCATTATTTCTTGTGTTAGTAACGCGTTTGTGTGTTGTGGCTCAGACTAATATTCCTCATTACTATCATCAATACCTTATGAATAATTATTTTATGGTTAATCCAGCTTATGTAGGTCAAGCAGATGTCCAAAAAATAAGATTTATTGATTCTTCTAATTGGTATATAAATTCTGAGTACCCTAGAGTATACAATATGAGTTACCAAGGCCAGTTGTCATCTGATCCAATGAGTCATTTTTTAAATAATTCTGGAATAGGAGTCTACCTGTTTAGGGATATAAACGGAATACACTCTAAAGATGGAGGAGAGATATCTTATGCATATCGTTTGAATTTTAATAAAATCGCTTATAAAAAGCTGCACACTCTTTCCTTTGGAATTTCGGCATCTTTTTTAGTTCATTCTGAAGATCAAACTAAGCTTTCAAATAGCATATTCAATGACCCTGCAATAACAGGGACTCTAAGAAAAGAATACATAGCTAATTTTGGTTTCGGGGCACACTACGTTTATAAATTCTTTTTTTTGAGTTTTTCAATAAAAGACTTTTTGGAACAAAAGACTTTACTTATCAGTAATTTTGCGGATGAAGATATATCTAGAAGAGATTATATGATGTCTATAGGATATTTAGTATACACCGATAATAAATTTGATATTACCCCTTCGTTGCTTATAAATTATTCTGTCCAAGATTTTTCTTTTATGGATTTTAATCTAAGATCTTCATATCTCTTGAATAAAAATAATCGTATATGGATATTAAATTCCTATAGAGTCAATTATGCAGAGAGGATTTCTAATCCTGATAAATTGAACCTTTTTAGACCTCATTCTATAACTAATATGTTTGGACTATCTACATATAATTGGAATTTTGCTTATTCATATGGAATCGTTATGGATAGTGGTTTTGAGGGAATACATCAGATCATGATAGGATATGATATACTCAGTCCTAATAAGATGAAAATTAAAAGTGGTTTCTGCGGCTGTATTAATTAATGCTCGAGTAGTTCAACTGGATAGAATAACGGATTTCGGCTCCGTTGGTTGAGGGTTCGAATCCTTCCTCGAGCACCATTTACCTAGTTGCCTCCCCCCCCCTGATAATCAGCTAGTTGCAAAAGTGAGGGGAAGGTAAGGAGGAAAGAAAAAAGCATGTTTGTTTTTTTAAAAAAAAAGTTTTTTTTCATAGGTTATAGACTTCTTTTTTGGAGTGAAATATCTAAAATTTGTCTTGCACTCTCCTCCTATTTCTTTTTTTTCTCTAATCATGAGACACCTATTTTTCCACTCGCTATTTTTTTAAGCTTTATGATTAGATCATCGTAATTTTTAACCGCGCTAGAGGAGTATTGTCATTAAAGGCGCGCAAGTATAAAGAAAATAGATACACACGGTAACGAGATAATTAACCACAGAGCGGTTGTGTTTTTCTTCTCTTTTTTTTTGTAACACTTTGTTTATATTATACCGTAAAGGGCTAGATAGTTGCCTGTTACTCCTATAGCTTTTTTTCTCTGCGTTTTGTAATATGTCTGTCTTATCATCTATTAACCTGGATTATTCATAGTCATATGAATTTTTCAAGTTAAAAATATTATTACTCAGTATTTCTGAGTAATTATCAATCTAATTCAGATTATAAATAATGTACTTTGATTCCCCACTTTTGGGCTTTATGTAAAACGGTTGTTTTTAGTTAAAGTCCTTTAAAATTAACACTTATACCCAATATTGAAATATAACCGTGAATAATCCAGGTTAACCTGTTTTTGATTAATAATCACTTAGGGTAATTAAGTAAAAACAATGTATTTAGAGTAATTTAACTCTCTAAAATTCAACGTTTTGATTCTAAAAAAAACAGGCATGATAATTTGTTCCAAAATCACTGAAATATTCTGTTTAGTCGATGAATTTTGCAAAAAATATTCTCAAGTCATTGATAAAGTACTTTTGGGCAATAAATCAAAATGTCTATGCAGAATGAGCTCTAGCGAAATCATAAGCATAATAATTATTTTTCAACTCAGTAGCATGAGAAATTTTGGGTAATAATCCTGAATCAATTTTTAACTATTTTTTACAAAAGGGTTCGACTATGAAAAATGACAAAAAAATACGTGATTGTGTATTTACACACTTTACAGGATAGTGTCAAAATTAAAAAACCACCTCCTTTAATTAAGGAGAGGGCTTTCTTTCCAGAAGTATACATAATAATGATTTAGATGCATTTATGAATTCTTTTTCTACTTGTTCTAATACTCCTGTTATTTTTTTTCATACAAGTATATTCGTTATTCATAGTTTGACTGGTATAACACTGTTCTATTATTTCTTCTACATTTAGCGGCAAAGAGTTTTTTGAATTATCCTGAGATAAACAAATAGTAGTCAAGAAAATGAATGGTATAAAAAATATCGACCTTACACCAATAGGTGATAAAAAGTTTTTATTAAGCAATAATTTAAGTTCGATAAAAGTTGAGTTTAGTAATGACGTTCTATTAGATGTTTTTAAGTTTTGTATAAGTCAACCGTTCTCTAAAATATTTTAGTGTTATACTGTATAATTCGAATGAGGACTTACTCAAAAGGCAAGTATATGAAATAAAAGATAGGAACACATTAAAAATATCAATCTAACTCAGGTCAAAAGATATCAGAAATATTTTTCTAAAGTGGAGTTTTTGATTGTAAAGCTTTTTAAAAAAAAATGGACAAGCCTTATAAGCCGGATTCTGTAATCATACTATGATTTATAGTATAACTCTTATCATTTATCTACGATTTTTATCACTAAAAACCTCTATCTGCCTACCCCTTGGAATAGAGCGAGTAACTCTATGTTAAAATAACTTTCCAATATACTTGACATTTCACCTCACAAGGTTTACCCACTTTAGCTATCGCTAGATAAAGTAGTGAGCTCTTACCTCACTTTTTCACCCTTACCTAAAAATAAGGCGGTTATTTTCTGTGGCACTATCTGTATTTTAGTTAAAAAATCCTTCCTAATTAAGAAGTGTGATACTCTCTGGTGTCCAGACTTTCCTCTGATACTAAAAAAATAATACCAGCGATAAGATAGCTTGCCCAATAATGGGGCAAATATAGTTATTGTAGATTTATAAATCTGATTTTGATTAATCTTTACTTCTTATAATTTATAAATTTGCTCTTTTGAAAAAACTAAATATGAAAATAGTATTTATGGGGACTACTGGTTTTGCAGTAGAATCATTAAATAGTATATTAAACTCAGGGCATGAAGTGGTAGGTGTGATTACTTCAACAGATAAACCCAAGGGTAGAGGAAGAAAATTATTTCAATCTGAAGTTAAGAAATGTGCTATCGAAAATAATTTGAATATACTGCAGCCGTCGAACTTAAAAGATGAAGAATTCATAAAAGAGCTCAAATCTTTAGAAGCAGAATTATTTATAGTGGTTGCCTTTAGGATGTTGCCCAAAGTAGTATGGGAAATACCTAAAAAAGGTACTTTTAATTTACACGCTTCCCTACTGCCAAATTACAGAGGTGCTGCTCCCATTAATTGGGCTATAATAAATGGAGAAACTACAACAGGAGTAACCACATTTTTCATAGACGAAGAAATAGATACTGGAAAAATGATATTGCAAGAAAAAATGACAATAGAAGATTCTGATACCGCAGGCACATTGTGCCAAAAGTTAATGGTATTAGGAGCAGAGTTAGTCTTAAAGACAATAGATGCAATAGCAAAAGATAATTACACATTACAAGTGCAGCAAAACCATAAATCTTTACGTATGGCCAATAAAATATTTACAGATACCTGTAAAATAGATTGGGATATGCCACTCAAAGACATATATAACAAGATAAGAGGTTTGAGTCCTCATCCTGTTGCATGGGCTATTTTACACAATAAACAAGAGGTGAAAAAAGTTAAATTTTTATTTGTAAAACCAGTTTTTGAAACTCATTCGGAGAAAATAGGACTTGTGTTCATACAAAATAAAAAGCTGCTGATCTCAGTGAAAGATGGATTTTTAGAAGCTAAAACTATCCAATTAGAAAATAGAAAAGCATTAGATATAGTCGACTTGCTAAACGGTTTTTCTTTTGAACAAGGGGCTTATTTTTCATGATGTAGTTTTTAGACACTATTGTTTTACAACTATTTTTAATGTAACATGTATAAAAAATCTCTGAGTTTGGATAATGAATTGCTTAATAAAAAAAACTTAGAGCCTTAAGTAAATTGTAATACTCACTGACTGTGCTATTATAGCACATTGAATCTTAATCTAGGAGTCTTATTATCAGTTATTTAATCTTATTTAAAAAATCATTTTCAAATAGCTGTTCAAATAATCTACTTTATTCGAAATATTTTTTATATATTTGCATTGCATTAGAGATTGCTATAGCGTAAGTTTATTTTTTAAATCATTGATTATCTCTTTTGTAAATTATAGTGTGTCATTAATAAGATGACTTTTTTAAATTTTTAAAAATTACAATTATGAAAACATTTTTGAGTAAAATCATTTTAGGGATCTTTTTTATAGCTTTTTCTTATTCTTGTAGTAAGAATGATATGGTTAATGAGGAAAAAACTGAATCTAAGGTTAGTACTTCGGATATAGATCAACCTACTGATATAACTGATGTTGATTCTGCTACTGAGGAATCAACACCACCTGTTGATGGTCAGTCTACTAAAACTGATGAGGAGAGTGCCGTTGATTCTGATGATGATTCTACTGCTGAGGAATCAACACCACTTGATGAAACTGATTCTTCTTCTGAAGAAGACGCTCAACCTGCTGTTGATGAGAGTGCTGCTAATGAAAACGAAGGTAAAGGTAAAAAAGAAGAAGAAAAAGCTCAACCTGCTGACGATGATAGTGCTAATGATGAAGACGAAGATAATGATAGTGCTAATGAAAACGAAGACGAAGATGATACCGATAAGTCTGTATAGACTACTTGAATTGTATTGATCTATGGTATCCATATAAGAAAAGAGCAGACTGCAAAGGCAGTCTGCTCTTTTTTTTGTATATACTGTTATAAAACTCTGATTTTCAGGGTTTTGTCAATCAAACTCAGGTTAAGATTAACTTATTTTCATAACCAATTCAGGGAATTTAACTATCAGAGCCAACACTATAATTTGAATAATTATAAAGGGAATAACTCCTTTGTAAATTTGATTCGTGCTAACCCCTTGGGGAGTTACTCCCTTTAAGTAAAAGAGAGCAAAACCAAAAGGAGGTGTTAAAAATGATGTCTGAAGATTAAATGCTATTAAAACACTAACCCACAACATATCTACATTCATCTCATTAAAAATGGGTGTCACTACAGGCACTATTATGAAAATTATTTCTATAAAATCTATAAAAAAGCCCATGAAAAATATTAACCTGGATTATTCATGGTTATATTTCAATATTGGGTATAAAGTGTTAATTTTAGTAGGGTTAACTAAAAAACAACGACTTTATATAAGGCCCAAAAATGAGGAATAAAAACACATTATTTTATAGAGGGAAGACTTCTGTTGAATTAACTTTTTCATCATCAGAAATTAGTTCTGATGGATCTTTAATCATGCTTGAAAAACTAGAACCAGATCATAGATTGATTCATTATTACAGTAAGTTTTTACTTGATACTCGAGACTCTAGATTTATTACTTATAGCAGAAGGTATCAGTTAAAGCAAAGGGTTTATATGATCATGTTAGGCTATCAAGACGCCAATGATGTTAATCATTTACAGAATGATCCTTTATTCAAAGATGTTCTTCAAGGTAATTTGGCCTCTCAACCCACTATATCAAGATTTGAGAATAGCTTGGATAAACAGGCTGTCTTTAAGTTTTGTTATGCGTGGTTATACAAATATGTTTTAAGTTTATCTGGTCGCAAGAGAATAGTTATTGACGTAGATTCAACCGATGATCCAACTCATGGCAGTCAACAATTGTCAATGTTTAACGGTTATTATGGTCAATTCATGTACAATGAACTATTTTTTCATGATGGAGATACAGAGCAGATTATTCTTCCTGTACTCCGCCCAGGAAACAGTCATTCTAATAAATGGCATGTGAGTATTTTAAAGCGAATAATTATCAAAATACGTAAGAGATACCCAGAGATGGAAATAATTATTAGAAGTGATAGCGGCTTTAGTTGCGCTCCTTTTTACCAATTAGTAGATGATTTTGATTTACTATATGTGACAGGCATAGCGAGCAATGAAGTTTTAAAAAGAAAGGTATCTTGGTCAAAAAATGCTGTAAAAAAAATGTATTTAGATCAGGGAGAGAAGCACCAACATTTTATGAGTTTTACGTACAAAGCCAAGAGTTGGCACAAGCCTCAACAGTGCTATTCTAAAGTTGAGAGTACAGGATTAGGGATGAACATAAGGCATTTTTCTAGTAATCTTCCCCAAAAGGATGCTAGAGAAATTTACTTTGACTTTTATGTGAAAAGAGGTGATTCAAGTGAAAATAGAATAAAAGAAGTTAAAAATATGTGTTTTTCTGATCGTTTGTCAAATCATAGTTTTCTTGCTAATTTTTTTCGACTTATGATGAGTAGTCTTGCCTATGAAATGTTTTTATTACTGAAACAGAAGATAAAGAAAACAAGATTTGAAGTAGCAAAAAAATGGTTAATCAGTTCGATTAGAACCTATCTTCTCAAGGTAGGAGCAACGATTAAAATTACCAAAAGGCGAATCTATTATCAGCTATCTAAATCTTTTGTTTACAAGGGTTTATTTCGGGAAATTATTACCCAGTAACGGTTGTTTATTTGTGAAATGAACAACCTTGGGATAGTTACGCCTTGTCGTTAAAAAACCATGTAAAAACACTAAAAAAGAGCATTGTCATCCTAAAAAAAGGTGCAAAAAAACGACAAAGAAGATGAGTTCTCTTCGATTAGTAAAAAAGTTAAGGAAAAAATATCACGTCTAATCTATTTTAGTATGACTATGAATAATGCGGGTTAAGCCCATTACCAATATCAAAAACATAATAGGAGAAAGATTAGAGGATATGATTATATCTCTCAAGTAATCATCACCTCCTATTTCTCTAAAAACCAAAGTAAAAGTAGTGGCTCCTAGTAAAACGAAAAATACCATAACAGTAACTTTAGTAGTATCTGTAGCTGCTTGTTTTAATATTTTTAAGTTTAGCTTTTTTTGAAAAAAAGATAGTAGAGTAGCTCCACAAGCCCCTATGGCAGAAGCTTCTGTAGGAGAAGCAACACCTGTAAATATAGATCCCAAAACGACGAATATAAGAACCCCTGGGAGAAATATGACATTGAAAATATTTTTCCAAAAATCATTTTGTCTGAATTCTAATAACTCTTCTTTAGAAATAAGTGGAGCGCTATCTTTATCGAGGACAGCCCTGAATATTATGTATAAAAAATACATTAAAATCAATATCAAACTGGGTATAATCACTGCAGAAAATAAAGACCCAACATCTACTGATTGTGAAGATCTAGAAGAGCTATTTACAGTATCTGCCAGAAGAACTAGAACAATAGAGGGAGGAACTATTTGTCCTAATGTGCCCGATGAAGATATAATACCAGTTGCTAATTCTGCATTATAGCCCCTTTTTAACATAGTCGGTAAACTTATCAATCCCATAGTTACAACGGTCGCTCCAACTATACCGGTAGAGGCGGCTAATAAAACTCCAACTAACAATACAGATATAGCTAGGCCTCCTCTAATCCTGCCCAAAAGCATGGCCATAGTCTCTAATAGACTTTTAGCCAATCCAGATTTTTCTAATATCACCCCCATAAATATGAATAAGGGAATAGCCATTAGAACATAATTATTAATCACTCCCATTATTCTATAAGGGATTAGATTAAAACTGGACATAGAAAAATGCTCAGGATAAAATACAGAGATAAAGAGAGCAAATAATATAGATACTCCCGATAGAGTAAAAGCTACAGGATAGCCTTTTAAGATTAAAAAAAATATAATTGCAAATAATACTATACCTAATACTTCCATATTTATTTATCAATTTTACGAATCGTAACTATAGATTTTAATACGCTGGAAATTCCTTGAATGAAAAGCAGTGTAAATCCTACAGTAATACTAAATTTTAGAATATAAAGAGCTGGTAGGCCGCCAGGTTGTGGAGATCTCTCACCTATGGAAAAAGACATATAAGCAAATTCCCATGAGCATATTATAATTATAAGAGACCATGGTAACAAGAAAAATATATTTCCTATCAAATTTATTATCGCCTTAGTCTTATCCGACCACTTGGAATAAAAAACATCTACTCTAACGTGTTTGTCATGTAAATAAGTATAACCAGATGCTAATATAAATGACGATCCAAACAGGTATGTCTCTATCTCAGTTACCCATATAAAGGTGAAGTCAAACAAGTATCTCATTATGACATCAATACATATTACTATCATCAAAACAACTACAAACCAACTAATTATCTCGCCTACTTTATTATTGATATCATCTAATAATTTTATAATTCTCAACATATTTTACTCAGTAAAAATTCTCAGTGGGAAGGCTATAAAAAATTCTCCCAAGAATTACATATTTTTTTAAAAGTCTGTTTGCTAAGTAAAAGAAAAAAATGAAAGAGCTAATTGCTAAATACTATCACATATAAAAAGTACATTAGCACCCCTTGTTTTTTTTAGATTTTAACTCTAAATATTTTTTTTGTGAAAATAGGCATTGTGTGTTTCCCAACTTTTGGGGGTAGTGGTGTAGTAGCTACTGAGCTTGGTATAAATCTAGCAAAACTAGATCATGAGATCCATTTCATATCGTATGAGAGGCCTGCTAGATTAAACTTCTTAAAAAAGAATATATACTATCACGAAGTCTTTGTCAGTGATTATCCTTTATTTCAGTATCAACCTTATGAATTAGCCCTATCGGGGAAAATAGCTAATACTGTTGTAAATTATAATTTAGAACTGCTACACGTTCACTATGCGATACCTCATGCCTATACCGCTTATATGACCAAACAAATACTAAGAGATAAAGGTTATGATATCAAGGTGGTTACTACATTACACGGAACGGATATCACCGTAGTAGGAAGAAACCCAATCTATAAAGAGGTAGTGGCTTTTAGTATAGAAAAGTCAGACGCGGTAACTGCAGTGTCTAACGATTTAAAAAATGAAACTATATCGTTTTTTGATATAAAAAAAGATATAAGTGTAATACCTAATTTCATAAATCAACATACGTACGAAAATGTAGAGGTATTAAATAGAGAGCTCATCGCTAGATGTGATGAGAGAATAATTACTCATATTTCAAATTTCAGAAAGGTAAAAAATGTAGAAGATGTAATCGATACATTCAACATAGTACAAAAGAAAATAAAATCAAGGCTGATATTAATAGGTGAAGGACCAGAAAAAGAGAGAATAGAAATTATGGTTAACGATCTAAATCTAGAAAAGAAAGTCTGTTTTTTAGGGAAAATTATAGAGATAGAATCTATCTTAACTATATCTGATTTGCTTTTATTACCATCGGAAAAAGAGAGTTTCGGGCTTGTAGCTCTAGAAGCTATGGCTGCAAAAACGCCCGTTATATCTAGCAATACTGGAGGATTGCCAGAGATAAATGTAAATGGAGAGACAGGTTATTTAAGCAATGTCAAAGACGTAGAAAGCATGAGCGAAAATGCTATTAAAATACTGGGGGACCAAAAGACATTAGATCTTTTTAAAACAAGAGCTTTTCAAAGGTCTACTAAATTTAGAATAGAAAATATACTTCCAATGTATTTAAATGTGTATAAAAGTGTTCTCAATTAGTATAAATGAAGGTCTTCTTTAGCGTTGTAAATAATCTACTACATTTGCTAGTATTTTGCTTTTGCAGTTTTTTATCTTGCATTTATAGAAAATGATTAAGAAAATACTCATAACAGGAGGAGCTGGTTTTATAGGTTCTCACTTGGTGAAACTATTAGTCGGTAAGTATCCCGATTATCATATAATAAACCTGGACGCTTTAAAGTACTCTGGGAATTTAGAGAATTTAAATAGCATAAAAGACTGTCAGAACTATACTTTTTTAAAGGCTGATATCGTAAATAAAAAGGAGATAACCGATATATTTCACAAATATTTACCAGATGGAATAATACACTTAGCAGCAGAGAGTCATGTAGATAGATCCATTAGCAATCCCATGGAATTTATAGAGACAAATATTATTGGGACTGTAAATCTGTTAAATTCTTTTAAAGAGATACATAAAAATAATTTTGAAGGAAAGCTGTTTTATCATATTTCTACAGATGAAGTATATGGAAGCTTGGACTCTACAGGACTTTTCACAGAAGAGAGCTTATACAGTCCTAATTCGCCTTATTCTGCTTCTAAGGCTAGCTCTGATCACTTTGTTAGAGCTTATGGGGCCACATATGACGTCCCTTATATTATAAGTAATTGTTCCAATAATTACGGTCCTTATCAATTTCCAGAAAAGCTGATACCTCTTTTTATCAACAATATAAAAAACAGAAAGCCTCTACCACTATATGGCAGTGGTGATAATATTAGAGATTGGCTTTTTGTCAATGATCACGTCAGAGCTATAGATTTGATATTTCACAAGGGAAGGGTAGGAGACAGTTATAATGTAGGAGGTTTTAACGAATGGAAAAATATAGATCTAGTAAAGTTATTGTGTAATAAGATGGATGAAAAATTAGGTAATAAAAAGGGAAGTTCAGAGTCATTGATAACCTGTGTTAAAGATAGGGCAGGGCATGATAAACGTTATGCTATAGATTCTACAAAGTTAAATAGAGAGTTAAAGTGGTCACCTTCTGTAAAACTAGACGAGGGAATTTCTATAACTATAGATTGGTATTTAGAAAACACAGAATGGTTAGATAATGTAATCTCTTTGGAATACCGAAAATATTATCAAAACCAGTATAAAGATATTTTAAAATAAAAAGGACGCATGAAAAATGTAGCAATTATAATAGGTGGCTTTTCCAATGAGAAGGAAATATCCATAAAGAGCGGGGATATGGTTTATAAAAATCTAGATAAAGAAAAATACAAGCCATATTTAATACATATTCTCAGAGAAGGATGGTTTTTCATAGACGAAAATGCTAACAAAATAGACATTGACAGAAACGATTTTTCATTAAAGATAAATGGTGAGAAAATAGTTTTTGATATCGCGTTTAACACCATTCACGGAAGCCCAGGAGAAGACGGGAAATTACAAGGCTATTTCGAAATTACAAATATACCCTATACAGGTTGTGATGTTTTAACTTCGGCTTTGACTTTCAACAAAAAAATGTGTCTGTCTATTTTGGAATTAAACGGAATAATAAAGGCTAAAAATTTAATTTCATACAGAGATAGACCCGTTGAAAAAAATGATATTTTATCAGAATTAGAGTTACCTATTTTTATCAAACCAAATAAATCTGGATCTAGCCTAGGAGCTTCCAAGGTAGAAAAACAAGCAGATATAGATAAAGCCATAGAACTTGCATTTAAAGAGGATGATCAAATTTTGATAGAAGAATATATAGATGGGAAGGAAGTATCTGTAGGAGTTTTCTCTACAAATAATGAGGTTAAGGTTTTATCTATTACAGAGATAAGATCAGATGAGTCTTTTTTCAATTATAAAGCCAAATACGATGGGGCTTCAACGGAGATAACTCCTGCTGATCTACCAAAAGATCTAGCCTCTAAAATAAAAGCTGAGGCTAAAAAGATATACCAAATATTATCTCTGAGGAGTTATATCAGAATAGATTTTATAATAAAAGATGAAGTTCCTTATTTTTTAGAGGTGAATGCTACTCCAGGTCTATCTGAAAACAGTATAATACCAGCGCAGATAATGGCATATGGCATAGAATGGAAAGATTTTTTTAGCGAAATAATAGAAGATATTTTCAAAAATAAATGAGTAAAATAGCAGTATTTCCAGGATCTTTTGATCCAATTACTAATGGTCATTTGAGTATAGTAAAAAGGGCTTTGCCCATCTTTGACCAAATAATAATAGCTATAGGCGAAAACAATACAAAAAAATATATGTTTTCATTAGAAGACAGACTTTATTTTGTAAAAAAAACTTTTGAAAATGAGCCAAAAGTAATTGTAGATAACTACCGAGATCTAACTGTGGATTTTTGTAAAAAAAGAGGAGCTCTGTTTATTTTGAGAGGCTTGAGAAATCCTTCAGATTTTGAATTTGAAAAAGCCATAGCTCATACAAATAATAAACTATGCCCAGAGATAGAAACTGTGTTTTTACTAACTCATCATCAGTATTCCTTTATAAGTTCTAGTATTGTAAGAGACATTATAAAGAACAAAGGTAATTACTCTGATTTTGTGCCAGATGTGGTGCCTCAGTTTAAATTATAGTTTCAAGATAACTTAATTTTTTACTCATCTGAGTAAATAGAAATATAAATTTTCATTACAAAAATGAAAATTCCACATATTATTTTAATGTGGTATTTGTCGGTATTAATACGATTTATATTAGTCAATGCACTAACCTTTTGTCGTTTGCCATACCCAGGCAAAATAATCGTAAAATACACCTGAATTTTGCTTTCGAAATTCTCAAACGAATTATATACTCATTTTTCATAGATAGCACAAGGCTTTAAGTTATATTAATTTTACCTTATGTTATCTTGAACCTTTTATTAATATTTTCTCTTCCAAGGAAATCTAGGTTTTGTTGTTAGCATATCTTTTTTATACCTATAATTATCACTTCTAGTTTTAGAATAATAATTATTACTTCTAGGATTAGAAGTAGAATTATTAGCATTCCAATCAACATGATGGTTCCAACCATTGTGTCCGTTTCCCCAGCCCCAATTCATATGTAAAAAAAGAGTGTCGTCATAATAAGAAGGTTTGCTGTAAAAGTAACCATCACAAACCCAAGCATGACCTGAGCTATAGGTATAACCATCACCAAACCAGCCAGCAGGATTCCACCAAGAAATCTTATTCCTGATTGAATATCCCCCTAGAATAACAGGGCGATTATCATTAAGAGATTCAGTGATTATGTCACTATCATAGTAACGATGATACTTAGAATCAATTTTCATATGGTCAAAAAAGCGTTTAGAATCTTTTGTATATGCTCCAGTAGCATCTAATCCATAATCAGCATCTACGTAATAACCAATCATAGAAAGAAAATTACGAGTCTCTGGAGTTGCTCTTTTAAATTTCATAAAATCAAAATGGGGGTAATGAGTAAAAGGATGTCTATCTAATGTAAGACTGCTAGGTTTATTAGGATTTCTATAATAATAATGAAAGGTTACTTGACCTATAGCTATTGGAACACATCCAACTAGAGCTTCTTCACCATTATACAGCTGATAAAATCTATCTATCTCTCTATTTTGGCTCCAACTAGTTTTAAGCAGCGGATTCACCCTACCAGATTTCAGGTGTTTCTTGTAAAGTCCGTCAATTATCTCGTCTGGAAGTCTATCAAATTTCATTGAAGGATTAGATGCTAAATATTTATCCTGAGCTATTTTACCTTCAGCAAAAGAATTTATATAATCAATAAGTCCAGGATTTACATCTTTAAGATCAAACTTATTTTCAGAATAAAATAAAACAGGAGGTGCATTATTTATGTTTAAATCCAAATAACTAGTTAAGAAATAACCATTTTCTTTAAGACAAACTAACTTCAATAAAGGTTTGTGTTCGGTTAATCTAAAATCGTAAACGGTATCAATATCAGATATCCTAAGAGGGGCATTGAATACATTAGAATTACGAGAATAGGTTGCAGTATTTGAATTGTCGTTACGCTGTAAAAAAGTAGTATTTAAATATTTTAAAGCATCGGATATTTTGTTTATACCTTGAATATTTTTTTTATTTCCTATACTCGATAAGTTAGGAGTATCTAAATGGTCCTTATTACAACTAAAAAGAATAAAAAAGGTGAAGTAAAGTAGTAAGGTGTTTTTGCACTTGTACATAGTTTGTTTTTTTTTAAAAAATATATTAATATTACGACGAAGTTAATTGCTTCTGCAACCCGCAATATATAAAAATAAAATATATACAAAATGAAAGATTTTATAAAACTAATAGGAATTATATCTACAATAACTATACTTGTTGTTATTGCCAACAAGTGTTCAGATAGAAATATAATAGGACATCGTCCACCACAGCTTTTTTATGATTTAGATTTTATATTAATAAACCTAGATTTTAATAAAAACGATAGTTTAAAAGTGGAAATAAAAGCTGTAGATAAAATAAAAACAATTGGATCTTTTTTTTTCCTAAGTAAAAACACAGGCAAATATTATAAGAACAGATTACATATAATATTCTTACCTCATAATAATTATTCGTCTATAGATAATGGCAATAATTTTATAGAGAATACAGACAGTACAATAGAAGGTGAATTCCTTGAAGTAAATGATGATATTGATCATTCTTTATGGGGTGTATTTTGGGATGAAAACAATGATAGTCATGATAAACGTAGCGACCCTAATTGGCATAAGATAACTGGTTATAAAGGAAGAGAAAACCGAAATTTAAGAGGTATAAAGAGAACTTTCAATCTAAAAATATTTAAAAATGATTCTATTATTATTTTCAATAAAAACTTCACAGTAAAAACAGAAAAAAATCTAGAAAAGAGAATAGAGTATTTAGAAACAGAAATATTTGAGATGGAAGGGGGGACTAAAAAGACTACATCTCATGAAAAATTATGGCGTTACTCAGGGAAAAATTTAGAGGATTACTTTAGTAAAAATCCAGAAGATATAGGAAAGATATTTATCATAAATGAAACTGACGTTAAAACTCTGATATATCTACATAGTTTATAAAAATTTAGGTTCAAGACAACTTAAGGTAAGTTTGCTAACTTTTGTCTACTGCCATACCCAGGCAAAATAATCGTAAAATATACATGAATTTTGTTTCCAGAATTCTCAAACGAGTTATATACTCATTTTTCATAGATAACACAAGGGTTTACACGCATGTAAATTTACCTTAAGTTGTCTTGAACCTTTTATTAATCATTTTTTCTTCCAAGGAAATCTAGGTTTTGTTATTACCATTCTTTTTAAATAATTGTAACTTGCCTCACCGACTATCAAATTACCGGTTTTCCAATCTGTGTAATAAGTCCAACCTGCTCCATGAAGTATATTGGAACCACTTTTTGAATAAGATTCCCCCCAACCCCAGTTCATATGTAAAAAAAGATAGCCATATTTTGAATAAAAGTAACCATCACAAACCCAAGCATGACCTCCGCTATAGGTATAACGAATACTACTATTATTAATAGGCCAATAAATAATACCAAACAAATGAGCACCTTTAACTTTCCTTTCCATAGATCCCCTTAATACAACAGGACGTCCATCAGCTAAAGAATGCACAACATCACCAGGGTTATAATCATAGTAATTAGCATCTATTTCCATTGCTTCAAATAGTCCTAGAGATCCTCCTGTATAAGCCGAGGTAGAATTTACTCCCCATTCAGCATTTGTATAATATCCTATCATATGAAGAAATTTACGAGTAGCTTCGGTTCCTTCAGTAAGTTTCATTGCACTAAAATTAGGATAATGAAAATCAAAATTATCAAGCTTCTTAGGTCTGTTAGGGTTATTGTAGTAATAATAAAAAAGAGTTTGACCTATTGCAACAGGTACGCACCCAACAGTCATTTTTTTACCATTAATCATTACGAAAAACCCCTTTTCTTTATCCTGACTCCAATAGGTTTTAAGTAGGGGATTCACCCTGTCAGCTCTCGGGTCTATACCACCACCACCTATTATCATTGGAAACAGACTAAATTTCATTGAAGGATTAGATGCTAAATATTTATCCTGAGCTATTTTACCTTCAACAAATGAGTTTATATAGTCAATAAGACCAGCATTTACGTTATTGGGGTTAAATTTATTTTCAGAATAAAATAAAACAGGGGGCACTTTATTTATATTTAAATCTAAATAACTAGTTAGAAAATAACCATTTTTTTTGAGGCAAATTAGCTTTAATAATGGTTCGTGTTGAGTTAATCTAAAATCGTAAATAGTATCAATATCAGATATCCTAAGAGGATTACTTAACACATTAGAATTACGAGAATAGGTTGCAGTATTTGAATTCTCAGAATTATATTGTAAGAAAGTAGTATTTAAATATTTTAAGGCATCAGATACTTTATCAATATCTTCAATCTTTTTTTTATCGGGAACATCCGATAAATTAGAATCAATGAAATGATCTTTATTACAACTGCATATAAAAAAAAGGACGAAAAAAAGAAACAAGCTATTATTATATTTATACATGACTAAGATTTTTTAAGAATATTGTAATAATTTTATATATCATTACAACGATTCAAGTTGATTTTTCAGGACTTGTATGAATATACACAAAAAAAATGAAAGAGTTTACAAAATTTACATGTATCTTGTCCATAATTTTTATAATTATCGTTTTTACTAAAGGTTGTGTGAATACTCAAGAAGATCAACCAATAGGAGGAGATACAAGACCACCACAGCCTTTTTATAAGTTAGGGTTTGTATTAATAAACCTAGATTTTAATAAAAGTGATCGTCTAAAAGCGGAAATAAAAGCTGTAGATAAAACAAAAACAATTGGATCTTTCTTTTATCTCAGTAAAAACACAGGTACATATTATAGAAATAGATTACATATAATATTTCTACCTCATAATAATTACTCATCCAAGATAGATAACAATAATTTTATAGAAAATACAGACAGTACAATAGAAGGTGAATTCCTTGAAGTAAATGATGTAACTTATCGTTCTTTATGGGGTATATTTTTCGATGAAAACAATGACAATTATAGTAAACATGGTGATCCAAATTGGGATTTTTATAATGGCTATAAAGGAAAGGAAAACAGAAATTTAAGAGGGATTAAAAGAACTTTTAATCTAAAAATATTTAAAAATGATTCTATTATTATTTTCAATAAAAACTTTACAGTAAAAACAGAAAAAAAACTAGAAAAGAGAATAGAGTATTTAGAAACAGAAATATTTGAGATGGAAGGGGTTGCTAAAAAGACTACAATTCATGAAAAGATATGGGATAATTCAGGAAAAAATTTAGAGGATTACTTTAGTAAAAAACCAGAAGATATAGGAAAGATATTTATCATAAATGAAACTGACGTTAAAACTCTGATATATCTACATAGTTTATAAAATTTAGGTTCAAAACAACTTAAGGTAAGTTTACTAACTTTTGTCGCTTGCCATACCCAGGCAAAATAATCGTAAAATACACCTGAATTTTGCTTTCGAAATTCTCAAACGAATTATATACTCATTTTTCATAGATAACACAAGGGTTTACACGTATGTAAATTTGCCTTAGTTGTCTTGAACCAAATTTAATTCCTAAGTGATTGATATTTTAAATGTCTATTTGAACGATTATCTGAGTTTTATTTTAGTAATTTTGTCACTTTATTTAAAGTACGATTTATGAAATTTTTTATAGACACAGCAAATTTATCTGAGATAAAACAAGCCCAAGACATGGGGATTTTAGATGGAGTGACAACTAATCCATCTCTTATGGCTAAAGAAGGTATAAAAGGTGATGATAATGTATTGTCTCATTATAAGAAGATATGTGAGATAGTAGATGGGGATGTAAGTGCAGAGGTGTTATCTGTTGATTACGAAAACATGATAATAGAGGGTGAAAAACTATCTGATATAGACCCACAAATTGTAGTTAAAATCCCGATGATTAAAGATGGAATAAAAGCTATTGCACACTTATCTAGTAAGGGGATTAAAACCAATTGCACCTTGGTGTTTTCTGTTAATCAAGCTATTTTAGCAGCTAAGGCTGGTGCTACATATGTATCTCCATTTATAGGTAGATTAGACGACATTTCTAGTTATGGAATAGAGCTGATACAAAAAATTCGTTTAGTGTATGATAATTATGCTTTTGAAACAGAGATTTTGGCAGCTTCTATAAGAGATACTATACATATAGCAAACTGTGCAGAGATAGGTGTTGATGCTATTACATCTCCTTTATCATCTATAGAAAATATGATAAAACATCCACTTACAACTTCTGGATTGGAGACTTTTCTATCTGATTACTCTAAGATATAAGAAGTAGTATGAGTGCTCAGGTAAGATTTTAAAAATCTTACCTTAAGTTTTCTACTATAGATTTAGCGAAATAGCTGACTATTATATCTGCTCCGGCTCTTTTTATTGCTACAAGAGATTCTAGTGCAGCTTTTTTTTCATCTATCCACTTATTTTTAGCGGCTGCTTTAATCATAGAATATTCTCCAGATACCTGATAAGAAGCTATAGGAACGTTTATTTCCTCTCTTATACTTTTTATTATATCTAGATAGCTTCCAGCTGGTTTTATCATAACAATATCAGCGCCTTCTCTTATGTCCATCAAGGTTTCCTTTATAGCTTCCCTGCTGCCGTTATAAAAATCCATTTGATATGTCTTTTTATCCCCAAAAGAGGGGGATGAATCTAGAACATCCCTAAACGGACCGTAAAAAGAAGATGCATATTTAACACTATAAGACATGATTATCGTATCTGTATAACCTTCTTTTTCCAAAATATTTCTGATTGATGAAATGCGACCATCCATCATATCTGATGGCGCTACTACATCGCATCCTGACTCTGCATGGCTGAGAGCCATTTGAGCCAAAATGTCATTTGTTTTATCATTTAGTATAACTCCTCGTTCTACTAAACCATCGTGACCAAAAGATGAATACGGATCTAAGGCCACATCAGTCATAACTAACATATCTGGAACAGTATCCTTTATAAGGCTAATACTGCGTTGCATCAGCCCTTTAGGATTTAAAGCTTCTGCTCCATCGTTACTTTTAAGATTATCTGGAACTTTCACAAATAGTAAAACAGCTCTAATGCCTATGCTGTAAAGGTATTTGACCTCTTTTTCAACAAAATCTAAAGATTGACAATAGTAATCAGGCATAGAAGGTATAGAGTCTTTGATACCGACTCCATCTCTAATAAATAGAGGAACTACAAAATCGCAAGGAAAGATAGACACTTCCCTTACAATGTCTCTCACAGATTCACTTTTCCTAAGTCTTCTGCCTCTTATTAATGGATACATAATCTGACAAATTTATGAAAATAGATTAAACTCTAATATTCCTTTTAAACACTAATCTTATGTCTGTTGGAAAACAAATTAGTACTTTTGTGTGGTAAATCTATGTATTAATATGTTTTATACAAATGAAACAAAAAGAACAAATACAAGATATAGAGCGCTTAAAAAAGGAAAAAAACGCTGTAATATTGGCTCATTATTACCAAACTCCAGAGATACAGGAGTTAGGTGATTTTGTCGGAGATAGCTTATTTTTAGCTCAAAAGGCTAAAAGTACTAATGCCGACATAATAGTTTTTTGTGGAGTACACTTTATGGCAGAAACAGCCAAAATACTCAACCCAGATAAAAAAGTCATACTCCCTGATTTAAAAGCAGGTTGTTCTCTGGCAGAATCCTGTGATCCCGAAGAACTACTAAAATTCAAAAAGAAACATCCAGATTATAAAGTAGTATCGTATATAAATACTTCTGCTGGAGTCAAGACATTGACAGATATAGCTGTAACTTCTTCTAACGCTGAAAAAATAATAAATACTTTCCCTAAAGATGAGAAGATACTTTTTGCTCCAGATAAAAATCTTGGGGCTTATTTAAATAAAAAAATGGGCAGAAATATGCTCCTATGGGACGGAGTTTGTATTGTTCATGAAGCATTCTCTTTAGAGAAATTACAGAATATTCTCATTCAATATCCTAAGGCTAAAGTCATAGCGCATCCCGAGTCAAATTTAAAAGTATTAGAATTGGCAGATTTTATAGGTTCCACCTCTGCACTGTTAAAATATGTAGAACAAGACGATTCCAAAGAGTATTTAGTAGGCACAGAAATAGGTATTTTCCACGAGATGGAAAAAGTAGCTCCCCACAAAACATTCATACCTATTCCAACACAAGACGATAACGATTGTAGCTGCAGTGAGTGTGCTTTTATGAAGATGAATACTTTAGAAAAACTCTATTTATGTATGAAAAATGAATCTCCAGAAATACTCTTAGATGAGAATACTATCGAGAGAGCCCTTCCGTGCATAGAAAAAATGTTAGAATTATCTTAAGAATGATAAATACCGACTTTCTAATCATAGGAGGTGGAATAGCTGGATTATCTTATGCTATAAAAGTAGCCGAAGAATTCCCCCAAAAGAGCATTACTGTAATAACCAAAGGAAAGTTCAAACAGTCTAATACTCAATATGCACAAGGGGGCATAGCGGGAGTTTTGATTCCTTATAAACCCGACGAAATAGAAAAACACATAGAAGATACATTTATCGCAGGTGATTTTAAAAACAATAAAAAAACTGTAGAATTAGTAGTTAAAGAATCATCTAATGCTATACAAGCTTTAATAGATTGGGGAGTAGATTTCGACAGAGATAAAAGAGGAAAATTTCTTAAGAATTTAGAAGGAGGGCACAGTAAAAAGAGAATATTACATCACAAAGATTTTACTGGAAGAGAGATACAAGAAAAATTATTGTCAAAGGCCAGTACTTTTGACAATATATCTATGTTGGAATATTACTGGGCTTTAGATTTAATAATTGAAAAAAGAGAGCAAAAAAAATCTATATGCAATGGCATTTACGCCTTTGATATAGACAACAAAAAAACTATAGCATTCAAATCGAAAATTACAGTCATAGCATCTGGAGGTGTAGGACAATTGTACAAGTATACTACTAATCCTGAAATATCTACTGGTGATGGTATAGCCATAGCACATAGGGCTGGTGCAAAAATTGAAGATATATCTCTAATACAGTTTCACCCTACGACTTTATATCAAAAAGATAAACAAAATTACTTTTTAATATCAGAGGCAGTTAGAGGAGAAGGCGCAATACTAAGAAACCTTAGAGGAGAGGCATATATGCATCGGTACAGTGAGAAAAAAGATCTCGCTCCAAGAGATGTAGTAGCTAGAGCTAACCTAAACGAGATGAGAAAAGAAAATACGAAATACGTATATCTGGACGTATCTAGTATAGTTGATTTTCAAGAAAAATTCCCTAATATCTTCAATGTGTGTAAGGATATTCCATCTTTTTTAGAGGAGGGATTAATTCCTGTCACTACAGCTAGTCACTATGTGTGTGGAGGCATAAAGGTTAATATAAACGGAGAAACTAGTATAGAAAATCTATACGCTTGTGGTGAGTGTGCACACACGGGTATGCACGGCAGCAATAGATTAGCCTCTAACTCTCTGTTAGAAGCTATTGTTTTTTCTCAACAGATATTTAAACACTCTTCTAAAAAAATAAACGACATATCTGATCTTGAAAACGATTCTGAAAATTACCCTCATATAAAATGTGAGTGTGAGACTGATTTGAGTATGATCGAAATAAAAGATCAGATAAAAAATATTTTAAATGAAAATCTAGGAATAGAAAAACGTTCACATGAGATAAGAAAAGCAAAAGAAGAGTTGTCTGAATTATGTGAAAAGTACAAAAGTATATTTAAAACACCTAGTGTTCGCAGTTTTGAAACTAAGAATATGCTATGTGTAGCAGAACTGATGATAAATGATACTCTCCTTAGAAAAGAAAATACAGGGGTATTCTACAATGTAGATTTAATTAAATAAACTTTTAGAACAAAAAACTAAAGTGTTTATACGAGGTGAAATAAATATTTATCAGCTTAAAAAGCTCTTTTGGAGAGCATTTTCAAGTTATATAATAAAATTGGTTGTCTCTTGAGAGAATTTAAGACCTTCCTAAGGCCTTTGAACGCTTTGAAGTAATAAGAGCGGAGAGAGAGGGATTCGAACCCCCGGAGGTGTGACCCTCAACGGTTTTCAAGACCGTCGCATTCGACCACTCTGCCATCTCTCCGTGCTTTAATCAATTTTACTTATTGACTGGGCAAAGGTAATATTTTTTTAAAATGCGAGTAATAAAAAAAACTATTCAAGCTATTTTGATTCTAAATATAATCTGATCTTATGGTTGTGGTATTTTGTTTGTTATGATTTTATAATATGGGAATGATAAAAAAGTTTTAAACCTTAATTTATAGTGAAAAGTTAAATAAAAAAATATAACTTTGCAACCGTTACCCTACTTAGTCAATGGGGTCATAATATTTAGAATTTTGATATGAAAAGAACATTTCAGCCATCGAACAGAAAAAGAAGAAATAAGCATGGTTTTAGGGAGAGAATGTCTACTCCCAATGGTAGGAGAGTATTAGCTAAGAGACGAGCTAAAGGTAGAGCTAGACTGACTGTGTCAGATGAGGGTAGACATAAAGGATAAAAGTACTTTCTGAAAGAAAATAAAAAAAGGTGTTGCTGTATTGTGACACTTTTTTTGTATAACGCAAAAATGCCTAGAAACCAAGATATAACTTCTGTATTAATAATAGGTAGTGGTCCTATTGTGATAGGACAAGCATGTGAGTTTGATTATTCTGGAACACAATCTATTAGATCCTTAAAGGAGGAGGGGATTCAAGTTATTTTGATAAACTCAAATCCGGCTACGATTATGACAGATCCTAGCATCGCTGATTTTGTCTATCTAAAGCCCCTCACCACACACTCTATAGAAACAATTTTATCTAAGCACCATATAGATGCTGTTCTTCCAACTATGGGCGGGCAGACAGCTCTTAATCTCTGTATAGAAGCAAATGATAAAGGGATATGGGAAAAATATAATGTTAAAATTATAGGAGTAGACATAGATGCTATTAAAATTACTGAAGACAGAGAAAAATTTGGTAGTCTAATGACATCTATAGGTGTAGATATAGCACCGTCAAAGATAGCAACTTCATTTTTAGAAGGTAAAGAGATAGCCCAGGAGATAGGGTTTCCTTTAGTTATTAGGCCTTCTTTTACCTTAGGAGGTACTGGAGCTTCTTTTGTTTATGAAAAAGATGATTTTGACAAGTTGTTGACCAGAGGTCTAGAAGCATCTCCAATACACGAGGTGATAATAGACAAAGCCCTTTTGGGGTGGAAGGAATATGAATTAGAGCTCTTAAGAGATAAAAATGATAACGTAATTATCATTGCCACTATAGAAAATATGGATCCTATGGGAATCCACACAGGAGATTCTATAACTGTAGCTCCATCTATGACATTATCAGATGTCACCTACAATAGAATGCGTGATTTAGCTATAAAGATGATGCGTTCCATAGGAGATTTTGTAGGTGGATGTAATGTGCAGTTCGCTATGAGTCCAGATGAAAGGGAAGATATAGTTGCTATAGAGATAAATCCTAGAGTTTCTAGATCTTCTGCCTTAGCTTCTAAGGCTACGGGATATCCCATTGCAAAAATAGCTACTAAGCTTGCCATTGGCTATACCCTAGATGAATTGGATAATCAAGTTACTAAATCTACTTCATCTCTTTTTGAACCTTCTTTAGATTATGTGATAGTAAAAATACCTAGATGGAATTTCGATAAATTCGAAGGTTCAGAAAAGGTATTGGGCTTACAGATGAAATCTGTAGGAGAGGTTATGGGCATAGGCAGATCTTTTCAAGAAGCATTACATAAAGCCACCCAATCCTTAGAGATAAACACAGAAAGTCTTACATCTCAAAGAGAAAATTTAGATACTGATATCATATTAGATAAGTTGGCTAATCCTAGTTGGGATAGAGTATTTGTGATATACGATGCTATTAAAGCTGGAATCCCCTTAGATCGTATTTACTCCATAACACAAATAGATATGTGGTTTTTGAAAGAATACGAACAGCTATATCTATTGGAAAATGAATTGTGCAAATACACCATAGATAATATTCCAAGAAATGTATTGTTGGAATCTAAAATGAAGGGATTTTTAGATATACAGTTATCAGACTTTCTAAAATGTTCTGAATTGGATGTTTCTAAAAAAAGAGTAGAATTAGGTGTAAATAGGTTATATAAGTTAGTCGACACCTGTGCTGCAGAATTCGAAGCTAAAACCCCTTATTATTATTCTACATTCGAAAATTATATGAAGAGGTCGGGGGAGGTAGAACAAGTCGATAATGAAAGTATTCCATCACGACATAACAAAAAGATAGTCGTATTGGGTTCTGGCCCAAATCGAATAGGGCAGGGCATAGAATTTGACTACTGTTGTGTACACGGAGTCATAGCTGCATCGGAGTGTGGTTATGAAACTATTATGATAAATTGTAATCCAGAGACCGTATCGACAGACTTTGATATTTCAGACAAATTGTATTTCGAGCCCATATCTTGGGAATACATATACGATATCATAAAACACGAAAATCCCCAAGGGGTAATAGTTCAGCTAGGGGGACAGACAGCTTTAAAATTAGCTCAAAAGCTCTACGAACACGATATAAAAATAATAGGTACTGATTTTAAATATCTAGATTTAGCTGAAGATAGAGGGAGTTTCTCTAATTTGCTAAAGCAACAGAATATTCCTTATCCTAGGTTTGGTGTGGTTGAAAATGCTACTGAAGCTATATCTCTATCACGTGAATTATCTTTTCCAATATTGGTTCGTCCTTCTTATGTTTTGGGCGGGCAAGGCATGAAGATAGTCATAAATGAGGAAGAATTAGAATATCACATAATAGAATTATTCAAAAATTATCCTAATAATAGAGTTTTGCTAGATCAGTATTTAGATGGAGCTATAGAGGCTGAAACAGATGCTATTTGTGATGGACAAGAGGTTTATATAATTGGAATCATGGAACATATAGAACCTTGTGGAGTTCATTCTGGAGATTCTAATTCTACACTTCCTCCATTTGATTTGGGAGAATCCGTGGTGCAACAGATAATAGATCACACTAAAAAGATAGCTATGGCTCTCAATACAGTTGGTCTTATAAACATACAGTTCGCTATAAAAGATGAAAAGGTATACGTGATAGAGGCAAATCCTAGAGCATCTAGAACAGTTCCTTTTATCTCTAAGGCCTATGGAGAACCATATGTAAACTACGCCACTAAGATAATGTTAGGACACAATAAAATTAAAGACTTTGATTTTAATCCTAATTTGAATGGATACGCTATAAAGCAACCTGTATTTTCTTTTGATAAGTTTCCAAATGTAGATAAATCTCTTGGCCCTGAGATGAAATCTACAGGAGAGCAAATATTATTTATAGATGATTTAAAAGACGATACTTTCACTGAAATTTACTCTCGTAGGAAAATGTATCTAAGCAAGTAATTTTTAAGATTAGCATAAAATAAAAAAGCCGTTTGGAATAAAAATTCTAAACGGCTTTTTATTAGCTCTAAACCTAAACCCGATTACTAAAAACTCTTGAATCTTTTAATTTAGGGATTAAAAGGCATTTTAATTAATCCATTTATTAATCGAACTTAGATTTCTATTCTTTATTAGAATTTGTCTAATTCTAATAGCCCTGAGTAAAATGTAATAATCTAAATATATAGCATATTAGATTAAATTTATAGACTTGATTTTCAGTCAAAGTCTTTTTTTAAAAAAACTATTATGAGAAAAATATTTTTATTTTTTGTTTTCTTATTTGTTTTTAATTCATCGATAAATGCCCAAGATAATCCTAGTAATAGTATAGATACAAAAGCTAAGAATATAATTAAAACTAATGTATTTGGCATATTAACTCCTACAAGAGACTTATCTGCCAATAGTTTTGACTTACTTCTACCACCACTTAGTTATGAAAGGGTTATAAATAATAAATTCTCCCTTTATATTGAGGTAAAGACAGAGATTCATATTCTTACTGAAAAAACTGCGATTTCTGATTATTACAATTTAAATGTAGATGTCGCTTTTAGATATTATTTGTCAGATAGTGCTCCCATAGGTGTTTATTTATCCCCTTCTTTACAGCTATATAGGGATGATTTCACAGATTTAGTTGAATTAAACTTATTATTTGGATATCAGAATATTATACCTGGTACTGATATTTATTTTGATTTGGCATTAGGAATTAAATATAGATGGGCTATACGTTATAGATATGATCGTGATCCTATTGGGCCAACGGGTTTGTTTTCTGTCGGTTATCCTTTTTAGGAATATAATTCACAAAACTAAATTTTCGGTTATTTATCGTAAACAGAATATGTTATTAATCTCACAACTCGATTATAAGGTAAGTTTTCATTCAAATTCTTTTTTTTAAAAACGTATTATGAGAAAAATATTTTTATTACTCACAGTCTTATTTATTTTTAATTCATCTATAAATGCCCAAAATAATCCTAGTGATAATGTGGAAACAAAAGCTAAAAATATAATTAAGGTTAGTGCAAGTGGTATATTATTTTCTATAGTAAAATCTTTATTTTCTAATGAGAAAATTCTAGATATAACCCCTAGATATGAAAGGGTTATAAGTGATAAATTATCTCTCAATATTGAAATACGATCTCATATTAGGATATCTGCACCTAGACTTTATGACTATTTCTATTCCTATTGGGGAGCAAATGGCGGTTTTAGATATTATTTTTCAAATAGTGCTCCTATAGGTTTTTATTTATTTCCTTCTTTAGGGTATGGGAAGATTTATGAGGAAGATAAGAAAGATAACAAGGAGAAGAGAGATTTATTAAACTCAGACTTATTAGTTGGATATCAACATATTATAACAGGCACTAGTATCTATATCGATATGGCATTAGGAATTAGATATGGAGTTGGATTTACTAAAAATGATATTTATAAATATGGTGGGGGGATGATAAACCTATTTTCCATTGGTTACGCTTTTTAAGACACTATCTCAATCTACTTTAAGCCTTCTCATAATTGAACAAATCATGTATATCAATCTCTTTTAGATTACCCAAGTTATTTTGGATAACTCATGTTTATATCGCTTTTGTATACTTATTATTAATCAAACTCAGATTTCTACTCTTTTTTATAATTTATCTATTTTTTTAATAAAATTGCAGTAAAATCTAATGATCTAAATCTATAGTATATTAAACTTATAGATTTGATTTTCACTCAAAGTCTTTTTTTAAAAACGTATTATGAGAAAAATATTTTTATTACTCGCAGTCTTTATTTGTTTTTAATTCATCTATAAATGCCCAAGATAACCACCCTACTAATAGTATAGATACAAAAGCTAAAAATATAATTAAGACTAGTGTATTGGGCATAGTATCTCCTACAAGAGGAGGATTGCCTGCCAATAGTTTTAAATTATTTATACCACCACTTAGTTATGAAAGGGTTATAAATAATAAATTCTCTCTTTATATTGAGGTAATGACAGACATTAGTATTCTTTCTGAAAAAACTACGATTTCTGATTATTACAAATTAAATGTAGATGTCGCTTTTAGATATTATTTATCAAATAGTGCTCCTATAGGTTTTTATTTATCCCCTTCTTTAGAGCTACAGGAGTATAATATCACAGATTTATTTGATTTAAACTTACTAGTTGGATATCAGAATATTATACCTAATACTAATATTTATTTTGATTTTGCATTAGGAATTAAATATAGATATAGAGCTATACGTTATTATGAAAAGTATCATTATGGAGAGTATCGTGAACGACCTATTGGGTCAACGGGTTTGTTTTCTGTCGGTTATCTTTTTTAGAAGTATAATTCACAAAACTAAATTTTCAGTTATTTATCGTAAACAGAATATGTTATTAATCTCACAACTCGATTATAAGGTAAGTTTTCATTCAAAGTCTTTTTTAAAAAACATATTATGAGAAAAATATTTTTGTTACTCACAGTCTTATTTATTTTCAATTCATTTATAAATGCCCAAAATAATCCTAGTGATAATGTGGAAATAAAAGCTAAAAACATAATTAAAGTTAATGCAGGTGGTATATTATTTTCTATAATGAACTCTTTATTTTTTGATGAGAATACTCTAAATATAACCTCTGGATATGAAAGGGTTATAAATGATAAATTATCTTTAAATATTGAAATACTAGCTGATATTAGGATGCCTAGACTTTATGATTATTTCTATTCCTATTGGGGAGCAAATGGCGGTTTTAGATATTATTTTTCAAGTGGTGCTCCTATAGGTTTTTACTTGTTTCCTTCTTTAGGGTATGGGAAGAGTTATAAGGAAGATAAGGAAGATAACAAGGAGAAGAGAGATTTATTAAACTCAGACTTACTAGTTGGATATCAAGATATTATAACGGGCACTAGTATCTATATCGATATAGCATTAGGAATTAGATATGGGGTTGGATTTAGTAAAAATAATATTTATCAATATGGTGGGGGGGTGATGAGCCTATTTTCTATTGGTTACGCTTTTTAAGACACTATCTCAATCTACTTTAGGCCTTCTCATAATTGAACAAATCATGTATATCAATCTCTTTTAGATTACCCAAGTTATTTAGATAACTCATGTTTATATCGCTTTTGTTTCCTATTACCATAATGTCGTATGAACCACTTTTAATTTGAACTTCAAAGAAATTCCTCAAATCTTCAATAGTCATGTCTTTTATTCTATCATAGATCTGCTCTGTGAGGTCTGAGCTAATGCCTAGTTTATTGAGCCTCTCGTATTCCCAAAATATATTTGATTTAGTTATGCGTTTGGATGCTACGTCCTTCAAGACAGACTCTTTTGCCGTATTGAAGCTCTTTTCAGATTCGGGCATATTGCGTATCAAATCGGTCATTGCCTCTATGGCCTGAGTCATCTTATCCGTCTGAGTGCCCACGAAAGAAACCAAATAGTTAGACTTTTGCTCATGCGAAGGATTTGAATATGCAAAATAAGCTGAGTAAGCCAATGATCTAGCTTCCCTTATCTCTTGGAACACAATAGAAGACAAGCCCATCCCGAAATAACTGTTGAACAATTTTGAAACAATCATATTATCTATGCTAAACTTTTCCCCTTTAGCCAAAAATAATATCATGCATTGCACCATATCGTATTGAGCGAAATACACATTGTTGCCTGTCTCTAACTCTAAATATTCCTTTGCCTTAGGATAATCTTTCAGCTTATTTGCATGCGATACAATATGATATTTATCTAGAACTGACAAAGTGCTGTCTACATCTTTTCCATAGTAGAAGATTCTGTGCTTATAAGACATCATGCCTTTGAATAAATCTACTAATTCACCAGGAGAAATACTCTTTAACTCATCCATACTGAAAATATCCCTCAAACTAGAATTTTCTCCATAAGTAGAATATTCTATTAAGCCTTCTATAATATCCTCTTTACTGTCTACAGAATCTTTTCTATTCTTATCTATCTTCAATACGTAATTGTCGTAATGCTCTTGATTAGGCACTAAATTGTTACAGAAGTGTTCTAACAACTCTAATCCTTTATGAAGATTTTCCTGTAATCCTGTCAATCTCAATCCCGATCTATCTTTTGAAGATATAGTACTGTATTTAATACCTATTTTATAGAACTCTTTTTTTAAGTCTTCGGGAGAATATTTATCCGTTCCTAAATACTTTGTATATCTGATGGCCAGAGGTAATTTTCTATTGTTGTTTTTTCCCATATCAAAAATGATATCTAGCTCAAATAGGTCGTTGATCTTATTATCTATATAAGACACCTCTATTGCGCTTTTGGTATATTTTTTCTGTATGGCCAAAGAATAGTCGATGAATTTTGGTTTTAGCTCTGTAGATTTTCTAGTATAAAAATCTATAGCGAAATCAGAATTGTTATCCCTGTTTAGATTTATAGGACTAACATTTGGGTTTTTAACCTTTAAAATAGATTTATCCTCGCCTTTTCTCTTAAAGACACATACGTAATTATCTCTGTAGAACTTATTTGCGAAATCTACTAACTCCTCTTTGGTTATTTTTTTTAACTCATCTAAAAAGTTGAGCTTATCGATCCATTCTCTATTGTGAATAAAGGCTTTATAGTATGCCTTAGCCAAAGATGTATTGTCTTGGTATTTCTTCATTTGAGAAACTTTTAGATCATTTACCACGGCTTCTATCATCCACTCTTCGAATTCTCCTCTCTTTAGTTTTTCAATTTGTTCTAATAACAGATCTTTTGCCTGTTGTAGTGTTTGCCCTTCTTTAGGCACGGCAAATAAGGAGTGATCGCCATAATCGTTATAGGATATATAACTACTCATGGCTTTTTGAATCAGTTGTTTTTGAATCAGATTAATATCTATTAGCCCAGCTTTTTCATTGTATAGAATCATATTGGCCAGGGTTACAAATTTTTCTTCTTCAGACTTTGCGCCTTGACAACGGAAAGCTATATGAACCTCTTGGGCACTAGGACCAAAGACCTCTTTTATAAGGGGAGCAGTAATAGCTTTTTCCTTTGGTAATTCTAGACTTAAGGCTTCACCTCTTTTAAATTGTCCGAAAGTGGCATCCACCTCCGCTATGGTCTTGTCAAAATCTAAGTCTCCAACTAATATTAGAGCCATATTATTGGGCACGTAATATTTATTAAAGTACTCGTGTATGGCTATCATAGAAGGATTTCTGAGATGCTCTGCCTTTCCAAGAGTGGTCTGTTGGCCGTAGGGATGAGTGGGAAATAATCCGCTGTATAGAGCATCTATAACTTTTCTTTCATCCATATCTTGGGCTCTGTTAAACTCTTCGTAAACGGTTTCTAACTCTGTGTGAAACAACCTCAATACTAGTTGACCAAAACGCTCGCTTTCTAAATAAAGCCAATTGTTTAGTTCGTTGGAAGGAATCTTGTTGTAGTATATGGTTTCATCTACCCAAGTATGTGCATTTGTGCCTGTGGCACCCATATGAGATATGAGTTTATCGTATTCACTCGCTATGCTGTAATTAGAAGCTTCTAAAGATACTCTATCTATCTCTTCATATATCTTGGATTTCTTTTTTGGATCACTCTCTGCCTTATGTTTTTCGTAAAGATCAGATATACGTTTCAATAATACCTTTTCTTTTTCCCAATCTAAGGTTCCTATTTTAGAGGTTCCTTTAAAGAGCATATGTTCCAAATAATGAGCTAATCCCGTATTGTCTTTAGGATCGTAACTAGATCCAGCCTTTACAGCTATATAGGTCTGTATTTTAGGTTCGTCTAGATTTTTACTCATGTATACCTTTAAGCCATTTTTCAAAGTATACAATCTCAATCGAGTAGGGTCATTGATAACAGTTTGATACTCATATCCATTAGGATCTACACTATTGTTTGTTTTCTCCACAGTATTTTGCTTTACTTGTTTATGATTTGTTATGAAAATCTGTAATATCTAAATCTTGAAAATCTTAGATTTAGCTAATTTTTTTAAAAGGATTTTTTATCTCTGTTGCTCTCTTTTTATCTGTCTATTTGTATAAGATAGTTCTTAGGTCAGCAGAGGAAAAACAGATATCACAGGGGCGCAAAAATATATATTTTTCAGTTGTTTGTAATTTCAAATTTCTCTATGTAGACTATACAATATTGACCGAGTAGCAGCTATTAAACTTATTTTTTCCAAAAACAGCTTAGTCGATTAAACTAGTTTATTATTAAAATAAATATTAACTTTAGGATCTTATGTTGTTTTCTGTCTTTTTAGATAAAAAAAACAGAACTGGTTGAATTTTTATTCTTTACTAGCATTTTTTTTTTGGAATTATTGTGGTGCAAATCACGTTTTGTTTTTTTTAAAATTTTACTTACAAAATAGAGCTTGAGTTTTTAGAAAAGTTAAACATTAAAATACAGTTATAATGAAAGCAAAATATTCTTTAAGAGCATTGTTCTCTTTTGTGTTTTTATTAGTGTTTTTTTCTTCATGTAAGAACGAGAAAAGGGAAGTAGACCTTAAGAGCTCAGAGAAATTCATTAAATCATTCAAGTTTTTAGACTCTGATAATGAAGGTAAATATGTTGGTGAGAATTTAAAGATCACTATAGATTCAATTAATTATAGAATATCCATAACTGTTGCTCATAATGCTATACTAAAAGGATTGAAACCTAAAATAGATATTTCAGACAAAGCTAGTATCTCTCCTTCGAGTGGTGAGGAAGTAGACTTTGAATTTATATTAGGTCCTAATATTTATCAAAAGATATTTAAAGTAACAGCAGAAGATGGTAGTTTTGAGAATTATACAGTAAATATTACCAAGTCTTTGTCTACCAATTTTCATATCCATTCCTTTAAATTGGTAAAGGATATAAATGGTGATAAGGGACTTATAACAGATGTACATGGAGTAATAGATTCTAATAACCTCACTATATCTTTTACACTTCCAAGCAGCACTGTGTTAACAGGTCTTAAACCTAGTATAGATGCTACTGTTGGTGTTTTAGTTAATCCAGCAGATCAATATCCTTTAGATTTTACTAGTGGTGAATCAGTAAGGTATATTGTAACAGCTCAAGATGGAGCAAAAAAGATTTATCAGGTGAGATTAATTAAGGAAGATACTCCAGTTTTGACATCTTTTACAATATCTCCTAATACTTCAAAGGGTATTTCTAGTAATGTGGTTACAACTGTCTCTAATTTGAATGATGGTACTGGTACTATTCTGTTAAAGTTTCCTAAAGAAGGCACTAATGATATTAATCTAGCTGGATTGGCTCCTACTGTTATTATTCCTGAGGGGCATAGTCTAAGTCCGACTAGTGGTTCAGTAATATCTGAAGATATAAGCAATAAAACATTTACTCTTACAAAAACTGATACAGGCTCTAAGAGAACTTATACAGTCAAAGCAGTTAAAGGGCCATATATTGAAACCTTTAAATTTACTTCCAGTGACAATACCGCAAATGGTATAACTGTTAATGACGTAACAGGAATAATTGACCACTCTGCTGGTACTATAAAGTTAGTTGTGCCTAGCACGGTCGATTTAGATCAAAATCTAACTCCTACAATCACAGTAGCGAATGCTGTAAATATTACTGGTTCTGCTCAAAGTTTTGCTTCTGCTATTACTTATACTGTAACATCTAATGATACTTCAGCTACAGATTTTACTAAGGTATATACAGTTACTGTAACTAAAGAAGCAGTGCCGCAATTGACAGTATTTACAATAGGGGCTGATACTAATAAGGGTATTCAAAATGAGGTAAGTGCTGAATTTACGCATCCCAGTAGTGATAATACTGGGATAATAAAGTTGAAATTTCCAAAGAATAATGAACATGCTTTTGATTTAACGGGATTAAGTTATACTAGTGAACCTGGGGGGGGGTATACTTTAACCCCTGCTTCTCCATTAACTGGACAAAGTATTCATGGTCAAACATTTACTCTTACAAAAACTGATACAGGCTCTAAGAGAACTTATACAGTGAAAGCAGTTAAAGGGCCTTATATTGAAACCTTTAAATTTGCTGCCGCTATTTCTTCTGGCGGAAGTTCTACTAATACAGGTATAACTGCCGATGTAACTGGGGTAATTGATCATGCTCAAAGTACTATAAAATTAGTTGTTCCTAGTGCGGTCGATTTAAATACAGCAGAGTTAACTCCTACAATCACAGTAGCGAATGCTGTAAATATTACTGGTTCTGCTCAAAGTTTTGCTTCTGCTGTTACTTTTACTATAACATCTGATGATACGTCAGTTCCTAATTTCACCAAAGAATATACTGTGACAGTAACAAAGTAGAAAGGGAAAAATCAACTGAAGTTAAGATTTCATCATTTATAATTGATAAACAAAGTGGCAGTATTGCACACTCTACTGATCATACCTTTAATGGTAAAATAATACCATACTCTTCTTTAACCTGGATTATTCATAGTCGTATGAATTTTTCGGATAGAATCTATCGCTTTATCCAGTATTTATAAGCAGTCATTGATGAACTCAGAGTTATAAATGGTATATTTTTATTCCTCATTTTTGGGGAATATCTAAAGTGGTCTAGATTTGGCTGAAACCCTTTAAAAATAACACTTTATATTCAAATTGAAATACAAACCATGAATAATCCAGGATAAGTAGTCTTCCTATGAAATGTTTTTATTACTGAAACAGAAGATAAAGAAAACAAGATTTGAAGTAGCAAAAAAATGGTTAATCAGTTCAATTAGAACATACCTTTTGAAGGTAGGAGCAACGATTAAAATTACCAAAAGGCGAATCTATTACCAGTTATCTAAATCTTTTGTTTACAAGGGGTTCGGGAAATTATTACCCAGTAGCGGTTGTTTATTTGTGAAATGAACAACCTTGGGATAGTTACGTCCTGTCGTTAAAAAACCATGTAAAAACACTAAAAAAGATCATTATCGTGCTAAAAAATGGTACAAAAAAACGACAAAGAAGAAGGATTATTTTCTATTGACAAAAAAGTTAAGGGAAAAATATCACGTCTAATCTATTTTAATATGACTATGAATAATACGGGTTAATTAAGTAATTGGTTTGGTCTCTCCAAATAGAATGGTCGTCTTTTAGATTTGATAAAACATCCAGCAACTCTCTTTCCTTGATTTCTTTGTTGATGGATTCACCTATTGCAAGTGTCATGAATTGAATTCTTATTTCGCAGCTGTAGTTTTTCGTTTCGTTTCCGCACGACTGTTTGATAAATAGCCAAAACAGATATACCAAGAAAAATACAAATGAAACCATACAATGGCGAGTACTACATATCATTATAATCGAGAAGGTTCCCTATAACAAACTCATAAATATTGGGAGCTAAGATTGAACTTCCAATTCCTATTATTGCTAAGGAAACAGTCAACCAAGCATTTCTCTGATACTTGATATTAGTCTCATACTTATCGGACTTATAATAAAATGTAATTACCATAATTAAATACTGTCAAGTGCTTTTGCATATTCATTAATATCGAGTGCTCTAACCGTTCCTATTCTTTGTAAACGGTCCAGCAGTCTTAGAAAGAAATATATCAGAGACTCTTCATCAGTGCTATGTAGCACCGAAGGGGCCTTACCATCTTCATACATCACTTCAAATCCACCGTGCTTTAAACAACATCCTATATCAATTCGGTTGTCATCAGTTGAACCACTAATCAAACTTTTTAAAGAATCTCCAAATGGTGGTTTCCACCCAGAAGACGATGTCAGCACCCCGCCAATGATGTAATTTGGTGGTTTCGGATTTGGGATATCTCCGCCAGCTTGTACTATAGGAACAGAAGTTCTTTTGAGTGAACGCACTGAATTTATCTTCTGTTGGGCGTATTCAAAATTACCTTTGTCCAATTCTGGCTTGATTTCAAATACTGCATAAACACTTTCTGCGGGTATAAAAATGGCTGTATCTTGATTGAATACAAAAGGTGAATATTGTTGGTCATATATAACTAAATCAATTTGTTCGCTTACATTCCCTTCGTGGTCAATAATGAATGCTTGGTCGACTTCGTATCTGCTCGGAAGATATAATTTAAGCCAGTCTATCCAATTAACCTCAGCAGCTGCCCCTTTAGTAGGTGCATGGTCCAAAACGTCCTTATCTGTGTTCAACCTTGTAAGCATTTGTTTTTGCAGATTGTGGAATATATCTTTCAAGTTCTTTTGTGTGCTCATCTTTACCAAATTATATTTGACCAATATTGTTTTGACAAGCTGTTAGTAGCCGCATTCTTAAGAGTAGTTTTTTCTGCTTTCGTAAGCATGCTTGAAATTGAATTTGCTGTGTTTGATGGGTCTGTAAAGGCTGCCGTTTCAATTGAATCTCTAATAAATTCAAGTACTGCCAAGAAATTGTTTGCCAAATCTCCCTTCTTTTTATTTTTCAATGCTCTTAAAACCAATAGCTCTATATATAAAGAGGGGAAATCCAACTCGTGACACTCTCTCCAAATCTTAGTTGCTAAAATTTCTTCCACCCTGCCAGAACCAGTAACCAGGTTAATGTGATTTTTAACATTTGTCTTTGTCCAAGAGTCTTTTTTACGAACGTATAAGGTATGATAGTTTGTGTTGCCAACACAATTCTTGGCTGGAACTAAATCTATATGCAAACCATTATCTTGAATACCAATAGAAACGTTCTGTCTTCTTGTGAAGTAACCATTCTGTTTAAATATATTATATAAGGAGTCATAAATCTTCTTCAGCGTTTCAGAAGTATCTGATTTCAACGAGATAAACAAGTCACAATCAGCCCTTCCGTGAATTGCCGTGCCTTTCGCAGTTGAACCCGATAAAGTAATACTGGAAAGCATTGTGTCTGCCCAGTCGCGGATTATACTTTTCACTTGGGTTAATCGTATATCCAAGATTAAAATACTTGCGGCTTTTCGCTTTTTGATAACGCCTTTAATGTATTTATCTGACATCATACCATCAATTTTTCAAGTTTGTATTTAGTTCTTTTTCCAATTGGGATAGAGCTTTTTAGACACTGTTTCTTAAAGAGTGCAAAGCTACCTTTTAATTTTCTTCATTTTTAATTTTTATTTTGTTTGGCAGAGAAGCCTTACTTAAAGAGAGCTAAAACGATTTAAATTCCTAAGTGGAGCCTTTCATTCAAAAGGCAGCTAAAACAGCTTTAATTATTGCAAATAGGGGTGATTTTGCACTCCTATTTTAACCTGGATTATTCATAGTCATATGAATTTTTCAGATTAAAAGTATTGTCTTATTCAGTATTTCTAAGGAATTATCCATCTAACTCTGTTTATAAACAATGTATTTTTATTCCTCATTTTTGGGGAATATCTAAAGTGGTCTAGATTTCGTTAAAACCCTTTAAAATTAACACCTCATATCAAATATTGAAATAAAACCATGAATAATCCGGGTTAATGTTTATAAATTCACATTTTCCTAAAGAAACCGTTTAGAAAAAGAAATAACTTGGGTGGTGGATTTTTCGATAGAAAAATAACGACCAGAATCCTTATTTATACACTTTATGGGATAGTGTCTGAACTCTATCTTTCAACTATCTAACTTCAATACTGCCAAAAACGCTTGTTGTGGAATTTCTACATTACCCACCTGCCTCATCCTTTTCTTTCCTTTCTTTTGTTTTTCTAGTAGCTTTCTCTTTCTGGTAATATCTCCTCCATAACATTTAGCCGTTACATCTTTACGCAAAGCCTTAACTGTTTCTCTAGCTATGATTTTAGCTCCTATACTGGCTTGTATTGCAATGTCAAATTGCTGACGAGGGATTAATTCTCTCAACTTATTACACATCTTCTTTCCTATGTTATAAGCATTATCTCTATGTATTAATGCAGATAAAGCATCAACATTATCACCATTTATAAGAATATTTAATTTTATCAGGTTAGACTCTCTAAACCCTGTAGGAGAATAATCAAAAGAAGCATATCCCTTAGATACTGTTTTTAACTTATCATAAAAATCAAATACGATTTCTGCCAATGGCATATCTAAATTCAATTCTACTCTGTTTTTAGTCAAATACACTTGATTTTTCAACTCTCCCCGCTTGGATATACATAAATTTATTATAGATCCTATATACTCGGATTGAGTTATTATAGAAGCACTTATATAAGGTTCTTCTATCCTATCTATCTTAGTTACATCGGGTAAATCCGAAGGGTTATTTATTATTAAAATATCACCTGTCTTTTTATCATAAGACCTATAAGATACATTGGGAACTGTAGTTATTACAGTCATATTATACTCTCTACTCAAACGTTCTTGAATAATTTCTAAGTGTAACATGCCTAAAAATCCACATCTAAATCCAAAGCCCAATGCTGCAGAGGATTCTGGAGAGAAACTAAGAGAAGCATCGTTTAACTGCAGCTTAAACATAGAAGCTTTCAAATCTTCATAATCATCTGTGTCTACTGGGTAGATTCCTGCAAAAACCATCGGTTTTACATTTTCAAAGCCCTCTATGGGCTCATCCGAAGGATTTGATTCTAGAGTTATGGTATCTCCAACTTTTATCTCTCGAGCGTCTTTTATTCCAGATATTAGATAACCTACATCACCCGTTTTTATTTCATCTTTTGGAACTTGATGTAATTTTAAAGTTCCAACTTCATCAGCTCCATATACTTTTCCAGTAGCCATGAATTTTATCTTATCTCCCTTTTTTATGAAACCATTCATAACCCTAAAGTATACTTCTATACCCCTAAAAGAATTATAAACTGAATCAAAAATTAAGGCTTGAAGTTTGCCTTTGGGGTCGCCTACAGGTGCTGGGATTTTTTCTATTACCTCTTTTAACACTCTATCTATGCCTATGCCGTCTTTTGCACTGACAGATATTATATCATCTTTGTCACAACCTATTAAATCGATTATATCGTCTTTTACCTCTTCTATATTTGCGCTTGGTAGGTCTATTTTATTGAGTACAGGTATGATCTCTAGATTATTATCTAAGGCCAGATATAAATTAGAAATAGTCTGAGCCTGTATGCTCTGAGTGGCATCTACAACTAACAAGACCCCCTCACAAGCAATTATAGATCTAGAAACTTCGTAAGAAAAATCTACATGACCTGGGGTATCTATTAAATTTAATATGTAATTTTTACCTTCATAAGTGTGGTCCATCTGTATGGCATGACTTTTTATGGTGATGCCTCTTTCTCTTTCCAAGTCCATATTATCCAATAATTGATCTTTTCTATCTCTACTCGATACAGTAGAAGTGAACTCTAATAACCTATCGGCTAAAGTGCTTTTGCCGTGATCTATATGCGCTATGATACAGAAATTCCTTATGTTGGTCATTTATTGATAATTATCGATTCTTTTTTGAAGGTATATTGAAAAGATGCCCAAGAGGCCACACGTCAAAGTTAAAATCACTTTGAAAAAAATATTTGTCATCACTTATAAATAGAACAACTCCATTATGGTGATTTTTCAAACAAGAACAATACTCAAATAAGTATTGTTTTAAACAAACTAATGCGTAAAGTAAAGTACCCAGAGCCGGGATCGAACCGGCATGGATTTCTCCACTGGTGTTTGAGACCAGCGCGTCTACCAATTCCGCCATCTGGGCATTAGAAAAAATCTCGACAAAGATAATATTACTACGTGAAAAATAATATACTATCACAGATTTTTTTTCGTTTACCTCAAATCATATTAAAATACTCCTGAAAATAATCTAATTCTATTTTTATTTTTATATAAATTCGCGACTGCATCACCCTGTCGCAGGTTATACTTTTAATCCTAAATATAAATATCACCTCAATATAAATATTACCTCATAATTATGAAAAAATTTTTACTTCAAATATTATCTTCTATAATAGGGACTAGTATAGTGTTTTTAATCGCACCTATTATAATTGGTATTATCGTTCTGGCCGTTTATTCTTCTTCTATTACTAGCGATCGTATAACAACTATAAGTGAGAATACTGTTCTGAAAATATCTCTAGATAATAAAGTTGTTGTAGATAATGTACAAAAAAACGCAGTTGATTATCTAATATCAGAGATGATTTCAGATAGTGATAGGAAGGTTATAGGTCTAGATGACATAGTAAGCAGTATAGAAAAAGCTAAAACAGATTCCCATATAGTTGGAATAGAACTCAGATCTGGAAACCCTAAGGCTGGATTTACTCAATTGAAGTCCATAAGGGATAAGCTAAAGGAATTTAAACAAGGCGGTAAGTTTATTTTTTCATATTCAGAACAGTATACAAATAAGGGATATTATTTGTCCTCTGTTTCGGATAAAGTGTTTTTAAATCCACTGGGTATGTTGGATTGGAGAGGATTATACACACATATATTATTTTTTAAGAGGTTACAGAATAACATTGGGATCCATATGAATGTATTCCGTCAAGGGAAATTTAAAGGAGCAGCTGAACCTTTTTTAAATGAAAAACTAAGTGAGGAAAATAAATTACAAATACAGAGGATGTTAGACTTATTATGGAAAGATGTTTTAGTTGAAGTGTCTGAGAGTAGGAATATAAGTGTGGACAAATTAGACGATATTGCAGAAGAGGTAAAAGTTAAATTTCCAAGTGAGGCAGAAGCTGAGATGTTCATAGATCAAATAGCTTATGAAGATGAATTTATCGATAAAATAAAAAATGAGGTAGGAACCTCTGTTGAGGTCAAAAAGGTTTCATTGGAAGATTATGTATACGTCAACAGAGATTATTATTCCGTAAAAAAAGATAAAATAGCTATACTCTATGCACAGGGAAATATACATTTCAAAGAAGGAAGTGAAAAATACGAAATAGGTCATTTATCATTTATAAAAGCTATTAGAGATATTGCTGATGATGACAATATAAAAGCTGTTGTTTTGAGAGTTAATTCTACAGGCGGTAGTCCATTAGCCTCAGAGTTGATATGGAGAGAGTTGATGTTGCTAAAAAGGAAAAAACCTTTATATGTATCTATGGGTGATTTCGCAGCTTCAGGAGGGTATTACATCTCTACAGCTGCGGATAAAATAATAGCTTCATCGTCTACTATAACAGGATCTATAGGCGTTTTTGCTGTCATACCTAATGCAGAGAATTTTTTTGGTTTAGTTGGAATAACGACTGATAGTGTGGTTACAAATAAAAACTCTTTTGTCTTCAATATATCGAGAGGAGCTACAAAAAATCATAAAAAAGAGATAGAACAACAGTTAGACAATATATACGACACCTTTATCGATAGGGTCTCAAAAGGTAGAGGCATAAATAAGAAGGCTGTAGATGAAATAGCTCAAGGCAGAATATGGGTAGGTAAAGATGCTCTGGAAAAAAAATTAGTAGACGCCCTTGGAAATTTAGATGACGCAGTGAAAATGATTGCCACGGCCTCAAACTTAGATAATTACAGTTTGGTTAATTATCCTAAAGTAGATCCAAAAGATTTCTTTTCTAGTTTTTTACATAGCGTAAAAACTATGGCTAAATTCAATGTTTTAAGTCCAGAGTTAAAACAATATTTAGATATTGAAAAAAAAATGAAGGATAATAAAATTGATATAAAGGCCCAACTTCCTTTTGAAATAGAAATAAAATAATTTTTTAAAAATCTATCAAATAGAAATAGTCATGAAAAAAAAAGAAGATCAAATTGATAACATGTTAATGAATGCAAGTTATGATGGTGTGAATATAAGTCCAGTGTTCCCAGAAGATATTAAAAACTATCTGATAGATATAGACGGAACCATATGTGATGATATCCCAAATGAAGAAGAAGAGAGGATGTCTAGTGCTAAAGTATATCCAGATGCTAGAGAAATCTTGAACAAATGGTACGATGCAGGACATATCATAACTTTTTTTACTTCTAGGTTAGAAAGACACAGACAAGTCACGGAGAAGTGGTTAGATGATAATGGATTCAAATATCATGGCCTGCTGATGAACAAGCCTAGAGGCGGTAATTATCATTGGATAGATAATCACTTGGTCAAGGCCACTCGTTATGAGGGAAAATTCACCGAACTAGTAGAGAAAAAAGTAAAAATAAAAGTATTTCAAAGTTAGGTTTTTTTTTAAATGAAAAACGCAACATGAATTTCAATAATTATGTCGGTAGATTTTGATAGTATTTCTCAAGAGTCTAAATTATGGATATTTCAATCTTTAGAAGATATAGATTCAAATAAAGGACCTCTTATTAGACAAGAGATAGATGGGTTTCTACTTTTGTGGAAGGCTCATAACAAAGAGATCTTTTCCAGATACATAATACTAAAAAATAGGTTTATAATAGTAGCTGCAGATGAGAGCAAACAGAGAGTCACTGGCTGTGCTGCAGATGAGTTATTTAGGTTTATAAAAAAACTAGAATTGTCCTTTGGACTGTCTCTCCTAAATAGGGAAAATATAGCATATATAGATAGGAATAACACAATTAAAACATGTAAAATAGAGGATATAAAAGTGAATATAAATCCGCAACAAATTATATTTAATAATTCCATTTCTACAAAAAAAGAACTCTATACAAATTGGCAAATATGTGCAAAAGACAGTTGGGCATCTAATTATTTACCATAGTAATGCGAGGGAAAACATTTGGATTCTCTAAATCAGAAAGACTGAAAAACAAGAATGATATAAAAGAGATATTCATCAACAGAAAAGCTCTATTTACGTATCCCATAAAGATGTTCTATGTCAAGAATGATCGGCTTGATGATAGAGTCAATAAGTTGATGTTTTCTGTTCCCAAGAAAAATATTAGAAAAGCCGTAGATAGAAACCAAATAAAAAGATTATTAAGAGAGTCTTATAGGTTGAATAAGGTGAATATTCAAAATTTAGAATTCAATTATTTCATAATGTTTTTATATCTAAGTGATAAGCCTTCAGATTTTAAAGAAATAAATGAAGTTGTTAAAAAATTATTAGATAATTTTAGCCGCAAATTAAAAGCCTAGTTATTCTAGGTAAGACTGTGTTTGGCATGGTATTTATTTTTTTAAAAAAAAGTTAATGAAAATAGAAAAGTGTTTAAAATCTAGATTATCTCAAACAAATGTTGAAGACAGTTTGTTTGGGAGTGTTTTTACAGATCACATGTACATGTGTGATTTTATAGATGGTAAATGGACACATGGCAAAATAGAACCTTTTAAAAATATAGAGTTATCTCCAGCATCTCATGTGTTTCATTATGCTCAGGCAGTGTTTGAGGGTATGAAAGCTTATAAAAACGATAAGGGCAAAGTATTTCTTTTTAGACCGTATGAAAATTACAATAGAATAAATATCTCTGCAGAGCGTCTAATGATGCCAGCATTTCCAAAAGAGGAGTTTCACCAAGCGCTAGTCAACTTATTGTGGTTAGATAAGGATTGGATTCCCACTAGTTTAGGAGGCTCTTTATACATCAGGCCTTTTATGATTTCTACTGAGAAAATAATAGCTGCTCGTCCGTCTAATTCATATAGGTTTATGATTATATGTTCTCCTGTTAAAAAGTATTATTCCAATCCACTAAAGGTTCAGATAGCTGAGAAATACAGTAGGGCTGCAAATGGAGGTGTGGGATATGCTAAAGCGGCAGGAAATTATGCAGCATCTTTTTATCCTGTAAATCAAGCTGCTAAACAAGGATGTGATCAAATTATTTGGACTGATGATTCTACACATGAGAATATAGAAGAAGCTGGAACTATGAATTTATTTTTTAGAATAAATGATAAGTTGATAACGCCTCCTAGCAGTGATAGAATATTAGATGGAATCACTAGAAAAAGCTTAATAGATTTAGCTAAACATAAAGGTATAGATGTAGAGGTAAGGATATTGACAGTCACAGAGTTGATAAATGCCTTTAAAGAAAATACTCTTATAGAGGCTTTTGGATCTGGAACAGCAGCTACTGTTAGTAGAATATCTGTGATATCTCATAGAGGTGTAGAGTATAAATTGCCTGAGATCAAGGATAGCGATAGCTATGCAGAGATCCTTAAAAAGGAACTTCTAAGTATCCAAAATGGGGAGGGCGAAGACATTTTCAATTGGGTAACCCAAGTAACAGAACCTGAATTATCCTAAGGTATAAAGAGGTAGGTTTAGCCTCTTTATATATCTACGTCTAAAATTTGCAATAGGATGGAAGTTCCTATGTAAAGGGTCATTGTTAAGGGTATAGATACAACATGTACTGCAAGAAATAGAATTATACTAACCAATAAGAATAACAGGCGGATTTTGTTAGCGTTGTTTTTTAAGCCTCTTTTTTCAATTTTTAAGCTGAAAAATCTAATCTCTGATATCATCAGATAAGATATAAATACTATAAGTGTCAACAGAAAATATTGATTCAGAATTATATTGCATAAAACGCTGTCGGGTTCATATATCAGTATGACGGGCATTGAAATGATCAATACGGTGCAGGCAGGAGTTGGTAGACCGATAAAGTTTGTAGTCTGTCTTTCATCTATATTGAACTTCGCTAAGCGAAGGGCTGAGAATAAGGGTATTAATAATCCGCACAGTGGTAAATAGCCTAGTTCAAAATCTGAAGTTATTATTTCGGAAATTGTCTTATCGACATTATTTAGAGTGCTCCATTCTATTAATTTGATCATATGAATTCCAGGGGCTACGCCGAAAGTAACTACATCGGCCAGTGAGTCGAGTTGTTTTCCTAATTCCCCTTGAACTGACAAAATTCTAGCTGCAAATCCATCTAAGAAATCAAATATTAATCCTATACATACAAAAGTTATGGAATGTATAAAATTGCCATTTATCACGTATACAATAGCAATGCAGCCACAAAATAAATTTCCCAGGGAAAGAATATTAGGGATGTTAATTAACTTTTTACTTTTCATTATCACATGGGTTATACTTTACGAAGATAGCTATCCATATAGCTCTGGAGATTCTAAATATAATTGGTGACAGCAATAATAGTGCTGCAAAGTTTAACTTTAGGTAATTAGTGATAGATATGTTTATGAACATAATATTTAGTAAAAATAAAAATATGCTTATAGCTACAGAGATGGCGTAGCTCACATACATGGCTCCCCAATAAAAACCCACCTCTATTAGGTATTTTAAATTACAAGAAGGACAATTATCGTACATCTTAAAAAGATCACTGAGCCTTCGAGAGGGGAACAAGTTTCCTCTATGACATCTAGGGCACTTGCACAAAAGTATGGCATATAGTACGTTTCCTTTTTTTAATTTCATTTTCTAATGAGAGTTATAAAACTATATGGGTATTTATTTTCTTTATCTGCCCTGTGGTCTTCTCTTTTTATTTCCTTCCATTCTTCTGGAGATAATTCTGGAAAGAACACATCGCCTTGAAAATTTTCATCAACTCTGGTCAATTCTATCTTTTTACACATTGGTAATGCTTGTCTGTATATTTCTCCTCCTCCTAAAATGAAAGTAGTCTCTTCATCTTTAACTAATTCTATAGCCTCTTGTAGAGAATGTACTATATCACAATCAGAATGTTTTTCTAATGAGACGTTTCTAGTTACGACTATATTTCTTCTTCCTTTCAAGGGGGTGTTATTTAGAGAATCAAATGTCTTTCTGCCCATTATAACCGAATTGCCCATGGTTAGTTTTTTAAAGCGTTTTAAATCTTCAGGCAGATGCCATATTAAGTGATTGTCGTTGCCTATGACGTTATTTTTTGAGACAGCCGCTATTATCGTAAGTGCCATTATTTTTTTTGCAGGATCTTTTGGGCAAAAGTACCTAAAAATCTAAAATTATAATCTAGCCTTTGTGTAGTACAAAAATGAATAAGTCTTGTCGATTAGGCACATCTGCACGAATGGCTTATCAATTAGTTTTTTTGAAAAAAAAACGTAATTTTGCCGCAGGTTTTTGGTTTTGTAAAAATGGGGACTTTTATTGTCCCTATTTTTTTTATCTCTTAGTTTGGGATATGAGATAAAAAAGAGTTATATTTTCACAGTGTACTTAGGTGGTGGTTTTGTGCAGAATAAAATAATTCATAAAAAAATAATAGAAGATGAATAGTATTGCATTGATAGAATCATTTGCAGAATTTAAGGATATTAAGAGTATAAATAGGGAGAGTCTAATGTCCATATTGGAGGAAGTATTCAGAGGGGTGTTGAGTAAAAAATACGGATCGGATGAAAATTTTGATATCATAGTAAATCCCGATAAGGGTGATTTGGAGATATGGAGAAATAGGGTCGTAGTGGCAGATGAAGACTTAGAGTGTTCTAATAAGGAGATTTCTCTATCTGACGCTAAGGAGATAGAATCTGATTTTGAGATAGGAGAGAGTGTAGTCGAACCAGTTTATTTGAAAGACTTAGGTAGGAGGGGTATATTGTATTTACGTCAAGGTTTGTCAAATAAGATACAGGAGTATGACAGTGTTATAGCTTACAATAAGTTTATAGAGTTAAAAGGAGAGATAATTACAGGTGAGGTTCATTTTGTCAATAGAAGGAACAGGACTGTGATAGTCATAGACGATGCCCAAAACGAAATGATACTGGGTTATAACGATCAAATTCCTTCGGATTCATTTAGAAAAGGAGATACTGTAAGGGCTATAATCAAAGATGTTGTCCTAAAAAATGGAAAACCTTTTATTTTTATTTCTAGATCTAGTGAAGGGTTTTTAAGTAAGTTATTCGAATTAGAAATTCCTGAAATTTTAGATGGTTTGATCGTTGTAAAAGGAGTGGCTCGTATCCCTGGGGAAAGAGCTAAGATAGCTGTAGAGTCTTACGATGATAGAATAGATCCTGTAGGTGCTTGTGTAGGTATAAGAGGCAATAGGATTCACGGCATAGTGAGGGAATTAAACAATGAAAATATAGATGTGGTAAATTATACCACAAATACTCAGTTGTATATATCTAGGGCTTTGAGTACAGCAAAGCCTACTTCCATAATTATAGATGAAGAGAAAAAACAAGCAGTTGTGAATTTAAAACCAGAGGATATTTCAAAAGCTATAGGAAAAAAAGGTTTTAATATTAGGTTGGCGAGTAAACTGACTGGTTATGAAGTAGAGATATATAGAGAGGCTTTAGAAGGTGAAGAGGAAGATGTAGAGTTGACAGAGTTTTGTGATGAGATAGACGAATGGGTTATTAATACTTTCAAAGGTATAGGTTGTGATACAGCCAAAAGTGTTTTGGATTTAAGTATTCCAGAGTTAATAAAAAGGACAGACTTAGAGGAAGATACAGTAGCCGAGGTATATAAAATACTTCAGAAAGAGTTCGAATAAACTTTTCTGGTTATATAAAAATCGGAGCACAGTGTTTACTTAAATATTTAATAAATGAGTAAAAATAAGATTAGAGTAAGTAAAATAACTAAGGAGTTAAATATATCCTTACACAGGCTTGTAGAATTCTTAAGGTCTAAAGGTATTGAAGTTGAGAAGTCGCCTAATACTAGGATAGATGAATCCGCGTATGGTATTTTGCTAAAAGAATTTCGGGAAGATAGGGATAAAAAGATTATTTCTGAGGAGATAGGAGAGGAAAGCAGAAGGGAAAAACAAGCTCTAAAAGAGGAGGAGATAGCTATTATAGAGGCTAAAAAAGAGGAGAGGGAGTCAAAAGTTATTACAACACAGAGACATATTTTAAAAGCTCCCAAGGTATTAAAAACTCTATCTGAAGACAAACTATACAATAAGAAGCCTATTTCTACTAAGATTTCTGAAGATACGCCTCTAAAGCAAGAGCAAGAGGTAGAAGGAGTTATTGATACAATTGAAAACGACAAAGAGACTAATGTCATTCAAATAGAACAAGCTGATAAGAAAGAAGAGTTAAAAAATAATGGAGGTGTAGAAAAACTAGGTACAAAGTATCAAAAACTTACAGGTCCTGTTATAACAGGACAGAAGATAGATTTAACTAGTATAGAGGAGGGAGAAAACAGAAAAAAGAAAGAAAAAGAAAAAAGGGCTGAGGATAATAAAAAACGAAAGAGAATTGTAAAGAAACCTTCTTTAGATAGTTATAAGAAAGATTTTTCTAAGGAAAAGAAAAGTAAGGTTGATAAAGGTGTATCTGCTAAAAATTTAAAGTTAGAAGAAGAGAATACAAAGAAAAAGATAAGGGAAACTCTAGATAAATTGACTTCCAAGCGAACTTCTAAGTTTAAAGGTGTTAAGTATAGGAAGGAGAAGAGGGAGCTAAGAAAAGAGATAGAGATTGCTAATTTAGAAAAAGAGGAAAGGGATAAAACTATTTTAAAGTTAACTGAGTACGTTACAGTAAGTGAGTTAGCGGGCATGATGAATATACCTGTTAATAATGTTATATCTACTTGTATGATGTTAGGTATAATGGTTACTGTGAATCAAAGATTAGATGAAGAGACTCTAACTATAGTTGCAGAAGAATTCAATTATACAGTAGAATTCATCACGGGCGATATACAAGAAGTAGTAGAACAGCAAGAAGATGATGAAAAAGATTTAATACCTAGATCTCCTATAGTCACAGTTATGGGACATGTAGATCACGGAAAGACATCACTATTAGATTATATAAGAAAAGATAATGTCACCTCTGGAGAAGCTGGTGGAATAACACAGCACATAGGTGCTTATAGTGTGAAGTTAAGGGATGAAAAGAGCATTACTTTTTTAGATACTCCCGGTCATGAGGCTTTTACTGCTATGCGTGCTCATGGTACTCAGTTGACCGATATTGTCATTATAGTTATAGCTGCAGATGATAGTATCATGCCTCAGACAAAGGAATCTATAAGCCATGCTAAAGTGGCTGGAGTTCCTATTATTTTTGCTATAAATAAAGTAGATAAAGAGAATTCTAACCCAGATAAGATAAAAGAGCAGTTAGCTTCTATGGATTTGTTAGTAGAAGATTGGGGTGGAAAAATACAATCTCAAAATATATCTGCAAAGGTAGGTACAGGGGTAAAAGACCTTTTGGAGAAGGTGCTTTTAGAGGCAGAAATGCTAGAGCTTAGGGCTAACCCTAATAGAGATGCTTATGGAACTGTTATAGAATCTAGTTTAGATAAGGGCAAGGGTTATGTCACTAATGTTTTAGTTCAAAATGGAACTCTTAAAGTGGGTGATTATATATTAGCTGGAAAGTACAGTGGTAAGGTAAAGTCACTTCAAAATGAGAGAGGAAGTATGTTAAAACAAGCGGTTCCGTCTACTCCTGTCAGTATATTAGGTTTAGATGGTGCTCCTCAATCTGGAGATAAGTTCAGCGTATTTAAAGATGAAAGGGAGGCTAAGCAAATAGCTATGAAGAGAATGCAGTTACAGAGAGAACAATTAGTCAGAACAAACAAACGTATTACTCTAGATGAGATAGGTAGGAGAATAGCTGTAGGAGATTTTAAGGAATTAAATGTCATATTAAAAAGTGATGTAGTAGGTTCTGCAGAGGCTCTTTCAGATTCTATTCAAAAGTTATCTACAACCGAAATACATGTTAATATAATACACAAAGGAGTGGGTCATATAACCGAATCTGATGTATTGTTGGCCTCTGCTTCTGATGCGGTTATTATAGGTTTTCAAGTTAGGCCTTCTGCTAAATCTCGTCAGTTGGCAGATAGAGAAAAAATAGAGATTAGAACTTATTCTATAATATACGATGCCATAGATGATATAAGGTCTGCTATGGAAGGTATGTTGTCTCCTGTCACTGAGGAGGAGATCGTATGTAATGTGGAGATAAGAGAGTTGTTTAAAGTTTCTAAAATAGGAACTGTTGCTGGCTGTATGGTATTAGATGGGAAGATATCTATCGATGCCAATGTTAGAATTATTAGGGATAATGTTGTGGTTCACACTGGGAAATTAGGAGCTCTAAAGAGGTTTAAAGATGATGTTAAAGAAGTAGCAAAGGGATACGAGTGTGGTCTGAACATACTGAATTACAACGATATACGCGTTGGAGATATCATAGAGGGATATAAAGAGGTAGAAGTTCAAAAAAAATTATAGACATATATTTTTAGTATTAACTTTATGGAACTTTTTGTTTGCTCAATACGATTAGTAGTTTGTTTAATTTGCTGAATGTGTAGCAGTTAAAATTTAATTAAAATTTGAAAATGGACGAAAATAATAATGTAGAAGAGTACTCTGCTGGCAGTATACAGGTATTAGAAGGATTAGAAGCGGTTAGGAAGCGTCCTGCTATGTATATAGGCGATATAGGTATTAGGGGATTACATCATTTGGTATACGAAGTTGTAGATAATTCTATAGATGAGGCTTTAGCTGGATATTGTAATGATATTCACGTAACCATAAATGAGGATAATTCTATTACTGTTTCAGATAATGGTAGGGGTATTCCTACGGCTATTCATCCAAAGGAGGGCAGGTCCGCTCTAGAGGTCGTAATGACAGTATTGCATGCTGGAGGAAAATTCAATAAAGACTCTTATAAAGTATCAGGAGGATTACACGGTGTAGGTGTGTCTTGTGTTAATGCTCTATCTACACATTTGGAAGTATTAGTTCACAGGGATGGCAAAATCTATCAGCAAGAATACAGCAAAGGTGATCCTAAGTATTCTGTTAGAGAAATTGGTGAGTCCAATATCACAGGTACCACGATTACTTTTAAACCTGATATGAGTATATTTACTGAAGAGGTTTATAATTACGATGTTTTAGCCAATAGGATGAGAGAATTATCTTTTCTCAACAAGAAAATAAAACTCACCTTGTATGATAAGAGAAATAAAGACTCTGAAGGTAATGATGTATCGAATGTTTTTTACTCTGAAAAGGGCTTAGAAGAATTTCTGAATTATATAGATTCGAGTAGGGAGAAGTTAATGCAGTCTACCATATGTATTGAAGGTGAAGCAGAGGATATTCCAGTAGAAGTTGCTATGCATTACAACACTGGATATACTGAGAACATTCATTCATATGTGAACAATATCAATACTCATGAGGGTGGAACTCATCTAACTGGTTTTAGGAGAGCTCTGACTCGTTGTTTAAAGAAGTATTCTGAAGATTCTGGAATGCTTTCAAGGGAAAAAATAGAGATAGCAGGTGATGATTTCAGAGAGGGATTGACGGCTATTATTTCTGTAAAGGTAATGGAACCTCAATTTGAGGGTCAGACCAAAACTAAGTTGGGTAATAAAGAGGTCAGTAGAGCTGTAGAGAAAATAGTATCTGATATACTTACTAGTTATTTAGAAGAAAATCCTCATGAAGCTAAGCTAATTGTAGGTAAGGTGATATTAGCAGCTAGAGCCAGACAGGCGGCTAAGAAGGCTCGTGAGATGGTTCAGCGAAAGACAGTTATGGTCGGAGGGGGTCTTCCTGGTAAATTGTCGGATTGTTCAGAAAAAGATCCAGCTCTATGTGAGATATTTCTAGTCGAGGGAGATTCAGCTGGTGGAACGGCCAAGCAAGGTAGAGATAGAAAATTTCAAGCTATTTTACCTTTGAAGGGAAAGATTCTAAATGTTGAGAAATCCATGCAGCACAAGGTGTTCGACAATGAAGAGATAAGAAATATATTTACTGCTTTAGGGGTTTCCATAGGCACAGAACATGATTCTAAAGCTTTGAATTTAGATAAATTGAGATATCACAAAGTAGTTATTATGACAGATGCAGATGTGGATGGAAGTCATATATCTACCCTTATACTCACGTTTTTATTTCGTTATATGAAAGATTTAATTCTTAGTGGATACGTCTACATAGCATCACCGCCTCTATATCTAATAAAAAAAGGAAGTAAAAAAGAATACGCTTGGACTGATAGTCAAAGAGATAAAATAGTATTTGATTTTACAGATGGAACAGGTAGAGGTGTTAATATACAGAGATATAAAGGTCTAGGTGAGATGAATGCAGAACAACTTTGGGATACTACTATGAATAGAGAAAATAGACAGATGAGACGAGTTAGTATAGAAAATGATACTGAGACAGATATGGTTTTTTCTATGCTTATGGGTGATGATGTTTTACCTAGGAGGGAGTTTATAGAAAAAAATGCTCAATATGCCAATATTGATGCTTAAAGTGAATTAATTAAATATAATTTTGTAAAAGAAAAAGGTACTTATATGGCTGCGTTAGAAAAAATAAGAAAAAAGTCAGGGTTACTGCTAGTAGTGATAGGAGGGGCGATGTTGTGTTTCATTTTATCGGATGTAATTAATTCTAGTAGTTCTATTTTTAATTCTGGAAAGAATGTAATTGGTAAAATAGATGGCAATCAGATAACTTATTCAGAGTTTGACTCTAAGGTTAAGAAATTACATCAAAACTATAGTTCATCAAGGAGCATTTCGAATTCAGAATTGGTGAATATGGTTTGGGAAAATGAGTTAAAGAATTCTCTATTCGGTTCACAGTACGAAAAATTAGGTCTTATAGTTGGTCATTCTGAGATATGGAAATCCATAATAAAAAATCCACAATTGATAAGTAATCCTTCTTTCAAAGGGGAGGGAGGCGATTTTGATGAAAATAAATTAAAAGAATATTTATCTAAAATAAAAAGTGACAATTCTAGTAATGGCAAATATCTATGGAATAATTGGTTAGCCTTCGAAAAGGAGATAAAGGAAAGTGTATATCTAAAAACTTATACGGATATGTTGTCATTCGGTTTGTATAAGACAGCATTAGATCAGGATTACACTAAATTTAGTAGATTGAAGGATGTAAATGCTTCGATTTTATATCTGCCTTATTCTTCCATACCGAATAAAGATGTAGAAATTTCCGATGATGAAATAAAAAAGTACATATCAGAAAATTCTGATATGTACAAAAGAGATATTTCAAGAGATATACAATATGTTAAGTTTGATGTGGTTCCATCTCCAGAGGATGAAAAAAAGATATTAGATAGTATAACTGATGTTTTAGAGGGAAGAGCAAGAGTTGATATTAGCTTTAAGGATGTCAAAGATGTGAAGTCTTTTGTAAATACTTATTCTGCTGTTCCTTATAGCGATAAGTATATTTTTAATGATGAAATAGATTCTGAGCTAAAGGATTTCGTATCTACTTCTGGGGTAGGGGCTGTTTCTCAGATCTACAAAAAGGGTGATTCGTACAATATAAGCAGGATTATGGACATTAGAGATCTTCCAGATTCTGTTCAAGCTAGTCATATTGTACTTTCTCATAAAGAATTGAGAAACTCAGTTAATGTTAGAACTAAGTCTGAAGCTAAGTCTTTGGCAGATAGTTTGTTAAAGGTATTAGAAAGGGATTCTAGTAAGTTTAATAGCTTTGTAAAGGGGTTTTCTGATGATCCTAATAAAGAATCTAACAATGGAGATATAGGATGGTTTAGGTATGGTATGACTAATTTAGAATTCAACGATTTTTGTTTTCTGAATAAGAAGAATGAAATAGGGGTAGTAAAAACTCCTATGGGCTTTCACATAATTAGAATAGATCAACAGAAAGATTTTAAAAAAGCTTTTAAGATAGCTAATGTGTCAATGGATATATTCCCTTCTGAAATCACTGAAAATGATATATATTCCAAGGCTATGGACTTTAAAAATAAATCTAATAATATAGATGAATTCTTATCTACTTCAGAGTCTCAAAAGTTGAAGGTTGAAGTTGTGGAGGGTTTGTCTAAGATGGAATATAATTTACCTGGTATAGGTAAGCAGAGAGAAGTTATAAGATGGGCCTTTAACGGTGATACTAAGTTTGAACAGGTCAAACTATTTAATTCTGAAAACAGTTACATAATTGCTGTTATTTCGGGCATTAATGACAAAGAGGTTGCTAGGGTAGAGGATGTTAGGTCAGAGGTTAGCAGTATTTTGAGAAAGAATAAAAAGTCTAAGATACTTGAAGATAAGCTTATAGATCAAATCAAAAAAGGTTCTAATGATTTAAAGGGTATATCTAGTTCTTTGGGAGAGTCAGAGATTGATGTAAATATCAACTTATTCGACAGCAATATTGTAACTGACATAGGAAATGAGCCTAAGGTAGTAGGTGCTGTAATAGGTATGGAACAAGGTCAATTATCTAATCCTGTAATAGGGTATAGTGGGGTATTCTTAGTTCGAGTGAATAATAAAAATTTCTTAGATAAAGAAAAATTAGATGATGCAAAACAGGTGCCTCTAGTGAGTAATGGATTCAAATTTATGAATTTTTACAAGTTGCTAGAGACCTTAAAGGATCAGGTTGTAGTAGAGGATAACAGACATAGTTTTTATTAAAGAGTTCTAATCTTTTTTATAAAAGATAAAGGGCATTTTTTTAAAGGAGTAGATTATAAATAATCTCTACTAAATTGCTCTAATTTCTTTGGTTATGTTGTCTTTTTTTTACTAAATTTGGCTCTCTTAATAAAAAGTTTCTCAATATGAAGAAGATATTATTATTTTTAGTTATAGTCTTAGGTGCCCTTGCTGGTTATATGTATTTCTTTAAGGGGTCTTGCCATGTGAAAGACAGCAAGACTGTCGCAGAATCTTCTGCGGCGGAAGATGTGATTCTTATATCTGACGGCATAAAAAATGTGAATATAGATGATACTGAGTTAGAGTGGCAGGGTAAAAAAGTCTTGATAGATAGTTATCACCAAGGAAGTATTAAGTTGAAATCTGGCACTTTAAATTTCTCAGGCGGTGAGCTGAAAATGGGGGAATTTGCAGTGGATATGTCTACTATAGAAGTTACTGATATAGAAGATGAGGAGAGCAGATCTAAGTTAAAAGGACATTTAGAATCAGAAGATTTTTTCGCAGTAGGTCAGTTCCCTTTATCTAATTTTAGGAGTAAAGAGGTAGTGTTGAAGTCTAAAAATTTATATTTAGTATCAGGAGATATGACTATAAGGGGTATTACTAAGCCTTATGATTTTGAGCTCAGCATATCTGATAGTAATACAGCTATAGCTGAGTTGGCTATAGATAGGACAGAGTTTTCTGTTAATTATAATTCTGAGAGTCTTTTAGGGCAAATAGGTGATAAGGTTATTTCAAATACAATCACTTTAAATATAAAGCTCAAGTTTTAATTTTCGTCTTTTTATATTTTATTATTATTATTTTATTTGGAACATTTTAAGTTTGTTGTTGTGTTATGTATGTAATTGTGGATATATTGGGATATCAGTATAAGGTGAAGAAAGGCGATAAGGTTTTTGTTGGACGTATAAACCAGCAAGAGAATACTGATATTTCTTTTGATAAAGTTATGCTATCAGATAATGGTGGTAAGGTTCTAGTGGGAGCTCCTTTTGTAGATGGAGTGAAAGTTGAGGCTAAGATTTTGTCTCATGTAAAAGGTGATAAAGTTATTGTCTTTAAGAAAAAGAGACGTAAAGGTTATCAAAAGAGTAATGGTCATAGACAGTTGTTTACTCAGATTGAAGTAAAAGATATTTTAGTATAGGTAATTTTTGTATTTATTGATATAATATTATGGCGCATAAAAAGGGAGCTGGAAGCTCCAAGAATGGTAGAGATTCACATAGTAAGAGGCTTGGGGTTAAAATATTTGGAGGACAGGCTGTTATTCCAGGAAATATAATTGTCAGACAACGTGGTACTAGACATAATCCAGGCGAAAATGTGGGTATAGGTAAAGATCATACTCTTTTTGCTTTAAAGGAGGGGGTAGTATCTTTCGATAAGAAGAAAGGAGGTAAGTCTTATGTTTCTGTGGTGCTCAATACTTAGTTTCATTTCAGATAGTTACATTTTACTAATTAATTCTTAATACTAAAGGGACATAATATTTTATGTCCCTTTTTTTATTTATATGTTTTTGCAATATGTCTACAGATGAGAAATATATGCGTCGTTGCATAGAATTAGCTTATAATGGTGTAGGTTTAGTAGCACCTAATCCTATGGTGGGTGCGGTTTTAGTTTTAAATGATAGAATTATAGGTGAGGGCTGGCATAGAGAATACGGAGCCCAACACGCTGAAGTAGTAGCTATAAACCATGCTATAAAAAATCTAGATAACCAAGATCTTCTGAGCGATTGTACTCTTTATGTGAACTTAGAGCCTTGTATACATTTTGGCAAAACACCTCCTTGTTGTGATTTGATATTAAAGAAGAAAATTTCTAGGATAGTAATAGGTTCTAGAGATACTAATAAACATATAGAGGGGAGTAGTATAGAGAGATTTAAAGAAAATGGTCAAGAGGTTAGGATGGGGGTATTAGAAGAGGAATGTAGATATTTAAACAGGCGTTTTTTTATTTTTTATGAAAAAAAAAGACCTTATATAATTTTAAAATGGGCACAGTCTAAAGATGGGTTTATAGATATAAATAGAGATGAGAGGATTAACAAAAGTCCTGTGTCTATAAGTAATGACCTATCTAGACAATTGGTTCATAAATGGAGAACGGAAGAATATGGCATTACAGTTGGAAAAACTACTGTAGAAAAAGACAATCCAAAATTGAATTCTAGATATTGGAGTGGAAAAAATCCAGTTAGAATCTCATTAGATAGAGAGTTATCTATTCCATCGCATTATAATATATACGATAATTCACAGTCTACAATAATATTTACCAATAGAGATATATCTAGTACTCATAATACAGATTTCAAAAAGATAGATTTCTCCAAAGAGATATTACCTCAAATATTAGAATATTTGTTTTTAAAGAATGTACAGTCTATCATAGTTGAGGGAGGAAGTGTTTTAATTAATTCTTTTATTGAATCTAAACTATGGGATGAAATTAAGTGTTTTATAGGTTTATCAACTCTCAAAGAAGGAGTGAGAGCTCCATATATAAAAAATGCAACATTAGAAAGTACACATAAAGTAGATGATGATATATTGAATATTTACTCTAATTCTATTAATTAATCTTCAGTTATGTCGATCAATTTTATGCTAATAGTTTGATGAAATTATTGAAAAAAAGCTTCTGTTTATATAAAAAATGGCAAACCATATTTTAATAGTTTGCCATTTTTCAGTTTAGTTTTTAGAAAATATTACTTTTCAGCATTTTCTTCTAATTCAGTTGTTTTTTTCTTCAATTCAGAAAGGATTTTTAAATCTCCCAACGTAGACCTCTCTACTTGTTTATTTTTGGCATTATAATCCTTAGAAGATCTCTCTTCTTTTATTTTAAACGTATCAGTATGAGATAAGACTACTTTGTGAAAATCTTTACTAAATTCTATTACTAGAAATTCAGAAGAATCCCCTTTCTCTAATTTAGAACCATCTTCTTTAACTAAGAGCCTACTAGGTACAAATCCCTTTAATCCTTCATCTGTTAAATTAATGGTTGCCCCTTTGTCAATTAGATTATCTATTGTGAGAGTATGGATTGTCCCTACAGAATAAGTATCTTCATACTTATCCCATGGATTATCTTTCGTCTGCTTGTGCCCTAGACGTAATTTTCTATTTTCAACATCTAGTTCTAGGATCTTAACTTCTAATTCGTCTCCTATTTTTATAAAATCCGATGGGTGTTTTATTTTACTCATCCAAGACAAATCAGAAATATGTACTAATCCATCAACTCCCGACTCTAATTCTACAAAGACTCCAAAATTTGTAAAGTTTATAGCTTTTCCAAAATGAGTAGAATCCAAAGGGTATTTAGATGTTATATCTGTCCAAGGGTCTGGAGATAGTTGTTTCATTCCAAGGGAAATCTTCCTGTCTTCTCTATTTATGGATAAGATAACTGCTTCTACCTTGTCTCCAACTTTTAAAAAGTCTTGAGCTGAACGCAAGTGTGTTGCCCACGACATCTCAGATACATGCATAAGCCCTTCTACTCCTTTAGCTATTTGTATAAATGCTCCGTAATCTAGTAATACAGTAACTTCTCCTGTTATCTTATCTCCCTCTTTTATATTTTCATCTAGGGTATCCCATGGGTGAGGTTGTAATTGTTTCATACCCAACTGAATACGGTTTTTTTCTTTATCAAAATCTAAGATAACTACATTTAATGTTTCTCCTAATTCTACAGCTTCACTAGGATGTGATACCCTATTCCAAGAGATATCAGTAATATGAACTAATCCATCTATACCACCTAGATCTACAAACAATCCATATGATGTTATATTCTTTACTACTCCTTCTAAAACCTGACCTTTTTCTAAGTTAGATATTATCTCTTTCTTTTGATCTTCAATATCAGCTTCTATAAGAGCTTTATGTGATATTATGATATTCTTAAACTCTTTATTTATCTTTATTATTTTGAATTCCATAGTTTTATCTACGTATTCATCATAATCGTGAATAGCTTTCACATCTATCTGTGAACCAGGTAAGAAAGCTTCTATCCCCATAATATCGACGATCATACCTCCTTTTGTTCTGCACTTTATATGCCCGTTTACTATTTCTTCATTTTCAAATGCAGAGTTTACTCTGTTCCAAGAATTTATGGTCCTAGCTTTTCTGTGTGAAAGAATAAGACGACCGCTCTTATCTTCTTTTTTTTCTACTAATACGTCTACGATATCTCCCACTGCCAATTTAGGATTGTAACGAAATTCATTCAGGGATATCACCCCTTCAGACTTGAAGTTTATACCTATGATGGCTTCTCTATCAGTTAGAAAATTTACAGTTCCACTAACGACTTCTGATTCATTTACATTTTTAAAGTTGTCTGTGTATAACTCTTGTTCCTTTGTAACATTTGATTCGCTTCCCGCTTCATAAGCGTCCCAATCAAATTCTTCTATTTGTTGTAGGTTTTGTTGATCAATTTGTGATTTAATATCATCTTCTGACATTTCATTTTAGTTTTTGTATCTCTGCATCATGCTCAAGTAGGACTTTTTTTTTGAGAAAAATACTCAGAGAGGTTATTAAAAATATTTTGTGTAACACTGGCCTGTAATTTAAAATTACAAAACATAGTAGTCCATACACAGGGACAAATTTAATATTTTTTACATTATAAATACTAAAAAATTACCTTTGCAACCATGGAAACCATAAGACAAAAAAAGATAGGGACTTTACTCTTAAGAGATCTTTCTGAAATTATTAGAACTGTGTTGAAAGATAATTTTTCTAATATCATGATTACTGTGACTAATGTTTATGTCACTAAAGATCTATCTTTAGCTAAAGTTTATATAAGTATATTTCCATCTAATCTCACATCCGAGATAAAAGAAATGGTGGATTCTAATAAAAATTATTTTAAACATTTATTATCAATGCGTACCAAAAAACAATTGCGCAAAACTCCCGATTTAAAATTTTATGTAGATGACTCTTTGGATTACATAGAGAATATTGATAACATTCTTAAGAAGCATACTTAGATGTTCAATAAAATAAATGTACCTGTATATATAGCAAAGAGATATTTTATATCTAAAAATAATAATAATTCTGTTAATATTATTACCTCTATCTCTATTTTGGGAATAGTCATAGGTACTTTTTCCATGTTATTGATATTATCTGTGTATTCAGGTTTGGAGAAGTACAGTATAGACATTCAAAATAATATAACTCCCGATATAATAATAACATCCAATACAGATAAATTTTTCACATTAGATTCTATTCAGGAGCAAGAGATAAAAGGGATAAAAGAAATTTTATATCATTCTAAAACCTTGGTTGAAAAGGCTTTTTTTACTTATAGAGAAAAAAAATCCATAGCTTATTTAAAGGGAGTAGATAATAATTATACAAACATAAATAGGTTAGATACTTTACTTTATAAAGGTAGATATTTCAAATACGATAGAAAGGAAGCCATAGTAGGTTCTGTACTATCCAGAAAAATGGATATGTCAATAGACGGAAACAATTATTTAAATGTTTATGTTCCTAAAAAGGGTAAGAGTGTAAATGTGTTAGAAAATTATTTCTCATCTAATATCGTAAATGTTAGTGGTGTTTTTCTTGCCGAAAGAGATTTTGATTCTAAATATGTGATTTTACCCATAGATATAGTTAGACAGATACTTCAGTTAGATGAAGAATATTACAGTGGTGTAGAATTTAAATTAAGAGATGATCAAGAGATTGATATTCCCTCGTTAAAATCCAGAATACACCATATAGTAGGAGAGAATTTCGATATAAAGACCAAAAGAGAACAAAATGAGTTTATATATAAGATTATAAATATGGAGTCTTTTGTGTCTTATTTTATGCTTACTCTAATACTTATAATATCAATGTTTGGTGTTATTGGCTCTCTATCAATTTTAATAGTTGAAAAAAAAGAACATATGAGAGTACTCTTCAATCTAGGATTAGAGCTAAGAGATATAAAAAAGATATTTATTTACGAAGGGTTAATAATACTTAGCGTAGGTTTTGTATTTGGAACGATCATTTGTTTTATAATGTGTTTTTTACAGGATTATTACGGTCTTATTACATTGGGTAAAATGTCTTCGGTAGCTTATCCTGTAAATTGGAAATGGAATAATTTTATCATTGTATTATTTACAGTTTACATTATTGGGTATATAACTTCTTATCTAACTGTGAATAGAATGAAGATGATGTCCAATACTATTTGATGATATTTTAAATCACATTCTTCGTAGATATTTTTTTAATGAGATTACACAGAAATTTAGTTTTAGCAGTTATAGATGCCCTTTATGTTATATTCAATGAAGGGGTGTTTGCGAATAAGGCTATAGAGAAAACCCTAAAAAAAGATGTTAAGTGGGGGAGTAGAGATAGGGGATTTATAGCTGAGAGCATATATGATATCGTTAGAAATAGAAGATTATTGACTTATGTTTCAAATATAAAGCCTCATTACGATAAGAAGAATATTTGGAAGTTATTCGCTTCGTGGAGAGTTATAAATGATTATAGATTATCAGAGTGGCCAGAATTTGAAACTACTCCTGTCAGAAAAATAAAGTCACGTCATGCAGATGCAAGTAAAGATAGAAGATTAAGAGAGAGTATTCCCGATTGGTTAGATGATTTATGTTTTTCAGAGTTGGGAAATAGTTGGGATAGAGAAGTATCATCTCTAAATGAGATGGCAAAAGTTGTGCTACGTGTTAATACTACTAAGACATCTATTTCATCACTTAGGAGCGATTTGTTTAAAGAGGGGATAGAGTCTTATGAGATAGAAGCATATAAAAGTGCTTTGGTATTAAAAGAGCGAAAAAATGTTTTTAGCACCGAATGTTTCAAAAAGGGATATTTCGAAGTTCAGGATGCTTCTTCTCAGTTAGTATCGGAGTTTTTAGACATAAAGCCCAAAATGAATGTAGTAGATGCTTGTGCTGGGGCTGGAGGTAAGACTTTACATATTTCCAATATAATGGATAATAAAGGAAATATTATAGCCATGGATATTGACAAGTATAAACTTTTTGAGTTGAAAAGGAGGGCTAAGAGAAATGGTGCTTTCAATATTAATATCAGATGTATTACTTCTTCCAAAGTTGTAAAGAGAATGGATGGTTGCGCAGATAGGTTGTTATTAGATGTTCCGTGTTCTGGATTGGGGGTTTTAAAAAGGAATCCAGATATTAAATGGAAATTAACTCGAGAATCACTAGATGAGCTCAAGGGCAAGCAGGAATATATTTTATCTAAATACAGCAAAATGTTGAAAATAGAAGGCAAAATGGTATATGCTACTTGTTCTATTCTCCCTTCGGAAAATGAATTACAAATACAGAAATTCATAAGCCAACACGATAATTTCGAGTTGATAAAAGAAAGGAAAATATCTCCTTATAAAACTGGTTTTGATGGATTTTATATAGCTGTTTTAAAGAGAATAGGGTAATGGGACAAGTTGGTTTTATTCTATTTATGTAGAAAACGCCTTATAAGTTTTAAAAATCCACCTCCACATATAATTCCGTAAATAGCACCGAATATTATATCTGCGGGGTAATGTACTCCTATGTATATTCTGCTATATGAAACTATACAAGCCCACATAATTAGAAGTGGTAAGATGTATTTAAAATATTTTTTTAATATCAATCCCGAAAAAACTGCAAATCCAAATGAGTTGGATGCATGACCTGATATAAACCCAAATTTTCCTCCGCAGTTGTCTTTCACCAAACGCATAAATTCTTGTATTTCCATATCGTGACAAGGTCTTAGTCTCTGTATTCCATTTTTGAAAAAGTGATAGGATGTCTGATCTACAAACGTTATGAGAAGTATTATTGAAAGTAGAGTTATAGCACCTTTTTTTTTACCCTTTTTAAAAAAGATTAGAAACAAAATAAGTAAGTATAGAGGTGTCGAGGAAAATTTATTTGTAACGAAAAGCCAAAAGCCATCCCAAGTGGGATTACCTAGATTATTTAGGAATAAAAATATTTCTTTATCTAAGGAAATTATTTCTTCCATTTTAACTATTTCATTCTTTTGATAGAATTTGTTACCTCACTGATATCTTCTTTTATTTCATCGATACTCTTTTTGGTATCGTCTATTAGTTCTGAGGCGTCTGAGCTGTCTAATATTTCTTGTTTTATAGTATTGGTAGCATCTTTTAATTCTCTAATCCCTTTTCCAAGTCCTCTAGCTATTTCAGGAATTTTTTCAGCTCCAAAAAATACTATTATTATCAACATTATTACGGCACACTCGGGTACACTTATGAATAACAAAGGCATCCTAACTATAATTATTTCTTTAATTTAAAAAAAAACATCCAAATTTTTAATTTTAAAAGTGATGATTTTGGATATAAAAATACTATTAATATTTACATGCTCTGTGAGATTTCTAAAATATAGAATCACCATAGAGAATTTGGATATTCTCCTTTTTTTATGAAATTTTGTACGGTTTTTTTTGCAATTTCCTTATCATCTTTATAGGTTACTCCAAACCAATTTGACTCACCCTTTAAGACAGATACTTTTATCTGATTAGACTTTATGAGATTTTCTATTTCTACAGGTATTAAATATTCAGATTTTATGCTCTTGTGATTTTCTTTTATAAATTTCTTAAAGCCAATTTCTAGATATTTAAAAATATGAGGATGTAATCCCCAAAAGTTCATAGAGACGTATTCTTTAGGATTTAAGAGTTCTATTTTATCATCTTTTGAGTGTTTTATTAAATCCTCTTGTTTATATATTTTTTGGATTTCTTCAATACTTACTAATTGATCATTTTGTATTTCACAAACTCCTCTAGAGACTTGTCCATTTTCAGACAGTGTTTTTTCTAGGAGGAAACCCAACATAGCATAATTATTTTCCGAGCATTTAGTAGATAAAAAATTCTTCATTATTTCAAAAGACTTTTTTCCATAAAAATCATCGGCATTTATTACTAGAAAAGGAGTGTCTATTGTGTCTTTAGCAGATAATATTGCGTGAGCTGTACCCCATGGTTTTTCTCTATCTGAGATTTTTATTCCTTCTATTTCTATATTTGTTTCCTGATAGGCGTATGCAACTTCTATCTTGTCTTGAAGCTTTTTGGCAAATAATTCTTTAAAGCTGTGTTCTAATTCTTTTCTAATTAGAAATACTACTTTTTCAAATCCGACGTTTATGGCGTCGTATATGGAATATTCCATAATTGTTTCATTATTAGGCCCTATTCCATCTATTTGTTTTAATCCTCCATAGCGACTGCCCATTCCTGCCGCTAAGACTAATAATGTAGGTTTTTTATTATGCATCAAATATGTCTTATATAAAAAATTTTAATTTTATTGTTTTTCTAGATTTAGAATATTATATCAGATCAAAGATGGATTTAACTCCTATATATCTCTCTACATTAAAAGCCTCAGCGTACTCAGTGCCTATTATTCTTCCTAGGTCTCTAGCTCTGTATTCTATGCTGTCTAAAAATCCTTCTTTAGATATAGGTGTCTCTGGTTCTGTAGATTTTGGGTCGTAAAACTGAGAAGTATAGGCTTTAATAGCCTTCATCTTGATATCCATAAAGCCTGTAATATCGACGACAAAATCTGGTTTTATAGGCATCCACTGCACGTAGCTGTAAACTGCTTTTGGCCTGAAAGACTTTTGTAATTCACCTTCAAACACAGTTTTTATCTTATCTAGTCCAGATAAAAAACAAGCAGTTGATATTAATTTATTAGCTCTGCCGTGATCTGGATGCCTGTCTGTTATAGAATTGCCAAGAACTATATTTGGTTTATATTTTCTTATAATCTCTATTATTTTCAATTGATGCTCTCTATCATTTGAAAAAAAACCGTCGTCTAAATTTATATTTTCTCTAATGGTCACTCCCAAGATATCTGCAGCTTTATTAGCTTCTGCGTTTCGGATTTCAGATGAACCACGTGTTCCTAGTTCTCCACGAGTAAGATCTAAGATTCCTATTTTTTTTCCTTTGTTAATTTCTTTAGCTAGCGTTGCTCCCACACTTATTTCTACATCATCTGGATGAGCACCTATGGCTAGAATATCTAGATTCATTTTACTGTTTGAATTATTTTCAATCCGATTTGTTTTGCAAAAATATCTAATTTTGACACAAGTAATAAATTCAGTTTATGTGCTGATTTTTTAATAAAACCCTTGTCTTCTCAGTCTTTAGGCGGGAAGTTTTTTTTATAAATTTTTTAAAAACTATGAGATATCTATCCATACCTAATGAATTATTCATACACAACAGAAATGAGTTTATAAAGAATATAAAGCCTAATTCTTTAGCTGTGTTTAATTCTAACCCTATAGTAAACACTGGCGCTGATAGCACTATGCCATTTTATCAACACAGAGATATTTTCTTTTTATCTGGAATAAATCAGGAGGATAGTATTTTGTTGTTGTTTCCAGATGCTGTAGAGGAAAAACACAGAGAGATTTTATTTTTGAGAGAGACTAACGATCACATAGCAGTTTGGGAAGGAGAAAAGTTGACAAAGCAAAAAGCTCGAGAGATATCAGGTATAGAAACTATTTATTGGACTAGTGACTTTGACAGTGTTTTCAAAATTTTAGTATTCCAATCCGACAGAATATATCTCAATACAAATGAGCACTTGAGAGCTAATGTTGAAATTCCCAACAGAGAGTTAGATTTTATAAAAAAATGTAAAGAGAAATATCCTTTGCATGAGTATGGGAGGATATCTCCTATTATGCATAAAATACGTTCTGTAAAACACAAAATAGAATTAGAATTACTTCAACGAGCTTGTGATATAACAGAAAAAGGTTTTAGAAGATTATTGAAATTCGTAAAACCCGATGTTATGGAATACGAGTTGGAGGCAGAGATGATTCACGAATTTGTATGTAATAGATCGAAGGGATACGCATATACTCCTATTATTGCCTCTGGAGCAAATGCATGTATATTACACTATATTGAAAATAATAATAAGTGTAAGGATGGAGATATGATACTCATAGATGCTGGAGCGGAATACGCTAATTACTGTTCTGATATGACTCGCTGTATGCCTGTAAATGGAAGATTTACCGATAGACAAAAGTCTGTTTATAATGCTGTGCTGAACGTTAAAAAAGGTGCAGAAGAATTATTGAGGCCAGGGCTCTTATTAAGTGAATATCACAAAGAGGTGGGTAAGATGATGGAAAAAGAATTATTAAATCTAAAACTAATAGATAAAACTGATATTAAAAATCAATCTAAAGACAATCCAGCATATAAAAAATATTTTATGCATGGGACATCTCACTTTTTAGGTTTAGACACTCATGATATTGGATTTTTTCACGAGCCTATAAAAGAAAATATGGTTTTCACCATAGAGCCTGGAATATATATAAGAGAAGAGTCTTTGGGGATTAGATTAGAAGATGATGTAGTTATTCAATCACAAGGGGCTCCATTTAATCTAATGAAGAATATCCCAATAGAAGTAGAAGATATAGAGTCGGAAATGATGGCTAGGTAGTATTTTATTGTCTTTATGTTATTCCAAAACTGTGTTATTTGGTACAGACCATTTTTTAGTAGTACCTAATAGCTAAAAAAGCCGCTTAGAAATTTTCTAAAGCGGCTTTTAGGTAAAAGTAATAATCTAGTTTAGATTTAGATGTTGAAAAAGATATTACTAACTGTTTTTATTTTAAACTGATGTTAGTTTATTTATCCCCTCAGGCTTATTAGTAAAATTGGTATCACTGTTAGTCCCCATAGCTGAATTAAGAAACATGTTTGTGCTCTTTTTAGCTGCTTCAGATAAAGTCCAACTTTTTAAATTTTGACTGAAAGATGTAGCTCCGCAAAACATGTTAGACATATATTTAACCTTAGAAACCTTCCAATCTTTAATGTTACAATTAAATTTAGCAGCCTCTGCAAACATATTAAACATGTTTGTAACATTAGAAACAGTCCAGAGACTAATATTTTGATTAAAAGATATAGCGCCGTTAAACATACCAGACATATCTCTAACATTAGAAACAATCCAATTGCTTATATTACCATCAAAAGCTTTAGCAAATTGAAACATACCAGACATATTAATAACCTTAGATACATCCCAATTGTTTAAGTTTTGATTAAAATTTTCAGTTGCTGAAAACATAGACTTCATATTATTAACCTTAGATACATCCCAATTATTTATATTGCTATTAAAATTTATAGCTCCGTAAAACATATTAGACATGTCGGTAACTCCTTGTAGATCTGGGGCATCTGAAGGTAAAGTATTTAGGTTGGCGCAATGTTTAAAATAACTTCCTATGTTACCAAATTTTAAATCTCCCCAAGATGAAATACCTATTATCTTGTCTGTATTAGAACAACCAGAACTCGGGGGACTAGTTCTTTTACAACTGAAAACTTTACCAAAGTTAAAACCTTCTATTTTCCCTGTAATAGTTATAGTTTTCTCACCTGATGTTTTATATATGTGACTTGTATTGGGGTCATTATGAGAAGTAATATTTTGTTTTTCTGTATCATCTCCCCAATCTACAGTAAAGTCATAGTCTCCGCCATCGTAAATAGGTAATATTATCGTTTTATCTGCACTTAAATTCCATTTGGAGATAAACTTTTTTAGGTTGTAACTAAGTGTTACAGTATATTCTTTAGAATTCCCCTTCTCATCTGTAACGGTGTATTTTACAGGATTTGTAAAATCTTGGGGTTCAGTTGCTAAAGGGCTTATTTGAATACCTTCAGGGATAGATACTGAAGGAACTAAACTCTTTATTAATTTTTCGCTTTTATATGATAATTCCTCTTCGATTGATAATGAGATAGTTCCATTTTCGTGGTTAATCTCTCCTGAAATTTTCTCTTCTAATCCGATAGTATTCGGGCTAATGTCAAACGCTGATAATAGTTGGATCTTATCAGAACCATTCGTAATTTGAGAACCATTTGTAACTTGTTGATCTTTATCACAGGAGGTAAATAAAAGAGAGATACTTGCAAAAAGTAATAACGCACTCTTTGAGATTAAATTAGTTGTATTTAGTTTAAATTTTCTTTTCATGATTTTATTTTATAATTTTTGTTAAACAAATAATCAAACGTCTACCTAAGTAGGTTATTCTAAATAAGAACCAATTTAATTAAAGTTTTTTAAAAAACTAACTTTTAATAAAGATATATTGATATTTAGCAGTTTTTTAAATGTAAAAACTTAGAATCTTATTGACTTAGCCAGATTATATTTTTTTTAAAAAAGTTTCAAAATAAGAAACTATATAAACAGAAACAGGCAGTCTATTACGGCTACCTGTTTTTCATAGTGAGGTAAGTAAATAATTATAATCTAACTTGTAGTAACCTTAACCCAATAATGCCCTACTACATTACTGCTACTACCACTAGTGTCTTTAAGAGTATATTTTACTTCTTTTTCATTAGAAAAATCATTTGGTCCAGCAGGATCTACTGTTAAAGTAAGACCAGAAGGAGAAGGAGTAATATCAAAAGTAAGTGTTAAATTATTTAAACCAGTAGTACTAGAAGGTAAATTGACAGTTATAACTCTAGTGCCTGCATCAACAGAAGTTATATTTGCTCCAGCAGGAGGAGTATTAATAGTTATATTACCTGTAGTTATAGTTTTAGTAGAATCATATATATAAACATCATAAGTTTTTTGTGTACTAGTATCCTCAGATGTTACTGTATATGCTTTTGAATCATCATACGAAGTAAAAGTTTGAGCTCCAGTTGGAGAAGTTATAGTAGCATATTCTGATTGTGTTATAGTAGGAGTTGTATTTGCTGGAAGAGCAGTCACGGGTACAACTATTCTTCCTTTACCACCAGTGGCAGTGCTAGGGTGTGTAATATTACCTTGATCAGAATTAATTGCAAATGTTTTAATTTGCGCTTCAGTTGATTTTTTCCTTACTGTCACAGTATACACTTTAGTGAAATCGGGAGCTGAAGTATCATTAGATCTTACAGTATAAGTAACAGCGGAAGCAAAACTTTGAGCAGAAACAGTAATATTCTCAGCATTCGCTACTGTGATTGTAGGGGTTAGATTTTGATTTAAATCGACAGCGCTAGGTACAACTAACTTTATAGTACCAGCAGAGTGGTCAATTGTTCCTGCTACGTCATCAGGAGTTATACTATTTCCAGAATTATTACTGGAAGTAAATTTAAAGTCACTAATATAAGGCCCTTTAACTGCCCTAACAGTATAAACTCTTTGAGAGCCCGTATCAGTTTTTGTAAGAGTAAATGTTTTATTGCTTATATCTTCAGATATTACTGAACCACTAGCTGGACTTAAACTATGCTCTTCAGGAATAATAACAGTAGGAGCTAATCCAGCTAGATCAATATCATTAGCGCCTTCTTTAGGAAACTTTAACAGGATAGTGCCAGTACCATCATTCAAATTAGAGACAGTTGTAACCACATTACTAGAAATACCCTTTGAAGTATTAGGAGATATTGTAAAAGATGTCAAAACTGGAGCATCTTCCTTAATTAATCTTACCTGATAAATCTTTTTTGCTCCATCTTGAGCTGTTAGAGTATAACTTACTGATTCACCACTAGTAAAATTTAAAGGATATTGATCTGCTGGATTAACTAAAACATCAGCAGTAGCATCTATACTAGGCTTAAGACCTTCTAACACAGTGCTGCTTGGAAGTGTCAAAGATATAGTGAGATTATCATGATCTATTACTCCATCTACATCTGTTATAAGTCCCTTACCATCATTTACATCCTTTACCAATTTAAAGGAATTGATATGAAAATCGGTGGACAAAGACTTGGTAATATTTACTGTATAATTCTCAAAACTACCATCTTCTGCTGTTACCTTAAATGTTTTTTGATAAATATTAGGACCTAATATATATTCAAAGTCTACTTCCTCGCCACTCGAAGGAGAGATACTAGCTTTGTCTGAAATATCTATTTTAGGTTTCAATCCTTCTAGGATAGCATTATGGGCAACAGTTATGGATATTCTATAATTAATTGAATCTATAGTGATCTTTAAATTCTCACCAATATATTTACCTTTATTATCAGAGTCTAAAAACTTAAATGATTTAATGAATTTCTCTGAGCTCAGGTCAACTACCTCCTTTTCTTTCTTACATGAAGAAAAAATCACTAATAAAAACACAAAAGAGAAAATAATACTCTTTACAAAATAAATTGTCTTAAACATAATTTTAATGATTTAATTAAAAAAAACCACTAATCCCCTAAATGCTATAGCATTAAAAGGATTAGCCATAAGCTTTATCCTATTCTTTTCCCAAAAATACAGAGAGCTGAATATCTGAGCCAAGGTAATAGTAATTATTTAAACTGAGGGAGTTTTTTAACCTGAGTTGGATTAATAAATCACTCGAACCATTTTATTTTATTAGCGTTTAAAGAAATGTCTTTTAGTTTTTGGCTCTTTTATGTTTATGAGGCGATTTAGCGGAAATTTAACAATTTTTGCGTAAAAAAAACACTCGATTTTTCACAACTACTATTCTGTTTAGTCTCAGTTAATTCAGGGCTTTCAATAATTTTTAGTAAGTAAATTATTAATCGAACTTAGGTTATCTAGTTTTTATAATGATTTTTGAAAAATCTATTGGACAGAGTTTAATTTACCTTCTCTATTTATCCTCATCCCTAAGGGCTAGTGTTAGTTAACATATTTCAGATATTATTTTTTTGTTAAACTTTTAAGATCTTTAACACCTTTAACATCTAGAATCTTAGCTTTACTTAATATATTAATTAAATTCTTAATCTCTTTTCTGGAATTAGAAAGTTCTTCCTTAAGAACCTTAACTTCTTGTTTAAGAATGCTACTTTCTTTTTCTAAGTCTGCTACATGATTGAAAACAGCTTGGGTAGCTGAAATATTTAAAGTGGTAAGACCATCGTAATCTACTGATCTTAAATCATCTACTTGCTTACCATATACAAATACTTTATTTGGAGATACCTCATATCCTAACTCTACCACAAAAGCATTAGCACTTTTTATTTCCTTTACTCTAACTAAACTCTCTTGGTCATCATCCAAAACTAATTTTACCATGTCTCCCTTAGAAAAACCGTGAGATTTTTTTGTGGTAATTGATATCATATTATCAATAGTTTCTATCGATTTCGAAAATTCATAGACGCTAGGAATCACACCACTATTCTTTTCTACAATATTTGGAGCTATACCTTCTATCTGCTGAGCTATTACTTTTTTAAAATGCTGATCACCCATTTTATTAGTATCTCTCATAGTGTAATCCGTGATTTCTATATCTAAAAGTTTTTTAAGGTCTGATTCTTTATCTGAAATGCCTATTATGCTCTTGATACGTTTATCAGAAGAGAGTTTTACGCCATTTGCATAAACATTTCCTAGTAAGTGAATTTCAGTAGTCCTACTATTACCAATGGTTACAGTATTATTTCCTTTTCCTGTAGCGCTATTACCTATAACTATCTCATTAGAGCTGTTATCTGCTTTCGCTTTAGCATTATCTCCTATGAAAATAGAATTATTTGATGTCAGGAGAGATGATCCGTCAGCAATATAATAAGCATTATTTCCTATAACTATATTACTATCCCCTCTAGTTATTGTACGTAAAGCATTTGTCCCTATAGCTATATTATCACTCCCTTTAGTTATTTTATATAAAGGATATGAGCCTATTCCTATATTTCTTAATCCATTTACTAAGCTGTATAAAGAATAGTATCCAATAGAAGTATTCATATAACCTGTAGTGTTAAAAGCGAGAGAATGAGCGCCAATAGAAGTATTCATATAACCTGTAGTGTTAAAAACGAGAGAATAAGCGCCAATAGAAGTATTCATATAACCTGTAGTATTATTTCTCAAACTTTTAAAAGCAAAAGCCGTATTCTGATAGCCAGTGGTTATGGCATTACCAGAGCTTATACCTAAAAAACTATTTTCTTCACCAGTACCGGAAACAGCACCAGCAACACCTCCACTAGTTCCATTACTGCCCTTTCCTGACCATTTAGTTATGAGATTATCAGTCCCTACTTTTAGCAGGTTATCAGAACTAATATCTTCCCAATTAGGATCAGAAGGTGGGGTAGGGGTGGTTTTAGTGATAGTGACAGAAGATCCAGTTCTATTATAAAAAACTCCATCGTAAAGAACTACATCACCTGCATTATAAGTAAACCCTCTTATCATTTTACTTCTTTTGTTAAAGCCTGCACTGTGCAATATGCCTCCTAAATGAGTAGATGTAATACTACCTTCCTTACCTATGACTACAGTATTATTTCCTTTTCCTGTAGCGTCATCACCTATAACTATCTCATTAATGCTGTTATTTGCTAGCGCTTTAACTTCAGCTCCTATGAAAATAGAATTAGTTGATTCAGTGAGAGCTGTTGATCCGTCAGCAATATAATAACCGGCCTCACTTCCTATAGCTATATTTTTATTCCCTGTAGTTATTTTATGTAAAGTATATGGCCCTATAGCTATATTTTTATTCCCTGTAGTCATTTTATATAAAGGGTGTGAGCCTATTGCTACATTTTTTCCTCCATTTACTAATTTGTATAAAGAAGCGTATCCAATTGAGGTGTTCCTATCACCTATAGTGTTAAAAGCTAGAGAATAAGCGCCAATGGAAGTATTTCTATAACCTATAGTATTATCCCTCAAACTTTCAAAGCCAAAAGCCGTATTCTGATAGCCAGTGGTTATGGCATTACCAGATTTTATACCTAAAAAACTATTTTTTTCACCAGTACCAGTAACAGCACCAGCAACACCTGCACTAGTTCCATTACTGCCCTTTCCTGACCATTTAGTTATGAGATTATCAGTCCCTACTTTTAGCAGGTTATCAGAACTAATATCTTCCCAATTAGGATCAGAAGGTGGGGTAAGGGTGGTGTTAGTGATAGTGACAGCAGATCCAGTTCTCTTATAAAAAACCCAATCGTAAAGAACTACATCACCTACATTATAAGTAAACCCTCTTATCATTTTACTTCTTTTGTTAAAGCCTGCACTGTGCAATAAACCTCCTAAATGAGTAGATGTAATACTACCTTCCTTACCTATGACTACAGTATTATTTCCTTTTCCTGTAGCGTCATAACCTATAACTATCTCATTAGAGCTGTTATCTGCTTTCGCTTTAGTATTATTTCCTATGAAAATAGAATTATTTGATGCCTGGAGAAATGTTGATCCATCAGCAATAAAATAACCAGTTTTATGTCCTATAGCTGTATTACTATTACCTCTAGTCACATTATATAAAGCATATGCCCCTACAGCTGTATTTCTATTTCCTATAGTCATCATATATAAAGGATGCGTGCCTATTCCTACATTTCTTTCTCCATTTACTAATCGGGATAAAGAAGCGTATCCAGTTGAAGTATTCTGAATACCTGTGGTGTTATTAGCTAGAGAATATGCGCCAATAGAAGTATTCCTATGACCTGTAGTATTATTTTTCAAACTTTCAGAGCCAATAGAAGTATTCCTTTCACCTATAGTATTATCTCTCAAACTTTCAAAGCCAAAAGCTGTATTCTGATAGCCAGTGGTTATGGCATTACCAGAGCTTATACCTAAAAAAACATTTTTTTTACCAGTACCAGTAACAGCACCAGCAGTGCCTCCACTAGTTCCATTACTGCCCTTTCCTGACCATTTAGTTATAATATTGTCTCTTGGGTCTTTTATAAGAGTATTGTTTTTATTTATCTTTTCGTCTAATTTCTTCCCCTGAGCCGCTGATAAGGCCTTATCAGGATCATTAGTAACTAAATCATCTACTACATCAGATATATTTAATTTAGTATCTATTTCTATCTTAAGAGCTTTTCCTTGTGCTGCTGATAATACTTCTGTAGCATCAGTGCTATTTAAATTATTTATTATCTTACTCTTATCAATCTTAGCTTGTATCATTCCAGATAATATTCTGCCCTGGTTTGCTGATAATGCGTTACTCGCATCAGTAGATGTCAACACGTCTAGTACATTTACTTTGAAACTGGAATCTAACTTATTGTTTATTTGATCCTTAAGAAATTTACCCTGTGCTGCTGATAAGGCCTTATCAGGATCATTAGTAACTAAATCATCTACTACATCAGATATATTTAATTTATTATCTATTTCTGTCTTAAGAGCTTTTCCTTGTGCTGCTGATAATACTTCTGTAGCATCAGTGCTATTTAAATTATTTATTATCTTACTCTTATCAATCTTAGGTTGTATCATTCCAGATAATATTCTGCCCTGGTTTGCTGATAATGCGTTACTCGCATCAGTAGATGTCAACATATCTAGTACATTTACTTTGAAACTGGAATCTAACTTATTGTTTATTTGATCCTTAAGAAATTTACCCTGTGCTGCTGATAAGGCCTTATCAGGATCATTAGTAACTAAATCATCTACTACATCAGATATATTTAATTTATTATCTATTTCTGTCTTAAGAGCTTTTCCTTGTGCTGCTGATAATACTTCTGTAGCATCAGTGCTATTTAAATTATTTATTATCTTACTCTTATCAATCTTAGGTTGTATCATTCCAGATAATATTCTGCCCTGGTTTGCTGATAATGCGTTACTCGCATCAGTAGACGTTAATTCATCTAACACATTCACTCTTAAACTGGAACTGGAACTTAAATGTAAATGGTCTATTTCATCCTTAAGGGCTTTGCCTTGTGCTGCTGATAAGGCCTTAGTGGCATCATTAGTGGTTAAATTATTTACTATATCAGATATATTTAATTTGGTACCTATTTCTGTCTTAAGAAATTTACCTTGTGCTGCTGATAATACCTCTGTAGCATCATTGCTATTTAAATTATTTATTATCTTACTCCTATCAATCTTAGTTTTTATCATTCCAGATAATATTCTTCCCTGATTCGCTGATAATGCTTTACTCGCATCAATAGACGTTAATTCATCTAAAACATCTACTCTTAAACTGGAATCTAACTTATTGTCTATTTGCCCCTTAAGGACTTTTCCTTGTGCTGCTGATAAGGCCTTATTAGGATTATTAGTGGTTAAATTATCTGCTATATCAGATATATTTAGTTTAGTACCTATTTCTGTCTTAAGAAATTTGCCTTGTGCTGCTGATAATACCTCTGTAGCATCAGTGCTATTTAAATTATTTATTATCTTACTCTTATCAATCTTAGTTTTTATCATTCCAGATAATATTCTTCCCTGATTCGCTGATAATGCTTTACTTGCATCAATAGACGTTAATTCATCTAAAACATCTACCCTTAAACTGGAATCTAACTTATTGTCTATTTGCCCCTTAAGGACTTTTCCTTGTGCTGCTGATAAGGCCTTATTAGGATTATTAGTGGTTAAATTATCTGCTATATCAGATATATTTAATTTAGTATCTATTTCTACCTTAAGGACTTTTCCTTGTGCTGCTGATAATACCTCTGTAGCATCATTGCTATTTAACCTGGATTATTCATGGTTATATTTCAATATTGGGTATAAAGTGTTAATTTTAGTAGGGTTAACTAAAAAACAACGACTTTATATAAGGCCCAAAAATGAGGAATAAAAACACATTATTTTATAGAGGGAAGACTTCTGTTGAATTAACTTTTTCATCATCAGAAATTAGTTCTGATGGATCTTTAATCATGCTTGAAAAACTAGAACCAGATCATAGATTGATTCATTATTACAGTAAGTTTTTACTTGATACTCGAGACTCTAGATTTATTACTTATAGCAGAAGGTATCAGTTAAAGCAAAGGGTTTATATGATCATGTTAGGCTATCAAGACGCCAATGATGTTAATCATTTACAGAATGATCCTTTATTCAAAGATGTTCTTCAAGGTAATTTGGCCTCTCAACCCACTATATCAAGATTTGAGAATAGCTTGGATAAACAGGCTGTCTTTAAGTTTTGTTATGCGTGGTTATACAAATATGTTTTAAGTTTATCTGGTCGCAAGAGAATAGTTATTGACGTAGATTCAACCGATGATCCAACTCATGGCAGTCAACAATTGTCAATGTTTAACGGTTATTATGGTCAATTCATGTACAATGAACTATTTTTTCATGATGGAGATACAGAGCTAGATTATTCTTCCTGTACTCCGCCCGAGGAAACAGTCATTCTAATAAATGGCATGTGAGTATTTTAAAGCGAATAATTATCAAAATACGTAAGAGATACCCAGAGATGGAAATAATTATTAGAAGTGATAGTGGCTTTGGTTACGCTCCTTTTTACCAATTAGTAGATGATTTTGATTTACTATATGTGACAGGCATAGCGAGCAATGAAGTTTTAAAAAGAAAGGTATCTCGGTCAAAAAATGCTGTAAAAAAATGTATTTAGATCAGGGAGAGAAGCACCAACATTTTATCAGTTTCAGGTACAAAGCTAAGAGTTAACATAAGCCTCAACAGTGCTATTCTAAAGTTGAGAGTACTGGATTAGGGATGAACATAAGGCATTTTTCTAGTAATATTCCCCAAAAGAATGCTAGAGAAATTTACTTTGACTTTTATGTTAAAAAGAGGTGATTCAAGTGAAAATAGAATTAACCCAGATTATTCATAGTTACCCTTTAAATATTGCGCATAAAGTGTTAATTTTAAGGCATTAAAGTCCAAAGAAACATACTTTAATATAGCCCAAAAATGAGGAATAAAAACACATTATTTTATAGAGGGAAAACTTCTGTTGAGTTAACTTTTTCATCATCAGAAATTAGCTCTGATGGATCTTTAATCATGCTTGAAAAACTAGAAAGAGATCATAGATTGATTCATTATTACAGTAAACTTTTGCCTGATACTCGAGACTCTAGATTTATTACTTATACCAGAAAGCAACAGTTAAAACAAAGGGTTTATATGATCATGTTAGGCTATGAAGACGCCAATGATGTTAATCATTTACATAACGATCCTTTATTCAAAGATGTTCTTCAAGGTGATTTGGCTTCTCAACCTACTATATCAAGATTTGAGAATAGCTTTGACAAACAAGCTGTTTTTAAGTTTTGTGATGCGTGGTTATACAAATATGTTTCAAGTTTATCTGATCGTAAGAGAATAGTTATTGACGTAGATTCAACTGATGATCCAACTCATGGCAGTCAACAATTGTCAATGTTTAACGGTTATTATAGTCAATTCATGTACAATGAACTATTTTTTCATGATGGAAAAACAGGACAGATTATCCTTCCTGTACTCCGCCCAGGAAATAGTCATTCTAATAAATGGTATGTGAGTATTTTAAAGCGAATAATTATCAAAATACGTGAGAGTCACCCAGAGATGGAAATAATTATTAGAAGTGATAGCGGCTTTAGTTGCGCTCCTTTTTACCAATTAGTAGATGATTTTGATTTACTATATGTGACAGGCATAGCGAGCAATGAAGTTTTAAAAAGAAAGGTATCTTGGTCAAAAAATGCTGTAAAAAAAATGTATTTAGATCAGGGAGAGAAGCACCAACATTTTATGAGTTTTACGTACAAAGCCAAGAGTTGGCACAAGCCTCAACAGTGCTATTCTAAAGTTGAGAGTACAGGATTAGGGATGAACATAAGGCATTTTTCTAGTAATCTTCCCCAAAAGGATGCTAGAGAAATTTACTTTGACTTTTATGTGAAAAGAGGTGATTCAAGTGAAAATAGAATAAAAGAAGTTAAAAATATGTGTTTTTCTGATCGTTTGTCAAATCATAGTTTTCTTGCTAATTTTTTTCGACTTATGATGAGTAGTCTTGCCTATGAAATGTTTTTATTACTGAAACAGAAGATAAAGAAAACAAGATTTGAAGTAGCAAAAAAATGGTTAATCAGTTCGATTAGAACCTATCTTCTCAAGGTAGGAGCAACGATTAAAATTACCAAAAGGCGAATCTATTATCAGCTATCTAAATCTTTTGTTTACAAGGGTTTATTTCGGGAAATTATTACCCAGTAACGGTTGTTTATTTGTGAAATGAACAACCTTGGGATAGTTACGCCTTGTCGTTAAAAAACCATGTAAAAACACTAAAAAAGAGCATTGTCATCCTAAAAAAAGGTGCAAAAAAACGACAAAGAAGATGAGTTCTCTTCGATTAGTAAAAAAGTTAAGGAAAAAATATCACGTCTAATCTATTTTAGTATGACTATGAATAATGCGGGTTAAATTATTTATTATCTTACTCTTATCAATCTTAGTTTGTGTCATTCCAAATAATATTCTTCCCTGATTCGCTGATAATGCTTTACTTGCATCAATAGACGTTAATTCATCTAAAACATCTACCCTTAAACTGGAATCTAACTTATTGTCTATTTGCCCCTTAAGGACTTTTCCTTGTGCTGCTGATAGGGCTTTATTAGGATTATTAGTGGTTAAATTATCTGCTATATCAGATATATTTAATTTAGTATCTATTTCTACCTTAAGGACTTTTCCTTGTGCTGCTGATAATACCTCTGTAGCATCATTGCTATTTAAATTATTTATTATCTTACTCTTATCAATCTTAGGTTGTATCATTCCAGATAATACTCTTCCCTGATTCGCTGATAATGCTTTACTCGCATCAATAGACGTTAATTCATCTAACACATCCACCCTTAAACTGGAATCTAAATAGTCTATTTGATCCTTAAGGGCTTTGCCTTGTGCCGCTGATAATACCTTTGTGGCATCATTGCTATTTAAATTATCTACGATCTTATTCTTATGGATCTTAGTTTGCATCCTTTCAGATAGTATTCTGCCCTGGTTAGCTGATAGAGGAATGGCGCTACTATGAGAACTTAGATTATTTATAACGAGGATTTTCCTAGCAGTATAGGCGTACATAGAATACGGAACACTAAGCAACTTACCCTTTCTCTTTATATCGTATTGCCCATTATTATTCAGATCTAATTCTGTTTTAATCATATGAGGAACTTCCCAATCTAAATCTGTTAATTTGAGAGTTTTATAATCTTTAGTTCTACTTCCATCGCCTATATTTAAAGACGCTACGCCGCCACTATTAGTCTTAACTCTGTGAGTTTCGCTATATACGGTCTTCTCGCTAAGGGAAGCGTTATTAATAAATAATGTTATTCGTATATTGATAAAACTATCCCTTAATACATTGCCTTGATCATCTCTTATTATAGCTTGATAACTTAACTTATCAGGAAAAACTTGGGAAAAAGCATATGTGTTAACCATTATAAATAAAAGACCTATTTTTTTCATAATTTTTTTTCTTTAGAGGTAAAAAGAAATATTGTTATACCCGCATTGGGATACCAATGCAATTTAAACTATTTTTATAGATTAAAAAAAAAGATCCAACAAGACTAATTTAACCCAGATTATTCACAGATATATTGTCAATATTTAGGCATAAAGTGCTAATTTTCTTATGAAAGATACCATAGAAGTTTGCTTTGGCTTTTGTGTGAAGAGAGGTGATTAAAATGAAAATAGAATTAAAGAAGTTAAAAATATGTGTTTTTCTGACAGGTTATAAAATCATATTTTCTTGGCTAATTTTTTTAGATCTATGACAATAGAAAGTATACTAGAAATAAATTGTTATTTCAAACAGATGCTTCTGTTATAAAATCTACCTTTTTAGCTCTGAGAAAGGCTGCAAAAAAAATGGTCTAAACTGATAACAAATTGGGGAATAATTTTGAATCAATTTTTAAGCATTTTTGACGAAAGAGTTCGACTATGAATAAAAATAAAAAAATATGTCAATTTTTTATTTACATACTTTAAGGGATAGAGTCTTATTTTTTTGTCAAAGCTTTGGTATCCTCCTTATTGATGATATTTGATTTACTTAGTAATTTAATTAAATTACCCAACTTTTGTTTAGTAGAAGATAATTCTTTCTTGGTAGAGGTAAGCTTTTCCTCAGTAGCAGAAAGTTTTTTTTTAGTAGAAAGAAGCTCTTCATAAACAGCTTGGGTAGCTGAAATATTTAAAGTAGTAAGACCATTGTAATCTACTGATCGCAAATCATCTACTTGCTTACCATATACAAATACTTTATTTGGAGATACCTCATATCCTAACTCTACCGTAAAAGTATTATCGTTTTTTATCTCTTTTACTTTAACGAAAGTATTTTGATCATCATCCAAAACTAATTTTACCATGTCTCCCTTAGAAAAACCGTGAGATTTCTTTGTAGTAATTGATGTGATATTATCAATAGTTTCTGCCGATTTAGAAAATTCATATACGCTAGGAATCACACCACTATTCTTTTGTACAATATTTGGAACTATACCTTCTATCTGCTGAGCTATTACTTTTTTAAAATGCTGATCACCCATTTTATTAGTATCTCTCATAGTGTAATCCGTGATTTCTATATCTAAAAGTTTTTTAAGGTCTGATTCTTTATCTGAAATGCTTATTATGTTTTTGATACGTTTATCAGAAGTGAGTATTACGTCAGTTGCATAAACAGTTCCTAGTAAGAAAATACCATCATTATTAATATTACCAATGGTTATAGTATTATCCCCATGTCCTATAACGTCATTACCTATAACTATCTCATTAAGGCTGTTATGTGTTTTCGGTCTAGCATTATTCCCTATGAAAATAGAATTATTTGATGTCTTGGGATTTATTATTTTGTTAGTAGGAGGAGTACCGGCATCATATCCTATAGCTATATTACGATTACCTGTAGTCACACCAGATAAAGTAAATGTCCCTATAGCTATATTATCATCCCCTGTAGTTATATAATATAAAGGATGTAGACCTATTCCTATATTTTTTGTTCCACTTACTAAATTGTGTAAAGAAGATCTTCCAATAGAAGTATTCATAGAACCTGTAGTGTTATTAGCGAGAGAATATGCGCCTATAGCTGTATTTTCCCTACCTGTAGTATTATTTTCCAAACTTTTAAAGCCCAAAGCTGTATTCTGATAGCCAATGGTTATGGCATTGCCAGAGTTTATACCTAAAAAGCTATTTTCTATACTATAACTAGTTCCTCCACTAGTTCCATTACTGCCTCTTCCTGACCATTTAGTTATGAGATTATTATTCCCTACTTTTAGCAGTTTATCAGAACTAATATCTTCCCAATTAGGATCAGAAGGTGGGGTAGGGGTGGTTTTAGTGATAGTGACAGCAGATCTAGTTCTCTTATAAAAAACCCCATCGTAAAGAACTACATCATCCACATTATAAGTAAACCCTCTTATCATTTTACTTCTTTTGTTAAAGCCTGCACTGTGCAATATGCCTCCTAAATGAGTAGATGTAATACTGCCTTCATTACCTATTACTGCCGTATTATTCCCTTTTCCTGTAGCGTCATAACCTATAACTATCTCATTAATGCTGTTATCTGCTAGCGCTTTAACATTATCTCCTATGAAAATAGAATTAGTTGATTCAGTGAGAGCTGTTGATCCGTTAGCAATATAAAAACCAGCATCATTTCCTATAACTATGTTACTATTACCTGTAGTTACATTAAATAAAGCAGATGTCCCTACAGCTATATTTTTACTCCCTGTAGTCATTTCATATAAAGGATGTGAGCCTATTCCTACATTTTTTGTTCCATCTTCTAAGTTGTATAAAGAAGCATATCCAATAGAAGTATTCCTGTAACCTCTAGTGTTAAAAGCGAGAGAATATGCGCCAATGGAAGTATTTCTATAACCTATAGTATTATCTCTCAAACTTTCAAAGCCAAAAGCCGTATTCTGATAGCCAGTGGTTATGGCATTACCAGAGCTTATACCTAATAAAATATTTTCTCTACCAGTATAAGCAGCAGTACCAGCAGTACCTCCACTAGTTCCATTACTGCCCTTTCCTGACCATTTAGTTATGAGATTGTCTCTTGGGTCTTTTATAAGAGTCTTGTTTTTATTTATCTTTTCGTCTAATTTCTTCCCCTGAGCCGCTGATAAGGCCTTAGCAGGATCATTAGTAACTAAATCATCTACTATATCAGATATATTTAATTTAGTGCCTATTTCTGTCTTAAGAACTTTTCCTTGTGCTGCTGATAATACCTCTGTAGCGTCAGTGCTATTTAAATTATTTATTATCTTACTCTTATCAATCTTAGGTTGTATCATTCCAGACAATATTCTGCCCTGGTTTGCTGATAATGCGTTACTTGCATCAGTAGATGTCAACACATCTAGTACATTTACTTTGAAACTGGAATCTATTTGATCCTTAAGAAATTTACCCTGTGCTGCTGATAAGGCCTTATCAGGATCATTAGTAACTAAATCATCTACTACATCAGATATATTTAATTTATTATCTATTTCTGTCTTAAGAGCTTTTCCTTGTGCTGCTGATAAGGCCTTATCAGGATCATTAGTAACTAAATCATCTGCTACATCAGATATATTTAATTTATTATCTATTTCTGCCTTAAGAGCTTTTCCTTGTGCTGCTGATAATACTTCTGTAGCATTAGTGCTATTTAAATTATTTATTATCTTACTCTTATCAATCTTAGGTTGTATCATTCCAGATAATATTCTGCCCTGGTTTGCTGATAATGCGTTACTCGCATCAGTAGATGTCAACACATCTAGTACATCTACTTTGAAACTGGAATCTAACTTATTGTCTATTTGATCCTTAAGAAATTTACCCTGTGCTGCTGATAAGGCCTTATCAGGGTCATTAGTAACTAAATCATCTACTATATCAGATATATTTAATTTATTATCTATTTCTGTCTTAAGAGCTTTTCCTTGTGCTGCTGATAATACCTCTGTAGCATCATTGCTATTTAAATTATTTATTATCTTACTCTTATCAATCTTAGGTTGTATCATTCCAGATAATATTCTGCCCTGGTTTGCTGATAATGCGTTACTCGCATCAGTAGATGTTAATTCATCTAACACATTCACGCCTGAACTGGAACCAGAACTTAAATGTAAATGGTTTATTTCATCCTTAAGGGCTTTGCCTTGTGCTGCGGATAATGCCTTAGTAGGATCATTAGTGATTAAATCATTTACTATATCAGATATATTTAATTTAGTGTCTATTTCTGTCTTAAGAAATTTTCCTTGTGCTGCTGATAATACCTCTGTAGCATCATTGCTATTTAAATTATTTATTATCTTACTCTTATCAATCTTAGTTTTTATCATTCCAGATAATATTCTTCCCTGATTTGCTGATAATGCTTTACTTGCATCAATAGACGTTAATTCATCTAAAACATCTACTTTGAAACTGGAATCTAACTTATTGTCTATTTGCCCCTTAAGGACCTTTCCTTGTGCTGCTGATAAGGCCTTATTAGGATCATTAGTGGTTAAATTATCTGCTATATCAGATATATTTAATTTAGTATCTATTTCTATCTTAAGGACTTTTCCTTGTGCTGCTGATAATACCTCTGTAGCATCAGTGCTATTTAAATTATTTATTATCTTACTCTTATCAATCTTAGCTCATATCATTCCAGATAATATTCTTCCCTGATTCGCTGATAATGCTTTACTTGCATCAATAGACGTTAATTCATCTAAAACATCTACTTTGAAACTGGAATCTAACTTATTGTCTATTTGCCCCTTAAGGACTTTTCCTTGTGCTGCTGATAAGGCCTTATTAGGATTATTAGTGGTTAAATTATCTGCTATATCAGATATATTTAATTTAGTATCTATTTCTACCTTAAGGACCTTTCCTTGTGCTGCTGATAATACCTCTGTAGCATCGTTGCTATTTAAATTATTTATTATCTTACTCTTATCAATCTTAGTTTGTATCATTCCAGATAATATTCTGCCCTGGTTCGCTGATAATGCTTTACTTGCATCAATAGACGTTAATTCATCTAAAACATCTACTTTGAAACTGGAATCTAACTTATTGTCTATTTGCCCCTTAAGGACTTTTCCTTGTGCTGCTGATAGGGCTTTATTAGGATTATTAGTGGTTAAATTATCTGCTATATCAGATATATTTAATTTAGTATCTATTTCTACCTTAAGGACTTTTCCTTGTGCTGCTGATAATACCTCTGTAGCATCAGTGCTATTTAAATTATTTATTATCTTACTCTTATCTATCTTGTTTTTTAATCTATCTGACAATACTTTTCCTTGATTTGCTGATAATGCTTTACTCGCATCAGTAGATGTTAATTCATCTAAAACATCTACTTTGAAACTGGAATCTAACTTATTGTCTATTTGCTCCTTAAGGACTTTTCCTTGTGCTGCTGATAATACCTTTGTGGCGTCATTGCTATTTAAATTATCTACGATTTTATTCTTATGGATCTTAGTTTGTATCCTTTCAGATAGTATTCTGCCCTGGTTAGCTGATAGAGGAATGGCACTACTATGAGAACTTAGATTATTTATAACGAGAATTTTCCTAGTAGTATAGGCGTACATAGAATACGGAACACTAAGCAGCTCATCCTTTCTCTTTATATCGTATTGTCCATTATTATTCAGATCTAATTCTGTTTTAATCATATGAGGAACTTCCCAATCTAAATCTGTTAATTTGAGAGCATTATAATCTTGAGTTCTACTGCCGTCGCCTATATTTAAAGACGCTACGCCATCTCTATTAGTCTTAACTCTGTGAGTTTCGCTATACACGATCTTCTCGCCAAGGGAAGCGTCATTGATAAATAATGATATTCGTATATTGATAAAACTATCCTTCAATACATTGCCTTTATCATCTCTTATTAGAGCTTGATAACTTAACCCAGATTATTCATAGTTACCCTTTAAATATTGCGCATAAAGTGTTAATTTTAAGGCATTAAAGTCCAAAGAAACATACTTTAATATAGCCCAAAAATGAGGAATAAAAACACATTATTTTATAGAGGGAAAACTTCTGTTGAGTTAACTTTTTCATCATCAGAAATTAGCTCTGATGGATCTTTAATCATGCTTGAAAAACTAGAAAGAGATCATAGATTGATTCATTATTACAGTAAACTTTTGCCTGATACTCGAGACTCTAGATTTATTACTTATACCAGAAAGCAACAGTTAAAACAAAGGGTTTATATGATCATGTTAGGCTATGAAGACGCCAATGATGTTAATCATTTACATAACGATCCTTTATTCAAAGATGTTCTTCAAGGTGATTTGGCTTCTCAACCTACTATATCAAGATTTGAGAATAGCTTTGACAAACAAGCTGTTTTTAAGTTTTGTGATGCGTGGTTATACAAATATGTTTCAAGTTTATCTGATCGTAAGAGAATAGTTATTGACGTAGATTCAACTAATGATCCAACTCATGGCAGTCAACAATTGTCAATGTTTAACGGTTATTATAGTCAATTCATGTACAATGAACTATTTTTTCATGATGGAAAAACAGGACAGATTATCCTTCCTGTACTCCGCCCAGGAAATAGTCATTCTAATAAATGGTATGTGAGTATTTTAAAGCGAATAATTATCAAAATACGTGAGAGTCACCCAGAGATGGAAATAATTATTAGAAGTGATAGCGGCTTTAGTTGCGCTCCTTTTTACCAATTAGTAGATGATTTTGATTTACTATATGTGACAGGCATAGCGAGCAATGAAGTTTTAAAAAGAAAGGTATCTTGGTCAAAAAATGCTGTAAAAAAAATGTATTTAGATCAGGGAGAGAAGCACCAACATTTTATGAGTTTTACGTACAAAGCCAAGAGTTGGCACAAGCCTCAACAGTGCTATTCTAAAGTTGAGAGTACAGGATTAGGGATGAACATAAGGCATTTTTCTAGTAATCTTCCCCAAAAGGATGCTAGAGAAATTTACTTTGACTTTTATGTGAAAAGAGGTGATTCAAGTGAAAATAGAATAAAAGAAGTTAAAAATATGTGTTTTTCTGATCGTTTGTCAAATCATAGTTTTCTTGCTAATTTTTTTCGACTTATGATGAGTAGTCTTGCCTATGAAATGTTTTTATTACTGAAACAGAAGATAAAGAAAACAAGATTTGAAGTAGCAAAAAAATGGTTAATCAGTTCGATTAGAACCTATCTTCTCAAGGTAGGAGCAACGATTAAAATTACCAAAAGGCGAATCTATTATCAGCTATCTAAATCTTTTGTTTACAAGGGTTTATTTCGGGAAATTATTACCCAGTAACGGTTGTTTATTTGTGAAATGAACAACCTTGGGATAGTTACGCCTTGTCGTTAAAAAACCATGTAAAAACACTAAAAAAGAGCATTGTCATCCTAAAAAAAGGTGCAAAAAAACGACAAAGAAGATGAGTTCTCTTCGATTAGTAAAAAAGTTAAGGAAAAAATATCACGTCTAATCTATTTTAGTATGACTATGAATAATGCGGGTTAACTTATCAGGAAAAACTTGGGAAAAAGCATATGTATTAACCATTATAAATAAAAGACCTATTTTTTTCATAATTTTTTTTCTTTAGAGGTAAAAAGAAATATTGTTATACCCGCATTGGGATACTAATGCAATTTAAACTATTTTTATAGATTAAAAAAAAGATCCAACAAGACTAATTTAACCCAGATTATTCACAGATATATTGTCAGAATTAGGCATAAAGTACTAATTTTCTTAGGAAGGATGCCGTAGAAGTTTGCTTTGGCTTTTATGTGAAAAGAGGTGATTCAAATGAAAATAGAATTAAAGAAGTTAAAAATATGTGTTTTTCTGACAGGTTATAAAATCATATTTTTTTTGGCTAATTTTTTTAGATCTATGACAATAGAAAGTATACTAGAAATAAATTGTTATTTCAAACAGATGCTTCTGTTATGAAATCTACTTTTTTAGCTCTGAGGGAGGCTACAAAAAAATGGTCCAAGCCGATACTGAAATTGGGGAATAATTTTGAATCAATTTTGTAACTATTTTTGACAAAAGAGTTCGACTATGAGTAAAAACAAAAAAATATGTCATTTTTTATTTACACACTTTAACGGATAGTGTTAGTTAACATATTTTAGATATTATTTTTCTGTTAAACTTTTAAGATCTTTAACATCTAGAATCTTAGCTTTACTTAAGATATTAATTAAATTCTTAATCTCTTTTCTAGAATTAGAAAGTCCTTCCTTAAGGATTTTAACCTCTTGTTTAATAATGCTATTCTCATTTTTAAGAATGCTATTCTCACTTTTAATAATACTATTCTCATTTTTAAGAATGCTACTTTCTTTTTCTAGTTCTACTATACGATCATAAACAGCTTGTGTGGCTGAGATATTCAATGTAGTGAGACCATCGTAATCTACTGATCTCAAATCATCTACCTCCTTACCATATACAAATACTTTATTTGGAGATACTTCATCCCCTAAATCTACAACAAAAGCATTAGCACTTTTTATCTCTTTTACTTTAACTAAACTCTCTCGGTCATTATCCAAAATTAATCTTACCATGTCTCCCTTAGAAAAACCGTGAGATTTATTTGTAGTAATTGATGTCATATTATCAATAGTTTCTACCGATTTCGAAAATTCATAGACACTAGGAATCACACCACTGTTCTTTCCTACAATATTTGGAACTATACCTTCTATCTGCTGAGCTATTACTTTTTTAAAATGCTGATTACCCATTTTATTAGTATCTCTCATAGTGTAATCCGTGATTTCTATATCTAAAAGTTTTTTAAGGTCTGATTCTTTATCTGAAATGCCTATTATGCTCTTGATACGTTTATCAGAAGAGAGTTTTATAGTGCCTGCATGAACATTTCCTGGTAAGTGAATGTCAGTAGTGTTACTATTACCAATGACAACAGTATTATCTCCTTTTCCTTCAGCCTTATTACCTATAACTATCTCATTAATGCTGTTATCTGCTTTCGCTTTAACATTATTTCCTATGAAAATAGAATTATTTGATGTCAGGAGATGTAATCCATTAGCAATATAATAACCAGCTTGATTTCCTATAGCTGTATTATTATCCCCTGTAGTTATTTTATGTAAAGCATATGTGCCTATAGCTGTATTATTATCCCCTGTAGTTATACTATATAAAGGATGTGAGCCTATTCCTACATTTCTTTTTCCATTTACTAATACGTATAAAGGAGCGTATCCAATTGAAGTATTCATATAACCTGTAGTGTTATCAGCGAGAGAATACGCGCCAATAGAAGTATTCATATAACCTGTAGTATTATCTTCAAAACTTTTAAAGCCAAAAGCTGTATTCCGATAGCCAGTGGTTATGGCATTACCAGATCTTATACCTAAAAAACTATTTTCTTCACCAGTACCGGAAACAGCACCAGCAACACCTCCACTAGTTCCATTACTGCCCTTTCCTGACCATTTAGTTATGAGATTATCAGTCCCTACTTTTAGTAGTTTATCAGAACTAATATCTTCCCAATTAGGATCAGAAGGTGGGGTAGGGGTGGTGTTAGTGATAGTGACAGAAGATCTAGTTCTCTTATAAAAAACCCAATCGTAAAGAACTACATCACCTACGTTATAAGTAAACCCTATCATCATTTTACTTCTTTTGTTAAAACCTGCACTGTGCAATATACCTCCTAAATGAGTAGATGTAATACTATCTTCATTACCTATTACTACCGTATTATTTCCTTTTCCTGTAGCGTCATCACCTATAACTATCTCATTAATGCTGTTATCTGCTAGCGCTTTAACATTATCTCCTATGAGAATAGAATTAGTTGATTCAGTGAGAGCTGTTAATCCGTCAGCAATATAAAAACCAGCATCATTTCCTATAACTATGTTACTATTACCTGCAGTCACATTAAATAAAGCAGATGTCCCTATAGCTATATTTTTATTCCCTGTAGTCATTTCATATAAAGGATGTGAGCCTATTCCTACATTTTTTATTCCATCTACTAAGTTGTATAAAGAAGCGTATCCAATAGAAGTATTCCTGTAACCTCTAGTGTTAAAAGCGAGAGAATAAGCGCCAACAGAAGTATTTCTATAACCTATAGTATTATCTCTCAAACTTTCAAAGCCAAAAGCCGTATTCTGATAGCCAGTGGTTATGGCATTACCAGAGCTTATACCTAAAAAACTATTTTCTATACCAGTACCTCCACTAGTTCCATTACTGCTTTTTCCTGACCATTTAGTTATGAGATTATCAGTCCCTACTTTTAGCAGTTTATCAGGGCTAATATCTTCCCAATTAGGATCAGAAGGTGGGGTAGGGGTGGTTTTAGTGATAGTGACAGCAGATCCAGTTCTCTTATAAAAAACCCAATCGTAAAGAACTACATCACCTACATTATAAGTAAACCCTTTTATCATTTTACTTCTTTTGTTAAAACCTGCACTGTGCAATATGCCTCCTAAATGAGTAGATGTAATACTGCCTTCATTACCTATTACTGCCGTATTATTTCCTTTTCCTGTAGCGTCATAACCTATAACTATCTCATTAAGGCTGTTATCTGCTTTCGCTTTAACATTATCTCCTATGAAAATAGAACTAGTTGATGCCTGGAGAAATGTTAATCCGTCAGCAATATAATAACCAGCGTCACTTCCTATAGCTATATTTTTATTCCCTGTAGTTATTTTATGTAAAGAATATGGCCCTATAGCTATATTATTACTCCCTGTAGTCATTTCATATAAAGGATGTGAGCCTATTCCTACATTTTTTTCTCCATTTACTAATTGGTATAAAGAAGAGTATCCAATAGAAGTATTCAGAGTACCTGTAGTGTTAAAAGCTAGAGAATAAGCGCCAATAGAAGTATTCCTATGACCTGTAGTATTATCTCTCAAACTTTCAGAGCCAATAGAAGTATTCCTATGACCTGTAGTATTATTTTTCAAACTTTCAGAGCCAATAGAAGTATTCCTATGACCTGTAGTATTATTTTTCAAACTTTCAAAGCCAAAAGCTGTATTCTGATAGCCAGTGGTTATGGCATTACCAGAGTTTATACCTAAAAAACTATTTTTTTTACCAGTACCAGTAACAGCACCAGCAACACCTCCACTAGTTCCATTACTGCCATTTCCTGACCATTTAGTTATAATATTGTCTCTTGGGTCTTTTATAAGAGTATTGTTTTTATTTATCTTTTCGTCTAATTTCTTCCCCTGAGCCGCTGATAAGGCCTTAGTGGCATCATTAGTGATTAAATTATTTGCTATATCAGATATATTTAATTTAGTACCTATTTCTGCCTTAAGAACTTTTCCTTGTGCTGCTGATAATACCTCTGTGGCATTAGTGCTATTTAAATTATTTATTATCTTACTCTTATCTATCTTAGTTTTCAATCCTTCATTTAATATTCTGCCCTGATTCGCTGATAATGCTTTACTCGCATCAGTAGACGTTAATTCATCTAACACATCCACTCTTAAACTGGAATCTAACTTATTGTCTATTTGATCCTTAAGATCTTTTCCTTGTGCTGCCGATAAGGCCTTAGCAGGATCATTAGTGATTAAATTATTTGCTATATCAGATATATTTAATTTAGTACCTATTTCTGCCTTAAGAACTTTTCCTTGTGCTGCTGATAATACCTCTGTGGCATTAGTGCTATTTAAATTATTTATTATCTTACTCTTATCAATCTTAGTTTGTGTCATTCCAGACAATATTCTACCCTGATTCGCTGATAATGCTTTACTCGCATCAGTAGACGTTAATTCATCTAACACATCCACTCTTAAACTGGAATCTAACTTATTGTCTATTTGATCCTTAAGATCTTTTCCTTGTGCTGCCGATAAGGCCTTAGCAGGATCATTAGTAACTAAATCATCTACTATATCAGATATATTTAATTTAGTACCTATTTCTGCCTTAAGAACTTTTCCTTGTGCTGCTGATAATACCTCTGTAGCATTAGTGCTATTTAAATTATCTATTATTTTACTTTCATCAATCTTTCTTCCCAATCCTTCATTTAATATTCTCCCCTGATTTGCTGATAATGCTTTACTCGCATCAGTAGACGTTAATTCATCTAACACATCCACCCTTAAACTGGAATCTAACTTATTGTCTATTTGATCCTTAAGAGCTTTGCCTTGTGCCGCTGACAAGGTCTTATTAGGATCATTAGTTGTTAAATCATCTACTATATCAGATGTATTTAATTTAGTATCTATTTCTACCTTAAGAACTTTGCCTTGTGCTGCTGATAATGCCTTAGTGGCATCATTAGTGGTTAAATTATTTACTATATCAGATATATTTAATTTAGTACCTATTTCTGTCTTAAGAACTTTTCCTTGTGCTGCTGATAAGGCCTTATTAGGATCATTAGTAACTAAATCATCTACTATATCAGATATATTTAATTTAGCACCTATTTCTGTCTTAAGAACTTTCCCTTGTGCTGCTGATAATACCTCTGTAGCATCAGTGCTATTTAAATTATCTATTATTTTACTCGCATCTATCTTTCTTCCCAATCCTTCATTTAATATTCTACCCTGATTCGCTGATAAGGCTTTACTCGCATCAGTAGATGTCAACACATCTAACACATCCACCCTTAAACTGGAATCTAACTTATTGTCTATTTGATCCTTAAGGACTTTTCCTTGTGCCGCTGATAAGGCCTTGGTAGGAATGTCAGTAACTAAATCATCTACTATATCAGATGTATTTAATTTAGTACCTATTTCTGCCTTAAGGACTTTTCCTTGTGCTGCTGATAATACTTCTGTAGCATCATTGCTATTTAAATTATTTATTATCTTACTCTTATCTATCTTAGTCTGTATCCCTAGGGACAATGTTCTACCCTGATTCGCTGATAAGGCTTTACTCGCATCAGTAGACGTTAATTCATCTAACACATCCACCCTTAAACTGGAATCTAACTTATTGTCTATTTGATCCTTAAGAACTTTTCCTTGTGCTGCTGATAATACCTCTGTAGCATTAGTGCTATTTAAATTATCTATTATTTTACTCTCATCAATCTTTCTTCCCAATCCTTCATTTAATATTCTGCCCTGATTCGCTGATAAGGCTTTACTCGCATCAGTAGACGTTAATTCATCTAACACATCCACCCTTAAACTGGAATCTAACTTATTGTCTATTTGATCCTTAAGAACTTTGCCTTGTGCCGCTGACAATACCTCTGTAGCATCAGTGCTATTTAAATTATCTATTATTTTACTCTCATCAATCTTTCTTCCCAATCCTTCATTTAATATTCTACCCTGATTCGCTGATAAGGCTTTACTCGCATCAGTAGACGTTAATTCATCTAACACATCCACTCTTAAACTGGAATCTAACTTATTGTCTATTTGATCCTTAAGAACTTTGCCTTGTGCTGCTGATAATACCTCTGTAGCATTAGTGCTATTTAAATTATCTATTATTTTACTCTTATCAATCTTTCTTCCCAATCCTTCATTTAATACTTTACCCTGATTTGCTGATAAGGCTTTACTCGCATCAGTAGACGTTAATTCATCTAACACATCCACTCTTAAACTGGAATCTAACTTATTGTCTATTTGATCCTTAAGAACTTTGCCTTGTGCTGCTGATAATACCTCTGTAGCATTAGTGCTATTTAAATTATCTATTATTTTACTCTTATCAATCTTTCTTCCTAATCCTTCATTTAATACTTTACCCTGATTTGCTGATAAGGCTTTACTCGCATCAGTAGACGTTAATTCATCTAACACATCCACTCTTAAACTGGAATCTAACTTATTGTCTATTTGATCCTTAAGAACTTTTCCTTGTGCTGCCGATAAGGCCTTAGCAGGATCATTAGTTGTTAAATCATCTACTATATCAGATATATTTAATTTAGTACCTATTTCTGCCTTAAGAACTTTTCCTTGTGCTGCTGATAATACCTCTGTAGCATCATTGCTATTTAAATTATTTACTATCTTACTTTTATCAATCTTAGTTTGTGTCATTCCAGACAATATTCTGCCCTGGTTCGCTGATAATGCTTTACTCGCGTCAGTAGACGTTAATTCATCTAACACATCCACCCTTAAACCAGAACCTAAACGGTTTATTTGATCCTTAAGAACTTTTCCTTGTGCCGCTGATAATGCCTTAGTGGCATCATTAGTGGTTAAATTATTTACTATATCAGATATATTTAATTTAGTACCTATCTCTGTCTTAAGAACTTTTCCTTGTGCTGCTGATAATACCTCTGTAGCATCATTGCTATTTAAATTATTTATTATCTTACTCTTATCAATCTTAGTTTGTGTCATTCCAGACAATATTCTACCCTGATTCGCTGATAATGCTTTACTCACATCAGTAGACGTTAATTCATCTAACACATCCACCCTTAAACTGGAATCTAACTTATTGTCTATTTGATCCTTAAGAGCTTTTCCTTGTGCTGCTGACAAGGTCTTATTAGGATCATTAGTTGTTAAATCGATCTACTATATCAGATATATTTAATTTAGTGCCTATTTCTGCCTTAAGAACTTTTCCTTGTGCTGCTGATAATACCTCTGTAGCATCATTGCTATTTAAATTATTTACTATCTTACTTTTATCAATCTTAGTTTGTGTCATTCCAGACAATATTCTACCCTGATTCGCTGATAATGCTTTACTCGCATCAGTAGACGTTAATTCATCTAACACATCCACCCTTAAACTGGAATCTAACTTATTGTCTATTTGATCCTTAAGAGCTTTTCCTTGTGCTGCCGATAAGGCCTTAGCAGGATCATTAGTTGTTAAATCATCTACTATATCAGATATATTTAATTTAGTACTTATTTCTGCCTTAAGAACTTTTCCTTGTGCTGCTGATAATACCTCTGTAGCATCATTGCTATTTAAATTATTTACTATCTTACTTTTATCAATCTTAGTTTGTGTCATTCCAGATAATATTCTGCCCTGGTTCGCTGATAATGCTTTACTCGCATGAGTAGACGTTAATTCATCTAACACATCTACTCTGAAACTGGAATCTAACTTGTTGTTTATTTGATCCTTAAGAACTTTTCCTTGTGCCGCTGATAAGGCCTTATTAGGATCATTAGTAACTAAATCATCTACTATATCAGATATATTTAATTTAGTACCTATTTCTGCCTTAAGAACTTTTCCTTGTGCAGCTGATAATACCTCTGTAGCATCATTGCTATTTAAATTATTTACTATCTTACTTTTATCAATCTTAGTTTGTGTCATTCCAGATAATATTCTGCCCTGGTTCGCTGATAATGCTTTACTCGCATTAGTAGACGTTAATTCATCTAATACATCTACTCTGAAACTGGAATCTAACTTATTGTTTATTTGATCCTTAAGAACTTTTCCTTGTGCCGCTGATAAGGCCTTATTAGGATCATTAGTAACTAAATCATCTACTATATCAGATATATTTAATTTAGTACCTATTTCTGCCTTAAGAACTTTTCCTTGTGCAGCTGATAATACCTCTGTAGCATCATTGCTATTTAAATTATTTACTATCTTACTTTTATCAATCTTAGTTTGTGTCATTCCAGACAATATTCTGCCCTGGTTCGCTGATAATGCTTTACTCGCATCAGTAGACGTTAATCCATCTAATACATCTACTCTGAAACTGTAATCTAACTTATTGTTTATTTGATTCTTAAGGGCTTTTCCTTGTGCTGCCGACAAGGCCTTATTAGGATCATTAGTAACTAAATCATCTACTATATCAGATATATTTAATTTAGTACCTATTTCTGTCTTAAGAACTTTTCCTTGTGCTGCTGATAATACTTCTGTAGCATTAGTGCTATTTAAATTATTTATTATCTTGCTTTTATCAATCTTAGTTTGTATTCTTTCAGATAATATTCTACCTTGGTTCGCTGATAATGCTTTACTCGCATCAGTAGATGTCAACACATCTAATACTTCTACTTTGAAACTGGAATCTAAATAGTCTATTTGATCCTTAAGGGCTTTTCCTTGTGCTGCTGATAATACCTTTGTAGCATCATTGCTATTTAAATTATCTACGATCTTATTCTTATGGATCTTAGTTTGTATCCTTTCAGATAATATTCTACCTTGGTTAGCTGATAGAGGAATGGCACTACTATTAGAACTTAGATTATTTATAACGAGAATATTCTTAGTAGTATGGGCGTGCATAGAATACGGAACACTAAGCAGCTCACTCTTTCCCTTTATATCGTATTGTCCATTATCATTCAGATCTAATTCTGTTTTAATCATATGAGGAACTTCCCAATCTAAATCTGTTAATTTGAGAGTTTTATAAACGTTAGGTTTATAGCCATCGCCTATTTTTAAAGACGCTATTCCGTCATTACTAGTTTTAACTCTATGAGTTTCGCTGTATACAGTTTTCTCGCCAAGGGAAGCGTCATTAATAAATAATGTTATTCTTATATTGATAAAACTCCCCCTCAATACATTGCCTTGATTATCTCTTATTAGAGCTTGATAACTTAACTTATCAGGGAAAACTTGGGGAAATGCATATGTGCTAACCATTATAAATAAAAGCCCTATTTTTTTCATGATTTTTTTTTTCTCTAGAGATAAAAAGAAATATTCTTATACCCGCACTGGGATAACAATGCAATTTAAACCATTTTCATAGATTTTTAAAAAAAAGATCCAACAAAACTAATTTAACCCAGATTATTCACAGATATATTGTCAGAATTAGGCATAAAGTACTAATTTTCTCAGGAAGGATGCCATAGAAAATTACTTTGGCTTTTATGTGAAAAGAGGTGGCTCAAATGAAAATAGAATTAAAGAAGTTAAAATATGTGTTTTTCTAACAGGTTATAAAATCATATTTTATTGGCTAATTTTTTTAGACCCATGACAATTTGTTTTGCCTATGTAATGTTTTTATATTACCAAAAGACGAATCTATTATCAGCTATATAAGTCTTTTGTTTACAAGGTTTTATTTTGGGAAATCATTACTCAATATCGGTTGTTTATTTGTTGAAATGAATACCTTCTTAGGAAAATACTTGCGCTCTGTCGTTAAAAGACCATGTTAAAATACTAAAAAGGATCATTTTCGTGCTAAAAAATGGTGCAAAAAAACGGCAAAGAAGACGGTTTCTGTTAGATTAATAAAAAAGTTAACGAAAAAAAAGATCAGGTCTAATCTATTTAAATATGACTATGAATAATCCAGGTTAAGCTAGATTATATTTTTTTTTAAAAAGTTTCAAAATAAGAAACTGTATAAACAGAAACAGGCAGCCGTAATGGACTGCCTGTTTTTTATAGTGAGGTAAATAAATAATTATAATTTAACTTGTAGTAATCTTAACCCAATAATGACCTACAATTGTACCACTATTTTTAAGAGTATACTTTACTTCTTCTCCTGCAGAAAAATCCTGAGGATTGGTAGGCTCTATGCTAAGCCCGGAAGTATCTTCTAAAACAAGCTTTAAACTACTAAGATCAGTGTCAGAAGGGGTAGTAATATTTATAATTCTAGTACTTGCATCAATAGAAACAGAAGTTCCGCTAATCTCTGAAGAATCATCTTTTTTTAGTTTCAAACTATCACCAACAGCTATAGTCTTGCTAGAATCATAGATATAAACATCATAAGTTTTTTGTGTACTAGTATTTTCAGCTGTTACTGTATATTCTTTTGAATCATCATACGAAGTAAAAGTTTGAGCATCTGCTGGAGTTACAGTAGCATATTCTGATTGTGTTATAGTAGGAGTTGAACTTGTTGGTAGAGTAGTCACAGGCACAACTATTCTTCCTTTATCACCAGTGCTAGTCTCTGAAATGTTACCTGAATTTCCTGATTCTATTTCAAATTTTGTAATCTGCGCTATTGTCGATTTTGTTCTAGTTACAGTAACTTGATAAGTTTTTGTTATTCCATCTTGACCTGTTACTGTATAATTAACAGGGGTGCCAGAGATAAACTCCTGAGAAACTCCAGTGTTAGGAGAAACAGTAGTGGTGCCATCTCCTCCCAACTCAATTGTAGGAGTTAGGGTTACTTTGTTATTACCATCTGATGAGGTCTTCTTCACCGTAGCAGGAAGTGTTACTGTTATAGTATTGGCTTCATGGTTAATATTTCCACTCATAGCAGTGCTTATACCCGTATTAACGCTCCCGCTGCTCCCACTATTAGCGGCAAATTCAAATTTACTAATATAAGGCCCTTTAATTGCTGTTACAGTATAAATACTTTTAGAGCCTAAGGAAGTTGTTAGAGTAAATGTTTTACTATGAATACTTCCTCCATCTGTTAGAGGGGAATTAGGGGTTAAAGTATGTCCTGTAACAGGTTTACTAGTATAAGTTAATCCCGTTAAATCAAAAGTATGTTCATTATTCTTTGGAAACTTTAGTAATATGGTGCCAGTATTACTACTATCGCTAGGATGCGTAAATTCAGCAATTACCTCACTTTGAATACCCTTACCAGGGTTAGCATTTATTGAAAAACTTGATAAAACTGGTGCTGATTCTTTAGTTACAGTTACAGTGTACTCTTTGGTATATTCTGGCAAATACTGATTTGGAACCGTAACGGTTGCATTACCACTAAAATTCAAAGTAGTAGGAGTAATATAATTTGCAGCAATATTATCTCCAGTAATGGAAGCTTTTAAATTTGCTACATCAACCGTATTAGCAACTGTGATAGTTATATTATTACCTGAAACATTACCATTATATGTTTTTCCAGTAGGAAAACCACTATTATCTGTATTTTGATCTTTAGTAAAGCTAAATCCTGTTACATTTGGCTCTTTATAAACTTTCACAGAATAAACTTTTTCACCACCTGTTGCACACACAGCACGATATTTAACAGCTGTTGAATGAGAAGAGCTGAAATCAGTGGGAGTAGTAGATGGAGTAGTAGAACCTGTATCTCCTTTGTATATTGTAACATCAGAAGCATGTGTAATGGTTGGAGTTAATCCATTTAATTCTGCGTTATAAGGAACTTTAAGAACTATATCGTTACCTGTAATAGTACCTGTAATATTATCACTCCCAAGGTTTTTATCATTATTGGGAGAAGAAGTAGTGAATATGAATGTTGCTATCTGAGGTTCAGCGTTTTGAGTTACTGTAACTGTATACACCTTAGTAAAATCAGTCGCTGAAGTATCATTAGATGTTACAGTATACTGAACATTAGAACTGAAATCTATCTGAGCAGAAGGAGTGAACTCAGCTTTAGTGTTATCTCCAACTGTAATTGTAGGAGTTAAACTAGATAAAGTGACACCACTAGGAACTGTTACAGTTATAGTGCCAGCAATGTGATCGATTGTCCCTGTTACACCTTCACCAGTTATATCTGCATTAGTAGAACTTCTGCCAGACGCAGCAGCAGCAAACTTAAATGATTCAATATAAGGCCCTTTAACAACTTCAACAGTGTAAACTCTTTGAGAACCTGTGTCAGTTTTTATCAGAGTAAATTGTTTTGTAATAATATCTTCAGCTATTGTGCCAGCAATTGGATCTATAGTACAACCTTCAGGAACATTGATAACAGATGACAACCCTTCTAAATTAATAGTAGTACCTGTATAAGGAATCTTCAATAAAATTTTACCTGTAGCAGTATCAGTGTCATCAGTTATAACAGCAGATACATCAGTTTTAATACCTTTACCAGTATTAGCAGTTATTGTAAACCCTGTCAACTTCGGCGCTGCTTCTTTTGTTATATATACAGTATAGTCTTGACTTTTTTCTCCTTTTGTTAAAGTAAATATCTTTTTATAACGTTTAGAAGAGGATCCCTCAGAAGACGCTTCAGAAGCTTCCTCAGTAGACTCTCCAGAAGGTTTTTCAACAAGTTCAAAATCAGTTTCTTCTCCACTAGCAGGAGATATGCTAACCCCTTCACATGGGGTTATATTAAACTTTAAGCCTCTTAATTCAGCCGAACTGGGAACTATTAGCGATATAGTATAATTCTCAGCATCTATATCACATTTTATATCAGAACCTAAATTTTTTTGGTCATTTTCAGAATCCAGCAAGGCAAATGACTCTATACATATATTTAAATCGTCTTCTATAATGTTCTTTTTATCACAGGAGAAAATAATTACCGATAACAATACAAAAGAGAAAATAATACTCTTTATAAAATAATTTTTCTTAAACATAATTTTAATAATTAAAAAAAACAATAATCCCCTAAATGCGAGAGCGTAAAAAGGATTAGCCATAAGTTTTATCCTGTTCTCTTGCCGAAAAGACAGAGAGCCGAACACCTTAGCTAAGGTAGTAGTAATTATTTAAACTGAGAGAGTTTTTAATCTGAGTTGGATTAATAAAGACACTTGAATCCTTTGATTTTATTAGCATTTAAATAAATGCCTCTTTATTTTTTGGTTCTTTTATGTTTATGAGGTAACTTAGAGGAAAATTAACAATTTTTGCGCAAAAAATACTCGACTTTTCACAACTGCTATTCTGTTTAATTTCAGTTAATTAAGGGCTTTCAATAATTTTTAGTAAGTAAATTATTAATCGAACTCATGTTATCTAATTTTTAATGATTTTTAAAAAATCTATTGGACAGAGTTTAATTTACATACCCTATTTACACCCCTAAGGACTGTGTCAGTTAACATATTTCAGATATTATTCTTCTGTTAAACTTTTAAGATCTTTAACATTTAGAATCTTAGCTTTACTTAAGATATTAATTAAATTCTTAATCTCTTTTCTAGAATTAGAAAGTCCTTCCTTAAGGACTTTAACCTCTTGTTTAAGAATACTATTTTCATTTTTAAGAATACTATTCTCATCTTTAATAACGCTACTTTCTTTTTCTAAGTCTACTACACGATTGAAAACAGCTTGAGTAGCTGAGATATTCAAAGTGGTAAGGCCATCGTAATCTACTGATCTTAAATCATCTACTTGCTTACCGTATATAAATATTTTATTTGGAGATATCTCATCTCCTAACTCTACCACAAAAGCATTAGCACTTTTTATCTCTTTTATTTTAACTAAAATCTCTTGCGTATCATCCAAAATTAATTTTACCATGTCTCCCTTAGAAAAACCGTGAGATTTTTTTGTGGTAATTGATGTCATATTATCAATAGTTTCTATCGATTTCGAAAATTCATAGACGCTAGGAATCACACCACTATTCTTTTCTACAATATTTGGAGCTATACCTTCTATCTGCTGAGCTATTACTTTTTTAAAATGCTGATTACCCATTTTGTTAGTATCTCTCATAGTGTAATCCGTGATTTCTATATCTAAAAGTTTTTTAAGGTCTGATTCTTTATCTGAAATGCCTATTATGCTCTTGAGACGTTTATCAGAAGAGATTAGTGTTTTTTTTGCATAAACATTTCCTAGTAAGTGAATATCAGTAGTGTCATCATTACCAATGGTTACAGTATTATTCCCATGTCCTGTAATGTTATAACCTATAACTATCTCATTAATGCTGTTATCTGCTTTCGCTTTAACATTATCTCCTATGAAAATAGAATTATTTGATGTCTGGAGAAATTTTGATCCGCCAGTAATAAAACAACCAGCTTTATGTCCTATAGCTGTATTATTATCACCTTTAGTCGCATAATATAAAGCATATGCCCCTACAGCTGTATTTCTATTTCCTATAGTCATCATATATAAAGGATGTGTGCCTATTCCTACATTTCTTTCTCCATTTACTAATCGGGATAAAGAAGCGTATCCAGTTGAAGTATTCTGATTGCCTGTGGTGTTATGAGCGAGAGAATATGCGCCAATAGAAGTGTTCTTACGGCCTGTAGTATTATCTCTCAAACTTTCAAAGCCAAAAGCCGCATTATAACCGCTAGTGGTTATGGCATTACCAGACCCTATACCTAAAAAAGTATTTTTTTCACCAGTACCTGCACTAGTTCCATTACTGCCATTTCCTGACCATTTAGTTATGAGATTATTAGTCCCTACTTTTAGCAGTTTATCAGAACTAATGTCTTTCCAATTAGAATCAGAAGATGGGTTAGTGGTAGTGCTAGGGATAGTGATAGCAGATCCAGTTCTCTTATAAAAAACCCCATCGTAAAGAACTACATCGCCTACATTATAAGTAAACCCACTCATTTTACTTCTTTTGTTAAAACCTGCACTGTGCAATATACCTCCTAAATGAGTAGATGTAATACTACCTTCCTTACCTATGATTACCGTATTATTTCCTTTTCCTATAGCTTCATTACCTATAACTATCTCATTAAGGCTGTTATCTGCTAGCGCTTTAGCATTATCTCCTATGAAAATAGAATTATTTGTTGTCTCGAGAAATGTTAATCCGTCAGCAATAAAAAAACCAGCATCATTTCCTATAGCTATATTTCTATTCCCTGTAGTCGCATTATGTAAAGAATATGGCCCTATAGCTATATTATTATCCCCTGTAGTCATCATATATAAAGGATGTGAGCCTATTCCTACATTTTTTTCTCCATTTACTAATTGGTATAAAGAAGAGTATCCAATTGAAGTATTCCTATCACCTGTAGTGTTATCAGCTAGAGAATATGCGCCAATAGAAGTATTCCTATGACCTGTAGTATTATCTCTCAAACTTTCAAGGCCAATAGAGGTATTCCTATTACCTGTAGTATTATCTCTCAAACTTTCAAGGCCAATAGAGGTATTCCTATGACCTGTAGTATTATCTCTCAAACTTTCAAAGCCAAAAGCCGTATTAAAATCGCCAGAGGTTATGGCGTTACCAGAGCTTATACCTAAAAAACTATTTTTTTCACCAGTACCAGTAACACTATCCGTACCAGCACCAGTAATAGTACCAGGGGCACCTCCACTAGTTCCATTACTGCCCTTTCCTGACCATTTAGTTATGAGATTATTAGTCCCTACTTTTCGCAGTTTATCAGAACTAATATCCTCCCAATTAGGATCAGAAGGTGGGGTAGGGGTGGTGCTAGTGATAGTGACAGCAGATCCAGTTCTCTTATAAAAGACCCCATCGTAAAGAACTACATCGCCTACATTATAAGTAAACCCACTCATTTTACTTCTTTTGTTAAAACCTGCACTGTGCAATATACCTCCTAAATGAGTAGATGTAATACTACCTTCCTTACCTATGATTACCGTATTATTTCCTTTTCCTATAGCACCAGCCCCTATAACTATTTCGTTAACGCTGTTATTTGCTTTAGCTCTAACGCCATTTCCTATGAAAGTAGATCTATTTGATGTCTGGAGAGGTGTTACTCCGTTAGTAATATAATAACCAGCGTCACTTCCTATAGCTATATTTTTATTCCCTGTAGTTATTTCATATAAAGCATATGGCCCTATAGCTACATTATTATTCCCTGTAGTCATTTCATATAAAGGATGTGAGCCTATTGCTACATTTTTTCCTCCATTTACTAATTTGTATAAAGAAGAGTATCCAATTGAAGTATTTCTATCACCTATAGTGTTATCAGCTAGAGAATATGCGCCAATAGAAGTATTCCTATGACCTGTAGTATTATCTCTCAAACTTTCAAAGCCAAAAGCCGTATTAAAATCTCCAGAGGTTATGGCATTACCAGAGCTTATACCTAAAAAAATATTTTCCTTACCAGTACCAGTAACAGCACTCGTGCCAGCACCAGTAATAGTACCAGGAGTACCTCCATTGGTTCCATTACTGCCCTTTCCTGACCATTTAGTTATGAGATTATCAGTCCCTACTTTTAGCAGTTTATCAGAACTAATGTCTTTCCAATTAGAATCAGAAGATGGGTTAGTGGTAGTGCTAGGGATAGTGATAGCAGATCCAGTTCTCTTATAAAAGACCCCATCGTAAAGAACTACATCACCTACATTATAAGTAAACCCACTCATCATTTTACTCCTTTTGTTAAAACCTGCACTGTGTAATATACCCCCTAAATGAGTAGATGTAATGCTGCCTTCCTTACCTATGATTACCGTATTATTTCCTTTTCCTATAGCGTCATTACCTATAACTATCTCATTAAGGCTGTTATCTGCTAGCGCTTTAACATTATCTCCTATGAAAATAGAATTATCTGATCTACTGAGAAATGTTGATCCGTTAGCAATATAATAACCAGCTTCATTTCCTATAGCTATATTTTTATTCCCTGTAATCATATTATATAAAGTATATGACCCTATAGCTACATTTTTTTCTCCATCTATTGATTTGTGTAAAGAAGCGTGTCCAATAGAAGTATTCCTGGTGCCTATAGTGTTATCTTTCAAACTTTCAGAACCAAAAGCCGTATTAAAACCGCCAGTGGTTATGGCATTACCAGACCTTATACCTAAAAAAGTATTTTCTATACCAATACCTCCACTAGTTCCATTACTGCCATTTCCTGACCATTTAGTTATAAGATTGCCTCTTGGGTCTTTTATAAGAGTATTGTTTTTATTTATCTTTTCGTTTAATTTCTTCCCCTGAGCTGCTGATAAGGCTTTAGCAGGATCATTAGTAACTAAATCATCTACTATATCAGATATATTTAATTTAGTACCTAGTTCTGTCTTAAGAACTTTGCCTTGTGCTGCCGATAAGGCCTTAGTGGCATCATTAGTGGTTAAATTATCTGCTATATCAGATATATTTAATTTAGTACCTATTTCTGTCTTAAGAACTTTTCCTTGTGCTGCTGATAATACCTCTGTAGCATTAGTGCTATTTAAATTATTTATTATCTTACTCCTATCAATCTTAGTTTGTATCATTCCAAACAATATTCTGCCCTGGTTCGATGATAAGGCCTTAGTGGCATCATTAGTGGTTAAATTATCTGTTATATCAGATATATTTAATTTAGTACCTAGTTCTAACTTAAGAACTTTTCCTTGTGCTGCCGATAAGGCCTTAGTGGCATCATTAGTGGTTAAATTATCTGCTATATCAGATATATTTAATTTAGTACCTAGTTCTAACTTAAGAACTTTTCCTTGTGCTGCCGATAAGGCCTTAGTGGCATCATTAGTGGTTAAATTATCTGCTATATCAGATATATTTAATTTAGTACCTAGTTCTAACTTAAGGACTTTCCCTTGTGCCGCTGATAAGGCCTTAGTGGCATCATTAGTGGTTAAATTATCTGCTATATCAGATATATTTAATTTAGTACCTAGTTCTGACTTAAGGACTTTCCCTTGTGCTGCTGATAATACCTTTTTAGTATCATTACTATTTAAATTATCTACGATTGTATTCTTATGGATCTTAGTTTGTATCCTTTCAGACAATATTCTACCCTGATTAGCTGATAGAGGAACGGCACTACTATGAGAACTTAGATTATTTACAACAATAATTTTTCTAGCAGTATTAGCATATATAGCATATGGAACACTAAGCAGCTTACCCTTTCTCTTTATATCGTATTGTCCATTATTATTCAGATCTAATTCTGTTTTAATCATATGAGGAATTTCCCAATCTAAATCTGTTAATTTGAGAGTTTTATAAACGTTAGGTTTATCGCCATCGCCTATCTTTAAAGACGCTATGCCGTCACTGTTAGTCCTAACTCTATGAGTTTCGCTATATACGGTCTTCTCGCCAAGGGAAGCGTCATTGATAAATAATATTATTCGTATATTGATAAAACTATCCCTCAATACATTGCTTTGATCATCTCTTATTAGAGCTTGATAACTTAACTTATCAGGGAAAACTTGGGGAAATGCATATGTGCTAAACATTATAAATAAAAGACCTATTTTTTTCATATTTTTTTTCTTTAGAAATAAAAAGAAATATTGTTATATCTGCATTTAGATGCCAATGCAATTTAAACTATTTTCATAGATTTTAAAAAAAAGATTCAACAAGATTAATTTAACCCAGATTATTCACAGATATATCGTCAATATTAGGCATAAAGTGCTAATTTTCTTAGGAAGAATGCCATAGAAGTTTGTTTTGACTTTTATGTTAAAAGAGGTGATTCAAGTGAAAATAGAATAAAAGAAGTTAAAAATATGTGTTTTTCTGATCGTTTGTCAAATCATAGTTTTCTTGCTAATTTTTTTCGACTTATGATGAGTAGTTTTGCCTATGAAATGTTTTTATTACTGAAACAGAAGATAAAGAAAACAAGATTTGAAGTAGCAAAAAAATGGTTAATCAGTTCGATTAGAACCTATCTTCTCAAGGTAGGAGCAACGATTAAAATTACCAAAAGGCGAATCTATTACCAGCTATCTAAATCTTTTGTTTACAAGGGTTTATTTCGGGAAATTATTACCCAGTAACGGTTGTTTATTTGTGAAATGAACAAGCTTGGGATAGTTACGCCTTGTCGTTAAAAAACCATGTAAAAACACTAAAAAAGAGCATTGTCATCCTAAAAAAAGGTGCAAAAAAACGACAAAGAAGATGAGTTCTCTTCGATTAGTAAAAAAGTTAAGGAAAAAATATCACGTCTAATCTATTTTAATATGACTATGAATAATGCGGGTTAATAAAAAAGTTAACGAAAAAAAAGATCACGTTTAATCTATTTTAACATTGTCATTCCCAACAGATGATGCTGTTATGAAATCTACTTTTTAGCTCTGAGGGAGGCTACAAAAAAATGGTCCAAAACCATACCAAATTGGGGAATAATCCTGAATCAATTTTTAACTATTTTTGACGAAAGAGTTCGACTATGAATAAAAACGACACTATCCTGTAAAGTGTGTAAAGTTTATATTTAGGAAAAAAAATCCTAGATATTTTTTAAAAAAACTAATTAAAACTTTATACAAATGAAAAAAGAAGATTTATTAAAAGATGAATTCTTAAAACAATTCAAAACAGGAGAAGATCTGATGTCATTTCTAAAAGATATTCAGAGACGAGGTATTGAAAAGATTCTAGAAGGGGAATTAGATTCACATTTGGATTATTCTAAATATGAGCAATCAAAGAATACAAATTTCCGCAATGGCTATTCTACAAAAAATGTTAGGACATCATTAGGAGAGAGCAAGATTAAAGTTCCAAGAGATAGAGATTCCTCTTTTAATCCTATGTTAATCCCTAAACGCAAAAATATGGCAGAAGGATTAGAAAATATAATCATCAGTTTTTATTTCAAGGGGATGAGTAATTCAGACATAGAGGATCAAATACAAGAGTTATACAATTTTGATATTTCTACATCTACCATATCGCGTATCACAGATAGAGTGACAAATGAATCATAGCCTGGCAAAATAGACCTCTAGAGCCTGTATATTTGATAGTTTGGATGGACGCTATAGTATTCAAGGTTAGGGAGAATTCCAAAGTGATCAACAAGAGTATGTACATCGCTATTGGCCTTGGTAGAGATGGGAAAAAAGAAGTATTAGGCTTATGGTTAGGGAAGAATGAATCCTCTGCATTTTGGATGAGCGTATTAACAGATCTAAAGGCTCGAGGAGTTGAGGATATACTTATCACAGCTACGGATAATTTAAATGGCTTTACCCAAACTATAAAAAATGTATTTCCTGAATCCACAACCCAAATATGTGTAGTACATCAAATCAGGAATTCAAGCAGATATGTAGTATTTAAGGATAAAAAGACGTTTTTTAATGACATGAAATCAATATACAATTCCCCTACTAAACAATCAGCTGAGGCTGCCCTAAATGACTTTGCAAAAACATGGGAATCTAAGTATTCCTATGCTGTTAAAAGCTGGCGAGATAACTGGGAGGAACTGTCTGCTTTTTATGAGTTTCCCGTAGAAATCAGGAAAATTATTTACACGACCAATTTGATTGAAAACCTCAATGGAAAAATCAGAAAGTATACCAAAAACAAATTGTCATTCCCAACTGATGATGCTGTTATGAAATCTACTTTTTTAGCTCTGAGGGAGGCTACAAAAAAATGGTCTAAACCCATACCAAATTGGGGAATAATTTTGAATCAATTTTTAACTATTTTTGACCAAAGAGTTCGACTATGAATAAAAACAAAAAAATATGTCATTTCTTATTTACACACTTTAAGGGATAGTGTCATAGCCCAAAAATGAGGAATAAAAATATACCATTTATAACTCTTAGTTCATCAATGACCACTTATAAATACTGGATAAAGCGATAGATTCTATCCAAAAAATTCATACGACTATGAATAATCTGGGTTAATAAGGGCACTTGAATCCTTTGATTTTATTAGCATTTAAATAAATGCCTCTTTATTTTTTGGTTCTTTTATGTTTATGAGATAAACTAGAGGAAAATTAACAATTTTTGAGCAAAAAACACTCGATTTTTCACAACTGCTATTCTATTTAATTTCAGTTAATTGAGGGCTTTCAATAATTTTTAGTAAGTAAATTATTAATCGAACTTATGTATCTAATTTTTAATGATTTTTAAAAAATCTATTGGATAGAGTTTGATTTACATTCCCTATTTGCTCCCCTAAGGGCTAGTGTCAGTTAATATATTTCAGATATTATTCTTCTATTAAACTTTTAAGATCTTTAACATCTATAATCTTAGCTTTATTTAATATTTTAATTAAATTCTTAATAATCTCTTTTCTAGAATTAGAAAGTCCTTCCTTGAGGACCTTAACCTCTTGTTTAAGAATAGTATTCTCATTTTTAAGAATACTATTCTCGTCTTTAATAACGCTACTTTCTTTTTCTAAGTCTACTATACGATTGAAAACAGCTTGAGTAGCTGAGATATTCAAAGTGGTAAGGCCATCGTAATCTACTGATCGCAAATCATCTACTCGCTTACCATATACAAATACTTTATTTGGAGGTACCTCATCTCCTAAATCTACCACAAAAGCATTAGCACTTTCTATCTCTTTTACTTTAACTAAAATCTCTCGCTTATCATTCAAAATTAATCTTACCATGTCTCCCTTAGAAAAACCGTGAGATTTATTTGTAGTAATTGATGTCATATTATCAATAATTTCTACCGATTTCGAAAATTCATAGACACTAGGAATCACACCACTGTTCTTTCCTACAATATTTGGAACTATACCTTCTATCTGCTGAGCTATTACTTTTTTAAAATGCTGATTACCCATTTTATTAGTATCTCTCATAGTGTAATCCGTGATTTCTATATCTAAAAGTTTTTTAAGGTCTGATTCTTTATCTGAAATGCCTATTATGCTCTTGATACGTTTATCAGAAGAGAGTTTTATAGTGCCTGCATGAACATTTCCTGGTAAGTGAATGTCAGTAGTGTTACTATTACCAATGACAACAGTATTATCTCCTTTTCCTTTAGCTCCATTACCTATAACTATCTCATTAGAGCTGTTATCTGCTTTCGCTTTAACATTATATCCTATGAAAATAGAATTATTTGATGTCTGGAGAAGTGATCCGTTAGAAATATAATAACCAGCTTGATTTCCTATAGCTGTATTATTATCCCCTGTAGTTATTTTATGTAAAGCATATGCCCCTATAGCTGTATTATTATCCCCTGTAGTTATTTTATATAAAGCATTTGTCCCTATAGCTGTATTATCATCCCCTGTAGTTATACTATATAAAGGATGTGAGCCTACTGCTACATTTCTTCTTCCACTTGCTAATTTGTATAAAGAAGCGTATCCAATAGAAGTATTCCTAGAACCTGTATCGTTATCAGTGAGAGAATATGCGCCAAAAGAAGTATTCTTTTCACCTGTAGTATTATCTTCAAAACTTTTAAAGCCAAAAGCCGTATTCCGATCGCCAGAGGTTATGGCATTACCAGAGTTTATACCTAAAAAAATATTTTCTTTACCAGTACCTGCACTAGTTCCATTACTGCCATTTCCTGACCATTTAGCTATGAGATTATTTCTTCCTATTTTTAGCAGTTTATCAGAACTAATGTCTTTCCAATTAGAATCAGAAGATGGGTTAGGGTTAGGGTTAGTGGTAGTGCTAGGGATAGTGATAGCAGATCCAGTTCTCTTATAAAAAACCCCATCGTAAAGAACTACATCGCCTACATTATAAGTAAAACCACCCATTTTACTTCTTTTATTAAAACCCGCACTGTGCAATATACCTCCTAAATGAGTAGATGTAATACTACCTTCCTTACCTATGACTACTGTATTATTTCCTTTTCCTGTAGCGTAATAACCTATAACTATCTCATTAATGCTGTTATCTGCTAGCGCTTTAGCGTTATCTCCTATGAAAATAGAATTATTTGTTGTCTCGAGAAATGTTAATCCGTCAGCAATAAAATAACCAGCGTCACTTCCTATAGCTATATTACTATCACCTGTAGTTATTTTATGTAAAGAATATGGCCCTATAGCTACATTATTACTCCCTATAGTCATTTCATATAAAGGATGTGAGCCTATTCCTATATTTTTTTCTCCATCTACTAATTGGTATAAAGAAGAGTATCCAATAGAAGTATTCATAGTACCTATAGTGTTAAAAGCTAGAGAATAAGCGCCAATAGAAGTATTCCTATCGCCTGTAGTGTTATCTCTCAAACTTTCAAGGCCAATAGAGGTATTTCTATGACCTGTAGTATTATCTCTCAAACTTTTAAAGCCAAAAGCCGTATTTAAACCGCCAGTGGTTATGGCGTTACCAGACCTTATACCCAAAAGAGTATTATAATCGCCAGTACCTGAACTAGTTCCATTACTGCCCTTTCCTGACCATTTAGTTATGAGATTAGTACCTACTTTTCGCAGTTTATCAGAACTAATATCTTCCCAATTAGGATCAGAAGATGGGTTAGGGATGGTGCTAGTGATAGTGACAGCAGATCCAGTTCTCTTATAAAAAACCCAATCGTAAAAAACTACATCACCTACATTATAAGTAAACCCTCTCATTATTTTACTTCTTTTGTTAAAACCTGCACTGTGCAATATACCTCCTAAATGAGTAGATGTAATGCTGCTTTCCTTACCTATGACTACCGTATTATTTCCTTTTCCTATAGCGTCATCACCTATAACTATCTCATTAATGCTGTTATCTGCTAGCGCTTTAGCATTATTTCCTATGAAAATATAATTATTTGTTGCCTGGAGAAATGTTAATCCGTCAGCAATATAATAACCAGCTTCATTTCCTATAGCTATATTTTTATTCCCTGTAATCATATTATATAAAGTATATGACCCTATAGCTGTATTTTTACTCCCTGTAGCCATTTCATATAAAGAACGTAAGCCTATTGCTACATTTTTTTCTCCATCTACTGATTTGTGTAAAGAAGAGTGTCCAATAGAAGTATTACTGATACCTATAGTGTTATTTTTCAAACTTTCAGAGCCAAAAGCCGTATTAAAACCACCAGTGGTTATAGCATTACCAGACCTTATACCTAAAAAAGTATTTTCTATACCAATACCTCCACTAGTTCCATTACTGCCCTTTCCTGACCATTTAGTTATAATATTGTCTCTTGGGTCTTTTATAAGAGTATTGTTTTTATTTATCTTTTCGTTTAATTTCTTCCCCTGAGCTGCTGATAAGGCCTTAGCAGGATCATTAGTAACTAGATCATCTACTATATCAGATATATTTAATTTAGTACCTATTTCTGTCTTAAGAATTTTTCCTTGTGCTGCTGATAATACCTCTGTAGTATTAGTGCTATTTAAATTATTTATTATCCTACTCTTATCAATCTTAGTTTGTATCATTCCAAACAATATTCTGCCCTGGTTCGATGATAATGCCTTAGTGGCATCATTAGTGGTTAAATTATCTGCTATATCAGATATATTTAATTTAGTGCCTATTTCTGTCTTAAGAACTTTTCCTTGTGCTGCTGATAATACCTCTGTAGCATCATTGCTATTTAAATTATTTATTATCTTAATCGTATCAATCTTAGCTTTTATCCTTTGAGACAATATTCTACCCTGGTTCGCTGATAAGGCCTTATTAGGATTATTAGTGGTTAAATTATCTACTATATCAGATATATTTAATTTAGTACCTATTTCTGTCTTAAGAACTTTTCCTTGTGTTGCTGATAATGCCTTAGTTGCATCATTAGTGGTTAAATTATTTACTATATCAGATATATTTAATTTAGTACCTATTTCTGTCTTAAGAACTTTTCCTTGTGCTGCTGATAATACCTCTGTAGCATTAGTGCTATTTAAATTATTTATTATCTTACTCTTATCAATCTTAGTTTGTACCATTCCAGACAATATTCTTCCCTGGTTAGCTGATAATGCGTTACTCGCATCAGTAGATGTCAAAACATCTAATATATCTACTTTGAAACTGGAATCTAACTTATTGTCTATTTGATCCTTAAGAACTTTTCCTTGTGCCGCTGATAATACCTTTTTAGCATCATTGCTATTTAAATTATCTACGATCGTATTCTTATGGATCTTAGTTTGTATCCTTTCAGACAATATTCTGCCCTGGTTAGCTGATAGAGGAACGGCACTATTATGAGAACTTAGATTATTTATAACGAGGATTTTCCTAGCAGTATTAGCATATATAGCATATGGAACACTAAGCAGCTTACCCTTTCTCTTTATATCGTATTGTCCATTATTATTCAGATCTAATTCTGTTTTAATCATATGAGGAATTTCCCAATCTAAATCTGTTAATTTGAGAGTTTTATAAACGTTAGGTTTATTGCCATCGCCTATCTTTAAAGACGCTATGCCGTCACTGTTAGTCCTAACTCTATGAGTTTCGCTATATACGGTCTTTTCGCCAAGGGAAGTCTCATTGATAAATAATATTATTCGTATATTGATAAAACTATCCCTCAATATATTGCCTTGATCATCTCTTATTAGAGCTTGATAACTTAACTTATCAGGGAAAACTTGGGGAAATGCATATGTGCTAAACATTATAAATAGAAGACCTATTTTTTTCATAATTTTTTTTCTTAGAGATAAAAAGAAATATTGTTATATCTGCATTTAGATGCCAATGCAATTTAAACTATTTTCATATGTTTTTAAAAAAAGATTCAACTTCTGACAGGTTATAAAATCATATTTTTTGGCTATTTTTTTTAGACCTATGATAAGTTGTCTTGCCTGTGCAATGTTTTTATATTACCAAAAGACGAATCTGTTGCCAGCTATATAAGTCTTTTGTTTACAAGGTTTTATTTCGGAAAACTATTACTCAATATCGGTTGTTTATTTGTTGAAATGAATACCTTCTTAGGAATGGTTACGTTCTGTTGTTAGAACTATATGAAAACACTAAAAAGGATCATTCTCGTGCTAAAAAATGGTGCAAAAAAAACGGCAAAGAAGACGGTTTCTGTTAGATTAATAAAAAAGTTAACGAAAAAAAAGATCACGTCTAATCTATTTTAACATTGTCATTCCCAACAGATGATGCTGTTATGAAATCTACTTTTTAGCTCTGAGGGAGGCTACAAAAAAATGGTCCAAAACCATACCAAATTGGGGAATAATCCTGAATCAATTTTTAACTATTTTTGACGAAAGAGTTCGACTATGAATAAAAACAAAAAAATATATCATTTCTTATTTACACACTTTACGCGATAGTGTCGATATTATTCTTCTATTAAACTTTTAAGATCTTTAACATCTATAATCTTAGCTTTACTTAAGATATTAATTAAATTCTTAATAATCTCTTTTCTAGAATTAGAAAGTCCTTCCTTGAGGACCTTAACCTCTTGTTTAAGAATACTATTCTCGTATTTAATAATGCTGCTTTCTTTTTCTAAATCTACTATACGATTGAAAACAGCTTGAGTAGCTGAGATATTCAAAGTGGTAAGGCCATCGTAATCTACTGATCGCAAATCATCTACTCGCTTACCATATACAAATACTTTATCTGGAGGTACCTCATCTCCTAAATCTACCACAAAAGCATTAGCGCTTTTTATCTCTTTTACTTTAACTAAAATCTCTCGCTTATCATCCAAATTTAATCTTACCATGTCTCCCTTAGAAAAACCGTGAGATTTTTTTGTAGTAATTGATGTCATATTATCAATGATTTCTACCGATTTCGAAAATTCATAGACGCTAGGAATCACACCGCTATTCTTTTCTACAATATTTGGAACTATACCTTCTATCTGCTGAGCTATTACTTTTTTAAAATGCTGATTACCCATTTTATCAGTATCTCTCATAGTATAATCCGTGATTTCTATATCTAAAAGTTTTTTAAGGTCTGATTCTTTATCTGAAATGCTTATTATGCTCTTGATACGTTTATCAGAAGAGAGTTGTACGCCATTTGCATAAACTATTCCTTTTAAGTGTGTTTTAGTAATATTACTATTACCAATGGTTACAGTATTATCTCCTTTTCCTTTAGCGTCATTACCTATAACTATCTCATTAGAGCTGTTATCTGCTTCCGCTTTAACATTATTTCCTATGAAAATAGAATTATTTGATGTCAGGAGAAGTGATCCGTTAGAAATATAATAACCAGCTTTATTTCCCATAGCTGTATTATTATCCCCTGTAGTTATTTTATGTAAAGCATTTGTACCTATAGCTGTATTATTATCCCCTGTAGTTATTTTATGTAAAGCATATGCCCCTATAGTTGTATTATTATCCCCTGTAGTTATTTTATATAAAGCATTTGTTCCTATAGCTGTATTATCATCCCCTGAAGTCATTTCATATAAAGGGTGTGAGCCTACTGCTACATTTCTTCTTCCACTTGCTAATTTGTATAAAGAAGCGTATCCAATAGAAGTATTCCTAGAACCTGTATCGTTATCAGCGAGAGAATATGCGCCAAAAGAAGTATTCTTTTCACCTGTAGTATTATCTTCAAAACTTTTAAATCCAAAAGCCGTATTCCGATCGCCAGAGGTTATGGCATTACCAGACATTATACCTAAAAAAATATTTTCTTTACCAGTACCTGCATTAGTTCCATTACTGCCCTTTCCTGACCATTTAGCTATGAGATTATTTCTCCCTATTTTTAGCAGTTTATCAGAACTAATATCCTCCCAATTAGGATCAGAAGACGGGGTAGGGCTAGGGCCAGTTACAGGGATAGTAATAGCAGATCCAGTTCTCTTATAAAAAACCCCATCGTAAAGAACTACATCGCCTACATTATAAGTAAACCCACTCATTTTACTTCTTTTGTTAAAACCTGCACTGTGCAATATACCTCCTAAATGAGTAGATGTAATACTATCTTCCTTACCTATGACTACCGTATTATTTCCTTTTCCTGTAGCGGCATTACCTATAACTATCTCATTAGAGCTGTTAGCGTTTAGCGCGTTAACATCATTTCCTATAAAAATAGAATTATTTGATACTCTGAGATATGTTCCGTTTCGAATATTATAACCAGCGTTATTTCCTATAGCTATATTATTATCACCTGTAGTTATTTCATATAAAGCAAGTGGCCCTATAGCTACATTGTTATTCCCTGTAGTCATCGTATATAAAGGATGTGAGCCTATTGCTACATTTTTTTCTCCATTTACTAAGTTGTATAAAGAAGAGTGCCCAATAGAAGTATTCATAGCACCTATAGTGTTAAAAGCGAGAGAATATGAGCCAATAGAAGTATTCCTATGACCTGTAGTATTATCCCTCAAACTTTTAAAACCAAAAGCCGTATTAAATTTGCCAGTGGTTATGGCATTACCAGACATTATACCTAAAAAACTATTTTCTATACCACTACCTGCACTAGTTCCATTACTGTTCCTTCCTGACCATTTAGTTATGAGATTATTAGTACCTACTTTTCGCAGTTTATCAGAACTAATATCTTCCCAATTAGGATCAGAAGGTGGGGTAGGGGTGGTACTAGTGATAGTGACAGCAGATCCAGTTCTCTTATAAAAAACCCAATCGTAAAAAACTACATCACCTACATTATAGGTAAATCCTCCCATTATTTTACTTCTTTTGTTAAAGCCTGCGCTGTGCAATATACCTCCTAAATGAGTAGATGTAATACTACCTTCCTTACCTATGACTACCGTATTATTTCCTCTTCCTATAGCGTCATCACCTATAACTATCTCATTAATGCTGTTATCTGCTAGCGCTTTAGCATTATTTCCTATGAAAATAGAATTATTTGTTGCCTGTAGAAATGTTAATCCGTCAGCAATATAATAACCAGCTTCATTTCCTATAGCTATATTTTTATTCCCTGTAATCATATTATATAAAGTATATGACCCTATAGCTACATTTTTTTCTCCATCTATTGATTTGTGTAAAGAAGCGTGTCCAATAGAAGTATTCCTGGTACCTATAGTGTTATCTTTCAAACTTTCAGAGCCAAAAGCCGTATTAAAACCGCCAGTGGTTATGGCATTACCAGACCTTATACCTAAAAAAGTATTTTCTATACCAATACCTCCACTAGTTCCATTACTGCCATTTCCTGACCATTTAGTTATAAGATTGCCTCTTGGGTCTTTTATAAGAGTGTTGTTTTTATTTATCTTTTCGTTTAATTTCTTCCCCTGAGCTGCTGACAAGGCCTTAGCAGGATCATTAGTAACTAAATCATCTACTATATCAGATATATTTAATTTAGTATCTATTTCTATCTTAAGAGCTTTTCCTTGTGCTGCTGATAATACCTCTGTAGCATTAGTGCTATTTAAATTATTTATTATCTTACTCTTATCAATCTTAGTTTGTATCATTCCAAACAATATTCTGCCCTGATTCGCTGATAAGGCCTTATTAGGATTATTAGTGGTTAAATTATCTACTATATCAGATATATTTAATTTAGTACCTATTTCTGTCTTAAGAACTTTTCCTTGTGCTGCTGATAATACCTCTGTAGCATTAGTGCTATTTAAATTATTTATTATCTTACTCTTATCAATCTTAGTTTGTATCATTCTAGACAATATTCTGCCCTGGTTTGCTGATAAGGCCTTATTAGGATTATTAGTGGTTAAATTATCTGCTATATCAGATATATTTAATTTAGTACCTATTTCTGTCTTAAGAACTTTTCCTTGTGCCGCTGATAATACCTTTTTAGCATCATTGCTATTTAAATTATCTACGATCGTATTCTTATGGATCTTAGTTTGTATCCTTTCAGACAATATTCTACCCTGGTTAGCTGATAGAGGAACGGCACTACTATGAGAACTTAGATTATTTACAACAATAATTTTTCTAGCAGTATTAGCATATATAGCATATGGAACACTAAGCAGCTTCCCCTTTCTCTTTATATCGTATTGTCCATTATTATTCAGATCTAATTCTGTTTTAATCATATGAGGAATTTCCCAATCTAAATCTGTTAATTTGAGAGTTTTATAAACGTTAGGTTTATCGCCATCGCCTATCTTTAAAGACGCTATACCGTCACTGTTAGTCCTAACTCTATGAGTTTCGCTATATACGGTCTTTTCGCCAAGGGAAGTCTCATTGATAAATAATATTATTCGTATATTGATAAAACTATCCCTCAATATATTGCCTTGATCATCTCTTATTATAGCTTGATAACTTAACTTATCAGGGAAAACTTGGGGAAATGCATATGTGCTAAACATTATAAATAAAAGACCTATTTTTTTCATAAATTTTTTTTCTTTAGGGATAAAAAGAAATATTGTTATATCCGCATTTAGATGCCAATGCAATTTAAACTATTTTCATAGATTTTAAAAAAAAGATTCAACAACCCTGAGTTAGATTAATAGATTAATAAAAAAGCTTGAACCTTTTGATTTTATTCGGATTTAAGGAAACACCCCTTTAGTTTTGGGCTCTTTTTGTATGCTTATAAAGTCGATTTAGTCGGAATTTAACAATTCTTGCATTAAAACATTATACTTATCACGAATATGAGTCTCTTTAATCCTAGTTAATTCAAGGCTTTTAAGCATTTTTACTAAACAAATTATTAATCGAACTCAGGTAACAAGATTAATTTAACCTGGATTATTCACAGATATACTGTCAATATTAGGCATAAAGTGCTAATTTTCTTAGGAAGGATGCCATATAAAATTACTTTGGCTTAGGTTTTAAGGCTATGATTTGATAATCACACTCACTTGTTTTACTTCTCCATTATTCATAGGAGGGTTTATTTTGGTGACTTTTGTCTCCACACTAGAGACCTTCTCGAAGTTTTCTTTAATGGTGAGATTTATTCTGTGAGTTAAGTTTTCTAACAAATCTGAAGAGATTTTCATCTGTTCTAAAACTAGGTCATTCACCTGGGAATAATTTATAGTATCGGACAAATCATCTGATATAGCTGCTCTTTGTAAATCTAGAAATAACTTTATATCTACTTTGTAATAGCTTCCTATTTTTTTTTCTTCTTCCATAACACCATGAAAGGCGTATACTTTAATTCCTTCTATATGTATAATGTTCATCTGCTTCAAATGAAATAAGCGATTGCGAAAATGCAATTCTTATAAAGACCAAAAATTAAATTTACCAAGATAATCAAAATTATAATATCCTCTTTATTACTTTTAAATTGTGTGAATACTTCTTTAATTCTTTATTGTAAATCCCTAAGTGATCTATAGTATCGATACATACCTTTTCAGTTACGTGTATCACGGTTTTATTAGATAATATTATTCCAATATGATCTATAACATTTTTCTTGTGAAAGAATACTAAATCTCCAATTTTCGTGTCTTTTATGAAATTTATGCTTTCGCCCTTATCGATTTGAGAAGCTATGTTTTTAGATATTCTCTTTCCACACATTTTGTATACCATTTGAACGAATCCAGAATTATCTATTCCAAAAACAGTTTTTCCACCTAGCATTTTGGGTGAATTCAAATATAAAAAAGCAATATTTTTTATGCTGTTAGCATTGAATTCTCCAAAGGATGATTCTCCATAGAATCTGTAAACATTTTTGTCAAAAGTCAGCATATCTCTTGTTAAAAATGGTAAACTCGCTCCCATTGGTATGGCATGCATCTCTTCATTATTAGATATTGAAGCTATTGTATTTATATTAATAGCGGCAGGCGTTTTTTCTAATTTCTCGAATAATGAGTAATCTATTTCAGAAAATTGTTTACTGTTTATATAACCCTCACAATCGTCAAATGGGTTGTGGATTAAACACCATTTATCTTTTTTTTCTAAAATTTTAAAATGCTCTCCAAATAGTAATTGTGTTACTAACTCACTTTTCTCATCCATCTTTAAACGGACGGGAACGATAGAAAGATTACAAATCCCATAAGAGAGCATATTTTCATTTAATGAAGCATTCATTTTATATAAATAACTACTTTGTTATTAGCTATTTTGAACCTAAAAGAATATACATTAAATATGGTAAGAAATTATATTTCATCTGTTTTTTTTAATTACACAAAAATTACCTAACACCATGCATTAGTTTCTTCAATAGAGGGTTTAATAACATTATTATTATTCCAACTAGTATAGGAATCAGAGTAAATATTAAAAAGAAAGTAGCCATATCGTATTGTGATACTATATCATCTATCTTACCTCCTAGGGAATGAGCTATTTTATTACCTATTGCCATAGCCAAATAAAAGATTCCAAACATAAATCCTAACATTTTAGGTGGAACTAATTTACTCAGATAAGATAATCCTAAAGGAGACAGACACAATTCTCCCATAGTGTGGAATAGATAAGCTAAAATAAGCCATGCCATACTTATAGAAGCTGTTTCAGCACCTTGAGGGATATTCATAGATCCATAAACTAAAAATGAAAATCCTAAACCTAATAGTATTAAACCAAAACCGTATTTAAAAGCTGCAGTAGGGTTGTATTTACTTTCCCACCACTTTGAGAATAATGGCGCTAGTACAATTATAAATAAGGAATTCAAAATACCAAACCAAGTAGCTGGTACTTCTGTGTTTTCAGTAGAAAATTCATTGTACAGTTTGTAGATTACTATAGCCCAAATGAAAACAAAGCTAAACCCTAAGATGATATTTGAAAGTTTAATTCTAGTATATGTTCTAGAGAAAAGCATATATAAAACATATGAGATGATAAGCAATGGAATAACCGTAACTAATGTATCTATAATTTTAAAAAGGCTAGCTGACTCTCCCGATAGTGCTCTAAAAGTATAGTCTTTTGCAAAGATGGCTAAAGAACCGGCTGCTTGTTCGAAACAAGCCCAGAAAAATATGTTTAGTATAGCGAAAATAGCTATGGCTATTAATCTATCTCTAACAATAGTGTCATATCGTACTATACGAGATACTATTATGAATAAAAATATAACAAAAGCAGTTGTCACTACAATATTAGAGATGTCGTAATTAATTACATCTAGATTCATAAAATTATAATCCCCTATCTTGGATACTGGATCATTAAATATCCAACTCAGAGATAGTAATGAAAATACACCTATTAATATTTTATCAAAAATCGTAAATGGATTTAATGTTGTATTATCGGTAGTGTTCTCTAATTTTTCATTCTCACTTTCATCTTCGCTTTCATCGTGTTTTGGTTTTTCGCCTAAACTCCCGAAAATAGGAGAGGCTAACCAAAATTGTAACATCCCTAAAAACATGAAAATACCAGCTAGTCCAAATCCAAAGCTCCAAGATATTTTTTCACCAATATATCCACATAACATAATTCCTAGAAAAGCACCAGAGTTTACACCCATGTAGAAAATAGTATATGCAGCATCTTTTTTATCTTGATGATTCTTATACATTTCAGATATTATAGATGTAATATTAGGTTTAAAAAAACCATTACCCAAGGCTAAAAGGCCTATACCTATATATAAAAATAGAGGAGTCTCTATGGCCATAGAAGTGTGTCCTAGTGTCATTAGGACGGCTCCTATTATTACGGCTTTTCTATATCCAAATTTTTTATCAGCCATATATCCTCCTAATACGGGAGTTAAATAAACCAAAAGGGCATATGTCCCCAAAAGACTCAAAGCATTTTCTCTTTCCCAACTCCAACCGGGATTTTCTCCTGTATTTACTGTTATTAAGAATATTACCAATAACGCTCTCATCCCATAGTAGGAAAATCTCTCCCACATCTCTGTAAAGAAAAGGATGAACAACCCTACTGGATGTCCAAATAATTTAGTTTTGAAAAGGTCTTTTGTCTCTGTATTCATTTTTTAATTTTTTAAGAGTTATTTCAATAGATATAGTCTAATAAATTATTTATTATATCCACATAACTTATGAATATATTTTCCCACTATATCAAATTCTAAGTTTACAATATCATTTACTTTTAACGTTCTAAAATTTGTGTTATTGTAAGTGTAGGGGATTATAGCTACACTAAACATTCCTTCACCAGAATCGACCACTGTCAGGCTAACACCATTGATAGTTATTGATCCTTTTTTAACTGTTATATTTCCCAATTCTCTATCATAAGAGAAATAAAAAGTATCACTACCTTCATTTCTCAATATATCGGTGCAAACACCAGTTTGATCTATATGTCCCTGTACTAAGTGTCCATCTAGTCTATCGCCTATCTTCAGGCATCTCTCTACGTTTATCTCATCTCCTACCACAAAAGAGCCTATGTTGGTTTTACCTACAGTTTCCTTAATAGCCGTGGTGGTATATATATTTCCATTTATAGATTCTACAGTCAGACAGATTCCGTTGTGAGAAATACTTTGATCCACTTTTAATTCGGAGACAAAGTCACACGATAGGCTAATCCGTATATTTTCTGAATACATTTTTATCTCTTCTACTCTGGCTATAGATTCTATAATACCTGTAAACATTTATTGAATATTATTAATGACCGTAATTTTCCATATTTTCTACGGATCTATACAAATGGATATTACCACTGTAATTCTTTTCTTTTACATTACCATCTATTATTACTTCTACATCACAGGCGTAGAAATACACTCCATCTGAACACTTTTTTCCTGTATTTTGATTGACGCCATCCCAATTTATATTTGGATTATTTGTTTGAAAAACTTCTTTGCCCCAACGACTATAGATCACTATACTTAGCTTTTTTAGGTTTGATGGAGGTATTATTCTATAAATGTCATTTACTCCGTCACCGTTAGGAGTGAATATATTGGGAAGTATAAATTCTGAACAGGCATACAGAGAGACCACATTGCTAAATGCGCTTTTGTTTCCTACGTCATCTACATATCTAATTTTAAAATGTCCAATTGTGTATTTGTCATCAGTTATGATGTACTCAGTTGTATTAGCGTTTTCTATGTCTAATAATTTACTGTAGTGGCCATCTATTTTTTTTGAGTGATGTATTTCATATTTAGCTATATAGTTTGCACAGTTGCCTTTAGGATTATCCCAACTTATACGATATAAACCATCGGAACAATAGTTGCTATTTAGGTTTATAGTGGGAGTGCACTTTATCTCATTTTCATTGGGCACTATACAAGCTATTTGAGAAAAATTGATAATTTTTTGAGTAATCTTAGATGAAGAATATTTACCAAATACTTTTACTTTATAACATTCTTCTTTTCCATTTGTCAATCCAGTATCTATAAAATCTAGAGTTTTACTACTTCCTACTTTTATAAAGTCACTGTCATTAGATTGAACAAAATCTTTGTTCTTAGCCCTATATATCTGTATAGAATCCGTATGCCATGGAACATTTTGGTCTATATATATCTTAACTTTTTTATCCCCATGTCTCAGCCTTAAAAATGGGGTAGATGCAATAGAGCTATTGCCACTAGACATATCTACTCTATACCTATGATTTTTTTCAAAAGTATTTACGCCTGTATGAGAAAAACTTAATTCACTGTCTGTATTACTTATGTTAGTTATTTGAGTGAATTTGTCTTCATTGTTCAAGTTTTCAGCATACATTAGATTATATGTAAGAGAAGTTGTTGCTAATGTTCCTTTTAAATCTTGAGGCCTAAGCCATTTTACATTTATTGAGCCAGTAGTTTGTACATTCATAGAAGTAAACGATACACTAGCCTCTGTAATTATTGGGACAGTAATATCTAATTCGCCACACATTCCATCTGAGGGATAACTCTCTGCTTGGTCTTTGAAAATAGCAGTGACTACATAGCAATACTTGGCACCCCTGTCAAAAGGCAAACCTTTATTAGTATCGGTATAATTGTTATTATCCCTTCCATCTAGATCAGCTATTAATTCAAAATTACTATCGGTTACGCCTTGTAGACACTCTTGTTTTGAGTTATTTGCATTGTGTTTTTTTCTGTATATCTTATAACCTTTTAGATCATTTTTTTCAGATTTGGAGCATAATTCGTATTTATTCCAAGTCAAATGGAATTTTTCATCTTTAATTGATACTGTCAGACCTTTTGGCTTGGGAGCTATCACTTGTATGGTAACTGCTTTTTGAAAAGAAGTCCCTTTTCTATCTTCCTCTTGGGGAAAATCATCAGCTTTGAAGAAGACTTTATATTCATTCTTTTGAATCAAAGAGCAATCCGTATTCCATGTAAATGTAGATGTGATGGGTACTGAGCCTTTTTTGGGATCGAAATTTGCTTCTGGAACTAAGAAAAATGGTCTGCCTAGGGCTTTAAGCGAAACTTCATCATTATCTATATCATTAGCCGTTACGTCAAATGAAAGAGTTTTTCCTGCTTCAACGCAATATTTTTCTTCAACCTCAATTGTAGGAGGGGTGTTTTTACAGTCTAAGATATCTATTTGCATATCTCTAATTATCTTTCCTATAGCTGTCCATTTACCAGTATTACTTTTTCTATATTCAGTTATTTCTACAGCTATGTTAAAAGTCCCTATTGTATTTGGAGAATTCCAAGTAATAGTTCCATTTCTATCTATTTTTATATCATTTAGATTATAGGCTCTGGAATACGTAGTTGGAATAGGCTTACCATTATTACCTTTGCAGTCGACTAGCTTAAAAGACAGACTGTCATTTTCCATATCAAAGGCTCCCAGATTATGTGTGAAGGGAGTATCTATGCATCCAATATCTACAGGTGGATTGCTCAATACTGGAGACGAATTGTCATAACCTGCATATATTATAGAATTGATATAAAAAGGTTCGTATACAGACCTAGGTATATTTAGAACTCCTACATTTCTGGTTGGATCTTGCATGTGAATACTATAGGTCCCCCTAGAAGAATAAGTATGAGTGCCGACGTATTTATTTACCTTTATATCGTTTTTTAATATTTCACCTCCATTTTTGCAGTTGATATTAGGAGGCCCATTAATTCTATAAAGAGTTGAAGGAGGCGTACCATCTCCCCAGTCTATATAAAGATAACAACGGTCAGTATGAACAGAGGCTTTTGTATGAGTTATTATGGTGACTTGATATGTCAATCCGCCTAAGTGCTTATATATTATCTCTCCAGCACGATTGTGACTGGCAAAGGAATGCAAAGAAGTGAATATGAATAAAAATATGGTATAAAATCTAAGCACTAATTTTTGTATATTTTAGATAAAGAGGTCTGCAAATATAGTAGTTTAATATTTTTTTGGAAAAGTAGTTTATAATGCAGATTTTTTTCAGTCTAAAAATTCCAAATTGTTGGATAAATAGTTTGTGTTTTTTTCAAGTCTAACTTTTGTAAGTTTGCTGGATTATTTTTCTTGAATTTAGAAGATATAACAAACGAGTTTTTTATTTCAGACTTATGAGCAGAATAGTATTATCATCGGTAGTGATAGTGTGTTTATCAATATTGAGTTTATACGCACAGCATAGTGTAAAAGCAGATTTGACTAATCCAAGTTCTACCATATACACACATCTACACTTTTTAGAGTCAAATTCATATGACATAAAAGAATCTATTAAGACCATAATTCCAAATTCTGTTGACAATCCAGAAGAAGTAGTCATAAAGCTGAAGAAAATCTTTAATGGCAAAGGCCTGTTTGTGGATTTTTACAAAATCCCTACAGATCCTAATTACCAAGATACTATCAGACATAATAGGCTTTCGAAATACGTATTATTTCCAAATGAGATGCCTTTGATATATCTAGAGAAAAAAGGTAATAATTGGTATTATTCCGAGGAGACGGTTGAGAAAGTAGATCACATATACGATAATGTATTTCCCTCTTATACCTCAAAAGTAAAAAAATTAATACCCAAAATAGGTTATAAAAAGATATTTAATATTGAGCTGTGGAAGTTTTTAGGAATATTTGTTTTATCCTTATCTAGTATGGTATTGGGTTTCTTTCTCAAGAAACTAATATTCTTCATTCTGAATAAAATATATTACAGGATTATAAAAAATGATGAAGGCTTTGGTCAAAGACCTTTGAGAAAAATATCTCATGTAATCAGTCTGATGATAACGATTAATTTTTTTGTCAAGATATTTCCTTCACTAGAATTTGAGTCAGAGATAAATAAATGGTTATTTCTAGCACTGAATATAGTTTCTACTGTTTTCTGGATTTATCTATTCCTAAAACTAGCTAAGATCGTTATGAATATGTATGTAGGGGTTACTGAAGGGTCTAAGGAAAAATTAACTGAACAGATAGTTCCCATATTAGATAATTTTTTAAAGGGGATAATAATATTCGCTGGTTTTTTAAAGATTATAACCTTATTTGGCATAGATGCTACAACTGTTCTCGCTGGTGCATCCATAGGAGGTTTAGCCGTGGCTTTAGCATCACAGGATACTGTAAAAAATTTGATAGGTACATTTATGATTTTCTTAGATAAACCTTTTCAAATAGGCGATTGGATAGAAGCTGAAAATATTGTCGGTTCAGTAGAGCAGGTCAGTTTCAGATCTTCTATGATTAGGGCCGCAGATACATCTATCTATCAAATACCAAATAGCCGATTAGCTGAAATAGTCATTAACAATAAAGGCTTGAGATTATACAGAAGATACAAAACAGAATTAGGTATACGTTACGATACGCCTCCAGAGTTGATACAATCATTTGTGTATGGTATAAGAGAGATTATCATAGCTCATCCCGAAACGCGTTCTGAATCTTATAATGTAGAATTTACAGGATTTGGAGATTCTGCTCTTTTGATTATGCTCAATACTTATTTTAAATCTCTAGAGTGGGGGGTAGAGCAATCATCTAAACATAGATTACATATGGCTATTGTTAAACTGGCAAAAAATTTAGGTGTTGAGTTTGCATTCCCGTCTTCTACCTTGATGATAGAACAAATGCCAAATCAAAAAGATGTAGAGATAAAATACAATACAGACAAAAATCATATCGAAGAGATGTTAAAAAAGACAATAGATGATTTTAAGAAAAAATGATAAATCATAAACCAGTCCCATTTGGGAATATAAATTGAGTGGGAATATAAATTGAGATTAAGAGAAGTAAAAAAATATTTTGTCGATAAGGTTTGTGAAATATATGCTCATCAAGAGTGTTTGAGTATGTTTTATTTATGGACTGAAAATACTTTAAAGTTAAAGAGGATAGACGTATCTCTTTATCCAGATATACAGATAGATGAGAATGCATTTTTGGATTTACAACGCGTTATATCGTGTTTGATAGAACAAAAGCCAATACAATATGTCTTGGGCAAGACAGAGTTTTTTGGATTTCCTTTTTTTGTAGATGAGTTTACACTTATACCCAGACCAGAGACAGAAGAGTTAGTTAAGTGGATAATAGATGATTTAGAATCAGATTCTCCAGAAATTTTAGATATAGGAACTGGAAGTGGTTGTATAGCTATTTCACTAAAAAAAAACATATCTAATTCTAATGTGGAGGCCATTGATATATGTCAGAATACTTTGAATACAGCAAGTAAAAATGCGGATTTAAATGGGGAGAAAATCTACTTTATAAAAGAGGATATCCTCTTGATAGATTCATTAGATAAAAAATATGATATCATAGTTAGTAATCCTCCATATGTGAGAGATAGCGAGAGAGAATATATGAGAGATAATGTATTAAAATACGAGCCTCATAAAGCTTTATTCGTATCTGATTCGAGTCCGTTATTATTTTATGATAAAATAAGTGACTTGGCTACCGAAGGGTTAAAACGCAATGGCACTTTGTACTTTGAGATAAATGAAAATTTTGGACGAGAGATAATGCATATGTTAAAATCAAAAGGCTTTGTAGATATTGTATTAAAAAGAGATTTTAGAGGTAAAGATAGAATGATAAAAGCTAAGAAGTAAATTATATGGAGTGGTTTGAAAACTGGTTTGACACGGAGTATTATCACATTCTCTATGGAGATAGAGATCAAAGAGAAGCAGAGAGGTTTATAGACAACATAATATCTAACTTGAATATTTCGGAGGGATCGAAATTTTTAGATATGGCTTGTGGTAGGGGTAGGCATTCTGTGCATTTAAACAAGAGAGGGATGAATGTCTTGGGAATGGATATATCCTCTGAGAGCATATCTCATGCAAAAGAGTTTGAAAATTCAACTTTGTCTTTTGAATTGGGAGATATGAGAGAACCTTTTCCAAGAACAGAATTAGATGTAATATTGAATTTATTTACTAGTTTTGGCTACTTCGAAAATCTCAAAGATAATCAGGCTTTCTTTAATAATTCTAGTAGATCTCTTAAGAGAGGAGGGTATCTCATCTTGGATTTTCTAAATGTGGAAAAAGCAAAGAGACAACTCATAGAGAGAGAAAAAAAGAGTAAAGAGGCAATAGAATTTCAAATACATAGGTTTATAGATAATAATTTCATATGTAAGAAAATAGATTTTCAAGCAAATGGCAGATTTTATTCTTTCACCGAGAAAGTAAGAGATTTTACTCTTGATGATTTTATTTCATTTTTTGCTAATTCGGCATTAGAGATAGTCAGCATACATGGAGATTATGACTTAAATAGTTTTGATAAAACTACTTCAGATAGACTTATTTTGATAGGTAAAAAATCATGAGCATATACAGTTTTTTGATTTTTGAATATGAGGATAATTCAAATGCGAGCAGATATTTTTTTAAACTTAATATTATTATCTGAATATGATATATGCTGGGTTATTGTTATCTATTCTAATTGGAGTGGTAATCGCCTCTTTTTTTAAGCGAATAAATCATAAGTTACTACTTATATTCAGCGGATTTTATCTCTTATCTATTTCAGTATTTCACCTCCTTCCAGAGGTTTACCACATAAAAAAAGAGACCACAGGGATTTTTATGATTCTTGGAATTATGTTACAATTCTTTTTAGAATCTCTATCTAATGGCATAGAACACGGTCATATACACAAGAGTACTAGCCTGACTATGTCTATGTTTGTAAGTATTTGTATTCACGCTTTTATAGAGGGGATGCCATTGCATTTTCATCCACATGAAGAAAACAGATCTCTTTTATACGGTATAATGTTACATAAAGTGCCAGTGAGTATGGTTTTGTACTCTTTTTTTGTTAAATCGAATATCAGTGTAAAAAAAACATTTATATACTTTTTGATATTTACTGCTATGACCCCATTGGGAAGTTATTTGGCGGGGTCTTTGGATGTGTTAGATGCATTTCACACTGAAATAACTTCTTTTGTAGTGGGCATGTTGTTGTATATATCTATAATTGTCATATTTGAGATTAATAGTAGTTATAGAAATAATACTTTTAAAACCTTAGCTATTGTATTGGCTTCTGCTTTAGCTTTTTTTTCTAGTTAGAATTTTAAATATTTCTTATGGCTGCTATTCTCAATATAGAAACTGCTACTAAAAATTGTTCGGTATCTATCTCTATAGATGGAAAGAGCTTATTTACAGAGGAAGTATATGATGATAATTACTGTCATTCTGAAAAACTTCATTTATTTATATCTAATCTGCTAAAGCACATAGGTGATTTCAGTAATTTGGATGCTATATCTATCAGCAGAGGTCCAGGTTCGTATACTGGTCTTAGAATTGGGTTGGCTGCAGCCAAGGGCCTTTGTTTTTCTTTGGAAAAACCACTTATTTCTCTCAGTACTTTGGAGTGTATGCTCTACTCTGTGGTAGATGAAAAATTCTCGGATGCAGACTTTTTAATTCCAATGATAGATGCTAGGAATACGCGTGTTTACAATGCTGTTTTCAATAGAAAAAAGACACTTGTAAAAAGAGATTATATAGAGCATATAAATGAAAATTCACATTCTAAATATCTTTTAAATGAGGCTAAAGTTTGTTATTTGGGGAATAATTTAGAGGGGTATAGAGACATTCTGAAACACTCTAATGCTAAATTTTTAGATGGAATTGTGCCTTCGTCTAGATATATGGGATTTTTGGCAGAAAAAAAGTTTTTAGAAAAAGACTTCGAAAATATCGCCTATTTCGAACCATCATATTTAAATAGCCCTTAAATATTATTGAGTAATTAACTTGGTTAACCCTGATTGTTCATAGTTATATTAAAAACAGATTAGACGTGATATTTTTTGACACTATCTCGTAAAGTGTGTAAATAAATATTCTGCTCTTCTTTTTTTTCCTTTGGAAAATTCACCCTCGAAATATTTTTTCTAAACGTTTTCTATGATGGGATTTAATAAGATGATCTAACATCTAATGTACTAAAAACCTGAGTTCGATTAATAATTTGCTTAATTAAAACATCTGTAAGGCTTGAATTAACTGGGATTAAAGAGACTTGTATTTGTGATAAATCGAGTGTTTTTTGCGCGAAAATTGTTAAATTTCTATTAAATCGTCTCACAAAAACACAAAAGAGTCAAAAACTAAAGAGGCATTGCCTTAAATCCTAATAAAATCAAAGGGTTCGAGTGATTTATTAATCGAACTCAGGTTAAAAAGTATTTTAAGCGGTTTATTTAAAGACTTTAGAAGAAAATAACACCATTACCACTTTTGGAAAATAGACTTGTAGAACAAACCTAAGGAGTTTTTTTTGGTTTTATAATATTTTTTTAATACACTCCGCTCTCATTTCCCTTCTTTATGTTTAGAAAAGCACTAATAATTATTCTCCTATTGACTTTAATATCTTGTAAATATAATCCCTATAGCCTAGAAACACATCAAAGTAATCTAGAAGTAATAAAACAGGGCGTTATAGATCCAAAACTAGTAGGTATTTGGGTTGGGACACCTATACCTGGATTAAAAACTGATAGCATAAGAATATTTATTTTTAGAAAGGATAAGGTACTAAATCAAAAGGTAAATTATTATAAAAAACTCAAAGAGTTTGGGTGTGCTAATTGGTATGAGGGTAGAGGTAATATTATTTGGTCATTAAAATCTAAGGGTTCTTTTTATAGTATGTTTGAAAATTATATACCTGGTGATCCTTCATTTTTAGAAAGAGTTGATTATTTAATTAGAAATGACACACTTTATTGGGGTGGAGTAAAAAACAAATTTGATACTAGATCTAAGTTAATGAAATTAGAGAAATACAATAGGGAAATGTATGATAAACTATTAAAAACAGATCTTCCTTGCATGGATTTATCTACTATATACGATAACTAATATTCAAACAATGATAATATGAGAAACATAAAAAAAATTGATTTAGTGTAGATAATTTCTTTAACTAACTGAAATATTTTACACTATCTCGTAAAGTGTGTAAATAAATATTCTGTCCTTCTTTTTTTTCCTTTGGAAAATTCACCCTCGAAATATTTTTTCTAAACGTTTTCTATGATGGGATTTAATAATGATGATCTAACTATATTAAAAAGTATTTTAAGCGGTTTATTTAAAGACTTTAGAATAAAATAATAGATGTACTGCTTATGAAATAAAGGCTCGCAGAACAAGCCTAAGGAGTTTTTTTGGTTTTATAATATTTTTTTAATAGCTTCCGCTCTCATTTCCCTTCTTTATGTTTAGAAAAGCACTAATAATTATTCTTCCATTGACTTTAATATCTTGTAAATATAATCCGTATAGCCTAGAAACACATCAAAGTAATCTAGAAGTAATAAAACAGGGCGTTATAGATCCAGAACTAGTAGGTATTTGGGCTAAGACTCCTATACCTGGATTAAAAATTGATAGTATAAAAATATACATTTTTAGAAAAGATAAGGTGTTTAATGAAAAGGTGATTTATTATAAAAAACTCAAAGAGTTTAAGTGTGATAATTCGTATGAAGGTAATTTACTCTGGGCATTAGAATCTCTAAAATCTGAAGGGGTTGTTTATAGTATGTTTGAAAATTATATACCTGGTGATCCTTCATTTTTAGAAAGAGTTGATTATTTAATTAGAAATGATACACTTTATTGGGGTGGAGTAAAAAACAAATTTGATACTAAATCTAAGTTCATGAAATTAGAGAAATACAATAGGGAAATGTATGATAAACTATTAAAAACAGATCTTCCTTGCATGGATTTATCTACTATATACGATAACTAATATTCAAACAATGATAATATGAGAAACATAAAAAAAATTGATTTAGTGTAGATAATTTCTTTAACTAACTGAAATATTTTACACTATCTCGTAAAGTGTGTAAATAAATATTTTGCCCTTCTTTTTTTTTCCTTTGGAAAATTAACTGCTGAAATATTTTTTCTAAACGTTCTCTATGATGGGATTTAATAAGATGATCTAACTATACTAAAACGCATTTTAAGCGGTTTATTTAAAGACTTTAGAAGAAAATAACACCATTGCCACTTTTGGAAAATAGACTTGTAGAACAAACCTAAGGAGTTTTTTTTGGTTTTATAATATTTTTTTAATACATTCCGCTCTCATTTCCCTTCTTTATGTTTAGAAAAGCACTAATAATTATTCTCCTATTGACTTTAATATCTTGTAAATATAATCCGTATAGCCTAGAAACACATCAAAGTAATCTAGAAGTAATAAAACAGGGCGTTATAGATCCAGAACTAGTAGGTATTTGGGCTAAGACTCCTATACCTGGATTAAAAATTGATAGTATAAAAATATACATTTTTAGAAAAGATAAGGTGTTTAATGAAAAGGTGATTTATTATAAAAAACTCAAAGAGTTTAAGTGTGATAATTCGTATGAAGGTAATTTACTCTGGGCATTAGAATCTCTAAAATCTGAAGGGGTTGTTTATAGTATGTTTGAAAAATATGTACTTGGGAAAACTTCATTTTTAGAAAGAGTTGATTATTTAATTAGAAATGATACACTTTATTGGGGTGGAGTAAAAAACAAATTTGATACTAAATCTAAGTTCATGAAATTAGAGAAATACAATAGGGAAATGTATGATAAACTATTAAAAACAGATCTTCCTTGCATGGACTCTATAAGCGATATAAATAGTAACTAAATATATTAAAAAATGAAATCAAAAAAAATCTATCATAGTGTAATCTACTTATTACTTCTGACTTTATTTTTCTTTTCTTGCTCCAAAGATGATATAAATTTAAAAGTAGACAAGCCAAAAAGAAATAATATTTCTAAATCCACTCTAAGAAGTGAAAATATTCAACAATCAGGTATAAATCAAGACATTTTTTATGTAAAAAGAGTTGAAGCAGCATTATTTAAAAATATAAAAACTAAGGATTTATCATCTAGAAATTCCTTTGAAAAGAGATTGTTAAATATCTTCGATCAAGATATAGTAGAAAAAAATGGAAAAGAAATTAAGATAAGTGACTTAGAAGGAAGAGAGTTGGATATGTTTTTAATGGAATATGTGAAATCAGAGGTAAACTCCGTAGAGCTATCCGATAAAAAAGAGATGTTATTGTATTCTAGTATAGCAGATACATATAGGGATAATTTTGGTTTTTTATTAGATAAAAATACTGATAAACTTATTATTAATGATAAGATTTCTATGTACAGTAATAATCTCCAAAACAAAAATTCCAAAAACTATATTAGAAGTTATAGTTCTTTGGTAGAGAATAAAATAACAGATTCACAATTACGTAGTCTATCTGATTTAACTGAAAAAGTTTCAAAAGAGTTAAATAAAATCAACGAAGAGATTTATCATAAAGACCGAGCTAATATTAGTAGTTCCCGTTATCCAACGACTGATGAAGTAGATGATCCACTATTTGATCAATATAAAAAAGATTACAAGCCACCAAGTTCTGCTCTATCTAAACCAACTGGTAATCCACCTCCTGATCCTCCAATTTATAATCCAACTAATAATCTAATTCCTGATATATTTTATCCTGGTAAATTATTTTTTAGTTGTTCATTTTATTACGGTAAATCTTCTTCTTCTAAGAAAAAACAAAAAAAATATGATAGAGTTAAACTTTTAGAATTCTTAAGAGCTACTGATAGAAAGGGTAGACGAGGCAGGATATTAGTTGAGTTGGCTTGTGTAGGTCATACTGGCATATATACTAACACAAATACATACAATATTAGAAATGATATTTATTACAATGGTGGTGGCGAAGTAAGGAAAAATAACTATACTTTGTCAATAGGAGCTTTTGATACGAATAATGTTGGTGTTATTAATGAAGATGTTAAAGTATGGGGAAGTAAAAATACATATAAGTATATAATGTCTGTAGGACGTAGAAAACGGGTATGGAGTTGGGTCTCATGGTTTACTTTTGGATTAGTTGATGCTGGATTTAGAGAAATTAGATCATACGAATATGATAGAATAGCATCTACCGCTGAAGATTTGAGAGGATATGGGTATATACTTGATGCTTGGGGTTATGACTATGCTAGAGGGTTTTGGGAAAATTATACATATTACCGAGGTTTTACATGTTCAACTCTTGTATGGTATTGTATTTTAGAAGGTGCTGGAATTGATATAGGTTCTTGGTGGACAACTACTATAAGCCCAGATGGTGTTTATCATTCTACTAATACGAGGAAAATTACAAGTTTTTATTAATACATTTGTAGTCTCTACTTTGGCGGAGAAGTCCCACCCAAAGAGAGCTAAAATGGTATCAAAACCAAAGAAAGGGGTGTTTTTTAATATCCCTTTTCTTTTATGTCTTAAATACAATACCCATCATAGAAACCGTTTAGAAAAAAAATACTTCCTTAGAAATACTGAATAAAACAATACCTTTAACCTGAAAAATTCATATGACTATGAATAATCTGGGTTAATCTATATTTTTTTAAGAGGCTAATTATTTGTAACTCAAATTATTGATTAATAAGTTTTGAGATACGCTTTAAACTTTATTTATAAATCTCTTTTAACACTTCTATTACGTAGTCTATTTCTTCTCTCAAAGAAAATTTACTGAAGGAAAATCTAACTGAAGTTCTATTTTCTAAGTTTAAACCTAAAGAATCTAATACATAATATGGAGAGCTAGCTCCAGAGCAACAAGCGCTCCCAGATGATGAAGCTATTCCTTTTATATCTAAAGAAAATTGGAGCATCCCTATTTTTTTAGGAGGTAACATTACGTTTAGTAATGTGTATAGGCTTTTTTTCATATTGGCAGATTCTCCATTAAATCCTATTCCTTCAATATTTTTTTTCAGTTCTTTTATCATATAGAGTTTTATGTCTTCTATATGTCTTCTGTGTTCATCTAAATTTAGATAGGCAATCTCTATTGCTTTGCCAAGACCTACAATACCAAAAAGATTTTCTGTTCCTCCTCTTTTGCCTCTTTCTTGACTTCCTCCGCATAATACTGATTTCACATTGTTTGTATTATTTATGTAGATGAATCCTACTCCCTTTGGACCGTGGATTTTATGTGCAGAACAAGTTATAAAATCTATATTTAATTCGCTCAAATCGAAATTGTAATGCCCTATGCTTTGAATAGTATCAGAGTGTAATAAGGCCCCATGCTTGCTACATAATTCGCTAACCATATTTAGATCTAAAAGGTTACCTATTTCATTATTACTATGCATTAGAGACACTAAAGTCTTTGTATTTTTTTCTTTTAAAGATTCTTCTAGATGGTTTAAATCTACATTTCCATATTTATCTAAATTTAGATATACAACCTCTATATCATATAAATTTTTAACCCTTTCTACGACGTATTTTACTGATGAATGCTCTATAGTCGAAGTTATTATTCTCTTTACTCCCAAATCGTGTATGGACATTAAAATGGCTGTATTATTCGATTCTGTTCCTCCAGATGTGAAGATTATTTCACCTGTATTTGTGTTGAATTGTTTTGATATTAATTTTCTGACAGACTCTATAATAGTCTTAGATTCTCTCCCTAAGGAATGTATGGAAGAGGGATTTCCAAAATTCACTTCCATTGAGTCTTTCATAGCTTTTAATACTTCTGGGGCTAATGGTGTTGTAGCAGCATTATCTAAGTAGACTTTTTTTATCATTGCTCATATATATTTTTAGATTACATCCTCTTTGGCATTTTTATTCCTAATAGACGCATGCTAGATTTAATAATATTAGCTACTAGGTCTGATAACTGTATCCTAAATAACCTTTCATTTTTATTCGTACAGTTTAGTATAGGGGTGCTTTGATAAAAGGTATTGTAGGTTTTTACCAATTCGTAAACGAAATTGCATACTAGTGATGGATTATAGGTTTCAGCTGATTTTTTTATTATTTCCCCATACTCTATAACGCATTTTATTATGTCTTTTTCTTTTTCTAGAAGATCGATGTTTTCTATATTTAAGGTCTCTTTTATATCTCCATTGTATTTCTTTAAAATGGATTGTATTCTCACATAGGTATACTGTATAAAAGGTCCTGTATTACCATTAAAATCTATAGATTTTTCAGGGTCGAATACAATTCTCTTTTTAGGTTCTACTTTTAATAAATGATACTTCAATGCCCCAGTGCCTATAATCTCATAGAGTTGCTCTTTTTCTTTTTCATCGTATAATTCTAATTTTCCTAGTTGTTCAGAGATGCTTTTTGCAGTTTGTTTCATTTCTATTAGGATATCATCGGCATCTACTACTGTACCTTCCCTAGATTTCATTTTTCCAGAAGGCAAGTCTACCATTCCATAGGATAAATGATACATTTTATTCGCCCATGCATATCCCATCTTTTCTAAGATCAAAAACAAAACCTTAAAATGGTATTCTTGTTCATTGCCAACTGTATATACATTTATATCCGCATCGAATTCTTCTGATCTTTTTATGGCAGTTCCAATATCTTGAGTTATGTATACAGAGGTTCCGTCAGATCGTAATAGGAGTTTTTTGTCTAATCCATCCTCTGTTAAATCTATCCATATAGATCCGTCCTTTTCTTTGTAAAATATACCTTTTTTTAGGCCGTATTCTACTATTTCTCTGCCTATTTTGTAGGTGTCACTCTCATAGTAATTTTTATCAAAATCTACTCCCAACAATTTATAAGTCTCTTCAAATCCATCTAAAACCCATTTATTCATCATATTCCAAAGATCTAGAGTTTCTCTATCTCCCTTTTCCCATTTTAACAACATCTTTTTTGCCTCAATTAATATAGGAGCGTTAGTTTTTGCAAAATCTAAATCTTTTCCCTCTGATAATAATTCTTGAATTTCTCGATTATATACCTCATTAAATACAACGTAGTATTTTCCAACTAGTTTATCTCCTTTTATCCCCGTTGAACATGGATTTTCATTATTTCCATATTTTTTCCAAGCCAACATAGATTTGCAAATATGTATTCCTCTGTCGTTTATTATTTGGGTTTTATATACTTTTTTGCCAGAATATTTTAAAATTTCTGCTACTGAATAACCTAATAAATTATTTCTTATGTGTCCTAAATGTAGAGGCTTATTAGTATTAGGAGATGAGTACTCTAGTACAACCTTTTGGGAATTTTCATCTGTTGCTGTAGAACCATAGTTTTGGTCGTGTTTTACACTGTCGAAAAATAACAAGTAATATTTTGTGCTTATTACTAGGTTTAAAAAGCCATTTACAACATTGTAATTAGATACTATGTCGGATTCTTCTATCAGTTTTTCACCTATTTCCCTTGCTGTGAGCTCAGGTGATTTTTTAGAATATTTAGTAAATGGGAAAGTTACTAAGGTTATGTCTCCTATAAATTCAGTTCTAGTGTTTTGAAAGTTGATGTTGCTATTGTCTGATAGATCGTATAGTTTGTTTAGTATAACACATACTTTTTCTTTTAATATTTTGTTTATTTCCATTGAATGTTTTGTAGAAAAAAAATAGGATTTAAATCTCAAAAGGAGCTTAGATTCAGCAAAGTTATAGTTAATATTTAATTAACCTGGATTATTCATAGTCATATTAAAATAGGTTAGATATGATATTTTTTCGTTAACCTTTTTGTTAACCCAGATTATTCATGGTTATATTCCAATATTTGATATGAAGTGTTAATTTTAAAGGTTTTTAAGGAAATCTAGACCACTTTAGATATTCCCCGAAAATGAGGAATAAAAATACATTTTTTATAGACTGAGTTAGATTGATAATTCCTTAGAAATACTCTATAAAAACGATAGGTCTAACCTGAAAAAGTCATATGACTATGAATAATCTGGGTTAGATTTCGACTAAATCGATATCATAAGCATAAAAAAGCCCAAAACTAAAGGGGTATTTCCTTAAATATAATTTAAATTACAAGGAGTAATATTTTTTTAAACACTTAAGGTAAAACTACTAAATTCGTACATATGCTAACTCATACTAGAAAGCTTGAAGATTGTCAGTGATTTATCTGTAAATCAGGTTTTTAGTTTATTATTTTAAATATTATGAAGTCAAAAATTTTACTGTTTTATTTATTTGTTTTTCAAATTATGTCCTTTACTTCTTGTTCAAAAGAAGAAAAAGTGGAAGAAGTAGAAAATACTTCAGATACTGTTTCTTTACTTTCTTTCAGTTTGAAATTTGATTCTGATAAGAATAATGGTCTGAGTAAAGATATAGAAGGAGTTGTCAATTCTGAAGATTCTACTAAGATATCTGTTGTTTTACCTTATAGGAAAAGAGAATTAAGAAAAAATTTAGTTCCTACAATAAAGTTTGTAGGTAAAAAAATAGAACCTGACCCTAGTGAAAGTAGAGATTTTACAAACCCTGTAGCTTTTACAATTACTTCTGAAAAAGGAAAATCTAAAACCTATACAGTAACTGTTTCTGTATTACCCGAGAATACTGAAAATGAAATATTATCATTTAGTATTACAAAACCTAATGGGGTGAAAGCGAAAATATCGACAAGTATAGATGAAATAAATTCAATTATATCTATATCACTAACAGATTTATCTTACTATGATTTAGCAAAAATAACAAACGTAGTGCCATCAATAGAGATTTCAAACCTTGCTTCTATATATCCTAATTCTAATGATTATATAGACCTTTCAAAGACAGAATCTGTGAAATACAGAGTAACAGCAGGGAACGGAGAAACTAAAGATTACACTGTGACTATTACGCATCATGAGTTTAAGAAATTTATTTCTAAGTGGAAAACTACTTCAAACAACGAACAAATAAAATTGCCTATTTACGATGGTGGAGAATATGACTTTACAGTAGATTGGGGCGATGGTTCAGAAAAGCAAAAAGTTACTTCTCATACTGGAGCTTCACATACTTATACAACAGCAGGTAAGTACACCATTACTATTACAGGAAAAATAGAAGGTTTTAACTTTGGTAAAGTCTTCAATTGTATAAGAACTAATCCTTATAGTTTTGATAAGTCTTCTGGTGATTATCCGAGTCCTGGTTGTTCTGATACAGACAAGATAATAGATATTTCATCTTGGGGTGATCTGAAATTACTCAACAGTATTGAATATACAAAAGATCGTAAATCTAAATATTATGGAAGTTTTGAGGAATGTTCCAAGTTAGTAACTTTACCTATGGAAGTGCCTAATTTAGAGGGGGTTACTAATATAGCACGGATGTTTTCAGGAGCTAAAGCTTTCAATGGAAATATAGGCAGTTGGAATGTTTCTAAGGTTACTAATATGGCATATATGTTTCATAAAGCTGAAGCTTTTAATCAAAATATAAGCAGTTGGACTGTTTCTAAGGTTACTAATATGGAAAGTATGTTTGAAAATGCTACATCTTTCGATCAAAATATAGGCATTTGGAATGTTTCTAATGTTACTAATATGGTAAGTATGTTTAAGGTCGCTAAATCTTTCAATGGAAATATAGGCAGTTGGAATGTTTCTAATGTTATTCATAGGCTAGAGATGTTTTATTTTGCTAAAAATTTTAATCAAGATTTAAGTTCTTGGGATTTGCCATATAATGGAATTCAAAATTTTAGTTTAATGTTTCGACGTTCAGGAATGCCTTATATTGAAGGCGCTGCTAACAGCAAGCATCCTGAAAACAAATCTAAATAGTATAATTATTGATATTATTTAACGAAGAAGCCGTTTAGGATTGATCCTAAGCGGCTTTTTTGTTTTACTTCCGTATAAACTAATTATTTACCTGAGTTGGATTAATAATTTACTTAATTAATCCAGATTATTCATGGTTATATTTCAATATTTGATATGAGGTGTTAATTTTAAATGTTTTTAAGGAAATCTAGATCACTTTAGATATTCCCCAAAAATGAGGAATAAAAACACATTGTTTATAACCTGAGTTAGATTGATAACTACTTAGAAATACTCGATAAAAATGATAGATTTAACCTGAAAAAGTCATATGACTATGAATAATTCTGGTTAAGGTCCGAGTTAGATTAAGTTAATATTTAGAGTGTAAAATTTTAAGTTAAATCCTATTAAAAATAAGATGTACATTCACGTGCCCGAAATTCTGATTTTTTATACCTATGTCAATATATTTCGCATTGAATATAAATAAATAGATAGTTGGGAGAAAAAAAATTTCTAATCTAAAATCCAAAGCTCTATGAAAAGAAATATTTTTTTTATATCATTTTTTTTACTCACAGTAGTTAGAGAATCATTATTTTCTAATACTTTTCCCGATAGATTGAGTTACCAAATTCTAGTAAGAGATGATCAAGGCAATGTATTGAAGGATAGTTTTATCAAAATACGAATATCATTATTTATTAATGACGCTTCCCTTGGCGAGAAGATAGTATATAGCGAAACTCATAGAGTCAAAACTAGTAAAGATGGCATAGCGTCTTTAAAGATAGGCGATGGTGATAAACTTTACGTTTATAAAGCTTTAAAATTAACAGATTTAGATTGGGAAGTTCCTCATATGATTAAGACAGAATTAGATCTGAATGATAATGGACAATACGATATAAAGAGAAAGGGTGAGCTGCTTACTGTTCCATATGCTATATATGCTAATACTGCCAGAAAAATTATTGTTGTAAATAATCTAAGTTCTCATAGTAATATCATTCCTCTATCAGCTAATCAGGGTAGAATATTGTCTGAAAGGCTACAAACCAGTATCCATAAGAATAAGATAGTAGATAATTTAAATAGCAATGATGGCACAAAGGTATTATCAGCAGCGCAAGGAAAAGCTCTTAAGGATCAAGTAGATACTAAATTAAATATTTCTGATATAGTAGATGATTTAACCACTAATGATCCTAATAAGGCCTTATCGGCAGCTCAGGGGAAGAGTCTTAAGGATCAAGTAGATACTAAATTAAATATATCTGATATAGTAGATGATTTAACCACTAATGATCCTAATAAGGCCTTATCGGCAGCTCAGGGGAAGAGTCTTAAGGATCAAGTAGATACTAAATTAAATATATCTGATATAGTAGATGATTTAACCACTAATGATTCTAATAAGGCCTTATCGGCAGCTCAGGGGAAGAGTCTTAAGGATCAAGTAGATACTAAATTAAATATATCTGATATAGTAGATGATTTAACCACTAATGATGCTAAAAAGGCCTTGTCGGCAGCTAAAGGGAAGAGTCTTAAGGATCAAGTAGATACTAAATTAAATATATCTGATATAGTAGATGATTTAACCACTAATGATGCTGCAAAGGCCTTATCGGCAGCTAAAGGGAAGAGTCTTAAGGATCAAGTAGATACTAAATTAAATATATCTGATATAGTAGATGATTTAACCACTAATGATGCTAAAAAGGCCTTGTCGGCAGCTAAAGGGAAGAGTCTTAAGGATCAAGTAGATACTAAATTAAATATATCTGATATAGTAGATGATTTAACCACTAATGATGCTGCAAAGGCCTTATCGGCAGCTCAGGGGAAGAGTCTTAAGGATCAAGTAGATACTAAATTAAATATATTTGATATAGTAGATGATTTAACCACTAATGATGCTGCAAAGGCCTTATCGGCAGCTCAGGGGAAAAAATTAGACGAAAAGATAAATAAAAACGTTACTCTTATAAAAGACCCAAGAGGCAACCTTATAACTAAATGGTCAGGAAAGGGCAGTAATGGAACTAGTGGAGGTGTTCCTGTTGCTGGTGGTGCTATTTCTGGTACTGGTATAGAAAATAGTTTTTTAGGTATAAACTCTGGTAACGCCATAACCAGTGGATATCGGAATACGGCTTTTGGTTTTAAAAGTTTGGAAAATAATACTATAGGTAGTGATAATATTTCTATTGGCGCATATTCTCTCGCTAATAACACTGAAGCTACTCAGAATACTTCAATTGGATCCTACTCGTTAAACCAATTAGTATTTGGATTAGGAAATGTAGGAATAGGTGGACGCTCTTTATATGAAATGACTAGAGGGAGTGAAAATATAGCTATAGGGATAAATACTTTACATAATATGACTACAGGTGATAATAATATAGCTATAGGAAGTGAAGCTGGTTATTATATTCGTGACAAAAAAACACCTCTCAAGGAATCAAATAATTCTATTTTCATAGGAGCTAATACTAAATCGTTATTAGATAACAGCGAGAATGAGATAGTTATAGGTTATGACGCTATAGGACATGGGAATAATACTGTAACCATTGGTAATGCTAAGACCACTACTCAAATTTTCTTAGATGCAAGAACTGTTTATGCAGAAAATATACAAGTTCTTTCTGATAAACGTATCAAGAGCATAATAGGCATTTCAGATAAAGAATCAGATCTTAAAAAACTTTTAGATATAGAAATCACGGATTACAGTATGAGAGATACTAATAAACTGGGTAATCAGCATTTTAAGAAGGTAATAGCTCAGCAGATAGAAGGTATAGTTCCAAATATTGTAGAAAAGAATAGTGGTGTGATTCCTAGCGTCTATGAATCATCGAGTTCGATAGAAACTATTGATAATATCACATCAATTACTACAAAGAAATCTCATGGTTTTTCTAAGGGAGATATGGTAAGATTAATTTTGGATGATAACAAAGAGATTTTAGTAAAAGTAAAAGAGATAAAAAGTGCTAACACTTTTGTGGTATATTTAGGAGATGAGGTATCTCCAAATAAAGTATTTGTATATGGTAAGGAGGTAGATGATTTGCGATCAGTAGATTACGATGGCCTTACCACTTTGAATATCTCAGCTACTCAAGCGATTTATAATCATATGATAAAATTGAATGTCAAGTTAAATGAGGAACTCTCTAATACTAAAGAAAAACTTTCTGCTACTGAGGAAAAATTAAATGCTTTAATTGAAGAGTTAAGAAAATCAAACCTTCTAAGTGAATAAAAAAAGACACTATCCTGAAAAGTGTGTAAATAAGAAATGACATACTTTTTTTTGTTTTTATTCATAGTCGAACTCTTTTGTCAAAAAAAAAGTTAAAAATTGATTCAGGATTATTCCCCAATTTCAGTATCGGTTTGGGCCATTTTTTTGTAGTCTCCTTCAGGGCCAAAAAAGTAGATTTTATAACAGCATTTCATCAGTTGGGAATGACAATTTATTTTTGGTGTATTCCCTGATTTTTCCATTGAGGTTTTCAATCAATTTGGTCGTGTAAATAATTTTTCTGATTTATACGGTAAATTCATAAAATGCAGATAGCTCTTCCCAGTTATCTCAGATACTGTCGCTAAAAGCGTCTAAAAAAAACGAGTTTGTAAACTAACTCTGTTTAAAACATTTCAATAGCATCTGAAGGTATTTATATTTTTTATTTGAACTTTAAATTTCATCTGTTTTTTTTTCACATTTTTGGGTATGATCACCTTATGATGATATAAATAGAAAAAAATAACAATTTTAAATCTCATAAATGATAAATTTATTGTTTGATATCTTTTCACAAGAATTATAAGAAAATAAAGGAATTATCTAAAAAAGTAATGTTTTTTTTTGATGTTAGGTTATAGGTAAGTGGATGTTTAGTTTGTTATATAATTGAATAATATTGCCTAAATCATTACTTTGCGTGATATTTTTTAATCTGAAACTTGATTAAATATGAGTATACAAAGGTCTAAAATGTTAGAAGAAGTATTTATATTGAGTAAATATACTTCTCTGTGCTTTGGAACTGAATTTTTAGGAACTGAGCATTTGATGATTTCTATGTTGTCAAAAGCAGATGATATACCAGTTAGGATAATAAGTAAATTGGGAGATGGATTAGTTGACTTAAATAAAGATATAGAGGGATTAATAGAATCTAGTGTTTTACTTAAGATAGGCATCACTGGTATAAAAAACACTGAAGACTTAAAGAAGATATACAATAAACTTATAGATATACTAGGAATAGATGGTAATTTATTAGATGATGAGGAATTAAATTCAATTTCTTTTGAATTAGAAGAGTTATATAATTCTATAAATCTAGATGATAAGACTCCTGATAGTTTAACTAGGTCTATATGTTTCTTAAGGGGTTTTATAAATTTATGTAAGCTCGGTGAATCTGAATATATTAACATTCCATACACTAAAGAAGTTCAGGAAATACTAGATGTAGGTTTATATGCGCAAGCAGAGTATTTAGAGGATGATATTTTAGATACTATTCATCTATTTTTGAGCATACTCAAGAATAAAAAAGATCCAGTAACTATAATTATGAATAGATATTCTATTGATTACAATAGAGTTATAGAAGAGTATAAAAGTTTAGATAGTAGTTTTTTTTCATTGAAAGATGTTAGTAATAAAAGATCTGAGACATTTGATGAAGAAGAAGAAGAAAAAAAAGCAAACTATTCTTCCATGAAGGATAAGAAAATGATTATTGTAAAAAAGAAAAATAATAAGACTCCTACACTAAACTTATTTTCCAAGGATTTAACTTTTTTAGCAGAAGAGGGCAAATTAGATCCCATAATAGGTAGGGAAAAAGAAATAAAACGTTTGTCTCAAGTTCTCAGTCGTAGAAAAAAGAATAATCCTATATTAATAGGAGAGCCAGGTGTGGGAAAGTCTGCTATAGCAGAGGGATTAGCCTTGCGTATAGCAAATAAAAAGATATCTAGAGTGTTATCTGGCAAGAGAGTATTAATGTTAGATTTAGCAGGTCTTGTAGCAGGAACTAAATACAGAGGTCAATTTGAAGAGAGGTTAAAACATCTCTTGGAAGAGTTAGAGAGCAACAAGGATATTATTTTATTTATAGATGAAATACACACTATAGTTGGTGTGGGAAATGCCACAGGTTCTATGGACGCTTCAAATATGTTTAAACCAGCTCTTGCTAGAGGACAATTTCAGTGTATAGGGGCTACTACTATTTCTGAGTATCGTCAATATATAGAAAAAGATGGGGCTTTAGCCAGACGATTCCAAAAGATAATAATCAATCCTACTTCTAAGGAAAACACATTGGAAATATTACTCAACATAAAAGATAAATATGAAGATTATCACAATGTAACATATACGAATGATGCAATAAAGGCCTGTATAGAATTGTCGTCTAGGTATATTTTTGATAGGAATTTGCCAGATAAAGCCATAGATATTTTGGATGAAACTGGAGCTAATGTCCATATTAAGAATATAAAGGTTCCAAAGGAGTTGACCAAGCTAGAAAAAAAATTAGAAAGCGTCAAGCTAAAAAAGAAACTAGCCGTCAGAGATCAATTGTTTGAAAAAGCAGCTAATCTTTTGGAAACTGAAGAACAGTTAAAAATTAATATGGATATAATCCAATCTAAGTGGCATGAACAGGTCAAAAAAAACAGACAAGTAATATCAGAACACGATGTCTCTGAGGTAATATCTGTTATAACTGGTATTCCAGCCAATAAAATAACAGAATACGAGACGAATATGCTAGTGGATTTACCAAAGAGAATAAAAAAAGAAGTAATTGGACAAGATCAAGCTATAGATAAGGTAGCAAAATCTATACAGAGAAATAGGGTTGGATTTAGTGATCCTGATAGACCTATAGGTTCTTTTATCTTTTTAGGGCCAACGGGAGTTGGAAAAACTAAATTGGCCAAGGTTATAAACGATCTCATGTTTAATTCTGACGACAGTCTAATAAGAATAGATATGAATGAGTATATGGAGAAATTTTCTTTATCTCGTTTATTGGGTGCGCCTCCTGGATATGTAGGATATGAAGAAGGGGGGCAGTTGACTGAAAGGGTTAGAACAAAACCTTATTCTGTAATACTACTCGACGAAATAGAAAAAGCTCATCCAGATATTATGAATTCCATACTTCAGATACTAGATGAGGGAGAGATAACCGACAATATTGGTAGAAAGATAAATTTTAGAAATACTATAATCATTATGACTTCCAACGTAGGAGCTAGAAAATTTCAAGATTTTGGCACTGGAGTAGGTTTTGAAACTTCTGCCAAGCAAGAGGATAAAGACCTCCTTAAAGACAAAGTTTTAACAGATGCTCTAAAAAAACATTTTTCTCCAGAGTTTTTAAGTAGAATAGATGATTTCATAATATTTAATTCATTGACCAAGAGAAATATTATGAAAATTATAGATTTAGAATTATTAGATTTGGCATCCAGAATTAAACGTTCAGGATATGGTGTTGAAATAAGTAAGAGTACTAAAAGCTATATAGCAAAAAAGGGATATAATAAAGATTACGGCATAAGGTATTTAAAAAAGACAATACAAAAGTTGATTGAAGATAGTTTGATAGAAGAGGTAATAAGTAAGAAAATAAGAGAAGGGGATAATATCCTCATAGATATGGATAATGAGGAGAAAATACATATCCTAAAACAGGGATAATTACAAAACAAGCACTTACAAGGCTTGTTTTTTTAGTATAAGGTTAATTTAAATATAGTATGTTGTTAATTGTATAATCATGAACAAGACGAAAATAGGTATTAATGGATTTGGAAGAATAGGAAGATTGGTATTTAGAGTGGCTTTAACCAAAGATGATATAGAGGTAGTAGCGATAAATGATCTCATAGATGTAGACTATATAGCTTATATGTTGAAATACGATTCCACCCATGGGAAATTTGATGGAGTAGTAGAAGTAGACAATGGTAATCTAATGGTAAATGGAAAACATATTAGAGTCAGCAATGAGAGGAATCCTTCTGATTTAAAGTGGGGAGATGTGGGCGTTGAATATGTTGTTGAATCTACAGGGCTATTTTTAACAGAGGAAAAAGCTAAGAGTCATATTGATGCAGGAGCTAAAAAGGTAATTATTTCTGCGCCTTCTAAAGATGATATTCCAATGTTTGTTATGGGGGTGAATCACGATAAGCTCACTAAGGATATGACTATTGTATCTAATGCTTCTTGTACTACTAATTGTCTAGCTCCTATAGCTAAGGTTTTAAATGACAATTTTGGGTTAAAAGAGGGTTTGATGACTACAGTTCACGCTGTTACTGCTACTCAGAAAACTGTGGATTCTCATTCTCGTAAAGATTGGAGAGGTGGTAGAGGTTCTCTACAAAATATAATTCCCTCTTCTACTGGAGCTGCAAAAGCTGTAGGAAAAGTAATTCCCGAACTCGAAGGAAAGCTGACGGGTATGTCTTTTAGAGTTCCTACTCCTACTGTATCTGTAGTAGATTTAACCTGTGTTTTAGAAAAGGCTACTGATTACGAAACTATCAAACAGGTTATGAAGAGAGCATCTGAAGGTGAGATGAAAGGAATTTTAGGTTATACGGAGGAGGATGTTGTATCTACAGATTTTCAAACTGATTACAGAACCTCTATTTTTGATGCAAATGCTGGGATAATGTTAAATGATAACTTTGTTAAAGTTGTTTCTTGGTACGATAATGAATGGGGTTATTCTAATAAGATCATCGAGCTGATTCAATATATGAAGGGTTTAGATTAATTTGATAGATTTTTATTTTAAACTACATTTGTCACCTATATATTAGGTATATCGTGGGTAATACTTTTGGTAGAATATTCAGATTAACTAGCTTTGGTGAATCTCATGGAAGGTCTGTAGGTGGTATTGTAGATGGAGTTCCGCCTGGAATAACGATAGACATATCTAAAATTCAGAGAGATTTAGATAGGAGGAGACCAGGACAGTCTTCCATTACTACTTCACGAAAAGAGCTTGATCAAGTAGTTTTACTATCTGGAATTTTTGAACAAAAGACTACTGGTATGCCCATAGGATTTCTAGTAGAAAATAGAAATCACAAATCTGAAGATTACGATCATATAAAGGATATATACAGGCCTTCTCACGCTGATTTTACTTATGATAAAAAGTATGGACATAGGGATTATAGAGGCGGTGGCAGATCCTCTGCTAGAGAGACTATAAGTAGAGTTATAGGAGGTAGTATAGCTAAGCAGTTTTTAAATGATATAAGTATTTCTGCATATGTTTCGTCTGTTGGAAGTATATCTTTAGATAAGCCTTATTATGAATATAATCTTTCAGAAGCTGAAAATAGTATAGTCAGATGTCCGGATTTAGATAAATCTAAAGAGATGATATCTTTAATAGAGGAAGTTAAGAAAAGTGGAGATACTATAGGGGGTGTTGTTAGTTGTGTAATAAAAAATGTTCCAATAGGTTTGGGTGAGCCTGTGTTTGATAAACTTCATGCTGTATTAGGTAAGGCTATGTTATCGATAAATGCGGTGAAGGGATTTGAATACGGAAGTGGATTTGAAGGGACTAAGATGTTAGGCTCTAAACATAATGATCTTTTTGTGAAGGGGGGAGGAACAAAGACAAATTTTTCAGGAGGTATACAGGGAGGGATATCCAATGGAGAGGATATATATTTCAGAGTTGCATTTAAGCCTGTAGCAACAATTATGCAAGATCAGATATCCACAGATAAGAACAATGAGAATATAAATATAGTAGGGAGGGGTAGACATGACCCTTGTGTGGTTCCTAGGGCCGTTCCTATAGTAGAATCTATGGCTGCAATGGTTATAGCTGATTATATTTTATTAAATGCTATGAATATTTTAAACTAAAAAAAAGATGAATTTACACGAATATCAAGGAAAGGAGATTTTAAATAGCTTTGGGGTAAGGATACAGAGAGGTTTTGTAGCTAAGACAGTTCAAGAGGCTGTAGATGCTGCTAAAAAAATATCTGAGACTACAGGTAGTAAGTTTTATGTGGTGAAAGCTCAAATACACGCTGGGGGTAGGGGTAAAGGAGGTGGAGTAAAGTTAGCTAAATCACTAGAGGAAGTAGAGCAACACGCTTCAAGTATTTTGGGAATGCAATTGATAACTCCTCAGACTCCTAAAGAGGGTAAGAGAGTGAATCAAGTACTCATATGTGAAGATGTGTATTATCCAGGAGATTCCGACACAGATGAAATTTATATGTCGGTGCTTTTGAATAGAAGCACAGGTAGAGATATGATTATGTATTCCACAGAAGGAGGGATGGACATAGAGGAAGTTGCAGATAAGACTCCAGAAAAAATATTTGTGGAAGAAATTGATCCTAAAGTTGGATTAACAGGATTTCAATCTAGAAAGATAGCTTTTAATTTAGGTCTGAAAGGGGATGCTTTAAAGGATATGATTAAGTTTGTCACTAATCTTTACAAGGCTTATTACGAATCTGATTCATCTCTTTTTGAGATAAATCCAGTTTTAAAAACATCAGATAATAAGATATTAGCTGTGGATGCTAAGGTGGTATTAGACAATAATGCTTTATATCGTCATAAGGATTACGCTGAGATGCGAGACAAAGAAGAGGAAGATTCTACCGAGATAGAGGCTAATGAAGCTGGATTAAATTTTGTCAAATTAGATGGGAATGTAGGTTGTATGGTAAATGGAGCTGGATTAGCTATGGCGACCATGGATATTATAAAGCAGGCTGGGGGTAATCCGGCTAACTTTTTAGATGTAGGTGGAACAGCTGATGCTGAAAGGGTAGAAAAGGCTTTTCGCATTATATTGAAAGACAAAAATGTAAAGGCTATATTGGTAAATATATTTGGAGGTATAGTCAGATGTGATAGAGTAGCTCAAGGCATATGCGATGCGTATAAAAATATAAAAGAACAACTTACAGATATGCCAATTATAGTGAGATTACAGGGTACTAATGCTGAAAAGGCAAAGGAATTAATAGTTGAAAGCGGATTAAAAGTTATTCCTGCTATAACTTTACAGGAGGCTAGTGATGAGGTAACTAAATCTATATCTGCATAGATGGATTATAACGATCTAAGTTATAGATACTAATCAATAGTAATACCCATACTCATTAGTATGGGTACTTGTATTCCTTCTATTTCTTGTATTTTAAAAAATTCAAAAGTGACAGATTCTATATTAAATAGAATATTAGGTGAGCGCATACTCATATTAGATGGAGCTATGGGCACTATGATACAGGAATATGATTTTTCGGAAAAGGATTACAGAGGTGATAAATATAAAGACATTGAAAACCCTATAAAGGGAAACAATGATATTTTATCTATAACTCAGCCTGATGTCATTTCAGAGATACACGAAAAATATTTGATTGCTGGGGCAGATATTTTAGAGACTAATACTTTTTCGGGCACTAGTATTGCTCAGAGTGATTACAATCTAGAAAATGAGGTATATAGGATAAATTACGAGTCAGCTGTATTGGCTAAAAAGGCTGCTCAAAAGTATAGTTCAGAAGAAAAACCGAGATTTGTAGCAGGAGCTATAGGTCCTACTAATAAAACAGCTAGTATATCTCCAGATATAGATAATCCTAGTTTTAGATCCATTACATTTGATGAATTAGCTATATCATATCAGCAGCAGTGTGAGGCTTTGATAGATGGTCGAGTTGATATATTTTTAATAGAGACTGTATTTGATACTCTAAATGCCAAAGCTGCTATGTTTGCCTGTCAAGAGGCTATGAAAAAAAAGAATGTACATATTCCTATCATGCTATCGGGAACTATTACTGATATTAGTGGTAGAACTCTATCGGGTCAGACGACTGAAGCTTTTTTGATATCAGTCTCTCACGTTCCCCTTTTGAGCATAGGGTTAAATTGCGCTTTGGGGGCAGAACAAATACTTCCATATTTACAGATATTATCGGATAAATCAGAGTTTAATATAAGTGTTCATCCCAATGCAGGATTGCCAAATGCTTTTGGGCAATACGATGAGACTCCAGAAATGATGGGAGAAAAAATTGAAGAATTTTTTAAAAGAGGATTGATAAATATAGTAGGGGGATGTTGTGGCACTACTCCAGATCATATAGCAGAAATATCTAGGATATCTAAAAATTATACTAGGAGAATATTTTAATATTAAAATATGAAAAGGAAAGCTACGAAATTATCGGGACTAGAACCTCTAATAATTACAGAGGACAGTAATTTCGTCAATATAGGAGAGCGTACTAATGTATCTGGATCCAGAAAATTTTTACGTTTAATAAAGGAAGACAAGTTTGAAGAGGCCTTATCTATAGCAAAAGATCAGGTCGAGGGAGGGGCACAGGTTATAGATGTCAATATGGATGACGGGCTTATAAATGGTAAGGAATCCATGGTTAAATTTTTGAATTTAATAGCTTCAGATCCAGATATATCGCGCGTGCCTATAATGATAGATAGTTCTAAATGGGAAATAATACAAGCGGGCTTAAAGGTTATACAGGGTAAGGGAATAGTCAATTCCATTAGTCTGAAAGATGGTGAGGAGAATTTTATCACTCAAGCAAAATTTATAAAGAGATTTGGTGCAGCTATAGTGGTAATGGCTTTTGACCAAAAGGGACAGGCCGATACTTACCAAAGGCGTATAAGTATATGTGAAAAGTCGTACAATATTTTAGTAGAAAAAGCGGACTTTCCTCCAGAGGATATAATATTTGATCCCAATATTTTCCCAGTAGCTACTGGGATGGAAGAACACAATAACAATGCAATAGATTTCTTTAGAGCCACTAAATGGATATCTGAGAATCTTGCTCATGCTCATATTAGTGGTGGAGTTAGTAATGTATCTTTTTCTTTTCGAGGTAACAATGTGGTTAGAGAAGCCATGCATTCTTCATTTTTATACCACGCTATAAAAAACGGCATGACATTTGGGATTGTAAATCCTTCTATGTTAGAGGTGTATGACAATATAAAAGAACCGCTTTTAGAATTAGTGGAAGACGTTTTATTAAATCGCAGAGCAGATTCTACAGAACGTTTGTTAGACTATGCCGATAAGATAAAAGATACAACTAATAAAAAAGAGGTAAAAAGCCAAGTTTGGAGAGAGGAGAGTTTACAAGATCGCATTACTTATTCTTTGGTAAAGGGAGTAGCAGAATATATTGTTCAAGACGTCGAAGAGGCTAGAAAAAGTGTATCAAAACCCATAGAGGTGATAGAGATTTATCTCATGAATGGCATGAATACTGTGGGAGATTTATTTGGAGATGGAAAGATGTTTTTACCTCAAGTTGTAAAGTCTGCTCGTGTTATGAAAAAGGCGGTTGAGTGTATATTGCCGTATATGGAGACAAAAGAAGATACTCGCAATTATTCTGGAAAAATACTCATGGCGACCGTTAGAGGTGATGTTCACGATATAGGCAAAAACATAGTCAATGTAGTTTTGGGTTGCAATAATTATGAGATAGTAGATTTAGGAGTGATGGTTCCTCCTGAGAAGATAATTAAGACAGCCATAGAGGAAAATGTAGATGTAATAGGTCTCAGTGGACTTATTACCCCTTCTTTAGATGAAATGGTATTTTTAGCCAAGGAGATGAAGAGAAATAATTTGAAGATTCCCCTTATAATAGGTGGTGCTACAACATCTAAAACTCACACTGCCGTTAAGATAGAACCTGAGTATGACAATGGCGTGGTACATGTTATAGATGCTTCTCGTAGTGTGACTGTCATAGAATCTCTATTGGGTAAAAGTAAGGATTCATTTTTGGCTGATATAAAAAAAGAATACTCACATATTAGAGAGAAATTTTTGAATAAATCTTCTAAAAAAATATATCTGACTATTGAGGAGTGTAGAAAAAATAGATATAAGATAGATTGGAAAAACACAGAAATTAAAAAACCTAATCACTTGGTAATTAAACTATTAAATAAAATATCTCTTAAGAGGATATTAGAATTTATAGATTGGTCTCCTTTTTTCGCTACTTGGGAAATGACTGGTAAATTTCCGGAGATATTAAATCATAAGACAAAGGGTAAGGAAGCAAAAAAGTTATATAACGATGCGTTGTGTATGATAGATGATGTGGTAAAAAATAATTATTTGGAGATAAATGCAATTTTAGGTTTATTCCCAGCTAATACAGTTAATCACGATGATATAGAAGTATACGTAGACGAGAGCAGAAATAGTATTAGAGGTGTTTTTAGAACTGTTCGTCAGCAATTGAAAAAAGCCAAAGGGTTACCTTATATCTCACTCTCGGATTTTATAGCTCCAAAAGAGGAGAGGGATGACTACATAGGATGTTTTGCTATATCAGTTTTCGGCGGGGATGAATTAGTATCTAAATACAGAGAAGACCACGATGAGTATAAATCCATTATGATAAAGGCCATATCTGATCGTTTTGCAGAGGCTACTGCAGAGTATCTTCACTTTAAGGTCAGGACGAATTACTGGGGATATAGCAGTAATGAAGATTTCACTAATGAAGAATTAATAAGAGAGAAATATGTAGGCATACGCCCTGCATCGGGTTATCCAGCCTGTCCTGATCACTTTGAAAAGACTACTGTTCTAAATATTTTAGATGCGCAAAAAAAGATAGGAATTTCTCTAACTGATAATTTAGCTATGTTGCCGAATTCTTCCATATCTGGATATTATTTCGCTAATAAAGAGGCTAGATACACTGGAATAGGTAAGATATCTAAAGATCAAATAGAAGATTTAGCGAGGCGTAGAAATATGGATATTTGCGATGTAGAAAAGTGGCTACGTCCAAATTTAGGTTATTGAGGGTTTATAGTTATAAATGATGAGATATTTTAT